>NZ_MVHT01000070.1 GCF_002086275.1 Mycobacterium intermedium | reverse complement strand
CGAAGGCTGAATCGCACGATGGGGCATCACAACACTCCTCACTCAAAGAGGTGTTGCATCGATGGCTTGAAACCGCAGCCTTCACGGGGCAATAAGCCCCACACTCGACGGCCCAAACGGCCCAACCCCGCGTGCCTCCCCCCTCGAGTGTGTGGCCTGTGCACCCGAGTTCGCGTTCACGGGGCAATAAGCCCCACACTCGACGGCCCACACGGCCCAACGCCGCCTGCCTCCCACCCCGAGTGTGTGGCCTGTGCACCCGAGTTCGCCTTCACGGGGCAATAAGCCCCACACTCGACGGCCCAATCGGCCCAACCCACCTTTAACGCCCCCAGGCGCGCATCACGACTTGGTGAGCACGTGGCGCGTGCGATCCTCCATGACCGGTACTCCGTTGCGGCCCGTCAGATCCTGCGCGTATAGGCCTACGGCGTAGGCGACCCCGCCGCCTTGTATCCCCAACGAGGTTTGGTCGATGTGCTCGACGGTGTCACCCTTCTGGTGATAGTTGGGGTCGAACGGCTCATCGGCGGTCCCGCCCCACAGCTTGGCCTCCTCCTCGGTCTTCTTGACCTCGGCGCCCGAGAACAGCCCGCCCGACGGAATACCCGCCAAGGTAAACCCGTCATAGTCGGAGCGGCCGTCGAAAGATGTGTCGCGCGGAGTCTTGCCGGCGGACCGCAGATAGGCCGCCAAGGTGCGCTCAATGCCCGCGGATCCCTCCGGCACCACCGGCTGACCACGAGCGTCCAGCGGCAGCGACTGGTCGCCGTCATAGGTGAAATAACCCGGATTGGGCGATCCCAGCATGTCGAAGTTCAAGTAGAGGGCGATGCTCTTGAGCGCGTCGAGATCTAACGACTCGACATAGTTGCGGGACCCGATCAGCCCGAGTTCCTCGGCCCCCCAGAAGCCGAACCGCACCGCATTGCGAACGTTCGGCGAACTGCCCAGTTGCACAGCGGTTTCCAGCACTGCGGCCACCCCGGAGCCGTTGTCGTTGATGCCCGGCCCCTCCGGCACGCTGTCCAGGTGCGCACCGGCCATCACCACGTCGGTCGGCGACCCGGTCTTGGTCTGCGCAATGACGTTGCGAGCCTTGAAGTTTTTCGTCTGCGCCTTGAGCTTGACCGTTATCGGTCCGGTCTTGCCGCGCAACTGGACCGCGACGGACTTGGTGACACTGACGACGGGGATCTTGACCTCCGTGTTCGCCCCCAGCGTGCCGCCCATGGACTGCTCGTCGACGTTGTCGGCGATGATCAGCGCGGCGGCTCCGCGCTGGGCCGCGGCGTCTTCCTTCTGCGCGAATTGGCATTCGCCGCGGTCCACCAACACCACCGCGCCCTTCACGGGCAGGTTGTCATAGTCCGACGGCGTGCAGCCCGGGCTTTCCTCGACGGGCGCCAGAACCAGCGGCCCGGTCACCCCTTGTTCCGGCGTCGGCAGGCTGTATTCGAGCGCCCGCGCTTCTGACTTGAAGTCGCCGATCGCCACCGAACCCTTCTCGGCCTCGAACACGCTCGCCGAAAACTCCGGTGTCTGTACGTCGAATCCGTTCTTGCGCAACACGTCAACCACATAGTCGACGCTTTGCTCATATCCCGGGGTGCCCACCGCGCGGGTCCCGTTGTTGGCATTGGCGATGTCCTGCAACTTCTGCAAGTGCGCCATCATCGCGTCGGTATGGACCTTGTTGCGCAAAGCGTTGGCGAATTCCGACGCACCAGGGGTCGCGACGGGATTTGTGATGGTGCTGGGCGTCGACTTCTTAGACCAACTGTCGCAGCCTATTACCAAAGAGGCCAGGAATACGGCGACGGCGGCGACCGCCAACGCCGCCCGCATCGTGTTCGGTTTGTTCCCCATCGGGCTCAGATTAGACCGCAGCGCGTGATGTTGCGAAAAGCCGTAGCTGCACAAGTGGATGCGGATCTCGGCATCACGGCGATCCGAATCAGACAAACAGGGCGGTGAACGGCGCAAAAGGCAGGTTGCGCAGCACCAGCCAGGCCACCCACAGCACCAGGGCCACCATGGCACCCCAACGCGAATGCTGCCAACTTGTGATCCGACGACCCACCACGCGGCCGTAGGTCCAAGCCAGATACGCCCATACCAACAGCACCACCGCGACCAGGCCCAACGCGTTGAACCGGACAGCCGCCCACACATTGCCGTGCATCAAGCTGTACAGCATTCGCATGCTGCCGCATCCTGGGCAGTCGATTCCCAGCAACGCCTTGGTGGGGCAGGGCGGCAGTACGCCGTTCGGGGTGGTCGGATCACCCGCCCAGATAGCGGCGCACACCAAGATCGCGGTGCCGGCCACCAGCAGTGGCGCACCCAACCTCACTGGCGCCGCTCTCTGGCGGGTCACCATGAGTGTTGCGGACCTAGAACAACGTGGAGGCAATCATGGCCGCAGTGTCCGGACTTGCGGCCAAGCCGCCGACGATCGACAGGATGACCCAAAGGACACCGCCAACAACGCCGGCAACGATCGCTATGATCCCCCACTTCTTCGCAGCATCGGCGGACGCCTGTGCCTCGGCATACTGACCCTGCGCCCACAACCCGCTGACCTGGCTGGCTTTGACGACAGCGTAGACCCCGGGAAGCAAGCAGAACAGCAGCCCGATAATCGCGATCACCAGATTGTTGTTTGGCGGTTGCCCGGCGGGCGGCTGCTGCGGCGGGTATCCCGGGGGTGGTGGCTGAGTCATGAATTCTCCAGATCAAGAGAAGTTAGCTGGGGTGAAGCGGTGCTTACCATACCGGACCCGATTCGCTCTGGCACCACTTAAAATCGCCGTATTGTCGGCCGCCTGAATTTCCCTGGGCGTTCTGGAATTTGGATTTTCGCCACGGTCGAGGTCGGACCGGGCCGGAGCGATCCGCCCTACTATCCAATAAGCCACACAAATAGACTCCTGAATGTCAGAGCAGTCGCACCGTCGGTGCGACGACGTAAGGAGTTCCGGATGTCTCACCTCACCAACACGCTGCGGGCCGCTTCCGCCGCAGCGGTCATCGGCGGTTTTGCATGCCTTGGTACGGCTACGGCGAACGCTGACGACCCCAATGTCGACACCCTGGCCTCCTCACTGTCGAAGGGCTACTCGCTGAGCAACTGCATCGTCGAAGACCCCGCCCCCGCCGGCACGCTGGCGGCAATCTCCTGCCAGGAGAGCCCGGACCCGAATGGACCGGTCAAAGCCACCTACCTGCTCTACAACAACCCTGGTGACCTGTCCGCTTCGTTCCACAACAGCATCAAGGACGTCGAAACCACTGCCTGCGGGGACAGCGGGAAGTCGCCGACAACCTGGCGCCAGGGCAACGCTCAGAGTCCTGCCGGACAGGTCGCCTGCGGGACCTATCAGGGAGCGGCAGAGATCATCTGGACCACGGACGCCAAGAACGTGTTGAGCTACGTCAAGGGGCACAACACCGACGTGCAGGCCCTCTACCAGTGGTGGCGCACCAACGGCTGACCGTTACAACCATTACAGTTGCGCCGCAACGAGTTCCGCGACGGCGCGCATGCCGGCGGCGTTAGGGTGCAGGGGCGCGGCCCGACCCGGTAGCGGCACACCGGGTTTGGTCGTCCACGGCTCCGCCGACCACGCGTGATGGTCGCGGCTGGCCGCCGCGGCGCCGACCGACTCACAACCCGTCGACGATGCGGCCTCGGCGGTAAGTCGTTCCAGCGTGGACGCGACGTGGCGCCCCAGGTCCGCGTCTGCGTTTGAGAGCGGTGCGGCCGACTCCCCGGTAGGCGGCAGAATCGTCAGATAGTCAACGAAGAGCACCCGCGCTTGCGGGGCACGTCGGCGCACCGCGGCACCCACCTCGCACAGCGCGTCGGAGGCCTGCGCCAGCGCCGCGTCTCGCGCCGCGCGGTCCAGCAGTTCA
Organism: Mycobacterium intermedium; assembly: GCF_002086275.1. Taxonomy (GTDB): domain Bacteria; phylum Actinomycetota; class Actinomycetes; order Mycobacteriales; family Mycobacteriaceae; genus Mycobacterium; species Mycobacterium intermedium. Next base: position 32,404 of record NZ_MVHT01000070.1, on the reverse strand, counting down.
CCGATGCGCGCACCGAGCAGCGGCAGGTGCCGCGTGAAGTTCGGTAGGGACGCCGCCGTGAGCAGCGGTACGTAGCCCACGTCGTTCCCGCCGATGGTGACCGTAACCAGGCTCTCCGAGCCATCCAGCGCCTCGATTTGCGGTGGGGCACCGTGCTGACGATCGGAGAGGATGTGCGCGGTTGTCGCACCGGAATAGGTGACGTCGACGAGTTCGAAGTTCAGCCGCGCAGCGAGCAGGTGCGGGTAATTGCGCGCTGAACGTCCCGCCGGCCAGGGCGCACCCGTCGCCCGCGGCCGGATTCCGGGCCCGGCTGCCATGGAACTGCCCAGCGCGACATATCGTTTCATCGGGGCGGACTGGAAGCTTGAGCCCAGAAGCGCTTCGGGATCCGCCCGGCCCGGCGGGCCAGATACCCGGCGTTCACTGCTGCGGCCATCGCGGCCGCCATCGTTGGCGGGTCGGCCGCGCGGGTGACGGCGGTGGCCAATAGCACAGCGTCACAACCCAATTCCATAGCGAGCGCGGCATCGCTTGCGGTCCCGATGCCAGCGTCGAGAATCACCGGCACACCCGCCCGCGAGACGATCATCTCGATGTTGTGCGGATTGGTGATGCCGAGTCCGGTGCCAATCGGCGAGCCGAGCGGCATCACCGCGGCACACCCGGTGTCCTCAAGTCGGCGCGCCAACGCCGGGTCGTCATTGGTGTAGGGCAGAACCACAAACCCGTCGTCCACCAATTGCTCGGCAGCCCTGACCAATTCGACCGCGTCGGGCAGCAGAGTGCGTTCGTCGGCAATGACCTCGAGCTTGACCCAGTTGGTGTTGAGCGCCTCGCGGGCCAGTTGCGCAGTCAGCACCGCCTCGGCGGCGCCGCGACAGCCGGCGGTGTTGGGCAGCGGTGTGATGCCGAGCCGGTTGAGCAGGTCCAGCAGTCCGGTTCCACCCTCGGCGTCGACTCGGCGCATTGCGACGGTCGTCAGTTCGGTGCCCGATGCGATCAAGGCCTGTTCCAGCACCGCCAGGTTCGCCGCTCCCCCGGTACCCATGATGAGCCGCGAGGCGAAGCTGCGGTCGCCGATCGTCAGTTTCGCGTCATCCACCCTGCACCGCCGTCACCACTTCGAGTCGCGCTCCATCGGAAAGCTTTGTCGTCCAATGGGATCGCGGCAGCACCGTCGAGTCCACGGCCACCGCGATGCCGCGGTCCGGGAATCCCAGCGAATCCAGCAGCGCGGCCACGGTGGTCTGTTCGTCGACCTCGACCTGCTGTTCGTTGACTAGCACCTTCATGGGTTGGCTCCCACCGGAACAAGTTCGGACATGATCTGTTCGGCCGTCCATGGTGCCAGCAGGAAACCCGACCGACCGTGGCCCGCGGCCACGAGGGTCCGCTCGTCCAGGCGGTGTACCAGGGGCAGGTTGTCGGGGGTCATCGGGCGCAATCCCGCGGCACACTCGGCCAATTCGTATTCTCCGAGCGCCGGCACCACCGCGCACGCATCGTCGAGCAGGTCACGCACCCCGGACACGACGGGCGCGATGTCGCGGCCGTGCTCGTACTGGGTGGCGCCGACGACGACGCCGTCCCTCCGCGGCACCACGTACACCTGCCGGCCATGCACCCGGGCTCGAATCACTCTCTGCAACAACGGCATACATCCCTTCCGCCAGCGCAGGCGGAGCACCTCACCCTTCACCGGGCGTACCGGCAGGTCGGGCCACAGCGCCGGGGCGTCGATTCCGTTGGCGATCACCACGGTAGCGCCCTCGGCCCCCGCAAAGGCCTCCGCCAACTCGCTCACCGGCGCGGCCCACAGCACACCGAGGCGTTCGCACTCTCGGGTGAGCGCGTCGACCAGGGCCCGGTTGTCCACGGCCAGTTCGGTGGGTGCCCGGAAGCCGTGTCGGATTCCTTGCGCCAACTGAGGTTCGACGTCGCGGACGGCGGACTCCCAGGACACCGGATGCCCCTGCGCAGACAGCCAGTCGGCAACGGTGCGCAGGTCGGCGACGTCGGCTTGGTCGACGGCCACGACCAGCGACTCGCGGGCGGTGACCACGTGCGGCGGCAGGCCGTCCAGGTACCCGCCCTCGCGCCACAGACGTAACGACTCCAGACCGAGCTGTAACAACAGTTCCTCGCCCGGCCAGCCTTCACTGTGCGGAGCCAGCATTCCGCCGGCCACCCAGGACGCGCCGCGTTCGCCGGTGCGATGCACCCGCACCGACCATCCGGCTTGGGCCGCCCGGCGCGCGATAGACAGACCGATGACGCCGCCACCGATTACGGACAGGGATCCCACCGCGCCGCCAGCGGAGTTGGCTGGTTTCGCTGGGCCGGTCATTTCCTCCTCCCTTCGCCGGCATGACCCGGATCAGGTGTGACGGTCAGGGCAGGTCCACGTTCTGGCAGTGCCCACTCTCAGCCCCGCTGGTACCCGGGACTCCCGTGTGTTTTTCAGCGTCCACGCTAGCGCGCTAACGTCGCGATGTGCACGCAGTAGTTCGTCACGATGCCCGGCTGGCCGCCGCCAAGCTTTACCTGTGCACCGATGCACGCCGTGAGCGCGGCGACCTGGCCGAGTTCGCCGACGCGGCCTTGGCCGGCGGTGTCGACATCATTCAGCTGCGCGACAAGGGCTCGGCCGGCGAGCAGCGGTTCGGGCCGCTGGAGGCGCGGGACGAGCTGGCCGCCTGCGAAATCCTCGCCGACACCGCCCACCGGCACGGCGCGCTGTTCGCGGTCAACGACCGCGCCGATATCGCCCGAGCGGCCGGTGCGGACGTCCTGCACCTGGGCCAAGGCGACTTGCCTCCGGCCACGGCGCGCGAGATCGTGGGACCCGACGTCGTCATCGGCGTCTCCACCCACGACGAGGTCCAGGCGGCAGCGGCCCAGGCCGACGACTGCGACTATTTCTGCGTCGGCCCCTGCTGGCCCACCCCGACCAAGCCCGGCCGCCCCGCACCCGGGCTCGACCTGGTCCGGACCGTCGCAGGGCTCGGCGGTGACAAGCCTTGGTTCGCCATCGGCGGCATCGACGCGCAGCGGTTGCCGCAGGTGCTCGACGCCGGGGCCCGGCGGATCGTGGTGGTCCGGGCGATCACGGCCGCCGACGACCCCCGTGCGGCCGCCGCGCAACTGAAGGCGGCGCTTACAGCAGCGAGCTGATCAGAAGGCTCAACTTCGACGGAGCCTGATCGGCATCGCCCGGCATGCACCAGACGAAAACACCCTCTTCGACCTGCAAGGTGCGCGGCAGCAGCTGGCGGCGCTCGTCGCCATGGTCGAGCGGCACGGTGGCCCGCGACGTGCGCAGCCGTTGCCAACTGGCGGCGAACCCGGGATGCAGCGGCAGGTCGTCCACCTCGTCCTCCGCCACCCAGCGCAGCTCGGCGCTTTCCCGGTTGGGCAAGGTATCCAGCATCTCGTTGGCGTCGGCCACCACGGTGGTGTAGGTCCAACCAGTGCCACTTGCGGCGGCGGTCACCAGGGTCCCGCGCACGGTGAGCTGCTCGGCGAGCAGACCCGCCTCTTCTCGGGCCTCACGCACGGCGGTCTGTTCCGGCGTCTCGTGGCTGTCGCGGGCGCCGCCCGGCAGCCCCCAGGTCCCGCCCTGGTGGCTCCAAATCGCCCGGTGTTGCAGCAGCACCGCCGGGGTGCCGTCGGCGCGCGGTGCCCGGAGTAACAGGCCTGCGGCGCCGAACTTGCCCCAATAGTGGACACCACGGTCGGATATGACCCATCCGTCGCCGTCGCCCTGCACGCACTCAGGATAGGCATGGCCCGGTAGATAGTTTGCGGGCAATCGGCTCCACCTACCCCCATCTGCGGAAAGCTTCTCTTAGAATTTGCTTATGAAGGCCGGTAAGATCGCCGGAGAGATGAGGTCCGAACAGTCGTGACGGTTGAGCTGGCGCATCCGTCGACCGAACCGCAGGGATCGCGCTCGCCCGCCGAACCGGCGCATCCGCGTTGGTGGTTCATCTCCACAACCCCCGGCCGCATCCTGACCATCGGGATCGTTTTGGCGACGCTCGGTGTGACCAGCGCCTTCGCCACGTCGACGACGATCAACCACCGCCAACAGGTGCTGACGACCGTCTTGAACCACACCGAACCGTTGTCGTTCGCGGCCGGGCATCTCTACACGACGCTGTCGGTCGCCGACGCCGCCGCCGCTACCGCATTCATCGCGCAGGCCGAACCACGCGCCGTTCGCATCCGTTACGAGCAGGCCATCACCGAGGCCGCGGTCGCCGTCACCCGGGCGTCCAGCGGACTCACCGACGAACTGCAGTGCGGAGGGAAGCCTCCGATCCCGTGCGTGCAGTTGCTGGGCAGGCTCAACGCCGAACTGGCGGTCTACACCGGGCTGGTCGAGATCGCCCGCACCAACAACCGCGCGGGTAATCCGGTGGGCTCGTCCTACCTGTCGGAGGCCTCCGGGCTGATGCAATCGACAATCCTGCCCGACGCTCAGCAGCTGTACCAGGCGACGTCGAACCGGGTGGACACCGAAACCACCGCATCGACGCAGGTCCCAGCGCCGGTGATCCTCGTCGTCGCGACCACCATTGCCTTCGGAGCATTCGCGCACCGCTGGCTGGCCAGGCGCACCCGCCGACGAATAAACCCGGGCCTGGTGGTGGGCGGGCTCGGTATTCTCGTCATGGTGGTGTGGGTCGGAACCGCGTTGACTATCTCCACGACGGCGAGTCGGAGCGCGAAAGACACTGCCGCCGAGTCTCTGAAGACCGTCACCAACCTGGCCATCACGGCCCAGCAAGCACGAGCCGACGAGACGCTGTCGTTGATCCGCCGCGGCGACGAAGAGGTTCGCAAGCAGGCGTTTTATCAACGTATCGACACGATGCACCGAGAGCTCCAGGAATACATGGCGCGCCACGACGCGGTCGACAAACCCGATCTGCAGGGCGCCGACCAGCTATTGGTCCGCTGGCAGCAGGCCAACGACCGGATCAACGCCTACATCTCCGTCGGGAATTACCGGGCCGCCACCCAGGTCGCGCTGGGCAAGGGTGAGGACGACTCCACTCCGGCGTTCGACAAGCTGGACGAGGCGCTGACCAAGGCAATGGAGCAAAGCCGTAACCGGCTGCGCAATGACGTTCTCAACGCGCGTCGCGGCCTGGCCGGCGCGCAGGTGGGCGGGGTGGTGCTCAGCCTGGGCGCCGCGATCGCGGTGGCCCTGGGGCTGTGGCCGAGGCTGAAAGAGTACCGGTGATGAGGCGCGTGCCTATCCCGCGCCGGGCAGCGGGCCTGGCGTTGGCCGCGTTTCTGCTGGCCGGTTGCGGGCAACCGGAGCCGCTGACCGTGGAGGCGACGCCGACGCTGGCGCAGCCCACCCCGGTCGGAATGCAGGAGATGCCGCTGCAACCCCCGCTGCCGCCGGACAACACCGCCCAGGACTGCAATCCCACCGCGAGCCTGCGCCCCTTCCCCAACAAGGCCGACGCCGACGCCGCGGTGGCCAATATCCGCGCCAGGGGTCGGCTGATCGTGGGGCTCGACATCGGCAGCAACCTGTTCAGCTTCCGCGACCCGATCACCGGCGAAATCACCGGCTTCGACGTCGACATCGCCGGCGAGATCGCCCGCGACATCTTCGGCGGCCCATCGCATGTCGAGTACCGCATCCTGTCGGCCGACGAGCGGATAACCGCGCTGCAGAAGTCGCAGGTCGACGTGGTCGTCAAGACCATGACCATCACCTGCGAGCGGCGCAAGCTGATCAACTTCTCCACCGTCTACCTCGACGCCAACCAACGCATCCTGGCCCCGCGGGACTCGCCGATCGCGAAGGTCAGCGATCTGTCGGGCAAGCGGGTATGCGTGGCCCGGGGCACCACGTCGCTGCGCCGCGTCCGCGAGATCGCGCCACCACCCATCATCGTTTCGGTGGTGAACTGGGCCGACTGCCTGGTCGCCATGCAACAGCGGCAGATCGACGCCGTCAGCACCGACGACACGATCCTGGCCGGCCTGGTCGAAGAAGACCCGTATCTGCACATTGTCGGACCGAACATGGCCAACCAGCCCTACGGCATCGGAATCAACCTGGACAACACCGGCCTCGTCCGGTTCGTCAACGGCACGCTCGAACGCATTCGCGGTGACGGCACCTGGAACACGTTGTACCGCAAGTGGTTGACCGTTCTCGGGCCGGCGCCCATACCGCCCCAACCGAGGTACGTGGACTGATGGGCAAACCAGAATCGGAATCGGCAGAGCACGTCGAGCACGTCGAGCACGTCGATCACGAAGACTCGATGCCCGGTACCCAACCGGTGGATCCGGCGGACATGCACACCACCGGGGCGTCGCAACGACCGCAGGCCACCCAGGCCCTGTTCCGCCCCGATTTCGACGACGACGATGACGACGACCTGATCTACCTGGGCAGCACGTTGGACGCCGAGCCCAACGACCGGATGGTGACCACCCGGCTGCAACAGGTCCGGCGGCTTGCCGGCGGGCTGGTGGAGATTCCGCGGGTTCCCGACATCGATCCGCTCGAAGCCCTGATGACCAACCCGGTGGTGCCGGAATCGAAGCGGTTTTGCTGGAACTGCGGACGGCCGGTCGGGCGGTCCGGCGCGGAAGGCGAGGGGAGCTCGGAAGGCTGGTGCCCATACTGCGGCAGTCCGTATTCATTCCTGCCGCAACTGAGCCCCGGTGATGTCATCGCCGGCCAGTACGAGGTGAAGGGCTGCATCGCCCATGGGGGGCTGGGCTGGATTTACCTGGCCCTGGACCGCAACGTCAACGACCGCCCGGTGGTGCTCAAAGGCCTGGTCCACTCCGGCGACGCCGAAGCCCAGGCGATCGCCATGGCCGAACGCCAATTCCTGGCCGAGGTCGTACACCCGTCGATCGTGCAGATCTTCAACTTCGTCGAGCACACCGACCGGCACGGGGATCCCGTCGGCTACATCGTCATGGAGTACGTGGGCGGGCATTCGCTCAAACACAGCGCGAAAAAGGGCGGAAAGCTGCCGGTTTCCGAGGCGATCGCCTACATCCTGGAAATCCTGCCCGCGCTCGGCTACCTGCACGGCCTCGGCTTGGTCTACAACGATCTGAAGCCGGAAAACATCATGCTCACCGAGGAGCAGCTCAAGCTGATCGACCTGGGTGCGGTGTCGCGGATCAACTCGTTCGGATATCTCTACGGCACCCCGGGTTTTCAAGCGCCCGAGATCGTGCGGACCGGCCCGACGGTGGCCACCGACATCTACACCGTGGGACGCACGCTGGCTGCGCTGACCCTGAACCTGCGCACCCGCAACGGCCGCTACGTCGACGGTCTCCCCGAAGACGATCCGGTGCTGAAGAAGTACGACTCGTTCGGCCGCCTGCTGCGCCGTGCCATCGACCCGGACCCGCGGCGCCGATTCGCCACCACCGAGGAGATGTCCGCGCAGCTGATGGGGGTGCTGCGTGAGGTGGTCGCCCTGGACACGGGGACGCCCAGGCCCGGCCTGTCGACGATTTTCAGCCCCAGTCGCGCGACGTTTGGCGTCGAACTGTCGTTGGCACACACCGACGTCTATCTGGACGGTCAGGTGCATTCGGAGAAGTTGACTGCGAAGGAGATCGTCACCGCGCTCTCGGTGCCGCTGATCGATCCGAATGACGTCGCGGCTTCCGTTCTGCAGGCCACGCTGCTGTCGCAGCCGGTGCAGACGTTGGACTCGCTGCGGGCGGCCCGCCACGGTTCGCTGGAAGCGGAGGGCTTGGACGTGTCGGAGTCGGTCGAGTTGCCGCTGATGGAAGTGCGGGCCCTGCTGGACCTGGGTGACGTCGCCAAGGCCACGCGCAAGCTCGACGACCTGGCCGAGCGAGTGGGCTGGCGCTGGCGGCTGGTCTGGTACCGGGCGGTCGCCGAACTGTTGACCGGCGACTATGACTCTGCCACAAAGCATTTCATCGAGGTGTTGGACACCTTCCCGGGCGAGTTGGCGCCCAAACTGGCGTTGGCCGCGACCGCGGAATTGGCCGGGCGGCCTGACGAGAACGATTTCTACCGGACCGTCTGGAAGACCAATGACGGCGTCATCTCGGCGGCCTTTGGGTTGGCCAGATCCCTTGCGGCCAAAGGGGATCGAGTCGGAGCGGTGGAAGTTCTCGACGAAGTTCCGCCCACTTCGCGGCACTTCACGACGGCCCGCCTCACCAGCGCGGTGACCCTGCTGTCGGGCCGCTCGACCAGCGAGGTCACCGAGGAGCAGATTCGCGACGCCGCGCGCCGGGTCGAGGCGCTGCCACCCACCGAACCCCGAGTCCTGCAGATCCGCGCCCTGGTGTTGGGCAGCGCGATGGACTGGTTGCAGGACAACGAGGCAAGCACCAATCACATCCTCGGCTTCCCGTTCACCGATCACGGGCTGCGCCTGGGCGTGGAGGCGTCGCTACGCAGCCTGGCCCGGATCGCGCCCACCCAGCGGCACCGCTACACCCTGGTGGACATGGCCAACAAGGTGCGCCCCGTCAGCACGTTCTAGTGCAGTTGTGGGTTGCCCGGACCTGCCGTCAATCCTGTTCCCACGGAACATGATTAGCTCAAATCGGGGTGTCGCGCCTTGCAGTGTTGTGGGCTTGATTGATATAACAAATGTATGTCCTAGGACATAGATTTACCTGCCAATTCAACACTGGACTGGAGGTGGCGACGATGCTGATGCGTACAGATCCGTTCCGTGACCTCGACCGCTTCGCGCAGCAGGTGTTGGGAACCGCGGCCCGTCCGGCGGCTATGCCGATGGATGCCTGGCGCGATGGTACGGAGGTCGTCATCGAGTTCGATCTGCCCGGGGTTAACGCAGATTCGCTAGACCTGGAGATCGAGCGCAATGTGGTCACACTGCGCGCGGAGCGACCCCAGGTCGATGCGGACCGGGAGATGCTGGCCCAAGAACGCCCACGGGGCGTGTTCCACCGGCAGCTGGTGCTGGGTGACAGCCTTGACACCGAAAAGATCAGGGCGTCATACGAAGACGGAGTGCTGCGACTACACATCCCGGTGTCGGAGGAAGCCCAGGCACGCAAGATCGAGATCACGCGCGGCGGCGACCACGGCGAAGAGCACAAGGCGATCGCCGCCTGACCGGCTGGCGTGCAATGGCGGGAGTGTCCGATGACTACTGCGCGATGTACGGTATTGCCGGCCAGCGACGCGATCAGCATTCCCGAAGCGGCCGTTCTGCCTCTGATTCCCGATGCTGCCGCGCTGATCGCCGAGGTCGAAGCCGTCCTCGAGGCACTGGCTCCCGCACCACTGCCGCCAGCGCCGCCGGCGACCGGGTGCGACCTCATGACGCCCCGGTCGGCTGGTCGGCCGTGGGCGGCACCGGCCTGTCCGTGGCGTGAGCCTGCACACCGGGTGCGACCGGTTCAGCGGAGCCCTCCGGCCTCGCGTGACGACCTTTACTCACATCTCGATGAGAGGCAGGTGATGGCGTTAGCGGAGACGTAAACCCAGACATTGCACAGCAGTCCGCAATCCCGGCCAAAGACGGAACGCAGGCGACGGCAACGCGTTCATGCCCAGCGGGGCGATGCGGCCGGGGCGGGCCGCGCCCACGCCGACTACGGCGAAGAGCCCAGCCTCACTGACCTCGGAATGCTATAAGACGCTTACGCAGTCGCGGGCGATGGCCAACTCTTCGTTGGTCGGGATCACCAACACACTGATTTTTGAGCCTTCCGCCGAGACCCGCCGGGCGTCCCGCGCGGGTCCGCAGTTCCGCTCGTCGTCAAGTTCGATTCCGAGTTCTTCCAGGCCGGCAAGGGCGTCCCGCCGCACCGCCGCGTCGTGTTCGCCGATGCCGCCGGTGAAGGTCACCACGTCGGTGTGGCCCAGTACCGCAAGGTAGGCGCCGATGTACTTGCGCAACCGGTGGATGAACACGTCGTAGGCCAATCGCGCTGCGCCGTCGCCCGATTCGATCATCGACCGCAGCTTGCGGAAGTCCCGTTCGCCGGCCAGGCCCAGCATCCCGGACCGCTTGTTGAGCAACGCCTCGATCTCGTCCACGTCCATCTTCGTGGTGCGCCACAGGTAGCTGTAGATACCGGGGTCGATGTCACCGCTGCGGGTACCCATGACCAGCCCCTCCAGCGGCGTCAGGCCCATCGACGTATCGACAGCCCGGCCGCCGCGGATCGCGGAGGCCGATGCGCCGTTACCCAGATGCAGCACAATCTGATTCACGCCGTCCAACGGCCGGCCCAGGAAGGCGGCGGCCTGCTCGCTGACGTAGCAGTGCGATGTGCCATGAAACCCGTACCGCCGGATGTGCCACCGCTCGGCCAACTCCCGGTCGATCGCGTACGTCGCCGCGGCGGCGGGCAAGTTATGGAAGAAGGCGGTGTCGAACACCGCGATGTGGGCGACATCGGGCAGCAACTTGCGCGCCTCCTCGATGCCTGCCAGCGCGGGCGGGTTGTGTAACGGTGCCAGTGGCGAAAGTTGCTCGAGCTTGCTCACCACCGCATCGTCGAGCGGCGTGGGTCGGTAAAAGTCCTTGCCGCCGTGCACAACTCGATGACCGACCGCGACCAGGCCGCAATGGCGCAGGTCGATTCCTTCCTCGGCCAGCATGTCGAACGCGCGCCGTAGCGCCGCGTCGTGGTCGGGCACCGACGACGACGGTTCCCCGATGTTCTCGACGTTGCCACTCGCGCGGGACTTGCCGGAATCGGGGTCGACGAGTTTGAACTTCAGGGACGACGAGCCGGAATTGATCACCAACACCGTGCGGCTACTCATGGGGGACACCCTGCGCCTGAATCGCCGTGATGGCAACGGTATTGACAATGTCTTCGACCAGCGCCCCTCGGGACAGGTCGTTCACCGGTTTACGCAAACCCTGCAGCACCGGCCCGATCGCCACCGCGCCCGCCGATCTCTGCACTGCCTTGTAGGTGTTGTTGCCGGTGTTGAGGTCCGGAAAGATCAGCACCGTGGCCCGGCCGGCCACCGGCGAATCGCGCAGCTTGGTGGCCGCCACCGACGGATCCACCGCGGCGTCGTACTGTATCGGTCCCTCGACCAGCAGCTCGGAATCCCGGGCCCGCACCAATTCCGTTGCCGTTCGTACTTTGTCGACGTCGGCACCCGAGCCGGAGTCGCCGGTGGAATACGACAGCATGGCCACCCGGGGTTCGATGCCGAACTGCGCGGCGGTGCGCGCCGAACTGATGGCGATGTCGGCGAGTTGTTCGGGCGTGGGATTCGGGATGATCGCGCAGTCGCCGAAGGCCAGCACCCGGTCGGGCAGACACATGAGGAAGATGCTGGACACGGTCGAGACATCCGGCACGGTTCTGATGATCTGCAAGGCTGGCCGAACAGTGTGTGCGGTGGTGTGGGCCGCCCCGGACACCATCCCGTCGGCCATGCCGCTGTACACCAGCATGGTGCCGAAATAGGTGGCGTCATTCATGATGTCGCGAGCCTGGTCGAGCGTGACACCCTTGGCCTTGCGCGACTCGGCGTATTGCTCGGCGAATTGGTCGCGCAGGTCGCTGGTGCGCGGATTGATCACCGTTGCGTCGTCCAGCTTCACGCCGAGTTCGGCTGCACGGGAGCGGACTTGGGCCTCGTCGCCCAGAATGGTCAAGTCGGCGACACCGCGTTGCAGCAGCCGCCCGGCGGACTTGAGGATGCGGTCGTCTTCGCCTTCGGGCAAGACGATGCGTTTGCGGTCCGAGCGGGCGCGTTCCTGCAGCAGATGGGTGAACATCTGCGGCGTGGTGACGGTGGGGATGGGGATGGTGAGCTGCGCCAGCAGGTCGTCGAGATCGACGTGACGGTCCATCAATTCCAGCGCGGTGTCGATCTTGCGATGCGACGACGCGGTAACCCGACCCCGCGCTGCGGCGGCCGCGCTGGCCGTGTCGAAAGTACCCAAGGGGGTGGTGATGATCGGCAACCTCAGGTGCAGCCCGGCCACCAGCTTCGCGATCGAGGGATGCAACTCCAGCCCGCCGTTGAGCACGAGACACGACAACGACGGAAACCCCTCGGCCGCATGGGCACTCGACACAGCCAGCACCACGTCGGAACGATCACCGGGGGTGATCACGGCCATTCCCTCGCGCAACCGTTCCAGCACGTGGTCGGCGGTCATCCCGGCGACCATCAAGCCCATGACCTCCCGGTGGGTCAGCTGTTCGTCGCCGCGGATCAGGGTCCCGCCGACGGCCGGCACCAGCTCGGCTACCGTCGGAGCGCTCAGCAGCGGATCTTCGGGCAGCACATAGCTGCGTGGGGTGAATTTCCGCAGTGCCTCGCGGACGGCGTCGATCTCGCTGGGTTCGCACCGGTTGGCCACCACCGCGGCGGTGTGGGCGCGCTGAGCGGAGAGCTCGGCCAGGCAGAGCTCGACGACGCCGGCCACCTCGGTGGGCGTGCGGCCCTTGGCCCGGACCGTCAGCAGCACCGCCGCGCTTAGGTTGACGGCTATGCGCGCGTTGACCGAAAGCTCGGCGGGGGTCGCCACGTCGGTGTAGTCGCTGCCGACGATCACCACCGCATCGCACTGGTTCGCCACGTTGTGATACCGGTCGACGATGGTGGCGATCGCATCGTCCTTGCCCTCATGCAATTGCTGGTAAGTGACGCCGAAGCACTGCTCGTAGGGCAGGCCGGCGCTGGTCTGTTCCAGCAGCAACTCGAGAATGTAGTCGCGGTCGTCACTGTTCGCGGGGACCCGCGTGATCGGCCGGAACACACCAACTTTGGCGACCATCGACGACAATCGATGCAGCAGCCCCAACGCGACCGTCGACTTACCGGTCTCGGATTCGGGCGCCGCGACGTAGATGGCCTTCAAAGCAGGCCCGTTGTCAGCCAAGTCGGCGCAGCCTGGGTTCCAGGTCCCTCTGGAAGAGCTCGAGGAACCGGCGCTGGTCGTGACCCGGCGCGTGGAACACCAGATGGTTGAGGCCCCAAGTCACGTACTGGCCAACCTTTTCCACCGCCTCGTCGGGATCCGATGCCACGATCCAGCGCTTGGCGATCTGTTCGATCGGTAGCGCGTCCGCGGCCTTCTCCATCTCGATCGGGTCGTCGATGCTGTGCTTCTGTTCGGCCGACAGCGACAGCGGCGCCCAGAACCGGGTGTTCTCCAGCGCCAAGTCCGGATCCGTGTCGTAGGAGATCTTGATCTCGATCATCCTGTCGATGTCGTCGACGTTGCGGTCGTTGGCCGCCGCCCCCTCCTTGACCGCGGGAATCAGCTTCTCTGTGTAGAGCTCCTCGCCCTTGCCGGACGTGCAGATGAAACCGTCGCCGGCGCGCCCGGCGTACTTGGCCACCGCGGGGCCACCGGCGGCGATGTAGACGGGGACGCCGCCCTCCGGGACGTCGTAAATCGAGGCGCCCTTGGTGTGGTAGTACTCGCCGTCGAAGTCGACCCGGTCGCCGCGCCACAACTCGCGCATCAGTCGCACCGATTCGCGCAGCCGGGCGAACCGCTCCTTGAACTCCGGCCAGTCGCCCTCGTACCCCGTAGCGATCTCGTTGAGCGCCTCGCCGGTTCCCACGCCGAGGAAGATGCGGCCCGGGTACAGGCAGCCCATGGTTGCGAAGGCCTGCGCGATGACCGCGGGGTTGTAGCGGAAGGTCGGCGTGAGCACCGAGGTGCCCAGCTGTAGCCGCTTCGTGCGTTCGCCGACGGCGGTCATCCACGCCAGCGAGAACGGGGCGTGCCCGCCCTTGTGCCGCCACGGCTGGAAATGGTCGCTTACCGTCGCGCTGTCCATGCCGTGTTCTTCGGCGGCGACGGCCAGTTCGACCAGCTCGCGCGGTGCGAATTGTTCAGCGGATGCCTTGTATCCGAGCTTCAGTTCAGCCACTAGTTCTTTCTACTCCCTGCCTTCGGGTCGCGACCCGCCGCGCCCGGCTTCGCCGCGCTCGCGATCGCTCCCAGCCCTTCGGGTCGCGACCCGCCGCGCCCGGCTTCGCCGCGCTCGCGATCGCTCCCAGCCCTTCGAGTCGCGGGCCGCTGCATCCGCGCTGTTTAGACTCGCGGGCATGCCAGAGCTCGTACAGGTGACCGACACAGTCCATCTCGCCCACGGCGAAGCCGTCAACTGGACTCTCGTCACCGACGACAAGGGCATCTTGTTGATCGATGCCGGGTATCCGGGCGACCGCGACGATGTGCTGGCCACCTTGCGCGCGCTCGGCCACGGACCGGCCGACGTGCGCGCCATTCTGCTGACGCACGCACACATCGACCACCTGGGCACGGCCATCTGGTTCGCCCGCGAACACGGCACGCCGGTGTTCTGCCACGACCGCGAAGTCGGTCACGTCAAGCGCGATTACCTGGAACAGGTGAAGATCACAGCTCTGGCACTGCGACTCTGGCGCCCGCGGTGGGCGAAGTGGACCGTCCATGTGGTGCGCAGCGGCGGCCTGATCCGGGAGGGCATTCCCACTGCGCTGCCGCTGACCGACGATGTCGCGGCGGGGTTGCCGGGCCATCCGCGGCCCGTCTTCAGCCCCGGGCACACCAACGGGCACTGCTCGTATCTGGTTGACGGAGTGTTGGTCAGCGGCGACGCACTGATCACCGGCCATCCCCTGTTACGGCACAGCGGGCCGCAATTGCTGCCGGAAATCTTCAGCTACAGCCAAGAGGATTGCATCCGTAGCTTGTCGGCACTGGCCGAGGTGGAAACCGAGGTGTTGGCGCCCGGCCACGGCGCCCTGTGGCGCGGGCCGATCCGCGAAGCCACCGACGCCGCCCTGAAGCTGGCCACCGCTTAGGCCGAGGCAAGCTAGCCCGCCAGGTGCTCCTTCAGCGTCTGCCCCGTGTATTCGGTGCGGTACGCCCCCCGCTCCTGTAGCAGCGGTACCACCTTGTCGACGAACTCATCCAGGCCATGCGGCGTCAGGTGCGGCACCAGGATGAACCCGTCGCAGGCGTCGGCCTGGATGTAGCGGTCGATCTCGTCGGCGATGTGCGTGGCCGTCCCGACGAACTGTTCACGACTTGTGACAGCGATGATGAGCTCGCGGATGGACAAGTTCTGCGCCTCGGCGCGCTGACGCCACTTGCGGGCCACCGCAATCGGGTCACCATGCCGAACTCGCCCCTGGGTGATGTTGCTCTCGACGACCGGATCGAAGTCAGGCAGTGGACCATCCGGGTCATAGTCCGAAAGCTCACGGCCCCAGACTTGTTCGACCATCGCTATCGCGGTGGCGGGGCTGACCTGCTGCTCGCGGATGTGCCGCGCCTTATCCCGCGCCTCGTCGGCGGAGTCGCCCAGCACAAAGGTCGCAGCTGGAAAAACCTTCAGCTGCTCGGGGTCTCGCCCTGAGGCGCGCGCCCTCCCTTTCACATCGGCGTAGTAACGCCGGCCGTCTTCGAGGGAACCGTGCAGCGTGAACAACGCGTCCGCGTTGCGCGCACCGAATGACCGGCCCTCGTCGGAATCCCCGGCCTGCAACAACACCGGGTGCCCTTGCGGGCCTGCCGGCAGCGTCGCGTAACCGCGCACGTCGAACTGGCTGCTCCGGTATTCGACGCTGTGGATTCGCGCCGGGTCCACATAGACTCCGGCATCGACGTCGGCCACCACGGCGTCGGAGTCCCAGCTGTCCCAGAACTTGCGTGCCGCGGTCAGGAACTCCTCGGCGCGCACATACCGGTCGGCGTGGCTGAGGAAGCCACCGCGGCGGAAGTTGGCCCCGGTGAAAGCATCTGACGAGGTGACGATGTTCCACCCCGCACGACCGCCGGACAGATGATCCAGGGTCGCGAATTGCCTGGCCACTTCGAACGGCTCGTTGAAGGTCGTGTTGATGGTGCCGGTCAGACCGATCCGCTCGGTGACCGCGGCCAAGGCCGCGAGCACGGTAAAGGTATCCGGGCGTCCCACCACATCCAGGTCATAGATCTGGCCGCGGTGCTCGCGCAGCCGCAAACCTTCAGCCAGGAAGAAGAAGTCGAACAGCCCGCGCTCGGCAGTGCGAGCCAGGTGCACGAAGGAGTCGAACTCGATTTGACTGCCCGAGCTGGGGTCGGTCCATACCGTGGTGTTGTTGACTCCTGGGAAGTGAGCCGCGAGATGAATTGGCTTGCGCTTCACGCGTTCAACCCCCAACGCTTGGCGATGAGCTCATGCGACCGCAGCCGGTCGGCGTGCCGGTAGGTGACTGAGGTGATGACCAGTTCGTCGGCGCCGGTCACACGTTGGAGTGCGTGTAACCGCTCGGCCACTTCATCTGGGCATCCGACGAATTGCGTTGCGGTTCGGTCCTTTACCACTTCGAGTTGCTCGTCGGTCAACGGCTCGCACTCGTCGGGGTTCGGGTAGGGTATGGCTCCGCCGCCTGCTCGGATGGAATAGACCCAATGCCCATAGCTGGACGCCAGCTTGCGGGCAGTTTCGGTGTCCTCGGCCACCACGACGTCGGCCGACACCACCACGTAGGGACGCTGCAGCCTCTCGGACGGTACGAACGCTTCCCGGTAGGCGTCGACGGCTTCGATCGCGGTGGCCGGAGTGATGTGGTAACTGCCGACGAACGGCAGGCCTAACTCGCCGGCCAGTTGAGCGCTTGGCCCCTTGGTGCTGCCGAAGATCCAGGGCGTCAGGCCGGCGCCCTCACCGGGCACGGCGTGCAGGTCGACCCCGTCCACTTGGAATGTGCCGGTGAGCATTGCGATGATGTCGCGGATTTGATCGGCGAAGTCGGGTGCGACCGCCTCAGGCTGTTGCAGCACCGACATTGCCGCCTGGATCTGGCTGAGCCCCAATAGCTTTCGCAGATCGAATGGCGTCGGGATCACCACGCCGTCAACCTCGCGCCACTCCCGCGGTGGCTTGGGCTCCTGGGTTTTCGGCTTGTCTTGCTGCTTCTGGCGGCGCTGCCCGGACCGGCCCAGGCCAAGATCGATGCGGCCGGGATAGAAGGCGTCGAGCATTCCGAAGCTCTCCACCACCGACGCGGTCGTGTGGTGTCCAAGCTGCACGGCGGCGGAACCCACCCGAATGGTGTTGGTGGCCGCCGCAATTTGTCCGATCAGCACGGCCGGCGACGAACTGGCCACCCCGACGAAATGGTGTTCAGCGATCCAGAACCGACGGTAGCCCCACCGCTCGGCGTGCTGGGCCAGTTCGACCGTGTTGCGCAGCGCGGTTGCGGCGTCGCTGCCGACACTGATCGGCGACAGGTCCAGGATCGACATCGGGACGGGTGTCATCGAGTCGCCGCCGCATAGCGGTTGGGCGCCACCGGAAGTCCGAGCCGCTCGCGCAGTGTCTCGCCCTCCCGGTAGGCCGTGCGGAATGTGTTGGCCTTTTGCAAAATCGGCACCACTTCGTCGACGATCACCGGCAGATCCGCCGCGTTCACGGCCGGCCGCAGCCGCACACCGTCGATACCCTGGCGCTGCCAATCCAGCAAGAGGTCGACCAGTTCGGTCGCGGTGCCTCCCCAGACCAGCGCGTCGGACTGAAAGTCGGTATCACCGTGGAAGGAAACCACCACGTCCGCAAAGACTTTCAACCGATGACCCGGCGGCAACTCGCCGAGAATGCCGCCGAGCGGCGACTCGTCGGTTGGCGTGATGAAGACGAGATCGGCGCTGCTGGCGGCGAATTCATAGATCGGCCCCGCGTGCGCCAGCGCGGCGACCACCGGTTGGCCCTGCGGGGGACGCGGCGTGATCGATGGCCCCTTGACAGAAAAGTATTTCCCGGTGAAGTCGATGTAGTGCAGTTTGTTCCTGTCGATGTAACGCCCGGTGGCCGCGTCTCGGATCACCGCGTCGTCTTCCCAACTGTCCCATAGTCGGCGCACTACCTCGACGTAATCAGCGGCCTCGTCAAACAATTCCGCCACGTTGATCGACCTACGGCCGAACAACGCCGCCTCGTGTGCGGTGGAACTGACTCGCGCCTGCCACCCGGCTCGTCCATGGGAGACATAGTCAACGGTGGCAATGGCTTTGGAGATATGGAATGGCTCGGTGTGGGTGACCGTAGCCACCGGGATCAGCCCGATGTGCTCGGTCGCCGGTGCGATGCGGGCCGCGACCAATACGGCGTCGCCGCGGCCGGCCAGCCGCTCTGGCCGGATGCGCTCGCCACGTCCGATTTGTGGCATCAGGGTGTCGTCGATGGTGAGGAAGTCGAGCAGCCCGCGCTCGGCGGTGGTCGCCAGGTCCGTCCAGTAGTGGCCGCTCAGCACCGACGGGGTGTGGGGGTCTGACCTCAACGTTGACCGCCACGCCTGTGGGTGCCAGCCGTAACCGTCGAGTGCGACGGCCAGATGTAACTGCGTCATACGAGGTCTTTCAGGAAAGCGATGGGAAATACCGGGCCGATCGTGGGCAACGGCTCGGCAAGCTGGGTATACCCGGCCGCTCGATACAGCTCTTCTGCCTCGGGTTGCCGATTGCCGGTGATCAGGTAGACCTTCCGATAGCCACGTGTCCCGATCTCGGTTTCCAGCGCGGACAGCAGCGCCCTGGCGTAACCGCGACGGCGGTGCTCGCGGTCCGTCCACACCCTTTTCAGTTCGGCGGTGTCGGCGTCATACCGGCAGAAGGCACCGCCGGTGATCGGACGCCCGTCCAGAACCCCGATCAGCATGCCGCCGTCCGGGGGCTCGAACTCACCGGGCGGACCATCGCGCAGCCAGGCCGCTATCGCGTCCTCCTCCATCTCGTATCGCTGCGCGTACTCGGCGGCCAGGTCGGCCAGCAGTGGCTGGGCGAGCGGGTCATCCAGGGCGACGGGTATGAAGTTGACCTGCCCCGCTGCTGCGGCTTGGCCAGACTGACGACTGAAAGAAGACACCACGTAACTGTCTAACGCCGCGAACCCGTCTGCATTCCAGCCCGAAGTCTAGATTTCGTGAGCCCTACTCTGCGGCGGCGACTGCGAACGTCGTGATGATCTTGGGAAAAACCGCAAGTCAAGCGCGTTGGCGCGCGAAGATCTACTTCTATTCATTCAGATTGCCAACCTGACCGGCTACACCCGGACGGCCGTCACGTACCGCGGAGATACCGCCAGGTCGCGTGGCGGAACCGGCTTGCGCGCCGGAATTCCCAGGGTGGCCCGCAACTCGGCGATGTCCCGGTCGACCGTCTCCCAGCCGTGGTCGGCGAGATATTCGGGCACATCGCGGTATTCGCCCTGGTAGGTCAGGGCCGCCAGGTCCACGTTCAGGCCGACTCGACGCCAGCCGTCGACGAATGTCCGCCCCGCGTCTAGCTGCACTGCTGTCCATGTCGGCATGTGGTCGGCGGCGAGCCGGCTACCGGCGGCGCTCACGGTGGTCACCGACTGCAACAACCGGTTCTGCGCATCGGACGGCAGGTACCCGACAAACAGGTTCTCCGCGACCCACACCGTCGGCTGCGTGGTATCGAAACCAACGCGCCGCAACGCCGCGAGCCAATCCTGGCGAAGGTCGACCCCGATTGCGCGACGGTGAGCGGTCAGCTTCGCACCCACCTCACGCAACACGGCGTTTTTGAAATCGACGACGTCCGGCTGGTCGATCTCGTACACCGTCGTCCCGGCGGGCCACCACAGTCGGTAAGGGCGCGTGTCCAGACCCGACGCCAGCAGCACCACTTGTCGAATGCCAGCGCGCCCGGCGTCGGCGAGGTAGTTGTCCAGGAACTGCGCGTGCAGGACGAGGATTTCCATCAGCTTCTCGGCGTCGGGGCTCTCGTCGAAACCGAGCGTCTTGCCGTCGATCACCTGCGTGAAGTACTCCACGCCTGCGGCGCGAACCAATGGATCGGCGTAGGGATCGTGCATCAGGCCCCTACTGGTGGCGACGGCTCGCACCGCGGCGCCGAACGTGGCGGTCACCCCCACGCCGGTGGCGGGATCCCAGGTGTCGCCCTCTCTTCGCACGTCAGTCAGCCGAGCGACGCCGTCCCCACAACCCGACTGCCGCTCGCCACCCGAGCAGCAGCACCGCAGTAACCGTGGAGGCGACGACGATGAAAGCAGCCGCCACGCTGGCCGAAGTCACCTTGCGCAACAGCATCCCGACCACCACGGTGCTCACCCAGACAACGAGCCCGGTGGGTGCCACCGCCGTGGGGCGCCGCCAGCCGCGTGACACCAACCATCCGACGAGGGTCCCGGTCAGGAATGGCCACGCCGTGGCGGCGACCCCACTGATGTTGACGCCTTCATCGTGGCTGCGCCGACCGAGAGCACAAAACACCAGCACAGCGACGATATCGATACCAAGCCATTTCAGGCTGCGCCGCGGTTGCATGCAGCGAGAGTACCGGGGCGGGGCAGGATTGGGTCATGAGCACCGATACACCGCCCGCCTTCGACCCGGACGACCCGCTCGGGATCGACGCGTCGTTATCCGACGACGAGATCGCGGTCCGCGACACCGTCCGGAAGTTCTGCGCCGAGCACGTAACCCCGTACGTGGCGGGCTGGTTCGAAGACGGTGACCTGCCGGTCGCGCGGGAACTGGCCAAGCAGTTCGGCGAACTGGGCCTGTTGGGAATGCACCTACACGGTTACGGGTGTGGTGGCGCATCCGCCGTCCACTACGGGCTGGCCTGCCAGGAACTCGAAGCCGCCGACTCCGGCATCCGGTCGCTGGTGTCGGTGCAGGGCTCGTTGGCGATGTTTGCGATCTGGAACAACGGCTCCGAGGAGCAGAAGCAGCGGTGGCTGCCCGGCATGGCCGCCGGCGACCTCATCGGCTGTTTTGGGCTGACCGAACCCGACGTCGGATCCGACCCGGCCGCGATGAAGACGAGGGCCCGGCGCGACGGGTCGGACTGGGTGCTGAACGGACGCAAGATGTGGATCACCAACGGCTCTATCGCCGACCTCGCGATCGTGTGGGCAGCCACCGACGAGGGGGTGCGCGGCTTCATCGTCCCCACCGACGCCCCGGGCTTTTCCGCCAACACCATCCACCACAAGCTGTCGCTGCGGGCATCGATCACCAGCGAGTTGGTGCTCGACGATGTTCGACTGCCCGATGAGGCCATGCTGCCGAAAGCAATTGGGTTGAAGGGGCCGTTGGCGTGCCTCTCGGAGGCGCGCTACGGAATCGTGTGGGGTTCGATAGGCGCGGCACGGTCGGCCTGGCAGGCCGCTCTGGATTACGCCAAGCAACGCACCCAATTCGACCGCCCGATCGCCGGATTCCAGCTGACTCAGGCAAAGCTCGTCGACATGGCGGTCGAACTGCACAAGGGTCAGCTGCTGGCGTTGCACCTGGGTCGACTCAAGGACAGTGTCGGATTGCGGCCGGACCAGGTCAGCTTCGGCAAGCTCAACAACACCCGAGAAGCCATCGAGATCTGCCGGACGGCACGAACCATTCTGGGCGGCAACGGGATATCGCTGGAGTATCCGGTGATCCGGCACATGGTCAACCTGGAGTCGGTGCTCACCTATGAGGGCACACCCGAGATGCACCAGCTGGTGCTGGGCCAGGCCTTCACCGGCTTGCCCGCATTCCGGTAGAACACACGCATGTCCTTCCTGCGGCGCATCGGGTCTGTGCTCTTGTGTCTCGTGGTGGTGGCCTGCAGCCCGCCGCGTTTGGTGCCCGAGTTGCCCAATGAGGTGGCAGCCAAAGCCGACGCGGTGATGGACGTGGTCCGCGAGTTCATGGCACAGGCGCATCTGAAGGCAGCGATCGTTCGCGTCACTATCAACCGCCAAGAGGTCGTCACGCAGGCCGTCGGCGAATCCATGACCGGCGTACCCGCCGCACCCACGATGCACTTTCGCAACGGCGCGGTGGCCATCTCCTACGTGGCAGCGCTGTTGCTCAAGTTGGTCGATGAGAAGAAGGTGAAGCTCGACGACAAGTTGTCCAAATGGCTGCCCGACTTCCCGCATGCCGACCGCGTCACCCTCGAGCAACTCGCGCAGATGACGTCGGGGTACCCCGACTACGTACTCGGCAATGACGCGTTCGCCAACGAGCTTTACGGCAATCCGTTCCGGCATTGGACAACTCAAGACATACTCGGCCAAATCTCGTCACGGCCACTGCTTTACGAACCGGGCACCAACTGGAATTACGCGCACACCAACTACATCCTGCTGGGATTGGCGCTAGAGAAGGCGACCGGTCAGGACATGGCGACGCTGCTGCAGCGAAAGGTCCTGGCGCCGCTGGGATTGACGGCTACCTTCAATTCCGACACAGCCGCCATCCCCGAGCCGGCCCTGCACGCATTCACCTCGGAGCGCCGGGAATCTCTGAAAATTCCTGCCGGCGTTCCGTTTTACGAGGATTCGACGTATTGGAATCCATCTTGGACGATCACCCATGGCGCCATCCAGACCACCACCATCTACGACATGACTACTACCGCAGTGGGCATCGGCTCGGGCAAGCTGCTGTCGCCGGATTCCTACAAGAAGATGGTGTCGACCGAGTTGCGGGGCAAGACGCACGCCCAGCCGGGATGCCCAACGTGCTCCGAGCAGAGCGACGGATACACCTACGGCCTGGGCATCGTCATCACCGGAAACTGGCTGATGCAGAATCCCATGTTCGCCGGGACCTCGGCCGTCGAAGCGTACCTGCCGTCACAAAAGGTGGCGATCGCCGTCGCGGTCACCTACGCCCCCGAAGCCTTTGATGCTCAGGGAAACTACAGCAATCAGGCCGAAATGCTGTTCCGCAAGATCGGTGCCGTGGTAGCACCGAAGGATGCCCCACCAATGCCACCGGGGAGGTAGACCATGAGAACGATCGCCCGCGCTGTCGCTGCATTGTTTTCCAGCGCGATTGCCCTAGCCGCGCCGGCAGGCGCTGATCCCGCCCTGCCACCGATGACGTCCACCGGCGCCGGACCCGTTATCGGTGGCGGCGGCCCCGCGGCTCAGATCGGCCAGCAGCTGTACAGCTTCAACAACCCCGACATTCAGGAGGTGAACGGTTCGGACGCGGCCCAATTCATCGCTGCGGCGGCCAATGTGTCGAATCGCGACGTCGCCAGCGTCTTCCAGCCGTTGCATCGTGCCTTGGGGTGTCAAACAAACAACGCGGGATTCGGGGCCCGCGCCTACCGCCGGTCGGATGGCCAATGGGGTGGCGGCATGTTGGTCATCGCCAAGAGCACCGTGGCCGACGTCGAAGCCCTCAAAGCGTGCGTGAAGGGCAGCTGGCGCAGGGCCGTGGCGGGCAGCCCGACGACGCCGTGCAACAGCGGCTGGAACTACCCGCCTTTCAGCGACACCCGCCGCGGCGCGGAGGGCTACTTCGTTTTGTTGTCCGGAACGAATTCGGACTTTTGTAATGGCCCGAATGCGAACTTCCGGACCAACGCCAGCGGGTGGCCCACCTAGAACGGTGGTGGATCGTCACCTGGGTTGGCTTTGGAAGCATCGACGTTGTATTCGACGTCGGTGACGCCGGATTCGACGTCGGTGGTGACACCGCCCGGGCTCCCCTGCCAGCCTTCGCAGGCGCGGTATTCTCAGCTTTAAGTGCCCGTGCGCACAGCGCGGGGTCTGGGCGCAGGGGCTTGGGGCCATTATGCACAATCGTGCAGTGTTGCCCGAAACGGTCTCCGGCAGGCTCCTTCGAGGCAGCAAAAGCTCATGCGCGAGCGGCGACCGATGTAGTTGCCGCAAGCCTAAAGAATTAAGCCGGTCATCGATTAGCCGATTGAGCGATTTTGCCCGCAATTACTCACGACGCAGATTGCGTTTAGTTTCGTGACCTACCTATTGCTCTGGCTCCACCAATTCTGGTTTCGCCGGAAATTGGATATGTCACAGCGCGTCGCGCTGGCGCACGATCATGTCGTTCCCGTCTAGGAAAGCACCTGAACAACACAAGGCACCCCGCAAGCACGCTGGTACGCCACATACATTCGATCATGCCGCCATGTACGGACAGTGATCTTGCAGCGCCTTTTAGCCGGCATCTCCCTTCCCACTACGCCGGAACCCCGACGCTTGCGAACCACGAGCAGTCCGTCCGCCTAGCCGATCACCTCAGGCCGCGGCATGACCGTGTGCCGCACCCCGGCTCGCTGTGTCGACGCGTTGACGACACCTTCGCCGCGTGGCGCCATACCGGCTATCGGCAAGCCGCTCAACGGGTTTCCTTCGCCTGCGAGAAGCGGCGTCACACCGGCCTGCACCGCCTCGGCGGCGACAGCCCGAGACGCAACGGCGCTCGAAGTCCACGCGTGCGGAACCGACAGCTGCCCCAGTGAGGTCGCCTTACCCAACGCGGCCGACACCGTCGGCGGGACGCTACCCAGGCCGGCGAAAAGCCCAGCCGGCAAGGCGATCCCGGCGATTTCGCCGGCAGCCAGCCCCCCGGCCACACCTCCGGCCACGCCAGTCTCGGCAGCGGCAGTGGCGGTACCCAACGACTTGGCCACCGAACTCATCGACGACAGCGACGACAGCGACGAACTCATGGTCGAGGCACACGCGCTGAGCGGCGACGCCAACTGCTGCAGCGTAGAAGGCACGACCCGAGTGATTGCCAGCGCCTGCTCGGCAAGACCGGCCGGATCCGCCACCGCATCGGGCACCGTGAACGCCGTCAACGTCGCCGCTTCCGCTGCGTCGGCGGCATAGCCGTACATCGCGGCGGCGTCCTGAGCCCACATCTCGGCGTACTGCGCCTCCACGGCCGCGATCGCCGGAGTGTTGACACCCAAGACATTTGTGGCCACCAGCGCCAGCAACGTCGCGCGGTTCGCGGCAATCAGCGGCGGCGGCACCGTCGCCGCGAAGGCCGTCTCGAACGCCGCCCCAGCCGCCCCAGCCCGGACGGCCGCCTGTTGAGCCTGTCCGGCCGTGAGACTCAGCCAGGCCACATATGGGGCCACCGCGGCCGTCATCGCCACCGCCGCAGGGCTCTGCCAGGCTTCGCTGGTCAGGACGGAAACGACGGCTTCACACGATCGGGCCGCGGCGTACAGTTCGTCGGCGATCCCTTCCCAGGCCGCCGCGGCGACAAGCATCGACCCCGCACCGGGGCCGGAATACATCTTTGCAGAGTTGACCTCGGGCGGAAGTGCGCCAAAGTCCATTTCCTTTGACCTCCAACGGTTTTACCCGTACAAGACTTCATGTCTGTGCCGTACAAAAGTGATCGCGAGAAAGCAGCGATCACTGACGGGCTAGACAGAACCTGGTGAGGAGATCTCGACCGGAAACAGAAAAAACCGACCCGGCAGGCGGACTCCGTCCACCCGGCCGTGCGACGCAGGCAGCCCACGCAACGATGACGCCGAGCACCGCCACCAGCCCAAGAGAGGCCAACGCCGTCGTCGCACGCGGCGAAATAGCGGTCGCGATTTTCGCCGGGCATGCCGATGCGCCGTCAACGACCTGATCGTGGCCGGCGGTCAGCACCACCACCTTCGACGAATCGCCTAGGCCAAAGGCCAATTGCGGTATCCCGCAGTGCAACCCGGCCATCCTGAGCACCAGCCACACCGCGGCTACTGCGGCGACGGCGGTGCGGGGCGGGGCTGGTAACACGCAACCAGGGTATACCCCCCACCCGTATGTTGTAAACGAACAACCAGGCGCATTGCTATAGTGCCCGGACTAATTCGAGTCATAGGGTGGTACAAGCGCAGCAGCGACCACATTGAAGGAGGACCATGACGCCCCCATCGACCGAACTCGCGCCCGCCGAAAAGCGCCACCGCGTCGTCATCATCGGTAGCGGGTTCGGCGGCCTGAACGCGGCTCGGAAGCTCAAGCGCGCTGACGTCGACATCACCCTGATCTCCAAGACGACCACCCACCTGTTTCAGCCGCTCCTCTACCAGGTGGCCACCGGCATCTTGTCCGAAGGCGATATCGCTCCGACCACCCGACTCATCCTGCGTCGGCAGAAGAACGTGCGCGTCCTACTGGGTGAGGTCAAGGACATCAACCTGAAGGACCAGACGGTCACGTCGAAGCTGCTGGACATGGAGACCGTGACGCCGTACGACAGCCTGATCGTGGCGTCCGGCTCCCAGCAGTCCTACTTCGGCAACGATCACTTCGCCACGTTCGCCCCCGGCATGAAGACCATCGACGACGCCCTGGAACTGCGCGGCCGAATCCTTGGCTCGTTCGAGGCCGCCGAGGTGACCACCGACCCCGCCGAGCGGGAACGCCGCCTCACCTTCGTGGTGGTGGGGGCCGGGCCGACCGGCGTCGAGGTAGCCGGGCAGATCGTCGAACTTGCCGAACGCACCCTCGCCGGCGCGTTTCGCACCATCACGCCCAGCGAGTGCCGGGTGGTCCTGGTCGACGCCGCCCCGTTGGTGCTGCCGCCGATGGGCGAGAAGTTGGGCAATAAAGCGCAACGCCGACTGGAGAAGATGGACGTCGAAGTCCAGCTCAACGCGATGGTGACCGCCGTCGACTACCAGGGCATCACGATCAAGGAGAAGGACGCCGGGGAACGCCGCATCGAGTGCGCGGTCAAGGTGTGGGCGGCGGGCGTCCAGGCCAGCGAGTTGGGCAAGCTGGTCGCCGATCAATCCGACGGCACCGAAACAGACCGGGCCGGGCGGGTGATCGTCGAGCCCGACCTCACCGTCAAAGGCCACCCGAACGTGTTCGTCATCGGCGACCTCGCGTCGGTGCCGGGCGTGCCCGGGATGGCGCAGGGCGCGATCCAGGGTGCGGCGTACGCGACCAAGGTGATCAAGCACGTCGTCAAAGGTAAGGACGATCCGGCCAACCGCGAGCCGTTCAAGTACTTCAACAAGGGCAGCATGGCCACCATCTCGCGGTTCAGCGCCGTGGCGCAGATCGGCAAATTGGAGTTCGGCGGCTTCATCGCCTGGTTGGCATGGCTGGTGCTGCACCTGGCGTACCTGGTCGGCCACCGCAACCGGATCGCCGCGTTGTTCTCCTGGGTGATTTCCTTCCTGGGCCGCACGCGTGGGCAGATGGCGATCACCAGCCAGATGATCTACGCCAGAGTCGTGACCAAGTGGATGGAAGAAAGCCAAGGGATCGGGCCCGCCGAAAGCCAGGGCGCCTTGGCGGCCGCCGAGCGAGCCGAACGAGCCGAACAGAAAGCCGGCTAACTGCTAACGGCTAACGGCTAACTCAGCGCCTGGTCGATATCGGCGATCAAATCGTCGGTGCCTTCCAGGCCAACGGAGATGCGGACCACGCCGTCACCCAGTCCGATGGCGGCGCGGCCCTCCGGACCCATCGCCCGGTGGGTTGTGGTAGCCGGATGCGTGACAAGCGATTTCGCGTCGCCGAGGTTGTTGGAGATGTCCACCAGCCGCAACTTGTCCAGCACTTCGAACGCCCGCTGCTTGGCGGCACCCTCGGGGGCATCCAGCTCAAAAGTGACAACCGTTCCGCCCCCGCTCATCTGACGCTTGGCAAGGTCATACTGCGGGTGCGACGGCAGGAACGGGTAACGCACCCAGCGCACCGCGGGATGTCCCTCCAGGAACTCGGCGATGCGTTGCGCCGAGGCATTGGCGTACTGGACCCGAACCGCCAGTGTCTCAAGGCCTTTCAGCAACACCCAGGCATTGAACGCACTCAGCGCCGGGCCGGTGTGCCGCATCAGTTTCTGCACCGGCCCGTCGATGTACTCCTTGTCGCCGAGGATCGCGCCGCCCAGCACCCGGCCCTGGCCGTCGATGTGTTTGGTGCCCGAATACACCACCACGTCGACTCCGAGCGGAAAGCCCTGCTGCAGCAGCGGCGTCGCAAAGACGTTGTCCAGCACCACTTTTGCGCCCGCGGCGTGCGCCAGCTCGGTCACCGCCGCGATGTCCACCAGGGACTGCATGGGATTGGACGGCGTCTCGAAGAACACCGCCTGGGTGGGCACCGACAACGCCTCTTCCCACTGGGAGAGGTCGTCGCCGTCGACGAAGACGGTCTCCACCCCCCAGCGCGGCAGGATCTCGTTGCACACCACGAAACACGAGCCGAACAGGCTGCGCGCCGCGACCAACCGGTCGCCGGCACCCAACAACGCGCCCAGCGAGACAAAAACGGCGGCCATCCCGCTGGCCGTGCCGAACGCCGCCGGAGCCCCCTCGATCAGGCGTAACCGTTCCTCGAACATACTGACGGTCGGGTTTCCGTACCGCGAGTAGACGAAGTGGTCGAGCTCGCCGGTGAACGACTGCTCGGCGACCGACGCCGACGGGTAGACGTACCCGGACGTCAAGAACATCGACTCGGCGGTCTCGTCGAACCCGGAGCGCAACAACCCGCCGCGCACGCCGATGGTGGCTTGGCTGACGCCGTCGGGCAGGGCCTTCGGGGTACGGACCGAGTGTTCGTCCGTCACGGCCGGGTCACTTCTGCGTCCAGGGCAATCCAATCGCCCGCCAACCTGTCTCGCCCCGGTGACCCTCGGCATTCAGATGGCCCTCGAAGCCGTCCAGCACGTTGTAGGCCGGCGTGATTCCCGCTGCTGTCGCGGTCTCGGCGGCGCCGATCGAACGGTTGCCCGAGCGGCACAGGAACAGCACCGGCCGCTCCTGCTCGCCGTCGCCCGACGGGACCTGTTCCTTCAGTTCGGCGAGGAAGTTCTCGTTGCGTCTGCCGTCGGAGGTGTTCCACTCGATGTACACCACGTCGCGGCCGAGGCTCGACAAGTCGGGCACTCCCACGAAGCGCCATTCGGCGTCGGTGCGCACGTCGACCAGCACCGCCCGGGGGTTGTCGGTCAGGATCTTCCAGGCTTCAAGTGGGGTGATGTCTCCTGCGTAACTCACGCGCGTGAGTCTCGCATATTTAACCGGGCAGCCGCCTCGCGGGCGCGGTCACGCGCGGTCGCCACGTCGGGCGCGGTGGCCAGCACCACACCGAGCGGGTAGGGTGCGCCGGCCGGCTGCTCGGTATCGGCCCGCGCAAAGATTCGCACGTCGCTTTCCGGCACGGCGAGCGCGGCCGTCAGGGCATCCGCGGTCGGGCCGAAGCCGTGGCCCGGCCGCAACACCCGGGCGGCACCCGGCGAAACCATCAAAGTGTCCACGGCAACGCCCAGAATGGCCCGCGCCTGCAGTTCGAACGCCGAAAGCCGCTGGCTACGCAGCGTTGCCCAGGCGGTGTCGGTCGGGTACGGACTGACGTCGGCGAAGTACACCTCGTCACCGTTGATCATCAACTCGACGCTGAACACGCCGCGCCCTTCGAGCGCTTTGACGATCCGCGCGGCGATCGACCTGGCCGCATCCAGCGCCGCCGGGCTCAGCTTCTGCGGTTGCCAGGATTCCAGCTCAACGGCCTCACCGTGGGTTTCGCGACGATGACCGATCGGCGAGCAGAACTCGATGACCGGTCCCGCCGGCCCTTCGCTGCGCACAACGATCAGCGTGACCAGAAATTCGACCTCGACCACGGCCTCCGCCCAGGCGCGGGGTTGTGCGCCCTCAGGCTGCTGCGCGAGGGCGCGCTGCCAAGCGGACTCGAGCCCGTCGGGGCCCTTGACGAATGACTGACCCGCCTCGGCCGACCCTTCCACCGGTTTCACCAGCAATGGAAAGCCGGCATGGGCCGCGACCGCCTCGAGTTCGGTCAGCGACCCGACAAACCAGAACGGCGCCGTCGGCAGGCCGCGCTGGTCGGCCGCCAGCCGGCGCAAGCCCTCGCGCTCGGCGGTAAGTCGCACGCTGCGAGCACTGGGCACCAGTTCGGTGGAGCCGGACGGCGCGTCGTCCTGATTTGTTTCGAGCGCGGTGAGAGCGTCCAGCGCCTCGACCGAAACGTGCTCGGTCAGTGTCACCACGAAATCCGGTTGCAGGCCACTGAACGCCGCGGCCAGCGCCTCGGTGTCGGTCGGCGCCACCACCAAAGCCTGGTCGGCGATCCGCTGCGCGGGGGCGTCACCATGCTCGTCGACGGCGACGACCTCGGCGCCCAGCCGCTGCAGCGCGACCGTCAGCTCCCGGCCCAGCTCGTTGGAACCCAGCAGCAGCACCCGCGGACTGGTGTCCACGTCGATCTGCTCGGGCGAAGTGACCGGCTCCTCCGGGGCTGCCTCGGGGGGGACGTCGAACTTCGTCGTCGTGTCGGGGGCGGCGTCGGGTCCGTCCTGTCCTTCGGTCACAACTCCAAGACTAGGGCTGGCCGGGCAATAGTCGAACCATCAATCCGTTGCCCTCGGCCAGAACGTTCTCGTCACCGTCCAACAATTCCGCGGCGACGAAGGCCTTGCGGCCTTCAGTGCTGGTGATACGCCCGCGGATCACCAACGGCACATCGATCGGGGTGATCTTCCGGTAGTCGACATGCAGGAACGCGGTCCGGCTGATCGGCCGTCCGCCGGCGTGGGAGACCATGCCGAACATGTGGTCGAACAGCAGCGGCAGCACGCCGCCGTGCACCGCGGAGTTGCCCCCGACGTGGAACCGGCTGAACGACCCCGTCATCTCGACGCCGTCGGGCTCGTAGCGGGTCAGGGTCCACGGCGGCAGCAGCAGGCTACCCATGCCGGGCATGTCGGGCGTCCGGCCCGCGGGGGCTTGCCCCTCGACGGCCTGATACGGCTCCAGCAGCTCCACGAGCGCGGCGGCCCGTTGCGCGGCCTCGTCCCACACGGCGTCGTCAGGGTCGGCGGACACGGCCAGGTCCTGCAAGCGGCGCATGTTCGCCACGAACTGGCGAAAGCCGGCACCGGGATTGGCCGGCCCGTACTCGGGAAAGCCACCGTGGTGTTCGTAATCCGGGTCGATATCTTCGGGGCGTTCGGAAGGGTCGTCGGAAGCCCCCACAGCCCCGTAGTGCGTCAAGAGCGTTCCTGCAGGATGTCGCGGCGCACGATCGTCTGGTCCCGTCCCGGACCGACACCGATGCATGAAACCGGTGCTCCGGCAAGCTCTTCCAACCGAAGCACGTAGTCACGCGCCTTGGCGGGCAGGTCCTCGAACTCCCGCGCTTCCGAGATGTCCTCCCACCAGCCCGGCAACTCCTCGTAGACCGGCTGGGCACGCCAGAGATCCGATTGGGTCATCGGCATCTCGTGGGTGCGCTTGCCGTCGATCTCGTAACCGACGCAGACCGGCACCGTTTCGAGGCTGGACAGCACGTCGAGTTTGGTCAGGAAGAAGTCGGTGATGCCGTTCACGCGGGTGGCGTAGCGGGCGATGACGGCGTCGAACCAGCCGCAGCGCCGGCGTCGTCCGGTCGTGACGCCGAACTCGCCGCCGGTCTTCGACAGGTATTCGCCGTGCTCATCGAACAGCTCGGTGGGGAATGGGCCGGAACCGACCCGGGTCGTGTAGGCCTTGAGGATTCCGAGCACCGTGTTGATCCGGGTGGGTCCGATGCCGGAGCCGACGGCCGCGCCGCCCGCCGTCGGGTTCGACGACGTCACGTACGGGTAGGTGCCGTGGTCGACGTCGAGCAGGGTGCCCTGCGAGCCTTCCAGCAAGACCGTTTCACCGGCCTCCAGCGCGGCGTTGAGCAGCAGCCGGGTGTCGGCGATGCGGTGCTTGAATCCTTCCGCCTGCTCGAGCAGCACCTCGACGACCTGCGCCGGATCCAGCGCCTTGCGGTTGTAGATCTTGACCAGCACCTGATTCTTGAACTCGAGCGCGGCCTCCACCTTGTGGGTCAGTTGCTCGCTATCGAGCACGTCGGCCACCCGGATCCCCATCCGCGCGATCTTGTCCTGATAGCACGGGCCGATGCCCCGTCCGGTGGTGCCGATCTTCTTGCTGCCCATGTAGCGCTCGGTGACCTTGTCGATCGCGACGTGGTAGGGCATCAGCAGGTGGGCGTCGGCGGAGATCAGCAACTTGGAGGTGTCGACGCCGCGGTCCTCGAGACCTTTGAGTTCGTCCAGCAACACCCCGGGATCGATCACCACGCCGTTGCCGATGACGTTGGTGACGCCCGGGGTCAGCACGCCGGACGGGATGAGGTGAAGCGCGAAGTTCTCGCCGGTGGGCAGCACGACGGTGTGCCCGGCGTTGTTACCGCCCTGGTACCGCACCACCCACTGCACGCGCCCACCGAGTAGATCAGTGGCTTTACCCTTGCCCTCGTCGCCCCATTGGGCGCCGATGAGGACGACTGCCGGCATGACGTGCTCCTGATCTCGCGGATTGTGCCCGCTTATTGTGGTCCAGCCGGTGACCTACCCTACCGAGCGGTGTGTGAGGAGCCATGAACAACGGGGTGAAAACGCCCAGCGCGGCGGTATTGGTGTTCGGCGACCGTCCTTTACCTCGCCCGTTGACCGGCCTACCCACGCTGGCTGTCGACGACGCGCCGGGCCCATTTGAGCGGCTGATCGTGGTCGGCGCCGACGCCGACCTCGCCGCCGTGCTGTCCCGTCTGCTGCGCGCCGACCGGCTGGCGCGCGATAAGCGCGGGTCGCAAAGGTACGTCGACGGGGCGCGTAACCCACCTCGACGTC
>NZ_MVHT01000006.1 GCF_002086275.1 Mycobacterium intermedium | reverse complement strand
CCAGACTGCGAGCCGCCGCGGCCTGGGTGCGGATGATGTTTGCCATCGTGCCGCTACCGGGCGGTGCGCGCGCCGACGACCAGCATGGATTGGGACACGAAATCGCACATACTGCAAACCAATTCGCCGGCCCTTATCAAGTGCCCGACGCCAACTTCGGCTGGTCGGCGCGCGCACCGACCGGTAGCGGCACGATGGCAAACATCATCCGCACCCAGGCCGCGGCGGCTCGCAGTCTGGCGGCGGTCTCGGCGTCGCCGTGGCGGATGGGCTCCGGTCCGTCGAGCGCCTCGATGTTCCAGACGATCGGCCGCCCGGTCAGCGGGTGGGCCTGGTAGTCGCGGGTCATCAACACGGCCGCGTCGGGCGTCGGCGGAAATTCGAACGAGAAGTTGCCGTCGGCGTCGATGTCCAGATCGGTGTCTCGCACGATCGCAACGATGCGATCCGACCACGCACCAGGTGCCGGCTCGTTGTAGGCGGTGACCGAAAAGTACACGCTGTCACCCTTGTTGCCGCTGATTCGGTACCGCCGATTCGGATCCACCGGGCACATGAAGTAGTGAGCATCGGTGTTGTCGCCACCCCAGCGACGGTCGCGGCGGAAGGGGGTGTTCACCGCGACGAACTGTGGCCGCCCCGGCTCGGTGAACAGGTAGGTGTCGAACGCGACGCCCAACGTGGTGGCGAGCATGCGGTAGCCGTCGGCGATGTGCCGGTCATCGGTCACCGCGCGGTCGCCCTCGAGGAAGGAGCGGTCGAGGTCGCCCAGGGTGGCCAGCAACTCCTGCCATGCGGCCGTCGATTCGTGCGTCATGAGCTGATTCCTTTCAGGAGCAACGTGGTGGTCCGATCGACCCAGGCGTCGTCGAGTTCGGCGCCGCGGGTAAGCAGGGCGATCAAGGTGAGGCCGGCGATCGTCTCGGCTAGGTCGGTGGCGCGCACGTCGGGACGGACCTCGCCGCGGGCCACGGCGCCGTCGAGCCAGTCGGAAAGGCCGCCGGCGAAAATGCCCGAGAAACGCTCCAACAGAGTCGAGTGCAGGGTTGGGTCCGACGCCATCTCGCCGATCAGCCCGGGCAGGGCCGCCCTGGCGGCGGGCGTCGTCAGAACGGCTATGGTCCGGCGCACCATCTCGGCCAGATCCTCCGGCAGCGACCCGCCGCCGGGGATCTCGGTAGCGGTGCCGATCGGAAACACGGCTTCGTGCACGAGGTGTGCCTTGCTCGGCCAGCGCCGGTAGATGGCGGGCTTGCTGGTCCCGGCGCGTTTGGCGATTGCCGCCACCGAAAGCTTCCGATAGCCGGTTTCGGCCAGCAGTTCGACCGTTGCGGAGAGTACGGCTCCGTCGATACGCGGGTCGCGAGGTCGGCCAAAGTCTACAACCATTACGTAACTGACGGTAACATAAGTCGGCGTGACCGACGTCGTTCGCTTGGAAGACCTAGCCCAACCGCAATTCAGCCCCGAGGCCAAACAGATCCTCGACATGATGGCGACGATGGCCCCGCTGTGCCCGCTGGACGCCGACGCGCTGCATGAGCGGGCCCGTGCCGACACCGGGCTCTCCGACTTCGGACCCACGGATTATCGGGAGCGTCTCGACGTCTACCTCGAAGCGCTGCGCAACATCGGCGATCTGCACGACGCGGGGATCGTCAACTTCTACGGTCAGTTGCTGCAGTTGCTCAAGAACCGACTGCTGCTGACCGACCTGCTGCGCCGGCATCCCGAGATCAATGACATCGAACTGCGCGCCCCGCTGGTGATCGCGGGGCTGCCCCGCACGGGCACCACGCATCTGCACAATCTCCTGGCCGCGGCACCGACCTTCCGCACCATGCCGTACTGGGAGAGCGTGGAACCGTTCCCGTTGCCGTCAGAGGTCGGCGTCGAGCCGGATCCGCGACGCGCGCGCATGGACGTCGCGGTGAGCGTGATCAACACCGTGATGCCGCATTTCGCGCTCATGCACGAGATGACCACCGATCACGTGCACGAAGAAATTCAGTTGCTGGCCAACGATTTCTCGACGATGTACTTCGAGACGCTCGCCGATGTGCCGCAATGGCGCGACTACTACCAGGCCCACGACCAGACCCCGCATTACCGCCACCTGGCCACCCAACTGCAGGCGATGCAGTTCCTCCGTGGTGGGGATCGCTGGCTGTTGAAGTCGCCCCAGCATCTCGAGCAGGTGCCGGTGCTCGATCGCGTATTCCCGGACAGCATAGTGATTTTCACTCACCGCGACCCGGTCCCCGTCGCGCTGTCCATGATCGCGATGATCACCTACTCCGCCCGCATGCACCGCTCGCCGGTACCGGTGGCACAGATCGCGCAGTACTGGGTCGACCGGCTCGAGCGCATGCTCAACGCGCTGGTCCGTGATCGCGACATCATCGGCGACGACCGTTCGATCGACATCCGCTTCGACGACTTCATGGCCGACGAAGTCGGCATTGCCAAGCGCGTGTACGCCCTCGCCGATGAAAAGTTCACCGACGAGGCACGGGCGGCGATCGCCGACTACCTGGGCGGCCACCGGCGCGGTCGATTGGGCAGTGTCGCAACGTCATACGAGATGTTCGGGCTGCAGGAAGACGACCTGCGGGCGCGCTTCTCGGGATACGTCGAGCGGTTCCTGGCCTAGCCGCTGCGCTGTCTTCGCCCCGATCTGGTGCTGGACCGGGTGCGCAAGTTTCCTACGGTTTGACGAGGATCCGAATCGGATTGCCCTGCTGGCGTTCCAGCATCTCGATGCCCCGGTGGATGTCCTCGAGGGCGACGATGTCACTGATCGAGCGCGAAAGGTCAAGGCGCCCAGTCGAAACCAGCTTGGCCAGGGTTTCGATGTCGACGTTCTGATAGCCCAGATGACCGAGTACCTGTTTGCGCGTCAGCCCGAACATGGCGGTGGGTCCGACGGTCGGGGATTCCGCGCTCATCCCGACACCCACCAACCGGCCGCCAACGGTTACAGAGTTGAGGGCCTGTTCGAACGTCACCTTCAGGCCGACGGCGTCGAACGCCACGTCCAGCATGCGACCGCCGGTGACCTCGGCGACCTTTTCGGGCAGTCCCTCGTCACGGGTGTCGAACGCGTAGTCGGCGCCGAGTTCCAGCGCGCGCTCCAGCACGGCGGGGTTG
The DNA here is from genome assembly GCF_002086275.1 of Mycobacterium intermedium. GTDB lineage: Bacteria > Actinomycetota > Actinomycetes > Mycobacteriales > Mycobacteriaceae > Mycobacterium > Mycobacterium intermedium. The sequence goes on along the minus strand of NZ_MVHT01000006.1, from coordinate 125,853 downwards.
ATGTCGAACGCGATCACCGGAACCGCGCCCACCAAACGGGCCAACTGGACGATATGGGTTCCGACGCCGCCGACACCCCATACGCCGACGGATTCTCCTACCGCGACCTTGCCGGTGCGAACCACCGCGCCGAACGGCGTCGACACCGCGTCAGCCAGAATCGCGGCCTGCTCCAGCGGCACGTTGTCCGGTACTCGGGTCAGTCCCACCGCCTGCGCCACCGTGTATTCCGCCCACGCGCCGTCATAGGCGAAGGCCATCAATTTGATTCGCAGGCAATTGCTGAGCTCGCCGCGCCGGCAGTTCGGGCAGGCCTGGCATGGCCGACCGGCAGCGACGACCACCCGGTCGCCCTCGGCCCAGCCCGTCACGTCCGGCCCCAGTTTCGCGATGGTGCCCGACGCCTCGTGGCCCTGCGTCACCACCGGTGCCTGCGGCGGGAACGTGCCGTTGATCAGACTCAGGTCCGAATGACAGATTCCGCAGAAGGCGACTTTGACCAGAACCTCGCCCGGACCTGGCTCTGGAATCGGAACATCTTCCAGCTCAACCCGTTTGGTGTCCGAGTAGAAGCGCTCGGCCCGCATGGTGGCGGTCACGGGGTACTACTCGACGCCGACCGTCACTTCGGTCGACTTGATGAACACCGTCGCGGGTTGGCCCACCGCGAGGCCCAGTTCGAGGGCGGCGTCCTTGGTGACCGATGCGGTGATGATCTGGTCGCCGCCATCGAGGCGCACCTTCACGACGGCCATGACGCTGCCGAGGTCAACCTGGGTGATGGTTCCCGTGAGCTGGTTCCGAGTCGAAAGTCGCATGCCATCCGAGCCTAGTGCTTTTCATGGCGGGGCCCCAGCAATGCGATGGACGCATCCACCGTGGGTTCGACGACCTCGCGGACGGGTCGGCCGTCTTCGACGGCCATCGCGGTCAGCTCACGCACACCGCCCAGCAGGATCACCGCCAACGGCACCGTCAACGGTGGCAGCTTTGCCCGCTGGAACCCTGGGCTGGCGCTGAGTTCGATCAGTAACCCGGTCAGCAGCTGGGTGCCGTGTCGCTGCACGGGGCGGGCAATGTCGCCGAGCGACGGAAGCTCGCGAATCCAGCTCAAAGTCAGGCTGGGTCGGGATTCGATATGGCTGACGAACGCCTCGACCACCTGCCGAATCTGCTGCTGCCAGTCGGCTTCGGGATCGACGGCCGCTCGGATGCCGCTGGCCAGCTTCTGGTTGTCGAACAGCAAGAGGTCTAAAAAGCACTGTTCTTTGCTGGAGAATTGGTCGTAGAACGTGCGTTTGGAGGTGCGCGCGTGCCGAACGATGTCGGCGACGGTGGTGGCGCGATAGCCACGCTCATCGATCGAAGTGGCCAAGCCGTCGAGGAGGCGTTGCCGAAATGGATCGGGCTCAGCCAGAAGGGCGTCACCAGCCACAGCCGTCACGTCCGAGGCCCCTTTCGGCCAAATTGGTTGTCAGGTTTGGTACTACAGAGTACCGTACGGAGAAAGGCTTGCGGTACGCCGTGGTACCACCCCGTGGGCCCGGGGAGGAATTGGAGCACTGACGCGATGAGCACCGACGCGATGAGCGAAGTACTGACCGCCCCCGCCGTACGGCTGCCACCGGCGGTCAAAGGGCCAAAACTGTTGCAGGGCATCGGATTCGGGATCATGCGCCGCCGGTTCATGGACAGCATGGTCCGCCGCCACGGCAACGTGTTCAGGGTGCACATCCCCGTCTTCGGCAGGGTTGTGGTGGTTTGCGAGCCGCAGCTGGCCAGGCAGATATTCACCACCAGCCCCGAGGAACTGGGCAACATTCAGCCGAATCTGAGCCGGCTGTTCGGCTCTGGATCCGTGTTCGCCCTCGACCGGGACGATCATCGTCGTCGCCGCCGGCTCCTGGCGCCGCCGTTCCACGGAAAGGCGATGAAGAAGTACGAGGTCGTCATCGAAGAAGAGACGCTGCGGGAGACGGCCACGTGGCCCGAGGGGCAGCCGTTTGAAACGTTGCCGTCGATGAATCGCATCACCCTCAACGCCATCCTGCGCGCGATCTTCGGCGCCGACGGCGCGGAGCTGGACGAGCTGCGCCGCATCATCCCGCCGTGGGTCACGCTGGGCTCGCGGATGGCACTGATGCCGCAGACCAAGCGCAACTACGGGCGCTACAGCCCGTGGGGTCGGCTGGACAACTATCGGCGTCAGTACGACAACGTCATCGACAAGCTGATCGCGGGTGAACGGACTGATCCGAACTTCGAGGAGCGCACCGACGTGCTCGCGCTGATGCTGCGCAGCACCTACGACGACGGTTCGGTCATGTCGCGCAAGGACATTGCTGACGAGCTGCTCACCTTGCTGGCCGCAGGCCATGAGACCACGGCTTCCACGCTGGCCTGGGCCTTCGAACGGATTACCCGGCACCCGGAGGTGCTGACGGCGCTGGCCGAGGAAGTTGACACCGGTGGCAGCGAGCTGCGCCAGGCGACGATCCTTGAAGTCCAGCGCGTGGGCAATGTGATCGATTTCGCCGCCCGCCAGGTGCATTCACCGGTATATCAACTTGGCGAGTGGAGCATTCCCCACGGCTACTCGATCATGACCTGCATCTCAAAGATCCACATGAATCCCGAGATGTTCCCCGACCCCAACCGATTTGACCCGCAGCGTTTCGTCGGAACCAGGCCGAACCCCGCAGCATGGATTCCATTCGGCGGTGGGACCCGGCGTTGCGTCGGGGCGGCCTTCGCCAACATGGAGATGGACGTCGTGCTGCGAACGGTGCTGCGCGACTTCACCTTTGAAACCACGGACGCGCCGGGGGAACGCTGGCACAACCGTGGCGTCGCCTTCATCCCGAAGAACGGCGGCCGCGTCGTCGTGCACCGCCGCTGACACGCCGTCGGCTCAGTCCCCTCGCCGAGCCTGCGATTTACAGGGCCGTCAGTTGGAGACCTGAGCCCGCCGCGGCAGCTTCCACCCAGGCCGCACGAAGTGGCAGGTGTAGCCGTTCGGGTAACGCTGCAGGTAGTCCTGGTGCTCGGGTTCGGCCTCCCAGAAATCCCCGGCCGGGGTGACCTCGGTGACCACCTTTCCGGGCCACAGGCCGGACGCGTCGACATCGGCGATGGTGTCCAACGCAATTCGCTTCTGCTCTTCATCGACGTAGAAGATGGCCGACCGGTAACTGGGACCGCGGTCGTTGCCCTGCCGGTTCTTCGTCGTCGGGTCGTGGATCTGGAAGAAGAACTCCAGCAACGTGCGGTAATCGGTGACCGCGGGGTCGTAGCTGATCTCAACCGCCTCGGCGTGATTGCCGTGGTTGTAGTAGGTCGCGTTGGGGACGTCGCCGCCGGTGTAGCCGACCCTGGTCGTCACCACCCCCGGTTGCTTGCGGATCAGTTCCTGGACGCCCCAGAAACAACCGCCGGCCAAAATCGCCCTCTTGGTCCCGTTCTGAGCAGATGCCATATCGAGTCCTCCTAACCGGCCCCGGGGCCGAATCTGGCCCCAGGCTACACTCCGCGCGTGAGGTGTAACGGCGCGTGAGTGGCCCGGAATTCCCCCGCAGCGAACTGGTGGCGGCTTTCGCGAAATTCGAGGAAACGGTCGCGCGAGCGGCCGAAACCCATGACTGGGACGCCTGGGTGCAGCACTACACGCCCGACGTCCTGTACATCGAACACGCCGCCGGCACCATGCGTGGCCGCGACGAGGTACGCACCTGGATCCAGCGGACGATGACCGCGTTTCCGGGCAGTCACATGGTGGCGTTTCCATCGCTCTGGTCGGTCATCGATGAACCCACCGGGCGGATCATCATGGAACTCGACAACCCCATGCGTGATCCCGGCGACGGAAGCGTGATCACCGCGACCAACATCTCGATCATCACCTATGCCGGCGACGGCCTGTGGCGTCAGCAGGAAGACATCTACAACCCGCTGCGCTTCGTGCAGGCCGCGCTGAAGTGGTGCCGGATAGCCCAGGAGCACGGCAACCTCGATGACGACGCCGCGCGGTTTCTCAAGCAGTACGGCGGTGCGCAGTGACCGCCAAACCGAAACTGGTCATCGGCGCCAACGGCTTTCTCGGCTCGCACGTGACCCGCTTGCTCGTGCAAGACGGCAACGAGGTGCGCGCAATGGTGCGCCCGAACGCCAACACGCGCGCCATCGACGATCTCGAGGTCACCCGCTTCCACGGCGATGTCTTCGACACGGCCACCTTGCGGGAGGCGATGGCCGGATGCGACGACGTGTACTACTGCGTCGTCGACACCCGCGCGTGGCTGCGCGACCCGTCGCCGTTGTTCCGTACCAACGTCGAAGGCCTCCGGAACGTTCTGGACGTCGCCAAAAATGCCGACCTGCGCAGGTTCGTCTTCACCAGTACCTACGCGACGGTGGATCGCCGGCATGGGCACGTGGCGACCGAAGCCGACCGAATCGCTCCGGATCGAAAGGTCACTCCCTACGTCCAATCCCGGGTCCAGGCCGAGGATTTGGTGATGCGGTACGTCGCGGAGCACGGCTTGCCCGCCGTCGCCATGTGCGTTTCCACGACTTACGGCACTGGCGACTGGGGCGGCACCCCGCACGGTGCCTTCATCGCCGGCGCGGTCTTCGGCAAGTTGCCGTTCCTGATGAACGGCGTTGAGCTGGAAGTGGTCGGTGTCGACGATGCGGCCCGGGCCATGATCCTGGCGGCCGAACGCGGCCGCAATGGTGAGAAGTACCTGATCTCCGAGCGCATGATCGCGCTGAACGACGTCGTGCGGATCGCGGCCGACGAGGCCGGGGTGCCACCGCCGCGGCGGTCGATTCCCGTGCCCGTGCTGTATGCCCTTGGCGCGTTCGGCAGCGTGCGCGCCCGGGTCACCGGCAAGGATGCCGAACTCAGCCTGCAGTCGGTGCGGATGATGCGTGCCGAGGCCCCGGTGGACCACAGCAAGGCCGTCCGCGAGTTGGGCTGGCAACCTCGTCCGGTGGAGGAGTCGATCCGCGCAGCAGCCCGCTTCTGGCTCGCGATGCGAAACGGCAAGAAACGAGCGGCAGCACCGTCAGACTGAGTTCGTTAAGCTCGCGTCAGTGGACCGTGTTCGTGTTGACCTGAACGGGCCGCCCGCGACCATGCTCGCGACGCTGTACGCAAAAGCGCTCGATGCCGACGCCGAGCACCCGATTCTTGGCGACCAGTACGCCAAAGCCGCCGTGGCGAAGATCGACTATGACTGGCGCGCAACGACTATCACCCCCAGACGGGCGCCCTCGGTGGCGATCCGCACGGCGCACTTCGACCGCTGGACGCGTCAGTTCTTGGCGGTGCACGAGGAATCGGTGGTACTGCACGTGGGGTGCGGCCTGGACGCCCGCGTGTACCGACTCGATCCTGGTCCGGGGGTGCGGTGGTACGACATCGACTACCCCGAAGTGATCGAACTGCGCGAACGGGTCTACCCCGGCCGGGAGAACTACCGGTTGCTTGCGACATCGGTGACCGACCCTGCGTGGCTGGCGGAAATCCCGGCCGACCGTCCCGCGCTGTTTCTCGGCGAGGGCCTGACGATGTACCTGACCGAGCGTGACGGACTGACGTTACTGCGCCGAGTTGTCGACCAATTCCCGTCCGGCGAACTGCAATTCGATGCGTTCAATACCTTCGGGATCCGCACTCAAGTGATCAACAGCGTGGTCCGTCGCTCTGGTTCGAAGCTGCACTGGGGGATCGACGGGCCATCCGACATCCTCGACGCGGTACCGGGCGTGCGTTTGCTGGCCTGGGAATCGGTGTTCGACAGCGACACTTTCAACCTGGTGTCACCGGCGATGCGTTGGTTGGGCCGGGCGATGGGCGCGGTACCGGTGTTGCGAACCATGGCGCAATACCATCGCTACGCGTTCGGGCGAGACGGATCTCAGGACGGGAATGTCGAGCGCTGAGGCGCGTTGCACACATCATGAGCCACCCGGAAATCAAAGAGCCCAGCGCCGGACACCCGATCACCATCGAACCCACCAAAGGGCGGGTACAGGTCCGCGTCAACGGTGAACTTGTCGCCGACACCACGTCGGCCCTCGAGCTACGGGAGGCCACTTTGCCTGCGGTGCAATATATTCCGCTCGACGACGTGGTCCAAGAAGTATTGACTCGCACCGATACCAGCACCTACTGCCCGTTCAAGGGCGAGGCCAGCTACTACAGCGTCACCACCTCGGGGGGCGAGACCGTGGAAGACGCGATCTGGACCTACGAGACGCCCTATCCCGCGGTCGCGGCGATCGCTGGTCACGTTGCGTTCTACCCGAACAAGGCCGAGATCAAGGTTGTCGCCTAGAGCGTTGCAGCGCTACGGGTACACCTCGGCCAACGATTGTGTGTCGCTGTACTCGCGAATCTTGGTGATGAGCCCGTCGCGGGTTTCGAAGATGCACACGAACGGGCTGTTGTACTTGACGCCTTCGCCGGAGACGCCGTACACCTCCCCCTCGATGACGACGGTTTCACCCTCGTTGACGCACCGCAACAGTTCGATGTTGACCTCGAAGACCTGTTTGCGCCGTTCGATGGCCTGCCGCAGGGCCGCCTTGTCTAACTCCTTGCGGGTGGTGATGCTCCAGTAGGTGAAGTCTTCGGCGAGCAGTTCGAAGCTTTCGTCGAGGTCGCCACCCTCGCACATACTCTGCATGAACATCCACGCCAGTTCGGCTTGCGGGTCGTCGAACGGCGTCGTCACATCGCCATCCTGTATCGGGAGATAGTTTGGGGTCAATCAACGGGCCCGCGAAAGGCTTGGCCGCGGTAGTCACCTTTCCCGGAGCTGCCAGCTTCGGGCATACCCTGGCGCCCTTACGCCGCGGCCGCGGTGACCCGTGCTTCCGGGTTCCGGGGGACGGCACGATATGGCGGACCGCCCTGCTGGCCAGCGGCCCGGTCACCGCACGGATCCGCCGGGTAGCTCCCGACGCGGCGGAATGCCTGGCCTGGGGCGACGGCGCCGCGCAGTTCCTCGACATGCTGCCCGCGATGCTGGGGGCCGACGACGATCCGTCGGACTTCGCGCCGCAGGACCCGACCGTCGCCGCCGCATATCGCCGGCTACCGCATTTCCGCCTGGGCCGCACCGGTCAGGTGTTGGAGGCGCTCATCCCGGCGATCATCGAACAACGGGTGCCCGGCGCCGACGCCTTCCGGTCGTGGCGGGTGTTGGTGACCAAATACGGCACGCCTGCGCCCGGACCGGCGCCCGAGGGGATGCGGGTTCCTCCTGCGGCGGACGTGTGGAGACGAATTCCGTCCTGGGAGTTCCATCTGGCCAATGTCGACCCGGGGCGGGCCCGGACGGTCGTGGGATGCGCGCAGCGGGCGACGTCCTTGGAGCGGCTGGTGTCGATGCCGCCGGAAAAGGCGCGGGCGGCGCTGATGTCGCTGCCCGGGGTCGGGGTGTGGACGGCGGCTGAGACCGCGCAACGCGCGTTCGGCGACGCCGACGCCGTATCCGTGGGCGACTACCACATTCCGAAGATGATCGGCTGGACGCTGCTCGGTCGACCGGTCGACGACGCCGGCATGCTTGCGTTGCTGGAACCGATGCGCCCGCATCGACACCGGGTGGTTCGGTTGCTCGAAGCCAGCGGTTTGGCCTACGAACCGCGTCGTGGCGCCCGCTTGCCGGTGCAGAACATCCGTTCGCTCTAGGTGGGGATGCCGGCTTGATGATGGTGAGCAGGCTGTCCAGCGGCGTGGCGGCGGCCGATTCCGCGGCCGCATAGGTCGCGCCTGAAAGCTCTGTCCGTGCCGGGGCCCCTGATTAGCCCGCCGGGCATCGGGTACCCGCTGGCAGGAAGTGACCAGACGCCAGTCAAGAGGAGAACGATGTCGCAGTTCACCATTCCGGGTTTGACCGACAAGCAGGCAGCGCGCCTTGCCGAAATCCTGCAGAAACAGCTGAGTACCTACAACGATCTTCACCTCACGCTCAAGCACATTCACTGGAATGTGGTGGGGCCCAACTTCATTGGCGTGCATGAGATGATCGACCCGCAGGTCGAGGCGGTCCGTGCCTTTGCCGACGACGTCGCCGAACGGATCGCCGCCTTGGGCGCATCGCCGCTGGGCACCCCGGGGGCCATCATCAGGGATCGGGATTGGGACGACTACTCGCTCGGGCGCGACAACGTGCAGGCTCATCTGGCCGCGCTGGACCTCGTCTACACCGGAGTGATCGAAGACATTCGCAAGTCGATCGACGAAGCCGACGAGCTCGACCAGGTCACCCAAGACCTGTTGATCGGACAGGCCGGCAAGTTGGAGAAGTTCCAATGGTTCGTTCGTGCGCATTTGGAAAGCTCCGGCGGGCAGCTGACCCACGAGGGAGCTACCCATGAGAAGGACGCCGCGAGCGCCGCGCGGAGCACCTAGCTGGACGGATCGGCCGGCCGCTGGCCCGCGCGTTCCGCCTCGGCGCTTTCGCGGTTGAGCCGCTGGGCCTGGTAGATGGTGACGTTGGTGCGGGTCATCAGCAACGAGGCGATCCCGACGGCGAGGATGGCGCCTGGCACCACGGAAAACGAGCCCGTCATCTCCGCGACCATGATCATCACCGCGAGCGGAGCGCGAGCGACGCTGCCGAAGCACGTCATCATCCCGACGACGACGAAGATCCCCGGTGCATCGGGCACGCCGGGCAGTCCGGTCAGCTCACCCAGCCGCCAGATCGCGGCGCCGACGAACGCGCCGATGACGATCCCGGGGCCGAACAAACCGCCGGAACCACCGGTGCCGATCGACAGCGAGGTGGCGACGATCTTGGCGATCGGCAACACCAGGACGATCCACAACGGGATTCCCATCAGGGCATCTCGGTCGGCGGCCAGCTGCGCCCAGCCGTAGCCGCTGCTGAGGATCTGCGGCAACGGTAGCGCCAACAGCCCGACCAACAGGCCGCCGGCGGCGGGCTTCAGCACCGGACCGCCGGGAAGCCCGCGGGTCAACGCCACCGACGCATGGAAGATTCGGGCGTACAGGTACCCAACAGCTGCCGCGACCGCGCCGATCACCACGAACCACAGCAGTGGACCGGCGCGCTCGAAGCGGTACTCGGCGTCGATGTAGCCGAACAGCGGGTCGAAACCCAGGAACAAGCCCAGCACCGCATAAGCCGTCCCGGAGGTGATGAACCCAGGGAGCAGGCTGCGGTAGTCGAAGTCCTCGCGGTAGGTGATCGAGGCGGCCAGCACCGCCCCGCCTAACGGCGCGGCAAAGATCGCGCCGATGCCCGCGCCGATGCCCAGCGCCACCGCGGTCCGGCCGTCGTCGTCTGCCAACCCCAGCCGGCGGGTCAGCAAGGAACTGAACCCCGCCGAAATCTGCGCCGTCGGACCTTCTCGTCCGCCGGAGCCGCCCGAGCCAATGGTCAGCGCGCTGGCGACCATCTTCACCAGTACTGCCCGGATGCGAATCGACCGGGGATCGGTGTGCACCGCTTCGATCGCCTCGTCGGTCCCATGGCCGGTGGCCTCTGGTGCGAATTTGGCAACGATGAACGCGGACAACAGCGCGCCGCCCGTGGTCACCAGTGGAATGGCCCACGCCCGCGCGAAGCCGCTGGAGCCACGGCTGCCGCCTTCCCCGGCCGGTGTCGGGATGTGGTAGCCGCCCAGGTAGCCGAGTAGAAAGTCGCCGGTGTACTTCAGTGCGAGGTAGAAGACGACCGCTCCCAAACCGGCGAGGACGCCGATCGTGACCCCTAGCAGCACCCATTTGCGCAGGTAGCCGGCGTTCCTGACAGAAGCGCCGATCCGTCCGCCGGCAGGCTCCGGTTCGTCCACGCAGTCATCGTATGACAGGCGGGAATAAGTGGACCACGGTCCGGTTATACCGGGTATTCCACGAATGAGGAGGTCGATATGCCCGCCATAACCGCCGACACGCTCACGTTGCCGCGCGTGAACCCGCCTGGTCCCGCCGACACCGAACGACCGGTGCGGTCGATAACCACCGGCCCCAAAGGCTATGAAGGCCTGGGGTTCCCGGTGGTCCGCGCCTTCGCCGGCGTCAGCGCCGCCGCTCTGGACCCGTTCATTCACATGGACCAGATGGGTGAGGTGGAGTACCAGCCCGGCGAACCCCGGGGTACCGACTGGCATCCGCACCGTGGCTTCGAAACCGTCACCTACATGATTGACGGAACCTTCGCGCACCAGGACTCCCACGGTGGTGGTGGCCTGATTACAGACGGCGCGACACAGTGGATGACGGCGGGGTCCGGCATCCTACATATCGAAGCGCCACCTGTCGAGATGGTAAATAACGGCGGGATTTTTCATGGAATCCAGTTGTGGGTGAACCTGCCCAAACGGGACAAGTTCGCCCAGCCGCGATACCAGGCCATCGAAGGTTCAGACGTGCGTTTGCTGGCCTCCGACGATGGCGGGGCGCTGGTCCGCGTCATCGCTGGTGAAATCGACAACCACCGCGGCCCGGGTGTCACCCACACGCCGATCATCATGGCGCACGCCACGCTGGAACGCGGTGCACGCCTTAATATTCCGTGGCGCCGAGACTTCAACGCACTGGTTTACGTGTTGTCCGGCGCGGGTTCGGTCGGCCCGGTCGGCCATCCGGTAGGGCAGGGTCAGCTGGCCGTTCTCGGGGCCGGTGACCGGATCAATGTCGTTGCTGGTGACTCGACTCTCGACGTGTTGCTGCTCGGCGGCCAACCAATTCGGGAGCCGGTCTTCCACTACGGACCGTTCGTGATGAACAGCCGGGCGGAAGTTGTTCAGGCGCTAGAGGATTATCACAACGGAAAATTTGGCACTCTGCCGCCGGATGCGCTAGTGCCTGCCCGTGGGGGTGGCACACTTTATTGATGGCGTTACCTGCAAGCCGGGGGCCGGGGCGTCCCCCGGCGGCAAAAGCAGACGAAACGCGTAAGCGCATCATAGGCGCTGCGCGTCAAGTCTTCAGCGAACGCGGCTATGACGGGGCGACCTTCCAAGCTATCGCGTTGCGCGCCGATCTGACCCGGCCGGCGATCAATCACTACTTCTCCAGTAAGCGGCTGCTGTACCGCGAGGTGGCCGATCAGACCAACGGAATCCTGATGATGGAGTCCATCGAACGGGCCCAGCGCGAGGCGACCTTGATGGGGCGGTTTACGGTCTTCATCGAGCACGCGATGAGCGCCAACTCCGAACATCCGGCGGCGTCGGCGTTCGTGGTGACCCACGTCCTAGAATCGCAGCGGCACCCGGAACTGAGCGCCGACGAAGATGAAGCCGTCGTGCGCGCCCGTGAGTTTTTGGCGTGGGTGGTCACCGACGGCATCAAGAACGGCGAGGTCAGATCCGACATCGATGTCGAGGCGTTGGTGGAGGCGCTGCTAGTGGTGCTGTGCGGCGTCGGGTTCTACGCCGGCTATCTCGAAGGCGCCGCAAAGATGGGGGCCCTGACCGGCGTGTTGCGGCAGCTGATGGCCGGCGCGCTTTGGCATACCGACGCCTGATTCTGGCCCGTCCCAACGACTGAGTGACGTGGCCCACAGATAGCATAGATTGCCTAAGTTATTAGGTAACATGGCGCCAAATGACTGAGTTCGACCAGCCCATTTCGCCGCCAGTTTCTCCGGAATTCTCGCTGCGCTCCGACGGTGACAGTTGGTCCATCACGGAAAGCGTAGGGGCCACCGCGCTGACCGTCGCCGCCTCCCGAGCGGTCGAAACGAGCGGACCCGATCCGCTCATTCGCGACGAATTCGCCCGGATCCTGGTATCCGAAGCGGGTCCCGCCTGGGTCCGACTGGCCGACCCCAGCATCTCCTGGCTCGACGACGATGAGCGGGCGCAGCGCCTGCACCGCGCGGGCTGCGATTACCAGGCGGTGCGGACGCACTTTTTCGACGAGTACTTCGCTGCCGCCACCACCGCCGACATCCGGCAGGTGGTGATCCTCGCGTCCGGGCTGGACACCCGGGCCTACCGCCTGAACTGGCCGACGGGCACGGTCGTTTACGAGCTCGACCAGCCGAAAGTGCTGGAGTACAAAGCCCGTGTGCTCGAGTCGCACGGCGCGCTTCCCGCCGCGCAGCGGCATGCCGTTGCGGTCGACCTGCGCGACGACTGGCCCGCCGCCCTGACGCAAGCCGGTTTCGACCGTGATCAACCCACGGCGTGGCTGGCCGAAGGCCTGCTCGGCTACCTGCCCAGCGACGCACAAGACCGGCTCTTGGAAATGTGCACCTTGCTCAGCGCCCCCGGCAGCCAACTGGCGACCGAGGTGTTCTTGATGAAGTTGAACGGCAACAAGCAGCGCTGGAACCGGATGCGACGTCTTGGCCTTGATATCAATATCGAGGCGTTGACCTACCACGAGCCGGACCGCACGGACCCAGCGCAATGGCTGGCCGAGCACGGCTGGCAGGTGAGCAGCGTCAGCAACTCGGACCTGATGGCCGAACTGGGTCGGCCCATTCCAGAAGACCTCATCGAGGAGGCCGTCACCACAACGCTGGTGCAAGCCGGCCTGGGCGGATCCAACTTCTCGTTTGGCAGCGATATCTAGCACCGATTCACAGCGATTCCTAAGAAGGGGGAGCACGCGATGAGCACATTGCGCACCCACGACGACACCTGGGACATCCGGACCAGCGTCGGCACCACCGCGGTCATGGTGGCGGCCGCTCGCGCCGTCGAAACCGAGCAGCCCGACCCACTGATCCGGGATCCCTACGCCAAATTGCTCGTCACCAATGCCAATGCCGGCGTCATTTGGGAGGCCATGCTCGATCCGGAAATGGTGGCCAAGGTCGATGAATTGGACGCCGAGGCCGCCGCCATGATCCGGCACATGCGCGGCTACCAGGCCGTGCGGACCAACTTCTTCGACACTTTCTTCCGGAACGCCGCCGACGCGGGAATCCGGCAGATCGTGATCCTGGCGTCGGGTTTGGATTCGCGCGCCTATCGGCTGGACTGGCCCGCGGGTACCACCGTGTACGAAATCGATCAGCCTCAGGTGCTCGACTACAAGTCCAGGACCCTCGCCGAGCACGGTGTGACACCGTCCGCGGATCGGCGCGAGGTCGCCATCGACCTGCGTCAGGACTGGCCGGCCGCCCTGCGCGATGCGGGCTTCGACCCGACGGTGCCGACGGCGTGGCTGGCCGAAGGGCTGCTGATGTACCTGCCCGCTGAGGCGCAAGACAAGCTGTTCACCCAGATCGGCGAACTGAGCGCGCCGGGCAGCCGCGTCGCCGCCGAAACCGCTGCCAACCAGGCCGACGATCGACGGCAGCAGGTGCGCGAGCGGTTTCGGCAGATCGCCGAGCACCTTGGCTATGAAGAAACGATCGACGTGGGCGAGCTGATGTACCGCGACGAAAACCGGGCCCGGCTGTCCGACTGGCTCAACGACCACGGGTGGCGCGCGGCAGCCCAAACCTCCGCAGACGAGATGCAGCGGCTGGGCCGCTGGGTCGAAGAAGTCCCGATGGCCGACGACAAGGACGCGTTCTCCGAATTCGTGACGGCGGAGCGGCTGTAGTGGCACGCACCGCGGACGACTCCTGGGACATCGCAACCAGCGTCGGAGCGACCGCGGTGATGGTTGCCTTGGCCCGCGCCGCCGAAACGGCCAGCGCAGACCCGCTGATCCGGGATGAGTTCGCCGAGCCGCTGGTCTCCACGCCGGAGCTGGCCGGAGTCCGGGACCAGGTCGCCGCTTGGTGGGCGCCCGAACCCGACACCGAGGGTGGCGACGTGGATGTGCACGTCGAGTCCCAGCAGATGATCAACTACCAGGCCGTGCGCACCCACTTCTTCGACGCCTTCTTCACCGAGGCCGCCGCGGCCGGGGTGCGACAGGTGGTCATCCTGGCCGCGGGCCTGGACTCGCGTGCGTACCGGCTGCACTGGCCGGCCGGCACCACGGTGTATGAGATCGACCTACCCAAAGTGCTTGAGTACAAGTCGGACACGCTTGCCGCGCACGGCGCCACGCCGAAGGCCGACCGGCGGGCGGTGGCCGTCGATCTGCGTCACGATTGGCCGCAAGCGTTGCGGGACAACGGCTTTGACGTCGCCGGGCGCACGGCGTGGCTGGCCGAAGGGTTACTGCCGTTTCTGCCCGGACCGGCGCAGGAAGCCATGTTCGCCTCCATCGACCGTCTCAGTGCTCCGGGCAGTCGGGTGGCCGTGGAAATGTTCGGGGTGGACGCGGAGCGGCGCAAAGAGGCCGAAGCGACGTGGGCCCGCCTGCGAGCCAAGCGCGAAGCGCGAGGCGAAGACACCTCGTTCAACCCGTTCGAACTCTGGTTTGACGACGAGGGCCGCCCGGACCCGGTCGACTGGTTTGCTGCGCACGGTTGGGACACCCGTTCGGTGAGCGCGCGAGACGAGGCGGTGCGGCTCGGCCGACCACCGCAGGCCGATGACCGGCCGTTTGCGAACAGCTTCGTGACGGCGAACAAAGCCTGACGTCCTAATCTTTCCGGTTGCCGTCCTACTGCTGATTCCTAGACGTGACTAGGATCGCGGTAACACCGACGAGCGGCCGCACGCGAACTGCGATGGGCACCTCGGGAAGGAAGGACAACGATGACCACCGATTCCCTACCCAAAGCCGCACCAACGAACGGTGAGGCTCCGTCGAGCGACATCCCGGCGACGGTCGCGCGCCTGCGTAAGACCTTCGCGTCGGGACGTACCCGCAGCATCGAGTGGCGCAAACAGCAACTCCTCGCGCTGGCGCGGTTGATGGAGGAGAACGAGGACGCGATCACCAAGGCGCTCGCCGAGGACCTGGACCGCAACCGGGTGGAGGCTTTCATCGCCGATATCGCCACCACGGCCGGCGAAGCCAAGTACGCGGCCAAGCGGGTGAAGCGGTGGACGCGGCGCAAGTATCTGCTGCTTGAGGCCCCGCAGCTGCCCGGCCGTGGCTGGGTGGAGTACGAGCCCTACGGCACGGTACTGATCATCGGCGCCTGGAACTACCCGTTCTACCTCACCCTCGGGCCGGCCGTGGGCGCGCTTGCCGCCGGGAACGCCGTCATTCTGAAGCCGTCCGAAATGGCGCCCGCCTCGGCGCACCTGATGGCCGAACTGGTGCCGCAGTACCTCGACAAGGATGCGGTCGCGGTGATCGAGGGCGACGGCGCGGTGAGCCAGGAGCTGATTGCCCAAGGTCTGGACCGGGTCATGTTCACCGGTGGCACCGAGATCGGCCGCAAGGTCTACGAGGGTGCGGCCCCGCACCTGACTCCGGTCACGCTGGAACTCGGCGGCAAGAGCCCGGTGATCGTGGCGGCCGACGCCGACATCGACGTCGCCGCCAAGCGGATCGCCTGGATCAAGATCATGAATGCCGGACAGACCTGCGTCGCGCCCGACTACGTGCTTGCGCACGAGTCGATCCGCGGCGAACTGGTGAGCAAGATGGGCGAGGCTCTGGCCAAGTTCCGGTCCGGAGAAAACCCGAAGGGACTGCGCATCGTCAACCAGCGCCAGTTCGACCGGTTGTCCAGCTACCTCAAGGAGGTCGAAGCCGAGGCCGCGAACGGCGGCAAAGGCAAGATTGCCGTGGGCGGCCAGTCTGACCCGGAGACCTTGCGCATACAGCCGACCGTAGTCGTCGACCCTGACGTGAACGGTCCGCTGATGCAGAACGAGATCTTCGGGCCGATCCTGCCCGTGCTCACCGTCAAGTCGCTCGATGAGGCGATCAACTTCATCAACTCGCGGCCCAAGCCGTTGTCGGCTTACGTGTTCACCAAGTCGAAGGACACTCGCGAGCGGGTGATCAAGGAGGTACCGGCGGGCGGCATGCTGGTCAACCACCTGGCCTTCCAGGTGTCGACGGCCAAGCTGCCGTTCGGCGGCGTCGGCGACTCCGGCATAGGTGCCTACCACGGCAAATGGGGATTCGAGGAGTTCAGTCACCGCAAGTCGGTGCTGACCAAGCCGACCCGGCCGGACTTCTCCAAGATGATCTACCCGCCCTACACCGAGCGCGCCTTCAACCTGGCCCGTCGGCTGTTCTAGCCTGACGGCCATGTCTCATCGGCCCGGCCAGCACCGGGCCGTCCGCACCGTGTAAGTCAAACCAGCGTCAACAGACGGCAAGCAGAGAGGAACCTGATGCCCGGAGTGCAGGATCGCGTCATCGTAGTTACCGGAGCCGGCGGAGGGTTGGGCCGCGAATACGCCCTCACCCTCGCCAAAGAGGGCGCCAGCGTCGTGGTCAACGACCTCGGTGGCGCCCGCGACGGTACCGGCGCCGGATCCGCGATGGCCGATCAGGTGGTCGCCGAGATCCGCGAAGCCGGTGGTCGCGCCGTTCCCAACTACGACAACGTGGCTACTGAGGAGGGCGGGGCCAACATCATCAAGACGGCGTTGGACGAGTTCGGCGCCATCCACGGTGTGGTCAGCAACGCCGGCATCCTGCGCGACGGCACCTTCCACAAGATGACGTCGGAGAACTGGGACGCCGTGCTGAAAGTGCACCTGTACGGCGGGTACAACGTGGTGCGCGCCGCCTGGCCGCACTTCCGGGAGCAGAGCTACGGCCGCGTCGTCGTCGCCACCTCGACCAGCGGGCTGTTCGGCAACTTCGGCCAAACCAACTACGGGGCCGCCAAGCTCGGCCTGGTCGGCCTGATCAACACGCTGGCGCTGGAGGGGGCCAAGTACAACATCCACTCCAACGCCGTAGCCCCGATCGCCGCCACCCGGATGACCGAGGACATCATGCCCAAGGAGGTGCTGGAGAAGCTGACGCCGGAGTTCGTCGCACCGGTGGTCGCCTACCTGTGCACCGAGGAAAACCCGGACAATGGGTCGGTGTTCATCGTCGGTGGCGGCAAGGTTCAGCGCACCGCGCTGTTCCAGAACGAGGGCGTCAACTTCGACAACCCACCGTCGGTGCAGGATGTCGCGGAACACTGGGGCGAGATCACCGACCTGTCGGCCGCGACCAAAGCCGGATTCAAACTGTAGTTCTCGGCAGAAAGCTCTTGTGCGTCAATGAAAGCTTCTGTTGTACAAGAGCTTTCCGGCCCGTCCGGCATCGTCTACGCCGAGATCGACGATGTCCCCGATGGCGATGAGCACGTCGTCATCAACGTGCGTGCGGCAGGGGTGTGCTTCCCGGACTTGCTGCTGAGCAAGGGCGAATATCAGCTGAAGTTGCCCCCGCCGTTCGTCCCCGGCATGGAATGCGCCGGGGTCGTCCGGTCGGCGCCGCCGGATTCGGGTTTTCGGGTGGGAGAACGGGTTTCGGCCTTCGGGGTGCTCGGCTGCTATGCCGAGCAGGTGGCCGTCCCCGCTTCCAATGTGGTCCGCAGCCCACCGGAACTCGACGACGCCGAAGCGGTGTCGCTGCTGGTCAACTACAACACCATGTACTTCGCCCTGGCCCACCGGGCGAAGATTCAGACGGGTGACAAGGTACTGGTGTTGGGCGCCGCCGGCGGGGTCGGCACGGCGGCCATTCAGATCGCCAAGGCGATGGGCGCCGCCAAGGTGATCGCGGTGGTGCATCGAGAGGGCGCGGTCGACTACGTCTCGTCCCTCGGTGCGGACGTCGTGCTGTCCCTGACCGAGGGCTGGGCCGACCAGGTGCTCAAGCACACCGACGGTTGGGGGGTGGACATCGTCGTCGACCCGATCGGTGGACCCAGTTTCGACGACGCCGTCCGGGTGCTGGCCATCGACGGCAAGTTGTTGGTGATCGGTTTCGCCGCCGGAAGCATCCCCACCCTGAGCGTCAACCGGTTGCTGTTGCGCAACATCAGCGTCGTGGGTGTCGCTTGGGGTGAATACCTCAACAAGATCCCGGGTTCGGCCGCCATATTCTCTTCGCGGCTAAACCAATTGGTGTATCTCGGGCTCAGACCGCCTCCGCCGCAACGCTATCCGTTGTCCGAAGCGCGGGAAGCGTTGCAATGCCTGGACGATGGCGGTGTGCTGGGCAAGCTCGTGCTGGAGCCCTGAGCGAGCGAGCCCCGGTTCGTTTGCCGTTAGCCGATTCCGAGGATCGCCTCGATCGTGTTGAGGATGACGATGAATTGGAAGCCGGCCGCGAGGGTGACGATCGCCGTGTCGGCAGCCACGGGCGCGATGAGCGCGTAGGCGAGCCCGCCGGCGATGTCCCCGTTGATCATCTGTGCGACGCCATCGAGGAACAGGTTGATGTCGTACGAGGGCATGGTCGTCACCAGCGCGTTTCCGATGTCCAGCGTCGGAAGGAACAGCGCGTAGGCGTTCGACGTCGCACTCGTAAACGTATTGGTAATGCTCGTGTTCGCCGACTGAATGGCATGAATAATGTCGGTGCCCGAGGTTGGCGCCGCGGACAGCACGCTGGTTGCGGCAGTGCTGCCCGACCCGACGAACGACGTGAGCGCGGCGGGGATGCTTTCGGCAGACGGAGCCATCCCGGTGATGTCGGCCATCATGTTGGTAAAGCCCTGCTGAGCTCCGTTGACCAGCATGCCGCCGACCTGAAGGTAATCCACGTCCGGGAACACCCCGAACGGCGTCGGTACGTTGGCCGGTCCGGTCGAATAACCGACGTTCGGGTCGCCGTAGCCCAAGTTGACCAGGATTCGCATGTTGGGCTCGAGGAGGCTGTTCAGCGGACCGCCGATGATCGGAATCGCCTTGATCGGCGCCATGATCGGCAGGTCCGGGTGAGTGATCATGTAGTAGTTGGTCTCCCCCACGCCGGTAAGTGATTCGGAACCCGGCAAGGTGACGACGTTGTAGCCGGGGGGAAGGTTGTTGATGTCGAGGCTCGGATACTTGCCGTGAATGGTTTGGATACCCAGGAACGCGTTGAGGTCCGAAATAAAGTTGAGTGGGTACCGCGGGAAGCTGGCGAATCCGTCGTACTGCAGCGTGTAGATGTTGGTCGGGTACGGAGTGTCGGGCGGGGTCGCGCCATAGAAGTCCAGCCCCAGGCTTGGCAGACTCAGCCCCGGGAAGCGCGCCAGCAGGCCGCCGTTGGGATTCATCGGATTGCCGAGCAGCGTGAAGCCCAGCTGGTCTGGTGCTGGTGGCATTGGGTTGAGCAGCGGGTTCATCAGGTTGCGCATTTCCAGCGAGGCGATGATCGCGCTCTGGGAGTAGCCCAGTACGGCGACGCTGGAGATGTTGGCCGGCGGGTTGGCCAGCGTGTTCTTGATCGTGAGGTCGAGGATCTGGAGACCCTGACTCACCGAGGTATTCAGCGGCAGGCTCTTGATGCCGGTGTAGATCGGCTGTAACCCCTCGGGGGTGAAAAGGGCGTGTGCGTTTACCGGCAGTACGTTGAAGGCCTGGTTGACATAGCGCAGCACCTGCTCGACATAGGTTTGCGACGGTATTGGGGTGCCGCTACCGCCGATGATCCAACCGACCGTCCCTGGAGTAAGAGCGGTTTGCGCCGGCGCCGCCGCGCCGGTCAAGCCGGCCAGCAGCTGCTGACTGGCCGCCTCGGCCTGCGTGTAGGCGTTGGCCCCGGAGGTGAGCGCTTGGACGAACGCGCTGTGGTACGCCTCTGCCTGCTTGACGAGGCCCTGGTACTCCTGGCCGAATGTGCCGAACAGGTTCGAAATGGCGGCTGATACCTCGTCGGCGGCGGCGGCCGCCAATCCGGTGGTCGGACCCGCGGCCGTCGCGCTGGCTTCTTCGATCGCCGTTTGGATCCCGGCCAGGTTCTCGGCGGCGAGGGTGATCAGCTGCGGTTGGGTTGCTAGGAACTACATCGGCTAACCCCTTCACGGGCAGGGTATTTCGTTTTCGGTGGGGCGATCGCGCCCGTGTGAGCGCGACCACTAGTCAGCCTAGAACTCTGTCACGCCCAGCATGTGAAAATCCGATGAATAACCCACCTGTGGCCCGGCGCAGACCACGCCGGGAAGCGGCCTGCCCTGTCCCGCTCTGCGCCGTAGCCGGGTGATGCCGACAATTTGCGCTGCTCAGCGGTTACGCAAAGAGCGCCTGAAGGTCTTGGACGTTGTTCGCCAAGGCCTCGACGAGCACGAGGAACTCGACTCCGCCCGCGATCGAGGCCAGTCCCAGGTCGGCCACCAGCGGATATGCGAAGGCGTTGACCAGGTTGCCCGCGGCGAGTTGAGTCAGGAAGAGCTGCGTGTTGTACAACGGCAGCGCGGTCACCAGCGAGAGCAGGATGTCCGCGGTGGGCAGGAGCACGCCGTAGTCGGTCGAGATGATCGACGCCGTCGTGTTCACGATCTTTTCCGGAGTGGGGAGCTGCACCGCAGTGTTGGCAAAGCCGGTCTGCGACGGCAGGGCAAACGTCGGCAGGGTGACCGGTTGGGAGGCCAGCGCCTGTATGTCGCGGGTGAAGTCCGCGACCCCCTGCTGGCCGGCGGCGACCAAGGCATCGCCGATGACCTGTGGGGGGATGTCCGGAAGGAAACCGAACGGCGTCGGCACGTCGGCGTAGCTGGTTGAGAAGCCGTAGTTGGGGTCACCGTAACCCAGGTTGACGAGAACTTTGGCGGTCGGCTGGAACAGGTTGGCCAGCGGGTTGCCGATCACCGGTATGGCCCGCAGCGGCTCCAGCAGCGGCAGGTTCTCGGTGCGAATCATGTAGTAGGTGGTGTTGCCGGTGTAGCCCGGAGAGGTGGGTAGCTGCAGTGCGCCATCGATTTGGGCGGGGGTCAGGTCCAGGTAGGTGGTGTGGACGTAAACGATGCCCATGATCGCGTTGAGATCGGCGAGCAGGTTGATCGGGTAGCGCGGGAAGTCGGCGAAGCCGTCGTACTCCAGCGTGTAGTTGGCTACCGGGTAGATCGTGTCTGCAGGCGTCGCACCGTAGAACGTCAGCCCCAGGCTCGCCAGATTCAAACCGGGGAAGCGGGAGAGCATGCCACCGTTGGGGTTCATCTCGTTGCCGGTGAGCACAAAGTTGAGCATGCTGGGATCGGGTGGCGTCGCACCGAAGATCGAGGTGCCGGCGGCGATGTTGCGCATCAACAGCGACGAGATGATGGCACTCTGCGAAATGCCGAAGACTGTCACCGAATTGCCCTGGGTGACGATCTGGTCGTAGAGGGTGTTCTCCAGAATCGTTATGCCCTCTTGCACCGAGGTGTCCAGCGGCATGCTGCGCACACCGGTGATCGGGTACAACTGCTCGGGCGTCACCAGCGACTGCAGCGTCAGCGCGGAACGGACATAGAGGTTGTTCGCCTTGGTGACGAACGATTGCGACGGTATGGGGACTCCTGTGCCGCCGATGAAGATCGAAACATCGTTCGCGGCGAAGGGCGGCACGACGCCGGGTTGCAAGTTCGGCGGGGTGTAGGGCGTCAGGCCCAGCAACTGTTGCAGGCTGGTGGCGATACTGGCCTCGGCGCTCGCGTAGGCGTTCGCCGCACTGGTGAGCGACTGCTGGAATTGGCTGTGGTACGCCTGCACCTGGGCGAAGGCGGACTGAAACTCTTGGCCGTAGCGACCGAACACTTCCGCGATGGCGGTGGACACCTCGTCGGCGGCCGCTGAAGCGATACCCGATATCTCGCTTGCCGCAGCGGAGTTAGCGGTGGCGAGTGACGAGCCAATCGCTTCGATGTTGGTGGCGACACCGACAAGCGCTTGCGGCTCAGCGATCAAAAACGACATCGACACAATCCTCTCGGGCCGCTGGGGAACGACCCCGTCTTGACATTTTGCGCAAGCGTAAATCGGTCTCGCCCTGCTGTCTCGGTAAACCCGCCACAAGATGCGTTATCTGAACAAAGTCCCCGATTTGTCAAGCCAGCAGCGTGCCGCGGAGCCTATCGACGTCAGACGCGGTGACACCCGCGTCGCGCAGGTAACCGTCGAGCGACCCGTAGCGCTCATCGATGGTCTGCCAAGAGGCTTGGAGGTATTCCGCACGGACGCCGAGTACACCGTCCGACAGCCGAGCCTTGGTGAAGGTCTGCACCTCTTCGGTCAATTCCACATCGGCACGCTGCCGAATCATTTCGGTGAGCCGGGCGCGCAGCTGCGGCACGGCATCATTGCTGCGCAGGTAGTCGGCGATGATGAGGTCGCGGTCCACCCCAACGGCTTCCAGTACCGTCGCGACCACGAAGCCGGTGCGGTCCTTGCCCGCGAAGCAGTGGGTCAGCACCGGGCGCCCGGCGGCCAACAGCGTGAACACTCGGTGCACCGCGCGTTGCGCGCCGTTGCGCGTGGGGAATTCGCGATATTCGTCGGTCATATAGCGCACCGCGGTCGCGTTGATGCCCTCTTCCGACTGGTCGGCTTCGCCGTTGGCGCCCTCCATCATCAGTTTCTTGAACGCCGATTCGTGCGGTGCCTCATCGTCGGTGCCGCTGTCACTCTCGCCGAGATCGGGAAACGGCAACCGATGGATTTGGACGCCGTCGGGCACCAGTCCCGGTCCGCGCCGGGCAACCTCGCGGGCCGCGCGCAGGTCGGCGACATCGGTGATGCCCAGCCGACGCAGGGTCTCGCGACCGTCGTCATCCAGGGCGCTCAGCTCGCTGGAGCGGAACAGCCGCCCGGGACGTAACGCGCCGGTGCCGTCGGCAACATCACGAAAGTTCCACGCCCCGGCCAGGTTTCGGGTCGCCATTTCAGGTGACCGCCGCGGCGAACGCGGACTTCTCGCGGCCGAGCTCGGCGCGGGCGATGGTTCGCATGTGCACCTCGTCGGGGCCGTCGAAGATCCGCATGGCTCGATGCCAGCCGTACAGCCGGGCCAGCACGGTGTCGTCGCTGACGCCGGCGGCGCCGTGCACCTGGATGGCGCGGTCGATGACGTCGCAGGCCACCTTCGGTGCGACCGCCTTGATCTGAGACACGAGCAGGTGCGCCGCCTTGTTACCGTGCTGGTCGATCGTCCAGGCGGCCTTCTCGCACAGGAGTCTCGCCTGGTCAATCTCGTTGCGGCTCTTGGCGATCGCCTCACGCACCACACCCTGCTCGGCCAGCGGCCGGCCAAACGCCACCCGGTTCTGCGCCCGGTCCACCATCATCGCCAGCGCGCGTTCGGCGCCACCGAGGGCGCGCATGCAGTGGTGGATACGGCCCGGGCCCAGCCGGGCCTGGGCAATCGCGAAGCCACTGCCCTCTTCGCCGAGCAGGTTGGTGACCGGCACGCGGACGTTGTCATAGATGATCTCGCAGTGCCCGTGCTGGTCTTGCCAGCCGAACACGGTTGTCGAACGCACGACCGTCACCCCGGGGGTGTCGATGGGAACCAGGACCATCGACTGCTGCTGGTGACTCGCCGCATCGGGATTGGTGCGGCCCATGACGATGAGGATCTTGCAGCGTGGGTCGGCCGCGCCGGATGTCCACCACTTGCGGCCGTTGATGACGTAGTCGCCGCCGTCTCGCACGATCGACGTCTCGATGTTGCGGGCGTCGCTGCTGGCGACGGCCGGTTCGGTCATGGAGAAGGCGCTGCGGATCTCGCCGTTGAGCAGCGGCTCCAGCCACTGCTTGCGCTGCTCCTCGGTGGCGAACAGGTGCAGCGTTTCCATGTTGCCGGTGTCCGGGGCCGCGCAGTTGATCGCCTCAGGCGCGATTTCGAGACTCCAGCCGGTCAGCTCGGCCAACGGGGCGTATTCCAGGTTGGTCAACCCCGACACCGCGGGCAGGAACAGGTTCCACAGCCCGGCGGCCTTGGCTTTGACCTTCAGCTCCTCGACGATCGGCGGGACGGTGTGATCGCCTGCGCCGGCCTCGTGGCGGTACTTGTCGTACTCGGCTTCGGCCGGGAAGACGTATTCCGTCATGAAGTCGGTCAACCGCTTGTGGTAGTCGATGGCCTTGGGCGACATCGCAAAGTCCATTCCGCCACGATATGACACCCGCGTCGGCGGCCTGCGGGCGAGCGCGCACCAGCAGACACTGAGACACAAACTCGTATGCGTGGGGGCCGATTTGTACGATTTTGTGTCTGCTCGCCGTAGGTTCTGGGTCATGACCGAATCCCGCCCCCCATTTCCTCCGTTCACCCTGGAGAGCGCGCTGCAGAAGGTCCAGGCCGCGGAGGACGCGTGGAACACCTGCGATCCCGAGCGCGTCAGCCTGGCCTACACGGTCGACTCGGAATGGCGAAACCGCGACGAGCACTTCGTCGGCAGAGAAGAAATAGTGGCGTTCCTGACTCGCAAGTGGCAGCGCGAGCTCGACTATTCGCTGCGCAAGAGCTTGTGGAGCTTCCACGACAACCGCATCGCCGTGCGATTTCAGTACGAAAGCCACGACCAGAACGGCCAGTGGTACCGCAGCTACGGCAACGAACTTTGGGAATTTTCTCCAAGCGGGTTAATGTCACGCCGCGAAGCATGTATCAACGATGTGCGGATCGCCGAGACCGAGCGGCGATACTTCGGACCTCGACCTGCGACGGAGCACGGCCGGGAAATACCTCTTTGGTAGTGCAGAAAAGTACAGAAAGTAGACATACGCGCTATGACAGATGCGCAATCCAACGCCTTGCGGGTCGGGGTGGTGGCCGAATCCGGACCGGACGAGCGGCGCGTAGCGCTGGTACCGAAGGCGGTCTCGTCGCTGGTCAGCAGTGGTGTCGCAGTCGTTGTCGAGGCCGGTGCAGGTGAGGGGGCGCTGCTTCCCGACGAGCTCTACACCGACGCGGGTGCCACCATCGGGGACGCATGGAGCGCCGACATCGTCGTCAAGGTCGCACCGCCCAACGCCGAAGAAGTCGGCCGGTTGCGCAGCGGGCAGACGCTGATCGGCTTCCTCGCGCCGCGCAACGCCGAGAACTCCATCGGCGCACTGAAGCAGGCCGGCGTGCAGGCCTTCGCCTTGGAGGCCATTCCGCGTATCTCGCGGGCCCAGGTGATGGACGCGTTGTCGTCACAGGCCAACGTGTCCGGCTACAAGGCGGTCCTACTGGCGGCGTCGGAGCTGACCCGGTTCTTCCCGATGTTGACGACGGCGGCGGGCACGGTGAAGCCGGCCACCGTGCTGGTGCTGGGCGTGGGCGTGGCGGGGCTGCAGGCGTTGGCGACGGCCAAGCGGCTGGGTGCCCGGACCACCGGCTACGACGTGCGGCCCGAGGTGGCCGATCAGGTGCGCTCGGTGGGCGCGCAGTGGCTCGATCTCGGCATCGATGCCGCCGGTGAGGGCGGCTACGCCCGAGAGCTCACCGAAGAGGAACGCGCTCAGCAGCAGCAGGCGCTGGAAAAGGCGATCAGCGGCTTCGACGTGGTGATCACCACCGCGCTGGTGCCGGGCCGACCGGCGCCGAGGCTGGTGACCGCGGCGGCGGTGGAGGCCATGAAGCCGGGCAGCGTGGTGGTCGACCTGGCCGGCGAGACCGGCGGCAACTGCGAACTGACCGAACCGGGCAAGACCGTGGTGAAGCACGACGTCACCATCGCCTCCCCGCTGAACCTGCCGGCGACGATGCCAGAGCACGCCAGCGAGCTCTACAGCAAGAACATCACCGCGCTGCTGGACCTGCTGATCAAGGACGGCAAGCTGGCCCCGGACTTTGACGACGAAGTCGTCGCGGAGTCGTGTGTGACACGTCAAAAGTCGGAAGAGGACTCCTAGAGATGTACGACGAACTTCTAGCCAACCTGGCGATTCTCATCCTGTCCGGCTTCGTCGGATTCGCGGTGATCTCCAAGGTCCCCAACACGCTGCACACCCCGCTGATGTCGGGTACCAACGCCATCCACGGCATCGTGGTGCTCGGCGCGCTGGTGGTGTTCGGCCGGGTCGAGCACCCGTCGCTGGCAGTGCAGATCATCCTGTTCGTGGCCGTGGTGTTCGGCACCCTGAACGTTATTGGCGGCTTCATCGTCACCGACCGCATGTTGGGCATGTTCAAGGGCAAGAAGAAGGCCCTGCCCGCAGGGAAGGCCGACGAGAAGGAAGCGATTGCCAAATGAACTACCTGGTGATCAGCCTCTACATCCTCGCCTTCTCGCTGTTCATCTACGGCTTGATGGGCCTGACGGGACCCAAGACCGCGGTGCGCGGAAACCTGATCGCCGCGGTCGGCATGGCCATCGCGGTCGGGGCCACGCTGGTCATGATCAGGCACACCACCCAGTGGTCGCTGATCATCGCGGGCCTGGTGGTGGGTGTCGTGCTCGGTGTGCCACCCGCGCGACTGACCAAGATGACCGCGATGCCGCAGCTGGTGGCGTTCTTCAACGGCGTCGGTGGTGGCACCGTCGCGCTCATCGCGCTGTCGGAGTTCATTCAGACTTCCGGCTTTTCCGACTTCCAGCACGGTGAGTCGCCGACCGTGCACATCGTGGTCGCCTCGCTGTTCGCCGCGATCATCGGTTCGATCTCGTTCTGGGGCTCGATCATCGCGTTCGGCAAGTTGCAGGAGATCATCTCCGGGGCGCCGATCGGCTTCGGCAAAGGGCAGCAACCGATCAACCTGCTGCTGCTGGTCGGGGCCGTGGCGGCCGCGGTGTACATCGGCCTGAACGCGCATCCCGGCAGCGGCGGGGCGCCACTGTGGTGGATGATCGGCCTACTGGCTGCGGCGGGCGTGCTGGGCCTGATGGTGGTGCTGCCGATCGGCGGCGCGGACATGCCCGTCGTCATCTCCCTGCTGAACGCGATGACCGGCCTGTCGGCCGCGGCCGCAGGTCTGGCGTTGAACAACACCGCCATGATCGTGGCCGGCATGATCGTCGGCGCGTCCGGTTCGATCCTGACCAACCTGATGGCCAAGGCGATGAACCGCTCCATTCCCGCGATCGTCGCGGGCGGTTTCGGCGGTGGCGGCGTGGCGCCCAGCGGCGGTGACGCGGGCGACAAGCACGTCAAGTCCACCTCGGCGGCTGACGCCGCGATTCAGATGGCCTACGCCAACCAGGTGATCGTGGTACCCGGCTACGGCCTGGCCGTCGCGCAGGCGCAGCACGCGGTGAAAGACATGGCGTCGCTGCTCGAGGACAAGGGTGTGACGGTGAAATACGCCATCCACCCGGTGGCCGGCCGGATGCCCGGGCACATGAACGTGCTGCTGGCCGAGGCCGAGGTCGACTACGACGCCATGAAGGACATGGACGACATCAACGACGAGTTCGCGCGCACCGACGTCGCGATCGTCATCGGCGCCAACGACGTCACCAACCCGGCGGCCCGCAACGATGCGTCCAGCCCGATCTATGGCATGCCGATCCTCAACGTGGACAAGGCCAAATCCGTGATCGTGCTCAAGCGGTCGATGAACTCGGGATTCGCGGGCATCGACAACCCGCTGTTCTACGGCGAGGGCACCACGATGCTGTTCGGCGACGCGAAGAAGTCGGTGACCGAGGTCGCCGAGGAGTTGAAGGCTCTCTAGCTAGCGGGTCTGCGCAATCGGAGACGGTTTAGACGGGCGGGTAGGACGGCGGCGGGTAGCCGTTGCCGGACTCGACGCCCCGCAGACCCCAGGTGAGGTACCCGAAGAAGAACTCGATCTCGTCGCTCCCGTCGTAGTCAGGGCTCGGGTCCATAGGTTCCCACCTTTGCGCTCGTGATCGATTCGCGTCCGTTACCGAGTCTAATCACATCCGCGTCGGTGCAACAGGCGCCAACCGCCTTGCATAAACTGAACAACCAGTTGATTGGTAGACGCAGTTAGCGAGTAATGGATGGCATCTGAAACCGGGCTCTCCCGCCGTGAGGAGTTGCTGGCCGTCGCGACCAAGCTGTTCGCGGCACGTGGATATCACGGGACGCGGATGGACGACGTTGCCGACGTGATCGGCTTGAACAAGGCGACGGTCTACCACTACTACGCCAGCAAATCGCTGATCCTCTTCGACATCTACCGCCAGGCCGCCGAGGGCACACTGGCGGCGCTGCACGACGACCCGTCCTGGACGGCGCGCGAGGCGCTGTACCAATACACGGCGCGCCTATTGGTGGGTATCGCGGACAATCCGGAGCGGGCGGCCGTGTACTTCCAGGAGCAGCCCTACATCACCGAGTGGTTCACTCCCGAACAGGTGGCCGAGGTCCGCGAGAAGGAAGCCCAGGTCTACGAGCACGTGCACGGGGTGATCGACCGCGGGATCGCCACTGGCGAGTTCTACGAGTGCGACTCCCACGTGGTGGCGCTGGGCTACATCGGGATGACACTAGGCAGCTACCGATGGCTGCGCCCGCACGGACGGCGCTCCGCCCAGGAGATCGCCGCCGAGTTCAGCACGGCGCTGCTGCGCGGGTTGATCCGCGACCAGACGATCCGAACGACGTCGCCGCTGGGTTCCTGAACCCGCGGCGGGTTACCAGTCGATGGACGGGATGATGTGCAACGCGTTGCCCAGGCCGCCGCTGAGCAACGACAGCAATGTCACCTGCTGCTGGCCGAGGTTGATGTTAAGGCCCGGGTTGGTCGAGGGGACCCACGGATAGACGTCGGGGAAGTGCTCTGGCCCCCACAATCCGGCCTGTACGCCGACTTCCACCGCGGCGCCGTACGGCCCCAGCAAGCTGCCGGTGAGCAGGTAATAACCCACCGTGAGCGGGTTCGGGATGTTGAGCAGCGCCGCTGGGGTCGAGATGTCCGCGTACATGCCGGTGGGTCCGTAGTCGGAGTAACCCAGGTCGACCATCACCCGCAATACCGGCTGGAAGACGTCGGCGATCACCGGGCCGGCGAACGGGATGTTGCGGATCGGCTGCAACAGTGGCAGGTCCTGCGTCAGCAACATGTAGTACGACGTGTTGCCGGCGTAGCCCGGCGACGTGGGTAGCGGAACCGCGTTGGCCAGGTCGGCCGCGGTGAGGTCCGGCACGCCACCATGCACGAAGAAGTAGCCCATGATGGCATTGATGTCGGCCAGGACGTTGAGCGGATATTGCGGCGTGTGGCCGATGCCGTCGTACTGCAGCGTGTAGATGTGCGTCTCGTACGGCGTGTTCGCCAACGTCCCGCCGTTGAACGACACGTCGAGGAACGGGATGTAGAAGCCCGGGAAGCGCGCCAGCAGGCCGCCGACGGGATTGTTGCCGGCGGCCACCATCACGAAGGCGAGGTCGTTCGGATTGGGAAAGCCCGCCGCCGCAAGACTGTTGATGTAGTTGTTGATGATCGAGGCGCTTTGCGAGTAGCCGAAGACGGCCACGCTGTGATCGAGGGCGAGTTCGGCGGTGACGGCTTGACTGAGCAGTTGCACGCCCTTGGCGACGGACTGGTTGTACGTCATGTTGCCGAGATCCGGTGTGACCGGCCAGAACTGCTCGGGTGTGAACAGGCCCTTCGGTATGGCGCCCGGGAAAAGGGTCTGGATGAACCGGGTGTTGATGTCGTTGATGTACCCGCTTGATGGCTTCGGGTTGTTGGTGCCGCCCATGATCAGCGCGGTGATGTCGCCCACCAGGCTCAGGCTCTGCGGCGGGGCGCCGAGGGCGACGGCGCCACCGCCACCGGGGACCGCCGCGGGGGCCGCCGCGCCGTTCAAGAACGCTTGGATGGGTGCGTTGATCGAGTTGAGCGCGGTCGATACCCGGGCCGCGTTGGCAGCTTCGGCCTGCGCGTAGGCGTTGCTCGCGTTGGCCAACGCCTGGGTGAACTGACTCTCGAAAAGGCCGGCCTGTTTGACCACTGCCTGGTATTCCTGCGCATAGGCGTTGAAAAACGCCGCCGCCAGGCCGGACACCTCGTCTGCGGCCGCTGCCGCCAGGCCGGATGTCCGGGTTGCCGCCGCGGCATTGGCCGCGTTGACGGCCGCCGCGATGCCTTGTACGTCGGTGGCTGCGGAAGCCAGCAGCTCAGGGGCAGCAATTAAATACGACATCTCCCCGTCCTCCCCAACCCCGCTGATCGGCTAATCCGCTACCGCGGGTAATAGGTATTGCCGTGAGACTAAAACGGTCCCGCCGGTACGTCCGGCATTTCAACAATCTTCTTAGGTAACGGTTCCGACGTGCTTGTCGAGGAAGCCGAATTGGGGTGGCCTGCCGGTCCGAGCCCCGATCAGGTCGCGCGCCGCCCTGACGATGACATGGCCTCCGCAAAAAGACCTGCCCCACAAAGCGATTCGTTTCTGGTCGACGCCGGGCAGGGTGTGCGCATGACCACGGCCGCGGACCGGTCTTCGAGCTGCATCTTGATGTCGAGCAGCTGGCGCGGCTGTCCTTGGCTGTCGCCGGAGTTGCGGTAGTCGAACACCAGACACGCATCGCCGGCCGCGCTGAACCTCTCGGCGTAAGCGTCCAACCGCATGGTTTTGACGGCGCCCAGGCCGTGTGCCATCACCAGTACCGGAACGTTGTCATCGCTCATCGGGCCGGTAGTACCACGCGCTGCTCCGGTCTGTGCCGGAGGCGCCAGCGGTGAAGGTGACGTCCTCACGCACGGCCATGGGCCAACCATAGTGCGGCTCGATCGGTCGAAAAATCATGGACTACCGTCTAGAAAGTTGCAGAGCTGCACGTCGGACGGAGGGCTGTGATGGCGGTTCGGGTCGCCCACGTTGGCACTGGAAATGTCGGCCGGCTGGCCCTGATTGAACTCGTCACCAACCCGCTATTCGAATTGACGGGCCTTTGTGTGTCGACCCCGGAAAAAGTGGGCCGCGACGCCGGAGAACTGGCCGGAGTAGGCGCGCGGACCGGCATTGCGGCCGTCGACGACCTTGATGCTGTATTGGCCACGCGGCCGGAATGCGTCGTCTATTGCGCCATGGGTGACACCCGCATACCCGACGCGATGTCTGACATCATGCGCATCTTGGCCGCCGGCATCAATGTCGTGGGCTCGTCGCCCGGATTGCTGCAGTACCCGTGGGGCGTAATGCCCGACAAATACATCGCACGCGTGGAAGATGCTGCCCAGAAAGGGAATTCGAGCGTATTCATCACCGGTGTGGACCCTGGATTCATCAACGACCTGATTCCCTTCGCGCTCGCCGGAACCTGTCAGCGCATCGAGCAGGTGCGCTGCATGGAAATCGCCGACTACGCGTCGTACGACGGCGCCGAGGTCATGCACTACATGGGATTCGGCCGGCCGCTGGATCTGCCGCCAGGCGAGGCGCCCATGCTGCTGCAGCCCGGCGTGTTGACGTTCGCCTGGGGGACGGCGATCCGACAACTGGCCGCCGGCCTCGGCGTCGAGATCGACGAGATCACCCAGTCGATCCAACGTGAACCGGCGCCGGAAGACTTCGACATTGCGGTCGGCCGGGTGCCCAAGGGCACGCTGGCCGGCCTGCAGTTCGAAATCCGTGGCATGGTCAACGGATATCCAGCGATCGTCATCGAACACATCACCCGGCTGCGGCCCGACTTGCGCCCCGACTGGCCGCAGCCGGCGGCCGGTGGGGGTTCGTACCGCGTGGAGATCACCGGCGAGCCCTCGTATGCCGTCGATATCGTTCCAAGCAGCCGCAATGGTGACCACAACTACGCGGCGATCCTGGCCGCCGCCGGACGTATCGTCAACGCCGTTCCCGCGGTGGTCGCCGCGCCGCCGGGCATCCGGACGACCCTCGACCTGCCCCTGATACCGGGCAAAGGGTTGTTCGCGCCAACCGGTTTGGTAACCACCTAAGGACTAACGGACTAACGGGAAGGAGCCCGACTGCATGGGACGGGTAGACGGCAAGGTTGCGCTCATCAGCGGCGGTGCGCGCGGCATGGGCGCCGAAGACGCGCGGCTGCTGGTGCAGGAGGGCGCCAAGGTGGTGATCGGCGACGTGCGTGACGACGAGGGCAACGCCCTGGCCGCAGAGCTAGGCGACGCCGCGCGCTACGTCCACCTCGACGTCACCCAGCTAGAGCAGTGGGAAGCAGCGGTCGCGACTGCCGTCGGGGAATTCGGCAAGCTCAATGTGCTGGTCAACAACGCCGGGATCGTCGCGGCGGGCCCGTTGCGCGAGTTCCGAATGGACAAGTGGCAGCAGGTGATTGATGTCAACCTGACCGGCACCTTCCTGGGCATGCGGGCGGCCGTCGACCCGATGACGGAGGCCGGTGGCGGGTCGATCATCAACGTGTCATCGATCGAGGGGATCCGCGGCGCGCCGCTCGTGCATCCCTATGTCGCGTCCAAGTGGGGGGTGCGTGGCATCACCAAGTCGGCCGCCCTGGAACTAGCGCCGTTGAACATCCGGGTGAACTCGCTGCACCCCGGGTTCATCCGCACGCCGATGACCGCCCATCTGCCGGAGGACATGGTCACCATCCCGCTCGGGCGCGCCGCAGACGCACGCGAAGTCGCGACCTTCGTCGTGTTTCTCGCCAGTGACGAGGCGTCGTACGCCACGGGCAGTGAGTTCATCGTGGACGGTGGCCTGGTGACCGACGTGAACCACAAAGACTTCAGCGCCGGATAGTTCCGCGAGATGAGGGCTTAGCGCATGCTCGCGAGCCTGGCCGACGTGGTGGGCTCGAAACACGTCGTCACCGATCCCGACGTGCTCGCCGGTCGCAGCGTCGACTACACGGGCCGGTACCGCGGCCGAGCTAGCGCCCTGGTGCGGCCGGCGACGGCCGAACAGTTGGCAGAGGTCTTGCGGGTGTGCCGGGATGCGGGGGCGTACGTCACCGTCCAGGGCGGCCGCACCTCCTTGGTGGCGGGCACCGTGCCCGAGCATGACGACGTGCTGCTGTCCACCGAAAGGCTAAGCGCCGTAGGCGAAGTTGATTCCATCGAGCGCCGGGTGACGGTCGGCGCAGGCGCCACGTTGGCCGCGGTGCAGCGGGCCGCCAGCGCCGCCGGGTTCGTGTTCGGTGTGGACCTCTCCGCGCGCGACACCGCGACCGTGGGTGGCATGGCGTCGACCAACGCCGGAGGACTGCGCACGGTGCGCTACGGGAACATGGCCGAGCAGGTGGTCGGACTGGACGTTGCGCTGCCCGACGGGTCGGTG
This sequence comes from Mycobacterium intermedium, assembly GCF_002086275.1. Taxonomy (GTDB): domain Bacteria; phylum Actinomycetota; class Actinomycetes; order Mycobacteriales; family Mycobacteriaceae; genus Mycobacterium; species Mycobacterium intermedium. Next base: position 93,007 of record NZ_MVHT01000006.1, on the reverse strand, counting down.
CTGCGCCGGCACAGCCGGGTTCGCCGCGACAACACCGGCTACGACCTCCCCGCGTTGTTCGTCGGCGCCGAAGGCACGCTCGGTGTCATCACCACCCTGGACCTGCGGCTGCATCCGAAGCCGTCGCACCGGGCGACGGCCGTGTGCGGCTTCGCAGACCTGGATGCACTCGTCGACGCCGGGCGGGTGTTCCGCGACGTCCCGAGCATTGCCGCGCTGGAATTGGTGGACGGCCGGGCCGCGGAGCTAAGCGGGGAACGCCCCGTCGAAGGTGACTGGTTGCTGTTGGTGGAACTGGCAGCCGATCATGACCAGACCGAACGACTTGCGGCATTGCTGTCCGAAGTTCGGGTGTGCGCGGAACCGGCGGTGGGGGTGGATAGCGCTGCGCAGCAACGGTTATGGCGGGTTCGGGAATCGCTGGTTGACGTGCTGGGAACATATGGGCCGCCATTGAAGTTCGACGTCTCATTGCCGTTGTCGGCCATCAGCCAATTCGCAAGGGATGCAGTCTCTTTGGTGGCGGCTGTGGTTCCGGACGCGCTGCCGGTGCTGTTCGGCCACATCGGCGAAGGCAACCTGCACCTCAACGTGCTGCGTTGTGCGCCCGAGCAGGAGTCGAGCTTGTACGCGGCCATGATGGACCTCATTGCCGGGTGTGGTGGCAATGTCAGCTCCGAGCATGGCGTCGGCAGCCGCAAGCGCGCGTATCTCGGAATGTCGCGGGAGGCCGCCGACATCGCCGCGATGCGGGCGGTGAAAGCCGCGCTGGACCCGACCGGCTACCTCAACGCGGCGGTGTTGTTCGACTGAGGTGGCTCATGGGGCTCAGCTGGAGTTCTTCAGCCCGACCGCGTGCCGCAGCTGCGCCAGGAACTGATCGGCGTCGTCACTACGAACAATGTAGTGGGAGATGGCAATTCGGATCACTGTGGCCGCCTTGACGGCCGCGTTGGGTCCCGGGAGTAGTCGTTCCAGACCTGCCCGCATTTCCGGAATGACGCGGGACACTTGTGCGATGACGTGCTCGGGCTCGACGTCGACCATGCGCACTCCAGAGTAGGAATGCTGAAAATCGACGATGAACTGCAACGCCGCTTCGAGCCGCTCCACACCCTTGAGTCCCGCGGTCACCTCGGCCAGCCCGGTTTCGAAAGCCTGGCGCTCGTAATTGGAAAAGGCGGACAGCAACTCCTGTTTGGAGCCGAACCAGCGGTAAAGCGTGGGGCGCGATACCCCGGCCTGAGCGGCGACATCCGACAGGCTGAGCTTGGTCTGCCCGTTGCGACCGAGCACCTCGGCGGTGGCCGCCAGGATGCGTTGGCGAGTTGGGGTGTCGTCGCCGTTGACATCCGGAATTGGGGTTGCCTGGTTCATGACTGCCTCTCCGGACGCTTGCGGACCAAGACGGACTCCTGAATCGCCCCGACTGCACCTTGCTCGTCGAACAGTGTTCCTATCGTCGTCCCGATTCCGTCGGGACCGTAGCTGGTCTCGGCCCGAATACCGATCCAATCGCCCTCGGGGACCCGGAACACATGCACGGCCAGGTCGGTGTTGAGGAACGTCCACTTTCTGATGTCCAGCTTGCTGCCGATCCCGTTGGCGCAGTCGGCGACCGCGAACAGCCGCTCCAGTGGCGTCATCGTCTCGCCGGTGACCAGGTCGGCGATCGGCTTGATCCAGGATTCGCCAGGGCCGGGCCGCATCGGTTCGGTCAGCCAGAGCCACTCCAAACTGTGCACGTAGTTGCGGTCCCAATTCATGGCGGCGAGGTTGCGGTCGTGCGCCTCGGATCTCGGCCGGGGCGGGGGCGCCGCGGCATGCGCCACGGCGTGGGTGTCTTGATGCTGCAATCGCCAACCGCTGGCGCGAGCGACCGGGCGCGGCTCCCCGTTGGGGCCGAGCGCCAGCATTTCGGCGCTCACCAGTTCAATCTGCTTGCCGCCCCGGTCGAGCTGCGACCGAACCCACAGGTCTCCTTCCGCGGGCACCGCTCCCAACAAATCGATGACCACGCGGCTGAGCCTGGTGTCGTCGCGTCGAGCCACCCGTTCCAGCGCTCGGACCAGCAACGCCGACACCGGCGCGCCGTGCTGTATCGAGGCCGACCAGGTGCCTCGGGCCAGGTCCGTCGCGCGGAACTTTTCGCCCAGCGGATCGGCGTCGTCGATCAGCTCGTAGTAGGAGTCGGTCATCGTTCCCTCTTTGGTCGTGGGTCAGGGCAGCCCGGCGCCGGGATTATCCACCGTCACCGCGTCCAAGCGGGATAGCCGGGTGCCGACCAGCCGCTTGGGGTAGGCATCCGTGCTCGACAGCAGGAACAATGTGCGTCGCTCTGGCCCACCGAGTGCACAGGCTATGGCGACCCGGTCGCCCATGTCGATGCGGTCGGTCACCTCCCCGCCGGCGGCGATCCGTTCGAACTGGTGCGCCAGCGTCATTGCCGTCCACACTCCGCCCTCGGCGTCCAGGGCAATGCCGTCCGGTGGCCCGTCCAAACCGTCGGCGAACACCCGGCGATCGTGCAGCGCGCCGTCGCCGTCAATGGTGAACTCGGTCAGGCGCCGGGCAATCGATTCGGCGACGATCAGGCTGCGGTGATCGGGGGTGATGACCATTCCATTGGGAAAGTCGAGGTCGGTCGCGACGACCGTGGCGCTGTTGTCGGGATCGAGGCGGATGATGACGCCACCGGTGAAGGCCTGTGCGCCGATGTAGGCACGCCCCAGGCCATCGACCACCATGTCGCCCAGGTTGGCCGGAGCCAGTTCTGTCAGGTCAGCGACGATGTCGACGGTGTCACCGTCGTAGCCCAGCACCAGCCGGTCCTCGGCTGAGGTGATCAGCAGCGTCCCGTCGGGCCGGAATCCCAGGCCCGACGGCGAGTGGCCGGGCAGCGGCAGGGTGGTCAGCGAACCGCGCATATCCGAGGTGTGCACCGCCTCGCCCAGCAGGTCCGAAAACCAGAGCAGTCCCTCGAACCAGCGCGGTCCCTCACCGAAGCAGAACCCACTGGTCAGGGGCGTCGGGATCAGTCCGGTCAGCCCTTTACAAATCACGGCCAAAGTGTCACGTACTTCGGGTACCGCTGTCAACGAGATGTCCCGGACGGGACAGGCGGGCCACGGGGTGGTGACCTTTACAAATAATGCTCAAAATGTCACGCTGGGCGCTGTGACGACAGATTCCGAACAGGTGCAATGGACGGTTGAAGCGCTGCTGGACCTATTCGAAGTGCGGCCCGACGGACCCGACCGATTCGTCGCCGACACCGGGCTCCCGGGTCAGGACGGCCGCCAGGTAGTCGAGGGCACCCAGGTTGTGGCGCAGGCGATTATCGCTGCGGCGCAACGGTTTCAGGGCAAGTCGGTGCGCTCGGCGCACGCGGTGTTCTCCCGGGCCGTGGCCGTCGGCCCGCCTGTCGAACTGGTCCTTGATGTGGTTAACGAGGGCAGGTCCACGGCGACGGCCGTCGTCGCCGCGGTGCAGAACGGCCGCCGCTGCGTGAGTGTGACGATCCTCGCCGACGTCCCGACCGAGGACGTGATCCGGCATCAGCTGCCGCTTCCCGACGTTAAGGGTCCCGCTGAGGCCAACGTCTCGGACATGCCGATGATCGGGCGGGAATTGCGACTCGTCGATGTGGTCGACGTCAACAGCCCCGATGAGGTCGGGCCGCCCGAGCTGTACGCGTGGCTGCACTACGACCCCGTGCCGACCCGTGATGACCTGGCCAAGGCGCTCGTCGCATATTTCACCGGCCACCTCGGGATCTCCACCACGATGCGCGCGCATCCGGGCATCGGCACCAGTCAGGCCCACCTCACCGTGTCCACCGCGCCGATGACGATCTTTGTGTCCTTCCACGAACCGGTGCGCTGGGACGGATGGCTGCTCTACACCCACGAGAGCACCCAAGTCGGCGCGGGGATGTCCTATGTTCGCGGCACCGTGCACACCGAAGCCGGTGAGCTGCTGGCGTCCTTTGCCCAGGAAGCGTTGATTCGACCACTACGCACCACCGACACGTCCATCGACGCGCGTTCGCGGTTCTAAATGCTATGCGTTTCACCATCACCCACCCGATGCACAGCCATCCCTACAACCCCGAGCTGGCAAGCGGGGACGGCATCGCGACGGTGGCGGCGGCGGCCGAGGCTGCCGGATTCGCCGGGTTCGGCTTCACCGATCACCCGGCCCCGTCGCAGCGGTGGTTGGAAGCCGGTGGGCACGACGCGTTAGACCCGTTCGTGGCTTTGGGTTTCGCCGCGGCGCGGACTTCAACGCTGCGGCTGATCCCCAACATAGTGGTGTTGCCCTATCGAAATCCGTTCGTGGTGGCCAAATCCGGTGCGACGCTGGACCTGCTTTCGGGCGGCCGGTTCACGTTGGCGGTCGGTGTCGGCTATCTCAAGCGGGAATTCTCCGCGTTGGGTGTCTCCTACGACGAGCGCGCCGAGCTGTTCGAGGAAGCGCTGCAGGTTGTCCGGACGATCTGGACCGCCGACGACATCTCCTACCAGGGAAAGCATTTCACCGCCCGCGGCATCACGGCGCACCCACGGCCGGTCAGTCGGCCGCACCCACCGATCTGGATCGGCGGCAACACCGGCGCCGCCCGGCAGCGCGTCGTCGACCACGGGGACGGATGGTGTCCGTTTCCCGCGCCCGCGGGCCTGGCCCGCACGGCCGGCACCGCTTCCATCGACTCGTTGGAAAAGCTCGCCTCGGGCATCGATGATCTGCGCCGTCGCCTGGACGCGGCCGGCAGGGACCCGTCGTCGATCGACATCACCTTCAGCAACTTCGAGGGCGGGTTTCCCGGCGGCGACGGCTTCAACGCCGACGCCTACCTAGGCGGTCTGGACAAGCTGGCCGCGCTCGGCGTCACCTGGGTGCAGGTCCATCTGCCCGGTGACAGCATGGCTCATGTGCTGGACAGCATCGAACAATTCCGTACCCAAGTTATCGACGTGATCTAGATGGATTTCGCACGGGTCGCACTTTCCGAAGAGGACAAGGAATTTCAGGAACGGGTGCGCGCGTTTCTGACCGAGCACGTGACCGACGAGGTGCGTCGTCGCGATCGGGCAACGGGCGAGAACTTCGACGAGGGCGTGCATTTGGCGTTGGGTGCCGCCGGCTACCTGGCCGGGGACTGGACGCTGGAGTCCGACGGCGGATTCACCGCCGTTCAGCGGCGGATATTCCACCTCGAGATCGGCCGCGCTCACACGCCTTGGTACCACTGGGAAACGACGTCGGTCGTCGCGCGGCTGGTGCAGCAATTCGGTGCGCCGGAGCTGACCGAGTTGGTGCTGCCCGGGGTGCTGTCCGGGGAGATCCGGCTGTGCCTCGGTTACACCGAGCCCGAGGGCGGATCGGATGTCGCCACCTGCAAAACCAGGGCAGTGCGCGACGGCTCCGCGTGGATTGTCAACGGCTCCAAGATGTTCACCTCCAACGCACAGAACGCCAGGTATGTCTTCCTGCTGACCAATACCGATCCCCAGGGGCCTAAGCACAAGAACCTGACCATGTTTCTGGTGCCGCTGGATTCGCCGGGCATCGAGATCCAACCCCTGCGTACCGTCGACGGTGACCGCACCAACATCGTCTACTACAGCGATGTGCGGGTAGATGACCTCTACCGCATCGGCGAGGTGAATGCCGGGTGGACGGTCATGCGGGCCGCGCTGGATTCCGAGCATGGGTTGGTCGCGCGGGAAGATCATGGGCTGCAGAATCTTTCGGCGATGTCCGAGCACGGCTCGATCGCGGCCGAGGCGTTGGACACGGTGGCCTCGATCGTGGACCGTGATGACGAATCCGTAGTGCATCGGCTGGGCCGCAGCATCGCTCGACTGGAGGCCGCGTTGTCCACGCCCGGAATGTACGGGCGCGTCGCGATCGCGCAGACTATGCGGGATATCTCCGCCGACCTGATGGATGTGGCGGGTTCGGCGTCGGCATTGCCGGTCGACGTCGCCGGCTCGGCGGGGGATGGCGCGGCGGAGTACGTGTTCCGGCTGGCGGTGCCCACCGGAATCTACGGCGGAACCCTGGAAGTGTTCCGGAACATGATCGCCCAGCACGAACTGAGACTCGGCCGGCCCGCCTACGGAAGCTCTGCCTCCACCTGAACTTTGGTGTCGTCGAAGCTGAAAAAGCCTTTGATGGGCAGGCTTTCGGGGTAGGGGTCTTCGTAGCTCCAGGCAACGTCCTTCGTGTTGGGGCTGGACCGGTACGTCGCGACACCCTTGTAGTTGCAGTAGCTCGAGGTGTCCGATCGGGTCAGCAGTTCTTGTCGAACGTGTATTGGGCTGACGTAAAGCCTTGGTTTCAGGGCGGTCTCGAAGACGATCACCGTGTCGTCGGTGTCGACCAGCGTGGTGTCGCCGTCGGTGACCCGCAGCCGACGCCTGGTGGGGCGGCAGTCGACGCGGTGGTACGGGTTGGGCGGGTAGTGGACGAGTTCGCGACCTTCCTCGAGCCAGGTGTCGACGGCGTCCCAGGGGACTTGAACGTATCCGGGCGCTTCGGCCACCGGTTCGCTGGGCAGGTCTGTGATCGTTTCGGCGGGGAAGGCGTAGGTGAGTGGTCGGTCCGGCCGGTGTACCAGGAGCGCGCGTTCGGTGTCGATTACCGGGGCGCCGTCTTTGGACGCTTGGATGCGACGCGGATGCGGTTCGACATACACAACGCCGGCCGGGATCGGGGGATGGAAACGGCCCGCGGGATTGCTGCTGAGTGGACCGCGCCCGGTAACCAGACTCATGGATTTGATTGAATCACTTTTCAGCCTCGCCGAGATTGCCGTGAGGGCTGTGCGCTGGCGGCGAAGCACGACCATGGCGGCAATCTCGATGCGAATCCGGCTTCTAAGGTGAGTCGGGTGACATCCCTCCCCACCTCCCGCAAAATCCTCTGCGCCGTGTACGGCGCTATCGCCCTCGCCGCGCTCATCGCGACGTGGAGCCAAAACGTGGCGTACCTCGACCAGTCCGCGAGTTTCATGAGCGCCTTTCTCGACGATTCCAAGGTCACCCCGGCCTCTCGCTCAGTGACGGCCGACATCCTTTTGTTCTTGCTCGCCGCGGTCATCCTGATGGTGATCGAAGCAAGAAAACACGGCGTCAAGTTCGTATGGCTCTATGTCGCGGGCGGCTTCGCCATCGCGATCAGCGTCACGTTTCCGCTGTTCCTGATCGCCCGCGAACTGCGGATGGGCGCATCAGAGGAGCCCCGGCTGCCCACGCTGGACACCATCCTGCTGACCGTGCTGGCCGTCGCGGTGGCGGCCATGACGATCTGGATAGACCTCGGCTGATGGCCGGACCAGTAGAGGGCATCAGGGTCGTCGAACTCGGGGTCTGGGTGGCGGGACCGGCGACGGGCGGCATCCTGGCCGACTGGGGCGCCGACGTCATCAAGATCGAACCGCCGAGCGGCGATCCGGGACGGTTGTTCGGGCGAATGCTGGGTTGCGACCTCGGTGTCAACCCACCCTTCGAAATGGACAACCGGTCCAAGCGCAGTATCGTCCTGGACCTGACTAACGAAACCGGCCGCGAAACCGCGCTCGAATTGCTGGCCGACGCAGACGTTTTCGTGACAAATGTCCGGCCCAGCGCATTGCGACGGCTGGGACTGGACTACGAATCGGTGGCCGAGCACAACCCGCGCCTGGTTTATGGTCTGATCACCGGCTACGGCGAAACCGGCCCCGACGCGGATCGGGCGGCGTACGACGTCGCCGCCTTCTGGTCCCGCGCCGGGCTCGCCCATCTGCTCACCCGGCCCGGCGCCACCCCGCCGTTTCAGCGCGGCGGCATGGGCGATCACTCGGCCGGGATGACGCTGGCCGCGGCCGTGTGCGCGGCGCTGCTTGCGCGTGAGCGAACCGGGACCGGTCAGCTGGTGACGACCTCGCTGTACCGGCAGGGCGCCTACACCGTCAGCTTCGACCTCAACACCTACCTGCTCACCGGCCAACCGATAGCGATCGGGCAGCGGGAGTCGATGGGCAATCCCTGCATGAACAACTACACCGCCGGTGACGGACGCAGGTTCTGGATCGTCGGGCTCGAGGTCGATCGGCACTGGCCCGCGCTGTGCCGCGCCGTCGGCCGACCGGAGTGGCTGGACGACCCCCAATACCGTGACGGGCGCAGCCGCGCCGCCAATGCCGTACAACTCATCGCCCAACTCGACGAAATCTTCGCCACCAAGTCGCTCGCGGAATGGGCGGACATCTTCGCCGAGGAGCCGGACTTCTTCTGGTCGCCGATCAACAGCCTCGAGGATGTGGTCGCCGACGAGCAGTTTCATGCCGCAGGCGGGATCGTCGACGTGCCGGACGAGCAGTCGAGCGTGCCGATGGTCGCCACCCCGGCGGATTTCCACGGAACCCCCTGGGCGCCGCGTTCCGCCGCACCGGAACTCGGTCAGCACACCGAGGAAATTCTGGCCGAACTAGCCGAACGACGCCGCGCGTAGCCACCTGGAGAGCTTTACAAATTCGCGCGAAAGTGTCACGCTGTCGGGGTACCGCCCATGACCAGCGCCGATCTGCCGGGGGATATGTATGGCCACTCCGACTTTCGACATCAGCAATCAGCGGGAAGGCAGCACGACCCGCCGACCCCAGTCGGACGGCGAATCGTTGCGCTACCGACTCGACGTGATTGCCGCTAGCGCGTCCGACGTGGTGCAGGCCGCCGGGGGGTGGCTGTGCGACCGGGTCATGGCCGGCTGGGAGGTCACCGTGCTGCTGCCCGACCTCGGCGGCAGTCGGCCCCTGCAAATCCTGGGTGTGCACGCCGCGGCCCTCGACACCTACCCGGAAGCCGGGAGCCACAACCTGGCGGTCAGTGCCCAGGCCTTCATCGCGAATGACTGCGTTCGAGACCTGGTGCGCGAGGCGCTGGACCGGCGCATGGTCGAGGTCGCCCTATGGGGTGAGGGTTGGCCGCTCGGCGTGAACCGCGGAATGCGCCGGGTGGAACACGTGCTCAGCGCCGCCGCGCGGGCGTTCAAGGGCCAGGCCCTGATCGCAGCCGGAATCCCTTACCGCGCAATCGATCCCTGCGAGGCCATGCTGACCGCATGAAGAAGTACTACGGGCACACACTGCTCTATCTGCACGAGACCATCGCGCTTGGGTCTGGCCGCAGTGATCGCTTCACCGAGGTGTTCGTCGATACCTACCAGCCGATGATGGGCGAACTCGGCGCCCGCCTCTTCGCCATCTGGGAGACGACCCCCTACAACGGCCATTGGCCGCAAGTGACCATCATCTGGGAAATCGATGGTTTCGCCGACTACGCGCGGATCGGCGCGGCCCAGGCGCGCGGTGGCAGTCATCAGGCGGCGGCCGAGAAATGGGCCGCGTTTCTGGCCGACATCGGCGCCTCGGGTGAGGGCCGCATCATGTACGCCGGACCCAGCAACAAGACCTTGGCCCAGCTGCAAGAGGCCAATTTCACTGCGCCGCTGGTGATCCAGGAGATCATGCAGACCAAGCCCGGTCGCCAGGACGACTACATCCGCGAACTGGAACGCCTCTACGTCCCGTGGTCGGAGCGCACCGGCAAACGCTGGCTGGGGTCCTTCACCACCACCTTCCGCTTCAACGAGGTCATCCATTACTGGGCGCTGGACGGCGGTTGGGAGTGCTTCGCCAACCACTACCCGTCCTGGAAGGACAGCCCGCCCGCGGAGATCGTCACCTGGATGAGTGTGGCCCCGGCACTGCGCGACGGGTGGGAGGACTCGATTCTGCAGGCCCTACCGCCGTCACCGCTGCAGTGAACGCCGGCACGGCCACTCCGACCGACTTCCGCTACGACCCCTTCGACCCGGCGGTCATGGCCAATCCGCTGCCCTACTACCGCGTTCTGCGGGACGAGCATCCGGTGTACTACATGCCCCAATGGGACACCTTCGCGCTGTCCCGCTTCGAGGACATCTGGCAGGTGCTCGAAGTCAATGACGGGACATTCGTTGCCTCCGAAGGAACTTTGCCACCGGCATCGGTGCTGGCTCGGCACAACGACGGGCCGGTTGATGACCCGCCCTTGCATCCGTTGCCATTTCACGCGGTGTTCGACACCGATCTCTACAGCGAGATTCGTCGCGCCCACTCTGCGCCGTTGCGTCCGCGGTCGGTCGCGGTGCTGGAGTCGCGGATTCGCACGCTGGCCAACGAGCGACTCGACCTACTGCTGGCGCACGGCACGTTCGACCTGACGCAGGAATACGGTGGCATCGTGGTCGCCACCATCGTGTGCGAATTACTGGGTTTATCAACTGATTTAGCGCCGCAGGTGCTCGCCGCCGTCAACGCCGGCAGCCTGGCCGAACCGGGCGAAGGAGTGGACACCGCCGAAGCTCGCCCGAACTATCTGCAGTTCCTGGTGCCGGTAGTGGCCAGTCGCAGATCCAACCCGAGTGGCGATCTTCCGGTGGTCGACGGCCTGCTGGGCTACCGACTGCCCGATGGCAGTGCGCTCGACGACGTCGAGGTGGCCACCCAGATGCTCTGCATCTTCATCGGCGGCACCGAAACGGTGCCCAAGATCGTGGCTCACGGCCTCTGGGAGCTGAGCCGACGACCCGACCAGTTGGCCGCGGTGCGCGCCGACCTGGCCGCCAACGTGATGGTCGCCCGGGAAGAGATGATCCGCTACTGCGCACCGGCCCAGTGGTTTGCCCGAACGGCACGGAAGCCCTTCACCATTCACGGTCAGACCATCCAGCCGGGGCAGCGCATCATCACGCTGCTTGCTTCGGCCAACCGTGACGAGCGGGAGTATCCGAACCCGGACGAGTTCATCTGGGACCGGCCGATCCGCCGATCCCTGGCGTTCGGCCGCGGTCAGCACTTCTGCATCGGATATCACCTGGCGCGCCTGGAAGTTGCTGTGCTGCTCGAGGAATGGCTGCGGCGGGTACCGGACTTCGCGATCCGCGGTGAGCAAGCCACCCGGCTGCCGTCCAGCTTCCAGTGGGGTTGGAACAACGTCCCGGTGGAGGTGTGAGGTGTGGTCCTACCGGATCGTCGCGCCTTACCAATTCGAGCGGACGTCGATCGCCGACCGCTCGTCCGAGGACCTCGCGGAAGGTCAAGTGCTGCTGCGGTTCAGCGCCGCCGGTGTGTGCGGCAGCGACCTGCCGGCGTTTCGTGGCGCCAAGGGGCGACTTCCGGGTGACGACGGCCGCAGCGCGGCGGAGAAGGACGGATACCCGATTCACGAGGTGGCGGGGGAGGTCATCGCCAGCCGTCACCCCGACCACCGCGCGGGCGACTTGGTGGTCGGTTGGGCGTCCGGATTCGACGGACTGATGGGCCTGGTGGTCAGCGACGGCGACGGGCTGGCGCCATACGATCCGGCGCTGACACCCGCGGAGGCGGTGGGCCTGCAACCACTGGCCTGTGTGCTCTACGCGTGCGAGCAATTGCCCGATCTGGCGGGTCGGCGGGTGGCGATCATCGGGCAAGGCTCGATCGGGCTGTTGTTCTCCTACGTTACCAAGGCATTGGGGGCCCGCTGGGTCATCGGCGTGGATCCCGTTGACCGGCAGAGTGTTTCGCGGTCGTTCGGAGTTGACGAGGCCGTGCGTGCCACCAGCGACCGTTGGGTGAGCCAGCTGCCGGCGGCCGACCGAGCGGACGTGGTCATCGAGGCCGTCGGCCACCAGGTGGCCACCCTGGGTCATGCCATCGACGCGGCCGCCTTCGGCGGGACCGTCTTGTACTTCGGCGTCGCCGACGACGATGTGTACCCGATCAGCATGCGCACCATGCTGCGTAACAACTTGACCCTGAAATCCGGTGTGACGCTGGACCGCCGGCGCATGCTGGAACTGGCCGGCAAGTTCGCCGCCGAACATCCCGAACTGCTTGGCGCTTATCTCACCCACACGTTCGCCGTCGACGACGTGCAGGCGGCCTTCGAACTGGCCTGCCGTCCGGCCCCCGAGCGAATCAAGATCGCGATCGCCGGATGAGTATCTTTGCGAGCGAACCGCAGGCGCCGATCTGGGGCGGCTGGATCACCGGCCATACCCTGCTGGGGCCGGAGGAATTCGCCCGGGCGGGCTACGACTACGTGGGTTTCGACACCCAGCACGGCTACCTCGACGACGCCGACGTCGCCGGAATGCTGCGGCGTCTCGAGCACGTGCCGATCGCGACCGCGGTGCGGCTGCCCAATGCCGACCCGGCCCCGATCGGGCGGGTGCTCGACGCCGGAGCCGACGCCGTCGTCATCGCCATGATCGAGTCCGCCGACCAAGCGGCCGCGGCGGTGGCGGCCACCCGCTACCCGCCGCAGGGTGTCCGCAGCTACGGACCGCTGCGGGCCAGCCTGGGTCGCGACCCGGTCGCCATCCAATCCCGCGCAAGCGTATTCGCGATGATCGAGACCGCCGCGGCCCTCACCAACCTTGGTGAAATCTGCGCCGTCGACGGGTTGACCGGAATCTACGTCGGCCCAGCCGATCTCGCGATCTCGATAGGGGTCGACGTGCCCGGCGCCCTGAATCATCCCGACGTGCTCGACGCCGTCGTCCGCATTCACCAGACCGCCACCGACGCCGGGTTGGTCACCGGAATTCATGCGGGACAGGGCAAGGCGGGCAAAGCAATGGCAGACATCGGCTATCGGATGATCACCCTCGCGTCGGAAGCTCAGTCGCTGCGGCGGGGAGCGGCGGAGCATCTACGGGAAGCCGCCGCGCCATGAGCGACGCCACTGCAGTGATCCGCGGACTATTGGCCGATTACGCCCTCGCACTGGACGCCGGCGACGACGACGCCTGCGTGCAGCTCTTTACCGCGGACGCGGAGTTCCGCGTGTACGGCCGGACTTTCACCGGACATGAGGGCATTGGCCGGATGTTCCGCATGGCTCCGCACGGGTTGCATCTAACCGGAGTGTCTCGCATCGACGTGCAGGGCAACACGGCGACGTCGCGATCGCAGGTGCTGTTCGTCCGGGCGGGCGACCAGCAACTGCGGCCCGCGCTGTATGACGACGAACTGGTGCAGGACGGCGGTCGTTGGCTTTTCCGGCGGCGGCACTGCCGGTTCATCACCACCCACGGGCTCAGTGACAGTCCCGAGGCGGGGCAGTCATGAACGCACGACGTGTCGCCCTGGTCACCGGTGCCGCCGGCGGACAAGGCAGCGCCATCGTGAAAAGGCTTCGGACTGAAGGCTATTCGGTAGCCGCCTGCGACGTGCGGACGAGCTCCGGCGATTTCGACGACGACCAGGTGATCTCGGTCCCGCTGGACGTCACCGACCCGGACCAGTGGACGACAGCGGTTGACCAGGTGACGAGCCGATTCGGTGGCCTGACCACACTCGTCAACAACGCCGGAGTCCTGCATCGGGCGGCGCTGCAGGACGAAACGGTCGAGGGTTTCGAAAAGCTCTGGCGGGTCAACTGTCTGGGCGCATTTCTCGGCATCCGCGCCGCGCTGGACTTGTTGCGCGAAGCCGACAACGCCGCCATCGTCAACATCTGCAGCACCGGGGCGATCCGCCCGTTCCCGCAGCACTGCGGCTACGGGTCGGCGAAGTGGGCGCTGCGAGGTTTGACCCAAACCGCCGCGGCCGAACTCGGTCCGTCCGGGATCCGGGTGAACGCGGTGTTCCCCGGTCCCGTCGCGACCCCCATGCTCGACGACGGCACCCAGGCCCGGCTCGCCGCGACCGCGATGTTCGGCCGCCTCGGCCGTCCGGCCGAAATCGCGGATGCGGTCGCATTTTTGGTGTCCGAGGAGGCGTCGTTCATCACCGGCTCGGAGCTCGTCGTCGACGGCGGCCAGTGCTTGCAGATCCGATGAGCACGGACGCCCCCGAAGCCGCCGAACGACTCGACCCCGCACTGCGCCCGGTCGCGATCACCCGAACCGACTTTTCACTGGAAGCGATTCCGCTGATCCGTGCGTCGATGGATGGGCGGCGACGGAACGCCGTCGAGCAACAGAACGCCATCGCCGACGTCACTGTCGAAGATGCCACAGCCGAATCCGTGCCGGTTCGCATCTATCGAGGCGGCCCGACGCCGGCACCGGTGGTCATCTATTGCCACGCCGGCGGATTCGCGTTGGGCAATCTCGACACCGATCACCGGCAATGCCTGGAACTCGCCCGTCGCGCGAGGTGCACGGTGGTCTCGGTGGAATACCGGCTGGCACCGGAGAACCCCTATCCCGCCGCGCCCGACGATGCCGCCGCGGCGCTGCGGTGGACAGCAGCAAACGCGGCATCGCTGGGAGTCGATTCGACGCGCCTGGCCGTCGCGGGCAGCAGCGCGGGCGCGGCGTTAGCGGCGGGATTGGCACACCGTGCCGCGGATGGCAGGTTGCCGCCCATAGCTTTCCAGTTGCTGCACCAGCCCGTACTGGATGACCGGCCCACGGCATCGAGACTCGAATTTCGGTCGACCCCCGCCTTTGACGGTGCGGGAGCGGATCTGATGTGGAGCCATTACCTGGCCGGCCGACCCGGCTCACCCGACGCGGTCCCGGCCCGACGAAGCCGACTCGAGGCGCTGCCCCCGGCGTTGATCACCTGCGCGGAGATCGATCCGTTTCGCGACGAAGCGATCGATTACGCGATGCGGCTACTGCGCGCCGGGGTGTCCACCGAGTTGCACGTCTTTCCGCGGGTCTGTCACGGGTTCGACTCGCTGCTTCCGGAATGGTCGGTGTCGCAGCGGCTTTTCGCGCTGCAGGGCGATGCGCTCAGCGCGGCCTTCTACGCCAGGTCGACCAACTGACGCACCGCGGTGCCGTCGGCCAGATGATCCATCGCCTCGTTTATGTCGCCTAGGCGAACCGACGACGACACCAGCGCTTCCACCGGAAGACGGCCCTCCCGCCACAGGGCGACAAACCGGGGGATGTCGCGGCTGGGGACCGCCGAACCCAGATAGCTGCCGATGAGTGATCGTCCTTCGGCGACAAAACCCAACGGCGACAGGCTAATCCGGGCCGTCGGTGGTGGCAGGCCGACGGTGATGGTGCGACCACCCGGCGCGGTCAGGGCCACGGCGGTCTCCAGTGCGGCGGGATGCCCCACCGCCTCGATGACCACCGGGGCCTTGATTCCGGCGGCGGCGACCTGCGCAGGGGTGTAGGTTTCGTGGGCACCCAAAGCCTGCGCCGCTGCCAGCTTTTCCGGAAGCTGATCCACGCCGATCACGCGAACGTCGCGGTAGGTCAGTGCGGTGATCACCGCCGCCATGCCGACACCGCCGAGTCCGACGACGGCAACCGATTGGCCTGGCCGCGGATCACCCACGTTGAGCACCGCGCCGCCGCCGGTCAACACCGCACAACCAAGCAGCGCGGCAACGTGCGGCGGGACGTCGCGCGGAACCGGCACCGCACTGGCTCGGTTGACCACGGCGTGCGTCGCAAACCCCGAGACGCCCAGGTGGTGGTAGATCGGGTCCCGGTGCCGGTGCAACCGGATCCCGCCGCCCAGCAGAGTTCCCGCGTTGTTGGCCGCACTGCCGGGTTCGCACGGCGTGAGCCCCTCCGTCGCGCAGGCCGTGCAGTGACCGCATCGAGGCAGAAACACCAGCACGACGCGGTCGCCGACGCGGACCCCGTCCCGCTCGGCCGTGCTGCCGTCGCCGAATCGTTCGACGATTCCCGCGGCCTCGTGCCCCAGCAGCATCGGCACCGGCCGCACCCTGTTGCCGTCGACAACTGACAGGTCGGAGTGGCATACGCCGGCGGTCTCGATGCGAACCAGCAACTCGTCGTCGCGCGGGTCGTCCAGCTCCACATCGACGACGCTGATCGGCCGTGATTCGGAATACGGGCGAGGCGCGCCGATCCGCTCGAGCACCGCGCCCTGAATCTGAATCATGTTGGAATACAACCATGAGCTCCGTACCGCCGACCGTTCCGTCCGGCCCGGACAACCTGACGAGCAGCGACTTCCCGGTGTTGTGGCCGGTGCTCACCCGCTGGGCCGACAACGACATGTTCGGCCACCTCAACAATGCGGTGTACTACCAACTGTTCGACACGGCGATCAATGCGTGGATCAACACCAGGGCCGGTGTCGATCCAATGAGCACACCGGCGCTGGGCATCGTCGCCGAATCGGGTTGTCGTTACTTCTCGGAGCTGCACTTTCCGCAAAGCCTGACGGTCGGCCTGGCGGTGACCAGGCTGGGCCGCAGCAGCGTCACCTACCGGCTGGGCATCTTCAAGGGCGACGCCGACACCGGACCGCGGCCAACCACCGCCCTCGGGCACTGGGTGCATGTCTACGTGGATCGGACCACGCGCAAATCGGTGCCGATCCCCGCCGCGATCCGGACACTGCTCGAGACGGCCTGCGTGAGCTGAACTCCCCGAAATCGGCCCTGGGTATGCTTCGCCAATGCCAGTTTTGAGTAAGACTGTCGAGGTCGCTGCGCCCGCCGCCGCCCTCTTGTCGATCGTTTCGGATTTCGAGCGCTACCCGGAATGGAACGAGGGGGTCAAGGGCTGCTGGGTGCTTGCGCGCTACGAAGACGGGCGCGCCAGCCAACTGCGGCTGGACATGTCCATCCAAGGTTTCGAAGGCACCTACATCCAGGCCGTGTACTACCCCGCGCCGACCCAGATCCAGACGGTCATGCAGCAGGGCGAGTTCTTCTCCAAACAGAATCAGCTGTTCAGCTGGGTGGAAACCGGCCCCACGACGTTGCTGACGGTGGACATCGACGTGGAGGTCACCATGCCGGTGCCCCCTCCGATGGTGAAGATGTTGATGGGCAATGTGCTGGACCAGCTTGCCGAGAACCTCAAGAAGCGCGCCGAGGAACTAGGCGTGGCGTAGCCGGCCGTTCGCGGACTCGGCGAAGATTCCCGTCTTTTCCAGCATCTCCGTCAACCGACGGGCCCCGTCGGTGAACTGCCAAACGGTCAACTCGGTAACCGCGGCGGTGTCGCGACGACGTAGCGCGGCGATCAACTGCCGATGGTTGTCGACCGCGGCCGCACCCCACTGCGGATCGGCCGCGAACATCTGCGCCGGCATATAGCGCGCAGCGTTGAAAAGGAACCACGCCAGCTTGATTCGCCCGCCTGCCTGGTTGAAGACGCGGTGGAACGCGAACTCCAACGCGGCGGTGGTTTCGATGTCGCCAGAACCGACCGCAAGGGCCAGGCTTTCGTTCAGGCGCTCCAATTCGCCGATTTCGGTCTCGGAGATGCGCTCGGTGGCTGCGACGGCCAACTCTCGGGCGATGGTTGCCTGCAGCCAGAAGATGTCGTCGATGTCCTGCCGGGTCAACGGCAGCACGACGTGGCCGCGGTGCGGTTCCAGCTGCACCATGCCTTCGCCGCGCAGCTTCAGCAGGGCCTCCCGGACCGGGGTGATGCTCACGCCTAGTGCGGCGGCGGTTTCGTCCAGCCGAATGAACGTCCCTGGCCGCAATGTCCCGGTCATGATCGCCGCCCGGAGGTGGCCCGCGACCTCGTCGGACAGCTGCGCACGACGCAGCCGACGCCGACCGCGCGGCTTGGCGGATAGCGGTGCGTTCACATGCTCTGCCAGGGCTTTCGTAGCTTGGCTGGTATTGGCGAGGTCTTGTATATCGGCCGCCCAGACCACTAATGTGACCCAGGCAACACCATGTTTTATCAAATATCAATCTGACGCAAGCGGTGCGTGAGTGAAGGGAAGAGACGGTTGACGGCGCAACTGGCGCACACCCGAGTGGCCGCCGAGACGCAGCTGCAGCTCGCTCGGCGGCAGAACTGGGTCAACCAGCTCGAGCGGCACGCCATGATGCAGCCTCAGGCCACCGCACTGAGGTTTCTGGGCGGCACGATCACCTGGGCGGACCTGGAACGCCGCGTCAGCGCGTTGGCCGGTGCGTTGAGTCGGCGAGGAATCGGCTTCGGCGACCGGGTCATGGTCCTGATGCTCAACCGCCCGGAGTTCGTCGAATCGGTGCTGGCGGTCAACATGCTCGGCGGCATCGCGGTGCCGCTGAACTTCCGCTTGACGCCCACCGAGATCGCGTTTCTGGTCGAGGATTGCGGGTGCCGGGTGGTGATCACCGAACCGGCGCTGGCTCCCGTGGCGGCCGGCGTTCGCGACATACAGCCGCTGTTGGACACGATCGTGGTGGCCGGCGGCTCTTCCAGTGACTCACCCGGCGACTCATCCAGCGTGCTCGGTTATGAGGAGCTCATCGACGAGGTGGGTGACGCCCCCGAACCCGTCGACATCCCGAACGACTCGCCCGCCCTGATCATGTACACCTCGGGGACAACCGGCCGTCCCAAGGGGGCCGTCCTCACCCACGCCAACCTGACCGGTCAAACCATGACCATGCTCTACACCAGCGGCGCCGACATCAACTCCGATGTCGGCTTCATCGGTGTCCCCCTGTTCCACATCGCGGGAATCGGCAATCTGTTGGTCGGTTCGCTGCTGGGCACTCCCACGGTGATCTATCCACTCGGCGCATTCGATCCCGCGCAGCTGCTCGATGTACTTGAGGCAGAACGGGTCACCAGCATTTTCCTGGTTCCCGCCCAGTGGCAGGCGGTGTGCGCCGAACAGCTGGCCCGTCCCCGCGACTTGCGCTTGCGGGTTATCTCGTGGGGGGCCGCGCCCGCCTCGGACGCCTTGCTGCGACAGATGTCGGAGGTCTTTGCCGGCGCCCAGATCCTGGCCGCGTTCGGCCAAACCGAGATGTCGCCGGTGACCTGCATGCTGCTGGGCGAAGACGCGATCCGAAAGCGCGGATCCGTCGGCAAGGTGATTCCCACCGTCTGGGCCCGCGTCGTGGATGACGACATGAATGACGTACCCGTCGGCGAAGTCGGCGAAATTGTCTACCGGGCACCGACATTGATGAGCGGCTACTGGAACAACCCGGAAGCCACCGCGGAGGCGTTCGCGGGCGGCTGGTTCCATTCGGGGGACCTGGTCCGGATGGACGAGGACGGCTACGTCTGGGTGGTCGACCGCAAGAAGGACATGATCATCTCCGGCGGTGAGAACATCTACTGCGCCGAGGTCGAGAACGTACTGGCGAGTCACCCGGACATCGTTGAAGTCGCGGTGATCGGTAGGTCTGATGAAAAATGGGGCGAAATTCCGGTCGCAATCGCTGCTGTAACGAAACCAGACCTTCGGATCGAAGAGCTAGATGAGTACCTGACCGAGCGGCTCGCGCGGTACAAGCACCCCAAGGCGCTCGAGGTCGTGGAGGCACTGCCCCGCAACCCCGCCGGGAAGGTGCTCAAGACTGAGTTGCGCCTTCGCTACGGACAATCAAATTTTTCTAAAACACGTTCTGCTTCAAGTGATTTGGCAGAAGAGAAGGATGGATAGGAGCACTGCGTCGTTTGCTCGGTGTTGACGAAAGGTTAATTGTGAGGCAGCGGTTCACAGGTGGCGGGCCATCAGGTACATTCCTGTGGTCTGCGTTACTACCTGCGAGTAAAGAGCCGATGGTCACACACCGGAATGGGGCAAGGAGGAGGCGTGCGACATGATCGGCCGGTACGCCACACACGACGCGATGCATGCGAAGTCGCCATGAGGGGGCAGTGGTGACGACATCCTCACGGCCGCACTTGGTCGGCTACCTCAGGGACCAGCTCGAGACGCCGCTGACAATGATCGGCGGCTTTTTCCGCATGTGTGTGTTGACCGGTAGGGCGTTGTTCCGCAGGCCATTCCAGTGGCGCGAGCTCATCCTGCAGTGCTGGTTCATCATGCGGGTCGCCATCTTGCCGACGATCATGGTGTCGATTCCGCTGACTGTGCTGCTGATCTTCACGCTGAACGTGTTGCTGGCCCAGTTCGGCGCCGCTGACCTTTCCGGTGCCGGTGCTGCGATCGGTGCCGTTACCCAGCTCGGGCCCTTGACCACTGTGCTCGTGGTGGCGGGCGCCGGCTCGACGGCGATCTGCGCCGACCTCGGTGCCCGCACCATCCGCGAAGAGATCGACGCCATGGAGGTCCTCGGGATTGACCCCATCCACCGATTGGTGGTGCCCAGGGTCATCGCCGCGACCGTCGTCGCCACCCTGCTCAACGCTCTGGTGATCACCGTCGGCCTGGTCGGCGGCTACCTGTTCGGCGTCTATCTGCAGAACGTGTCGGGTGGGGCTTACCTGGCCACCCTCACCACCATCACCGGGCTGCCCGAGGTGATCATCGCCATGATCAAGGCCGCGACCTTCGGCCTGATCGCCGGCCTGGTCGGCTGCTACCGCGGCCTGACCGTCCGTGGCGGTTCCAAGGGCTTGGGCACCGCGGTGAACGAAACGGTCGTGCTGTGCGTGGTTGCCCTGTATGCCGTCAACGTCATCTTGACCACCATCGGTGTTCGATTCGGGACGGGGCACTGACATGTCGACCAGCGCCGTAGTTCGCGCCCGCTTCCCGCGGGCGGTGGCCAACGTCAACCGCTACGCCGGCGCTGCCGCGCGCGGACTGGACGAGACGGGCCAGATCGCCTGGTTCGTGTTGGTCGCCATCGGGCAGATCCCGCACGCGCTGCGCTACTACCGCAAGGAAACGTTGCGGCTGATCGCGCAGATCGGGATGGGAACCGGCGCCATGGCCGTCGTCGGCGGCACCGCCGCAATCGTCGGCTTCGTCACCCTCTCCGGTAGCTCCCTGGTGGCCATCCAGGGCTTCGCGTCCCTGGGCAACATCGGCGTCGAAGCGTTCACTGGCTTTTTCTCCGCGCTCATCAACGTCCGTATCGCCGGCCCGGTGGTCACCGGCATCGCGCTGGCGGCGACGGTGGGCGCCGGTGCCACTGCCGAACTGGGCGCAATGAGAATCAGCGAGGAGATCGACGCCTTGGAGGTGATGGGCATCAAGTCCGTCTCCTACCTGGCGTCCACCCGGATCGTCGCCGGGTTGGTGGTGATCATCCCGCTCTACGCGTTGGCCATGATCATGTCGTTCCTGTCGCCGCAGATCGTCACGACGGCGCTGTACGGACAGTCACCCGGTACCTACCAGCACTACTTCCGGACCTTCCTGCGTCCCGACGACGTGTTCTGGTCTTTCCTCGAGGCGATCCTCATCGCGCTGATCGTGATGGTCACCCATTGCTACTACGGATACAACGCCGGCGGTGGGCCCGTGGGCGTGGGCGAGGCGGTGGGTAGATCGATGCGGTTATCCCTGGTCTCGGTGCAAGTTGTCGTCCTGTCCGCCGCGTTGGCGCTGTACGGCGTCAACCCCAACTTCGCATTGACGGTGTAGCGCTATGACATCGCCGGTTGGAAAGGTCAACAAGGTCAAGAACCCGCCATACAAGACGGCGGGCGTCGCGGCAATCCTGATCCTGCTCCTCATCCTGACGCTGGTGTATTTCCAGTTCAAAGGGGATTTCACCCCGAAGACCAAGCTGACGATGCTGTCTCCGCGGGCCGGCTTGGTGATGGATCCCGGATCTAAGGTCACCTACAACGGGGTGCAAATCGGCCGCGTCGACACCATCAGCGAGGTGCCCGGACCCGACGGCAAGCCGGCCGCCAAATTCAGCCTCGACGTGTATCCGCGATACCTCGACATAATCCCGGAGAATGTGGACGCTCAGATCAAGGCGACCACGGTGTTCGGCGGCAAGTACGTGTCGCTGACCACGCCCAGAAACAAAAATGGCGAGGACATCTCCCGCGGGCACCTCAAGCCGCACAGCACGATCAACGCCACAGGCATTACCACCGAGATCAACACGCTGTTCCAGACCCTCACCGAGATCTCGGAAAAGGTCGACCCGATCAAGCTGAACCTGACCCTGAGTGCGGCAGCGCAAGCGCTGTCCGGCCTCGGTGACCGGTTCGGGGAATCGATCGTCAACGGCAACAAGATCCTGGACGACATAAACCCGCAGATGCCGCAGGCGCGTCGCGACATCCAACAGCTGGCCGCTCTCGGCGACGTATACGCCGACGCCGCGCCGGACCTGTTCGAGTTCCTCAACAACTCGGTGCCCACGGCGCGCACCTTCAACGAGCACCAACACGACTTGGACCAGGCGCTGTTGGCGGCCGCGGGCTTCGGTAACACCGGCGCGGATGTATTCCGGCGCGGCGGGCCATACCTGGCGCGCGGCGCCAACGACCTGGTGCCTGTCGCACAATTGTTGGACACCTACAGCCCCGAGCTGTTCTGCACGCTGCGCAACTACCACGACATCGAACCCAAGGCCTACCAATTCCTCGGCGGCAACGGCTATTCGCTGAACAGCCACACCGTGCCGCTGTCGGCCCTGGGCATGATGCTCAACCCGATATCGCTGGTGCCCCTGCTGCTTTCGCAGGTTGGTGGCTTGGCGGCCGGCCTGGTCGGCGGCGCACCGAACCCGTACGTGTGGCCGGAGAACCTGCCCCGCGTCAACGCGCACGGTGGACCCGGTGGTGCACCCGGTTGCTGGCAGCCGATCACCCGGGACTTCTGGCCGGCGCCCGAACTCGTCATGGACACCGGGAACAGCCTCGCCCCGTACAACCACTTGGAGGTCGGTTCGCCCTACGTCATCGAGTACGTCTGGGGCCGTCAAGTAGGGGATAACACGATCAACCCATGAAAATCACCGGAACTTTAATCAAACTCAGCATCTTCGCAGTGGTGCTGCTGCTGTTCAGCGTGATGATCATCGTCGTGTTCGGGCAGATCCGCTTCGACCGCACGAACACCTACGCCGCTGAGTTCAGCAATGTGAGTGGCCTGCGCAAGGGCCAGTTCGTTCGCGCCTCGGGCGTGGAAATCGGCAAGGTCAGCGACATTCAGCTGATCGACGGTGGCAAGCGGGTCCGTGTGGAGTTCGACGTCGACCGCTCGATCCCCGTGTACCAGTCCACGACCGCTCAGATCCGGTACCTGGACCTGATCGGCAACCGCTACGTGGAACTCAAGCGGGGCTCGGGCGACGGATACGACAAGATCCTGCCGGCCGGCGGACTGATTCCGCTCGCGCGGACCTCCCCGGCGTTGGACCTGGACGCTTTGATCGGTGGTTTCAAGCCGGTGTTCAAGGCGTTGGACCCGGACAAGGTCAACACGATCGCCTCGGCCATCATCACCGTGTTCCAGGGGCAGGGCGGCACCATCAACGACATCCTCGACCAGACCGCGCAATTGACCTCACAGCTTGCCGAGCGGGATGCCGCGATCGGCGATGTGGTCAAGAACCTGAACAACGTCCTGGACACCACCGTGCGGCACCGCAAGGAATTCGACCAGACCGTCAACAACCTCGAGGTGCTGATCACCGGATTGAAGAACCACGACAACGAGCTGGCGGGCGGGACCGCACACATCAGCAACGCTGCGGGAACGGTGGCGGATCTGCTGGCCGAGGACCGTGCGCTGCTGCACAAGACGATCAACTACCTGGACCCCATCCAGCAGCCGCTGATCGACCAGAGTGAACAACTGAACGACTTCCTGCACAAGGTGCCGACCGCGTTGAACATGATCGGGCGGGCGATCGGCTCCTACGGAGACTTCGTCAACTTCTACTCATGCGACATCAGCCTCAGGATCAACGGGTTGCAGCCCGGCGGTCCGGTGCGAACGGTCAGGCTCTTCTCTCAGCCCACGGGTAGGTGCGCACCGCAATGAGAACGCTAGAACCCCCAAATCGGCTCCACATCGGCCTGATGGGCATCCTGGTGACCCTGTTGGTCGTCGGGGTGGGTCAGAGCTTCACCAGTGTTCCGATGCTGTTCGCCAAGCCGTACTACTACGGGCAGTTCAAAGACACCGGCGGCCTCAACAAGGGCGACAAGGTCCGGATCGCCGGCTTCGAGGTCGGCAAGGTCGAGGCAATGTCGATCGAAGGCGACCACATCGTGGTCAAGTTCTCGATCGGTGGCAACACCATCGGCACCGAAAGCCGTTTGGCGATCCGCACCGACACGATCCTGGGCAAGAAGGTGCTTGAGATCGACACTCGCGGCAACCAACCGCTGCGGCCGAACGGCATTTTGCCGCTGGGGCAGAGCACCACTCCGTACCAGATCTACGACGCCTTCTTCGACGTCACCAAGGCGGCCACCGGCTGGGACATCGACGCCGTGAAGCAGTCGCTGCACGTGCTGTCCGAGACGATCGATCAGACCTACCCGCACTTGAGCGATGCGCTGCGGGGTGTCGAGAGGTTCTCCGACACCATCGGCAAGCGCGACGAGGAGATCAAGCACCTGCTGGCCCAGGCCAACCAGGTGGCCAGCGTCCTCGGCGACCGTGCCAGCCAGGTGGACAGGCTGTTGGTCAACGCGAAAACACTGATCGCCGCGTTCAAC
Source organism: Mycobacterium intermedium (assembly GCF_002086275.1). Classification (GTDB taxonomy): domain Bacteria; phylum Actinomycetota; class Actinomycetes; order Mycobacteriales; family Mycobacteriaceae; genus Mycobacterium; species Mycobacterium intermedium. The sequence continues at coordinate 68,686 of NZ_MVHT01000006.1, read as the reverse complement.
GAACGCGGACAGGCGATCAACGCACTGCTGGGCAACATCGCCTCGTTCTCACAGCAGGTGCAGGGGCTGATCAACGACAACCCGAACCTCAACCACGTGCTTGAACAGCTGCGCACGGTCAGTGACCTGCTGGTCGAGCGCAAGGACGACCTTGCCAACGGGCTGATCATGGTCGGCGGGTTCCTCCCGTCGTTGAACGAGGCCATCAGCTCGGGGCCGTTCTTCAAGGTTGTTATCCACAACCTGGCGCCGGGGCAGGTCATGCAGCCGTTCATCGACGCGGCGTTCAAGAAGCGCGGCCTGGACCCAGAGCAGTTCTGGCGTAGCGCCGGGCTGCCGGAATACCGCTTCCCCGACCCCAACGGGACCCGGTTCCCCAATGGCGCGCCGCCGCCTGCGCCGCGCGTGCTGGAAGGCACCCCGGACCACCCGGGACCGGCCATCCCGCCCGGATCGCCGTGCTCCTACACCCCAGCGGCCGGTGCGCTGCCACGGCCCGGCGACCCGCTGCCCTGCGCCGGGGCGCTGCAAGGCCCGTTCGGTGGGCCGTTCTTCCCAGCGCCGCTGGACAACTTGGAGGTGTCGCCACCGAACCCGAACGGCCTGCCGCCGACGCCGGGCCTCCCGATCGCCGGGCGACCGGGCGAACCGGTTCCGGACGTCCCGGGTACGCCCGTGCCGATCCCACCGGACGCACCTCCGGGTGCCCGCACCGAGCCCTTGGGACCGGCGGGTCCGGTTCCGCCACCGTCAACGTTCGCACCGGGCCTGCCGCCGGGACCGCCGGCGCCTCCTGGGCCTGGCAATCAGTTACCGGCACCGTTCATCACGCCCGGCGGAACGGGCGGCAGTGGTGCGGCGGGAGGTAGCCAGAATTGAGCACCATCTTTGACGTTCGCAACATCCGCCTGCCGAGGTTGTCACGCGCAACCATTGTTATCGGCATCCTGCTGGTGATCGTCGGGCTCGTCGCTGCGTGGGCCGGCTTCACGCTGTACAAGAAGCTGACCAACAACACCGTGACGGCGTATTTCTCGGCCGCGAACGCCCTGTACCCGGGTGACAAGGTCCTGATCATGGGGTTGCAGGTGGGCCGGGTCGACAAGATCGAGCCCGCCGGCGACAAGATGAAGGTCACCTTCCACTACGAGAACAAGTACAAGGTGCCGGCAAACGCCGAGGCGTGGATTCTGAACCCGACCCTGGTCGCATCCCGCACTCTGCAGCTTGAGCCTCCGTATAAAGGTGGCCCGACTCTGCAGGACGGCGCGGTGATCGACATCAGCCGCACCCGGGTTCCGGTGGAGTGGGACGAGCTGCGCAACAGCATCACCGACATCATCGACAAGCTCGGTCCAACCAAGGAGCAGCCCAAGGGGCCCTTCGGGGAGGTCATCGAGTCCTTCGCGAACGGCCTGCAGGGCAAGGGGAAGCAGCTCAACGCGACGTTGGAGTCTTTGTCGGACGCGTTGACCGCGCTGAACCAAGGACGCGGTGACTTCTTTGCGGTGGTGAAGAGCCTGGCGCTGTTCGTCAACGCGCTGCACCAGGACGACCAGCAGTTCGTGTCGCTGAATCAGAACCTGGCCGAGCTCACCGGCCGCCTCGCGAGCAACGACCGCGATCTGTCCAACGCACTGCAGCAAATCGACAGCCTGCTGACGACCGTGCGGCCGTTCCTCGACAAGAACCGCGAGGTGCTCGCGCACGACGTGAACAACCTGGCGGACGTCACCAACACGATATTGCAGTCCGAGCCGCTGAACGGCATCGAGACCGCCCTGCACGTTCTTCCGACCGCCGCGGCCAACGTGAACCAGATCTACCACCCGGCGCACGGATCGGTGGTCGCCGTTCCAGAGATCACCGCGTTCGCGAACCCGATGCAGTTCGTCTGCAGCTCGATTCAGGCCGCGAGCCGGCTGGGGTACCAAGAATCCGCCGAACTCTGCGCGCAATACCTGGCGCCGATCCTGGACGCGATCAAGTTCAACTACTTCCCGTTCGGTTTGAACACCTTCAACCTGGCGTCGGTGTTGCCGAAGGACGTCGCGTACTCCGAGCCGCGGTTGCAGCCCCCGCCCGGATACAAGGACACGACCGTGCCGGGTATCTGGGTACCGGACACTCCGTTGTCGCACAAGAACACCCAGACCGGCTGGATCGTGGCCCCGGGTATGCAGGGCGTGCAGGTCGGTCCGATCACCAGGGGTCTGCTGACTCCCGAGTCGTTGGACGAGTTGATGGGCGGGCCCGACATCGAGCCCGTGCAGTCCACGCTGCAGACGCCTCCCGGGCCGCCGAACGCCTACGACCAATACCCGGTGTTGCCGCCGATTGGTCTGAACGCTCCGCAGGTTCCGATCCCGCCACCGCCGCCCGGACCGGGCGTGGTCCCGGGTCCCGTCCCGCCGGTGCCCGCGGCACCGGGTCCGCCGCCGGCCGCGGCGGTCGGCGCCCCGTTGCCCGCTGAGGCAGGAGGCCAGTGATGCGCGTGCTGAACGTGATAGCCGGTGCCCTACGCCGCCGCAGTTGGCAGGCGCTGGTACTGCTGATGGTCGCGATCCTGTCCAGCTCGTGTGGGTGGCGCGGCATCTCGAACGTGACCATTCCGGGCGGTCCGGGTAGCGGCGAGGGTTCCTACGTCCTGTATGTGCAGGTGCCCGACACCCTCGCGATCAACGGCAACAGCAAGGTGATGGTCGCCGACGTCCCGGTCGGCTCCATTCGCCGCATCGAGCTGAAGAACTGGATTGCGACCCTGACGCTGGGCATCGACAAGGGCGTGGTGTTGAAGAAGAACACCATCGCCAAGATCGGGCAGACCAGTTTGCTGGGTTCGCAGCACGTGGAGCTGATTTCGCCGGCCGAGGGCCCGGCGCTCAAGAACGGTGACACGCTCCCGCTGAAGAACTCGGCGGGTGGCGAGAACACCGCGTACCCCAACACCGAGCAGACGTTGGCGAGCATCGCGCTCATTCTGCGTGGTGGCGGCATCCCCAACTTGGAGGTGCTGCAGAACGAGGTCTTCAACATCTTCTACAAGCGGGGCGATCAGATCCGCGGCTTCCTCAACAGGCTGGACACCTTCACCGACCAGCTCAACCAGCAACGCGACGACATCACCCACGCGATTGACTCCACCAACCGACTGCTGGTCTACGTCGGCCAGCGGGCGGACGTGCTGGACCGGGTCCTGACCGACTTCCCGCCGTTGCTCAAGCACTTCGCCGACACGCAGAATCTGCTGGTCAACGCCGTCGACGCGGTGGGCGACCTGAGCCAGGTCACCGCCCAGTACCTGGGCGAGGCGCAGGCCGGGCTGCACAGCTCCCTGGCGGCCCTGCAGTGCCCGCTGAAGGAGCTCAGCAAGGGTTCGCCGTACCTGATCGGTGCGCTGAAGCTGATCCTGACCCAGCCGTTCGACATCGACGCGGTTCCGAAGATCTTCCGCGGCGACTACCAGAACGTGTCGGCAACGCTTGACGTCACGCTCAGTGCCATGGACAACGCGGTGCTGACCGGCACTGGCTTCCAGGGCGCCCTGCGTGCGATCGAGCAATCGTTCGGCCGCGACCCCGAGACGATGATCCCGGACGTCCGGTACACGTCTAGCCCGGCGAACGCACCAGGCGGGCCGTTTGTCGAGAGGGGCGACAGGAATTGCTAACTCCCTTTATCAAACGGCAGCTGCTGATGTTCGGCGGCCTGACCGTGATCTCGCTGCTGGTGTTGGGCGTCTACTACCTGCAGATCCCGACCCTGTTGCCCGAGCCGTTGACCATTGGCCGGTACGAACTCACCGCTGACCTGCCCGCCTCGGGCGGGTTGTACCCGACGGCCAACGTGACCTACCGCGGTGTGACGATCGGCAAGGTCACCACTGTGGAGCCCACCCGGCAGGGTGCCCGGGCGACGCTGAGTATCGACAGCCGCTACAAGATCCCGATCGACGCCACGGCAAACGTGCATTCCGTATCCGCGGTCGGTGAGCAGTACCTGGACCTCGTGTCACGCGGAAACCCCAAGCAGTACTACAAGGCGGGTTCAAACATCGGCTGCGGCGAAGGCACCGCGTGCCGGAACACCGTGCCGAGTGAGATCGGTCCCGCGCTGGACACGGCCAACCGAGGCCTGCAAGTACTCCCCAAGGAGAAGATCCCCCAGCTGCTCGACGAGACGGCTCAAGCCGTCGGCGGATTGGGCCCGGCCCTGCAACGGCTGACGGACGCCACTCAGGCGATCGTGGGCGACTTCCACAACCAGATCAACGACATCAACGACATCATCCAGCACTCCGGACCGGTTCTGCAGAGCCAGGTCGACTCGGGTGACGCCATCTCGCGATGGGCGCACAACCTGAACGTGCTGGCCGCCCAGACCGCGGAGCGCGACCAGAACCTGCGGAGCGTTCTGCAGCAGGCCGCGCCGACCGCCGACCAGGTCAACGAGGTCTTCAACGACGTGCGGGACTCGCTGCCCCAGACGCTGGCGAACCTGACCGCCGTGATCGACCTGCTCAAGAAGTACAGCGCTGGTCTCGAGCAGGTGCTGGTGTTCCTCCCGCAGGGCGCCGCGATCGCGCAGACGGTGGCCGCGCCGTTCCCGAATATGGCCGCTCTCGACATGGCGCTGGCGATCAACCAACCGCCCCCGTGCCTGACGGGTTTCATCCCGGCAGAGCAGTGGCGATCGTTTGCCGACACCACTCTGCAGCCACTACCCAAGGGCACGTACTGCAAGATCCCGATGGACACACCGGCCAACAGCGTGCGTGGTTCGCGCAACATCCCGTGCGTCGATGTGCCGGGCAAGCGTGCTGCGACGCCGCGGCGGGAGTGCCGTGACCCCAACCCGTACGTGCCTGCCGGCACCAACCCCTGGTTCGGCGACCCCAACCAGATCCTGACCTGCCCCGCACCCGCGGCGCGGTGTGACCAGTCGGTGCGTCCGGGCGAGGTGATTCCGGCGCCGTCGGTCAACAACGGCCTGAACCCGCTGCCGGCAGACAAACTGCCGCCCGGCGGAACGACGCCACCGCCCATCAGTGACCCACTGCAACGACCCGGGTCAGGTAGCGTGCAGTGCAACGGCCAACAGCCCAACCCGTGTGTCTACACTCCGGGACCGCCCACGGCCGTCTACAGTCCCCAAAGCGGTGAACTGGTAGGGCCCGACGGAATCAAGTACTCCGTCGAAAACTCGACCAAAACAGGAGACGATGGATGGAAGGAGATGCTGGCACCGGCCGGCTGAACCCCATCGCCGATGATTCGTTGCGCGACCAGGTGAACGCTGAGGATTCGACCGAATCCGAGGCGCAAACCGAGCAGATCAGCACTGAGGCAGAGGCCACGACGGCCTCAGACTCCACCGAGTCTGAGGGCGATGCGGTTGCTGCCGACGAGTCCGAGGCAGCGACCGAGGAATCGGAAAGTCCCGACCCTGAAACCCCCGCAACTGACCTAGCTTCTGACGACGGCGTGCAGCGCCCGCCGTCGCGACTGGGCCGGGGCTGGGTGGTCACCGTCTGCATCGTGCTCTTCCTGCTTGCCGGCGGCATCAGTGCGGGCGGCTACCTGGCGCTGCGGTATCACCTCGACAGCCAGGCGATCGCGCGCAACAACGAGGCAGCGCTGCAGGCCGCCAAAGACTGCGTCGCCGTCACCCAGGCGCCGGACACAGATGCGATGGCGGCCAGCGAGCAGAAGATCATCGACTGCGGCACCGACGCCTACCGAACCCAGGCCGTCATGTACAGCAGCATGCTCGTCCAGGCTTACCAGAGTGCGAACGTGCACGTACAGGTGTCTGACCTGCGGGCAGCTGTCGAACACAACAATCCCGACGGAACCATCGACGTGCTGGTGGCGATGCGGGTCCGTGTGTCCAACAACCAGCAAGAGAACCAGGAAACGGGTTACCGCCTGCGCGTACGCATGGCGATGGCGGAGGGGCAGTATCGGATCTCCAAGCTCGACCAGGTGACGAAGTGACGCTGGTGGTCGAGGACATCGAGACCACGGAAACCATCCAAGTCTTACCCGAGAAAGTCTTGGCGCCCTGGCGGTTGCGCGCCGGCGCATTGGCCATCGACGTCCTGCCCGGGCTCGCCGTGGTCGCGACGATGTTCCTGGTCTCCCTGACCGTGCCGACCGGCGTGTGGTTGTGGGTGTCCGTCGGCACCTGGGCTCTGACAATCCTGTTGATACTGGTCAACCGGTTGCTGTTGCCGAGCATCACCGGCTGGAGTCTGGGACGCGCGCTGACCGGCATCGCGGTGACGGAAAGCGACGGGACGCGGCCCGGCCCGTGGTGGCTGTTGCTACGCGACCTGGCCCACCTGCTCGATACCCTGCCGGTGTTCATCGGATGGCTGTGGCCGCTGTGGGATTCCAGCCGCCGCACCTTCGCCGACATGCTGACCCACACCGAGGTGCGGTGCGTCGAACGCGACGAGCGGCTCCCGCAGATCCGTCGATGGATCGCGATCATGCTGCTCGTCGCAGCGGGCGTCAGCCTCAGTGGTGTGGGCATCAGCTACGCGACGGTGTACTCCCGACAACGGGCGACCGATCATGCCCGGTCGGTGATCGCCGTCGAGGGTCCTCGGCTGGTCTCGCGGATGCTGACCTACGACCCGAGCACACTGCGCGAGGATTTCGATCGCGCGTTGGCGCTGACGACGGATGCGTATCGGCCCAAGCTGGCCGCCGAGCAGGACAAGGTCGCCAAGGGGCATCCCGTCGTCAACGAGTACTGGGTGACGGCCGGCGCGATCCAGTCCGCGACGCCGGATCGCATCACCATGCTGCTGTTCATGCAGGGCCGGCGTGGCACAGGCCAGGAGGTCCGGTACATCACCGCAACCGTGCGAGCGAATTTCGTCCGAGGCCGCGACGATCACTGGCTCGTCGACGACCTGACCGTCCTGGCCAAACCGAAGCCGCCGCCCGCGCCGCCGGAAGAGAAGCCGCCGCCCGCACCGCCGGGGGAGCAGAAGTGAGTCCTCGACGCAAGTTTCAGCCGGGCGAGGCGACGCTCCTTGCCGCGCTCGGCTCGCTGCCGCGGCGATCATGGCGGCTACTTGTCGTCGGCATCGTCACGGGCATGGTCATGGTGACGGCGATAACGCTGTCGAGTCTGTTGTTTGCTTCGCATGAGTCCCATGAGCGTGCGGTCCAAAAGGACCACGAGGTAGTCGACTTCGTGAAATTTTTCATGGAGCAGTTCACCTCGGTGGATCCGTACCACGCGAACGAGTACGTCGAACGGGTGCTGGCGCACGCGACCGGTGACTTCGCCAAGGAGTATCACGACAAAGCGAACCAGATCCTCCTCCAGGTCGCCCAGGCCGAGCCGGCCACTGGCACGGTGATTGAAGTGGGCGTGGAGCGCTGGAACGACGATGGCAGCGTCAACGTCTTGGTGGTGACCGAGTTCACGTCCAAATCTCCGGACGGGAAACAGGTCTTCAAGAACACCAATCGTTGGGCTACCACGGCCAAGCAGGAAGGGAACCAGTGGAAGATCAGCAAGCTGGATCAGGTGGTTTGACCGACACGGCCGAGAAGGTCGAGGACAGTTCAGGCGACACCGACACCGACACCGTTGCGGCCGCACAACCCGCCAAGCCTGCCAAGCCCGCCCGCCGACGGTTGTTCGGAAAGCGACGCAGCGCCGGGGCGGCCCAGGAGGATGCGAGCGACGGCAAGGTCGAATCGGAGGAGTCGCCAACCGCGGATGCGGGCACTGACTCCACTGAGGCTGTTACGGCCCCGGGGGACGCGGCGGAAGTCGAAGCGGCTGAGGGTGTTACGGCCGAGGAGACTGACACCGTCGAAACCGGCGCCGACGACCCCGCCGAGGCCGGCGAAGGGGAGACCGAGACGGCCGAAACCGAAACCGACACCGACACCGACGCCGCAGAGGCCGGTGAGGTCGGTGAGGCCGCCGAGGCAAGTGAGGCCACGACGTCGGAAAAGCAGGTTCGCCGCAGGAGGCTGGGCGGCAAGCGGCTCGCGGTGGCGGCGGCCATTGTGATGTCGCTACTGTTCGTCGGTTCCGCCGCCTTCGCGGGTGCGTCGGTGCAGCCGTATCTGGCCGACAAGGCCACCGTCGCGATCAAGCTGAAAGTGGCCCGCACCGCGGCCAATGCGATCACGACGCTGTGGACCTACACGCCAGAGAACATGGACAGCCTCGCCGACCGTGCCGCGAACTACCTCAGCGGCGATTTCGGCGCGCAGTACCGCAAATTCGTGGACTCGATCGTGGCGCCCAACAAACAAGCCAAGGTGACCAACAGCACCGAGGTCACCGGCGTCGCCGTCGAGTCCCTGAACCGCGACGACGCGGTGGCCATCGTCTACACCAACACCACCACCACAAGCCCGCTGACCAAGAACATTCCTAGCCTGAAGTACCTGTCCTACAGGTTGATCATGCGGCGGGACCACGATCGCTGGCTGGTCACCCGGATGACGACCATCACCTCGCTGGACCTCACGCCGCGGCTGTAAGTCCATGGCCGTAAGCTCGCCGGTCTTTCATCGGCTGACGATTGCGGCGTTGCTCCTGTTGACGTTCGCCACCGGCCTGGCGGATTCCGTGAGCGTATTGGCGCTGGGACATGTGTTCGTCGCCAACATGACGGGGAACGTCATCTTTCTCGGCTTCTGGTTCGTGCAGTCGGCAGTGGACATGACCGCCGCGGTCGTAGCCTTCGGCTCCTTCGTCGCGGGCACCATCGTGGGTGGCCGATTGACACGTGGGCTGAGTCATCGGCCGAGGCGCTGGCTCACCATCACGCTTGGCATCGAGGTGGCCGTACTGCTGACGCTGTCCATCCTGGGCGGCACCGGGGTGCTCCACTACCACGACAACACGAAGCTGTTCCTGATCGGCGGGCTCGCGATGACCTTCGGCCTGCAGAATGCGACGGCACGCCAATTCGGGATACAGGAACTGAGCACCACCGTGCTGACATCGACGATCGTCGCACTCGGCTTCGAGAGCCGATTGGCCGGCGGAACCGGCGAGAACGAACTGCTGCGCTACGGCGTCGTTGCCACGATGTGCGCTGGTGCGGTGCTTGGCGCGACCCTGACGCGGGTCGCCGTCGCACCCGTCTTCGCGCTTGCCGCCTTGGTGATCGCGGCGAGCTTGGTGATCTTCCGGTTCGGCGCCGGCGACAGCGAATCGCCCGAGGCATTTACCAGCTGACGGCGGGCTGGCCGACGCCGAGGTCGCCGACGCCGAGGTCGCCGCGGCCGCCGAGGCCGAGGCCGCCGACGCCGAGGTCGCCGCGGTCGCCGAGTGTGGGTGCTGTGCACCAGAAACGTTGGGCGCCGGTGCATTAGCCCCACGCTCGGCGAGGGTGCGGGGCGGCCGCGGTCGCCGAGTGTGGGTGCTGTGCACCAGAGACGTTGGGCGCCGGTGCATTAGCCCCACGTTCGGCGAGGGTGCGGGGCGGCCGCGGTCGCCGAGTGTGGGTGCTGTGCACCAGAAAAGTTGGGCGCCGGTGCATTAGCCCCACGCTCGGCGCGGGCGGGGGGCGGCCGCGGTCGCCGAGTGTGGGTGCTGTGCACCAGAGACGTTGGGCGCCGGTGCATTAGCCCCACGTTCGGCGAGGGTGCGAGGGCGGAAAGTCAGTTGAAGGCCAGCCAGCTGGGCAACGCTCGCTCGTGTGAGTCGCACAGCACCTGGCGGGTGTCGCACGAGCCCTTCGGCGACCCGGCCCCCGCCCACATGCCGCCGGTGTCGCGGCGCAGCACGATCGCCGACGAACCGCCGCCATCCAGCAGGATGGCCGTGTCGCTGCCCAAACCGCGGAACAGGTCCTGCATGTTGTCCGGTGTGTAGCTGCCGCCCTCGAAGATGTACATCTCGTCTTTGGTCCTGGAATAGGCGATGGCGGTGCGTGCCGCGCTGGGGCCACCGTCGTGCAGCTGACCGGTGTTGCCGGGCGACAACAGCCCGATGCCGGCCACCGCCACGAACCGCTCATTCTTGTTGAGCAAATCCTGAACCACCGGAGTGGCGAGGTCGTAGTCCTCTCTTCCCTTCGGCCGCAAGACGTACGGAGCACCACCGACCGGGAGAATCATCGTCGTCAGGGAAGTCCACGACTCGTTGCCGCCGGACAGGCCCTGCTTGCCGGGGTAGGCGACGGCACCGGTGACGGCCTCATTGGCGCGGCCCAGGCCGTGGGTGTTGTCGACGAAAGCCCCCAGGGGAGAGCTGCACCCGGTCGACCGCCAGGATCCGCCCTTCTGCCCACGCACATCGAAGAAGTTGGCGTTGATCGCAATGGTGGGACGTCCCATGCGTTCCCAGGCCTGCAGCGGTGGGTAGATCTCCGACGCCTGTATGAGGCCTTCGCTGGTGCGGGCACCCGGGTTGTTCTCGCACCGGGCCTGGTCACCTCGGTGGGTATCAACAAGCAGGTGCGGCTGCAGCCGTGACGCCGCATTCTTGATGATCATCAGGTGGCCGCCGTTGTTCATCTCGTAGCGTCCGCCACCGCCGTTGAGCAGCGGCATCGGATGGCCGGCGCCGAAGTTGTAGACCAGGTAGGAGCCCTTGGTATTGGCGATCGCGCTTTGCAGCATCTCCAGCGCGTCAGCGGCGCGCGCCAGGGGTTGCCCCGTGGTGGCCCCGAGCGTGGCCGATGCCGCGACGACGGCGCAGCACGCCATCAGTCGCCTCATCAGTCTGATGAGGCCGGCAGGAGGGGACAGCACAATAGCCCTTTCGGACGTCCGCATGCAACATGAATAACATTAACCACACAAGCAACACTGTCAACTAAAGTCACGACAGCGTGACAGTTCGGCCGCGCGGGAATTACGTTTTGTCGCTTGGGGTTTCGTCAGGGTATTCGAGGGCGGGTGCGGCGGTGCCGACTGCTGCTTCACCGTCGGGTTCCGGTTCCGGCTCGGTCTCCGATTTGGCTTCGCCCGCCTTCCGTGCTTTCTCCCGCGCTTGGTGCTGCGCCTGGTGTTCGGCGGCGATGGCAAACTCGACCGCACCGGGAACGCGGTGAAAGCCCTTGCGGTCGTAGAGGCGGGTGATGATGCCGCCCAACAACAAGCCGATGATCAGGCCGATGGTGGTCATGAACACGGCATGGGACAGCCCGGCATCCGCCAGCCCATTGAGATAGAGCAACGACCGCGCGCCGAGGAACACCTGGTGCATCGGTTCGAATTTGGCCAGCCAGCGGAAGAACTCCGGGACCGCCTCGAGTGGGACCGTGGCGCCCGCCGACGGCAATCCGAGGATCACGAAGATCAACATGCTGACCAGCATGCCCATCGAGCCCAACACGGCGATCAGGGAACTCGACGTGATGCCGACCGCGCTGATCGCAAACACCCCGTAGAGCCACAGTTTCCAGCCGGCCGGATTGGGCATGCCGAGCTGATGCGAGATCGCCAGGTAGACGGCCGAGGTAAGCAGCGCCACGATCACCATCAGCGTCCACTTGACCAACAGTGTGCGGAATCGCGAGATGCGCACCTGTTCGGAAAAGCGATACACCGGACCGAATTCTGCTGGTACGTAACCAAGCATCGAATCCACCAGGGTGCTGACCACGATGCTGCCGGTGAAGCCCGCCAGCAGCAACAGCAACGAATAGTAGAAGGCGGACAGCCCATTTCCGGTGCCGTTGGGCAACGGGTTGTACACCGTCGACTTGACGTCGATCGGGTTGGCAAGGGCCAGCGTCGCTACGCCGGTCAGCGGTGCACCCTGGGTCTGCGTCGCCACGTCTGCCGAAAGACGTTCACCGACTTTGGCATTGGCGACAGCCAGCGCCTGGGTCAGGGTCTGCCCGGCGATACTGGAGCCCAGCGTGCCCGCCCGCGGGTTGGTGGAGATCGTGATCGTCGGTCGCTCTGCGCGTTTCGGCTCCACCGCGCCAGTCGCGAACTCCCGCAGGCTTGTTGAGAAGCCGGGGGGAATCACCGCCTGGCCATACACCTGTGCCCTGTCGAGCAGCTTTTTGGCTTCGTCCTTGGACACCACCCGAATGTCGTACTTGTTCTTGTCTAAATTCGCCACCAGACCGTCGACGATCTGCTTGCCCGTGGGTCCGGCGTCCTGATTCACGATCGCGATGGGGAAGTGACGCAGATTGGACGTCGGATTCAGGATGCCGCCCAGATACAACGCGGCGAGCGCCGACATGAGTGCCAACGTGATGATGACCGGCGCCAACCAGAACCGCACGGTCCTAAGCGCCTTTATGTTTCGGTTGGGGTTGGGCGCTGCGTGCCGCGCTCGCGTCTGAGACATCTAGGCTCCCCTCGTCGACGTCACTCTATGTTGTCTAGCCACCCAAATTGGCGTGCATCTCCCAGAGCAGGACTTCCGACGTGTCGTCGGCAGTAACTCGCCGGCCGTCGGCGTCGGTGCAGCGCACCGCGTCACCCTCGTGAAGGGAACCGGCGTCTTCCAGCGCGACTCGGCCGCGCGCAACGAACAGATGTAAGTATGGCGCCGCCGGTAGCTCGACGGAGGCGCCGGGCGTCAAGCGCGCCGCGTGCAGGGCAGCGCCGCGATTGTGCAGGGTGATGGCGGCGTCATGGCGGGAGATTCCGGAAGCGACGGTGACCAGGCCGTCGCTGAGGAGTTGGTCGTCAATCGGTTGTTGCTGGTAGTCCGGGGCGATACCAGGCTCATCGGGAATGACCCACATCTGCACGAAATGCACTGGTTCCGTTGCCGAATCGTTCTTCTCCGAGTGCAGGATGCCGGTCCCGGCCGACATGCGTTGGGCCAGACCGGGATAGATCACGCCGCGGTTGCCCATGGAATCCTGGTGCGCCAGTGCGCCACTGAGCACCCAGGTCACGATCTCCATGTCCCGGTGCGGATGCGTGTCGAAACCGGCGGCGGGCGCCACGCGGTCGTCATTGTTCACCAGCAGCAGGCCGTGGTGGGTGTTGTCGGGATCGTAGTGGTCGCCGAAGGAGAAGGAATGCCGCGAGTGCAGCCACGAGGTGTTGGTTACGGCGCGGTCGGCGGCGCGCCTGATCTCCACGGTGGCAGCCATGACTGTCAGGGTAGTTGGTGCTCTCCTACCCGCTCGGATACGTCGCCGCCGCGAGTTCGAGGATCTCCGCGCGGTCCGCAGCCAGGATGAACCCGGATTGAATCGCACTGTCCAACGCCGCGGTGAACCGAGACAGGTACTGCTCGACACCGCCCGGATACAGGCGCTGCACGGTGTCGGCGTCGAAGGGTTCCCCGGAACCGAAGATCATGGCCATCACGCTCTCGTCGGCGCCGAGTCCGGACGTACGGGCGAGCGGTACGTCGACCCACGGGGTCCGGACGCCGCCGCGCGCGAGGCCGTTGGCGTCGAGGACGGGTTCGGGTCGGGTGGCCTCGCGTACCTCGATGGGCGCGGCGGCCGGCGCCGGCACCCCCGTGCGGACCCAGTCGTTCAGCGCGGCTATCGCGGCCTGCACCACGTAGTGGTGCTGCGGGGCGAAGTTGATGTAGTGGCTAAGTTGTTGGCCCATCAGGTTGTTGGTCGGCTGGTACGCGGCGACCAGGGCATCGAGCGGGGCGGAGCCGCTGTCGATCGGCGCGACCTGGATCGTGTAGTTGTCGGCATGCGCCGCGCCGGGAATCTCCCATACTCGCAGCAGTTCCCCGTCGGGTTGCCGGGCGAAGTAGTAGCCCTGCCGCACCCCGCCGAAGAGATCGGTCTCGGTGATGATGGTGAGCAGCGGAACGCGCAGATCGGTCCGGAACGGCACCGCCTGCGGGTTTTCCGATTCCTCGAAGATCGAGGTGCCGTCCAGCGGTGCCGCGCCGCCGAATCGGGAGTGCACCAGGAATCCGTCGTAACTTTGTGCCAGCGGATCGACTTCGTTGACGTAGGTCGTCAAGAACATCGCGGACTGGGACTCGCCGAGGGCGACCACATGTTCCGGACGCAGGTCGGCGAGAACTTCTCGGACCAATCTGCCGGTCTGCGAAAAGATGTCGTAGGAAAACGCGTCGCCGGGATGGCGCAAGCCGCCGTACCGCTTCGGGTGCTGGCTCTTCAGCGACATGTCCATCCCGAGCAGGTTCATGCCCCCGTCCACGCCCACCTTCTGGGCCGAAACCGCGACGTAGGCGTAGCCGGACCGGATGATCTCGCGGTGGGCCATCATCCACACGGCCGGGGCATCGATGCCGCCGCTCACGTTGAGCCACTCCACGAGCACTGTTCCGTTGAACTGCGTCCGGTCGGCCGGGGTCAGCACCACCATCCGGGTGGTGTAGTCAGCGGACTGCGACTCGGGGGCGCACGAGGACGCCGTCCCCGAGATGAAAAATTCTTCGGCCAGATAGCCGACGTCGCCAATCTCGAAGGCGCCCAACAGCAATAACGGCTTCCCCGGTACGGATTCGATGGCCATGCGTCTAGAGGCAACTCGGTAGGCCGAATTTCGGGAACAGCGAGTCGTCGAGGAAGGCGACGACGTGGGAGACCCGGCCACCCTGCACGTCCAGCACGTGCAGCTGAAAGGGCACATGCACGTCCCCTTGCCTCATGTACATGGCGGCTGCGGGCTGGCCGTTGGCGGTCAACGGGATCATCCGCATATCGCCGGGCAATTCGGCCGGGCACTGCTGGTGGATCAGGGTGACGATGTTGTGCGCTCCCTGGTACCAACCGGTGAACGGCGGCATCTCCCAGATGGCTTCGGCGGTGAACAGTTCCACCAGGCGGTCGATGTCATAGGACTCGAACGCGGCGATGTAGCGGGCCAGCAGATCCTGCGTTTCCGACGATTCTGGCTCCTCCAGGCGGTCATCGGCGCTGGGGCGGACTTCATCAAGCTGGGCGCGGGCCCGCTGCAGCAGGCTGTTGACGGCGACGGTGGTGGTGCCGATCGCGTCGGCCACTTCGGCTGACTTCCACTGCAGCACATCGCGCAGCAACAGGACGGCCCGTTGCCGGGGAGACAGGTGTTGCAGCGCGGCGACGAACGCCAACCGGACGGACTCCCGGTGTCCCGCGATCACCGACGGGTCCGACTCGTCGTCGACCCAGTCCGGCAGGGGCTCCAACCAGGGCACCTCGCCCCGCTGCTCGAGTTCGGCGGTCGGGTCCGAGCTGGGCGCCCCGAGCCCCGTCGGCAGCGGCCGGCGCTGCCGACCTTCCAGCGCGCTCAGGCAGGTGTTGGTGGCAATCCGGTGCAGCCAGGTCCGCAGTGACGACTTGCCTTCGAAGCGGTCGTAGGACTTCCAGGCTCGCAGCAACGTCTCCTGGACCAGGTCTTCCGCGTCGTGCAGCGATCCGGCCATTCGATAGCAGTGTGCGAGCAGTTCGCGCCGGTAGGGCTCGGCCAGCGCGGAGAAATCGTTGTCTTCTTTCGCGAGCAGACTCACCCAATTGAGCCTACGCAGAGTCACTGACAGCCCTAATCGCGGAGCTATTACGCTGCCGGTAATGACTACGACCCGAACTGAACGCAGTTTCGTCGGTGACGGTGGTGTGGACATCGTGTACGACGTCTGGACTCCTGACACCACGCCGCGTGCGGTGGTCGTGCTGGCGCACGGTTTCGGCGAGCATGCCCGCCGTTACGACCATGTCGCCGAGCGGTTCGGCGAAGCCGGATTCATCACGTATGCCCTCGATCACCGCGGACACGGACGCTCGGGCGGCAAGCGGATGCTGGTGCGCGACATCAGGGAGTTAACCGCCGACGTCGGCACCCTCGTTGATATCGCCAAGCGGGATAACCCCACCCTCAAGTGCGTCGTGCTGGGGCACAGCATGGGTGGCGCCATCGTGTTCGCCTACGCCGTCGAACGCCCGGATGACTACGACATGGTCGTGCTGTCGGCGCCGGCGGTGGCGGCACAGGACCTTGTGTCGCCCGTCGTGGTGCTGGCCGCGAAGATCCTTGGCGTGGTGGCGCCCGGTCTACCGGTGCAGGGCCTGGACTTCAACCTGATCTCGCGTGATCCCGAGGTCGTGCGCGTCTACAACGAGGACCCGATGGTCTACCACGGGCGGGTGCCGGCGGGCATCGGCCGGGCATTTATGCAGGTCGGCGAAACTATGCCGCGACGGGCGCCGGCCCTGACCGCCCCGCTGCTGGTGATCCACGGTACCGACGACGGATTGATTCCCATCGAAGGCAGCCGTCGCCTGGTCGAATGCGTTGGAGCGGCCGACGTGCAGCTGAAGGAATACGCCGGGCTCTATCACGAGGTCTTCAACGAGCCCGAGCGCAACCAGGTGCTCGACGACGTGGTCGCATGGATCAGCGGGCGGCTGTAAGCGGCTGTGAGCGCGCGAACCGGAAATGTCGGACGGCTGAAGTAGTTTGGCGCCATGACCGACGACAAAATGTTGTCCCGCATCGCGGCGCTGCTCCGCCAGGCTGAGGGCACCGACAATCCCCACGAAGCCGATGCGTTCATGGCCGCCGCGCAACGATTGGCGACCGCGACATCCATCGACCTGGCGGTGGCACGGTCCCATGCGGCCACCCGGTCGGCCGCCCAGGGTCCCACGCAACGCACCATCACCATCGGGGAGGCGGGCACCCGCGGGCTGCGCACCTATGTGCAGCTGTTCGTGCTCATCGCGGCGGCGAATGACGTGCGCTGCGACATCGCCACGAATTCGACGTTCGTCTATGCCTACGGGTTCCCCCAGGACATCGACACGACCCACGCCCTCTACGCCAGCCTGGTGGTGCAGATGGTCCGGGCGTCGGACGCCTACCTCGCCACCGGCGCACACCGGCCCACCCCGACGATCACCGCCCGGCTCAACTTCCAGCTGGCATTCGGGGCTCGCGTCGGCCAGCGCCTGGCCGAAGCCCGCGAGGAGGCGCGCCGGGAGGTGGAAAAGGACCGCAGTCGCGCGCCCGGCACGGCTATCGCCTTGCGGGACAAGGAACTCGAACTGCATGACTACTATCGGAGAGCGTCCAAGGCCCGCGGCACCTGGCGGGCGACCAGGGCCTCGGCCGGGTATTCGTCGGCTGCACGCCGCGCCGGGGACCGGGCTGGACGGCGAGCGCGACTGGGCACCAGCCCCGAACTGCCGGGGGCGCGCACCGCAGTGGGCCGGTGACTCGGGCTGGCTGAGAAGGATTCGCAGCGCGCGAAGGTTTACGCGGCCGAGGACTTCGTCCGGACGTTGTTCGACCGCGCGGCCGAACACGGCCTACCCAGCGTGGAGTTCTTCGGGACGCAGTTGACCTTGCCGCCGGAGGCGCGGTTCGGCTCGGTGGACTCCGTACAGCGGTATGTCGATGACGTCCTCGCGTTGCCGGCGGTTCGGCAACACTGGCCCGAGGTGTCGCCGCTGCGTGTGCGAGCGCGGCGCGCTGCCACCGCGGCCCACTACGAAAACCGCGACGGCGTAGGGGTTATCGCCGTACCCGACCGCACCACGGCGGACTGGGCGATGCGCGAACTGGTGGTGCTGCACGAAATCGCGCACCATCTGTGTCAGGTGCCGCCGCCGCACGGCCCGGAGTTCGTGGCGACGATGTGCACGCTCAGTGAGGTGGTCATGGGGCCGGAGGTGGGGCACGTGTTGCGCGTGGTGTACGCGAAGGAGGGGGTTCGATGAACGAACGCCCACCCGAGGATCCCGACGCCCGCGCACGCGAAGTCGAGATGCAGATGACCGACGCCGAGCGCTTTTCCTTGCTGATCGGCGTGATGGGGGCCGGCGACTTGTGGCCGCTGCGCGACGAGCGCATCCCTCCGGACGCGCCGATGAGCGCCGGCTATGTCCCCGCGATCCCGCGGTTAGGCGTGCCGGCGCTGCGGATGAGTGATGCCGGCCTCGGGGTCACCAACCCCGGCTACCGTCCGGGCGACACCGCAACCGCTCTGCCGGCCGGGCTGGCGCTGGCGTCCAGCTTCAACCCGGCGCTCGCCCGCGCCGCCGGTGCGGTGATCGGCCGCGAGGCGCGCAGCCGCGGGATCAACGTCCAGCTGGCGGGCTCGATGAACCTGGCTCGCGACCCCCGCAACGGCCGCAACTTCGAATACCTTTCGGAGGACCCGCTGTTGAGTGGCCTGCTGGCCGCCGAGTCGGTCATCGGCATCCAGCAACAGGGCGTCATCTCTACCGTCAAGCACTTCTCGTTGAACTGCAACGAAACGAACCGGCACTGGCTGGACGCGGTCATCGACCCCGACGCCCACCGCGAATCCGACTTGCTGGCGTTCGAGATCGCCATCGAGCGGGCGCAGCCCGGCGCAGTGATGGCCGCCTACAACAAGGTCAACGGATGTTATGCGGCCCAGAACTCCGTGCTGCTCAACGACGTACTGAAAACCGCTTGGGGATACCGCGGTTGGGTGATGTCCGACTGGGGCGGGACGCCGAGCTGGCAGTGTGCGCTGGCGGGGCTCGACCAGGAGTGCGGCGCGCAGATCGACGCCATCCTGTGGGGGGCCGAACAATTCAGCGACCGATTACGAGCGGCCTACGCCGAGGGCAAGCTGCCCAAGGAGCGCCTGTCGGACATGGTCCGCCGGATCTTGCGGTCGATGTTCGCCGTCGGGATAGACCGATGGGGAGCCCCGCCGGAACCAGACATGGACGCCCACAACGACGTTGCGTTGCAGATCGCCCGCCAGGGAACCGTGCTGTTGAAGAACGACGGCGCGCTGCCACTGGCATCGGTCCAGCGCATCGCCGTCATCGGCGGCTACGCGCAGCTCGGTGTGCCGATCGGCTGCGGGTCGAGCGCGGTCGTCCCGCCCGGCGGGTATGCCGGCGTGATCCCGATCGGCGGTCAGGGCCTGACCGGCGGCACCCGCAACCTGTACCTACTGCCGTCCAGCCCGTTGACGGAATTGCGCAAGCAATTCCCCAGTGCCCAAATCGAATTCGACCCTGGCCTTACCCCCGCCGAGGCGGTGCTGGTGGCGCGGCGGGCCGACGTGGCGATCGTTTTCGCGATTCGCGTCGAAGGGGAGGGCTTCGACAGCGCCGACCTGTCGCTGCCCTGGGGGCAGGACGAGGTGATCGGCGCCGTCGCCGCCGTCAACCCGAACACCGTGGTGGTTCTCGAGACGGGCAACCCGGCCGCGATGCCCTGGCGAGACGCGGTGAATGCCATCGTGTCGGCCTGGTATCCCGGGCAGGCGGGTGGCCGTGCCATCACGGAAATCATTGCCGGAAAGGTGAATCCATCGGGGCGGCTGCCGGTCACGTTCCCGGTAGATCTCAGTCAGACACCCCGGCCGGAGCTGCCCGGCCTGGGTGAACCGGTGGGTACCGCCGGCACCATCGACTACTCCGAAGGCGCCGACGTCGGCTACCGCTGGTTCGCGCGGACGGGACAGACGCCGATGTTCGCGTTCGGCCACGGCCTGTCCTACACCCGCTTCGAGTACCGCGACCTGGTGGTGACGGGTGGTGAGACCGTGGTTGCGAGCGTCGACGTCCGCAACGTCGGTGACCGGGCCGGGGCGGATGTTCCGCAACTGTACTTGACCGGCGCCCCCGGGGGGCCGCGGCTGCGGTTACTGGGATTTGAGCGGGTAGACCTCGAACCCGGGCAGTCGCACCGGGTGAGCATCGAAGCCGATCCTCGCCTGCTTGCCGGCTATGTCGACGGTGCCTGGCGGATCGCGCCGGGCAACTACACGGTCGCGGTCGGTGCATCGGCGGCAGCGTTGGCGTTGACGGCCGAGGTCAAACTGGCCAGCCGTACGTTCGGGCGGTAAGGGGCTCACCCGAATGCACGGCCGGCCAACGGGTTACTTGACGGGAACCAACTCTTCGCCGCAGGTGCAGCGGTAGGCCTGGTCGCTGTTGGAACAGTGGCATTCGTGCTCGATGCGAACGCGACAGCCGCAGCCTTCGTGGCCGCAGGTCAGCACGGTTCCTGCTGCGTAGTGAGTCATCTGATTTCACCTTCTCTGTACTGGGGACCAGGGTCCCTGTTGTTGCCTCGCACCACTATATACCCCATACGGGTATCCCGTAAATTGTTTTGAGCGTCCGAATTCTGGCTAGTCGTGGTGGCATGACTAACCCAGTGACCCCGCGCGATGTCGACGCATTCCTGGATCGCACGCTGATCGGCGAAGATCCGGACTTGGCCGCGGTGTTGGAGTCCAGTCGTGCGGCCGGCCTACCGGCCATATCTGTTTCGGCCCAGCAGGGCAAGTTCCTCAGCCTGCTGGCCGGCGCCATGCGGGCGCGACGCGTCCTCGAAATCGGCACGCTGGGCGGTTACAGCGCCGTCTGGCTCGCGCGGGGCGTGGGTCGGGACGGTCAGGTGGTCACCCTGGAATACGAAGCCAAATACGCGGAGGTGGCTCGTGCGAACTTTCAGCGAGCCGGTGTGGCCGACCGGGTGGAGGTCGTGGTCGGCGCCGCGCTGGACACTCTGCCGACGATCACCGGCGAGCCCTTCGACCTGGTGTTCATCGACGCCGACAAAGAGAACAACCTCCCCTACCTGGACTGGGCGATATGGCTCTCCCGGCCCGGCGCAATCATCTTGCTGGACAACGTCGTTCGCGACGGCAGGGTGCTGGTGGAGTCCGACGACCCCAGGCTGGCCGCCACGCGTCTGGCGCTGCAAATGATGGGCGTGCATCCACGCCTGGATGCCGCCGCGTTGCAGACCGTGGGCGCCAAGACGTGGGACGGGTTCGCCATTGCGGCGGTCAGGCCGGAGTGAGCTGCTCGACTACCCGCAGACAGCGCCGACTGCGGCGGAATTGACCAACTTGACGTACTTGGCCAGCACGCCGGTCTTGTAGCGCGGCGGTGGGGGAGTGAAGTCACGTTTCCGGGCTTCGAATTCCGCCGGGTCGTCCAGCACGACGTCCAGCGTCTGCTCGGCGACGTTGAGGCGAATCTTGTCGCCGTTGCGCAGGAATGCGATGGGACCGCCGTCCACGGCTTCGGGGGCGATGTGCCCGACGCACAAGCCCGTTGTCCCGCCGGAGAACCGGCCGTCGGTGAGCAGCAGCACGTCCTTGCCCAGGCCGGCGCCCTTGATGGCGCCCGTGATGGCCAGCATCTCCCGCATACCGGGACCACCCTTGGGCCCTTCGTAGCGAATCACCACGGCGTCGCCGTGGGTGATGGTGCCGTCCTCGAGGGCGTCCAGCGCGGCGCGTTCGCCGTCGAAGACCCTCGCGGTGCCTTCGAACACGTCGGACTCGAAGCCGGCCGACTTGACCACGGCGCCCTCGGGGGCCAGCGACCCGTGCAGGATGGTGATGCCCCCAGTGGGGTGGATCGGATTGGCCAGGGCGCGCAGCACCTTGCCGTCCGGGTCGGGCGGGGCGATCGTGGCCAGGTTCTGCGCCAGCGTCTGGCCCGTCACCGTCAGGCAATCACCGTGTAAAAGGCCAGCGTCCAACAGGGCTTTCATTATCACCGGCACCCCGCCGATGTGGTCGACGTCCGTCATCACATGGCGGCCGAACGGTTTGACGTCGGCCAGGTGCGGAACCTTGGAACCGATCCGGCTGAAGTCGTCCAGGGTGAGGTCGACGTCGGCTTCGCGGGCGATGGCCAGCAAGTGCAGCACGGCGTTGGTTGAACCGCCGAACGCCATCACCACCGAGATGGCGTTCTCGAACGCCTCCTTGGTGAGGATGTCGCGGGCGGTGATGCCGCGGCGCAACAACTCCACCACGGCCTGGCCGCTGCGGCGGGCGAACCCGTCGCGGCGGCGGTCGGTCGCCGGCGGCGCCGCGCTGCCGGGCAACGACATGCCGAGTGCTTCGGCGGCGCTGGCCATGGTGTTGGCCGTGTACATGCCGCCGCACGCACCCTCGCCCGGGCAGATCGCCCGCTCGATGGCGTCGACGTCCTCGCGGCTCATCAGGCCGCGCGCGCAGGCGCCCACGGCCTCGAAGGCGTCGATGATGGTGACCTCGCGCTCGCTGCCGTCGGAAAACTTGGCCACCCCGGGCAGGATGGAGCCCGCGTAGAGGAACACCGACGCCAGGTCGAGGCGTGCGGCGGCCATCAGCATGCCGGGGAGCGACTTGTCACAGCCGGCCAGCAACACCGAGCCGTCGAGCCGCTCGGCCTGCATCACGGTTTCGACGCTGTCGGCGATGACCTCGCGGGAGACCAGGGAGAAATGCATCCCCTCGTGGCCCATCGAGATGCCGTCGGAAACGGAAATCGTCCCGAACTCGAGCGGATAGCCGCCGGCCTGGAACACGCCGTCCTTGACCGCCTTGGCCAGCCGGTCCAGGGACAGGTTGCACGGTGTGATCTCGTTCCACGACGACGCGACCCCGATCTGCGGCTTGGCGAAGTCGTCGTCGCCCATGCCTACCGCGCGCAACATCCCCCGGGCGGCGGCCTTCTCCAGGCCGTCGGTGACGTCGCGGCTGCGGGGTTTGATATCGGCTCGATCTGTGGCTTGATCTGGGGCTGAGGGCATTCTGCAAGTATGCGCGTGCCGCTCGGCTGAGCCAAAATCCGGGCTAATACCCCGCTGGGGTATACAATCGTGACGGAATGGCCACCGGGTTTGGGAGTGATGACGAGGCGATGACAAAAGCAGTCGAATCGCACGGCTATACGCAGCAGAAAGACAATTACGCGAAGCGGCTGCGGCGCATCGAGGGCCAGGTGCGGGGCATCGCGCGCATGATCGACGAGGACAAGTACTGCATCGACGTCCTCACGCAGATCAGCGCCGTCAACAGCGCCTTGCGGTCGGTGGCGTTGAACCTGCTCGATGAACACCTGAACCACTGCGTTTCGCGCGCCGTCGCGGAAGGCGGGTCCGAGGCGGACAGTAAAATCGCCGAAGCTTCTGCCGCCATTGCGCGTCTGGTGCGTTCCTGATCTTCGCTTGATCACACGGGGCTTGAGCACGCGGGCGTGTTGAGGCGCCAGGAGGTGTAAAGCCTGCGGTGCGGTGCGTACGGTAAGTGCGGTGGCCAAGCCCGCCTCCCTAACCGCCGAACGAGCCATGACTGCCGAAATCAAGACGCCTGCCGCTGCGCGCACGTGGACGCCACGGATCGCCGCGCAGCTATCGGTGCTCGCCGCGGCGGCCTTCATTTATGTCACCGCCGAAATCCTGCCGGTCGGTGCGCTGTCGGCGATAGCGCGAAACCTGCACGTCAGTGTCGTGTGGGTGGGCACGTTGCTGACCTGGTACGCCGGGGTCGCGGCGCTGACCACGGTGCCGTTGGTGCGCTGGACCGCGCACTGGCCGCGGCGCCGCGCGCTGCTACTCAGCCTGGTCTGTTTGACCGCTTCTCAGGTCATCTCGGCGCTGGCGCCCAACTTCGCGGTGCTGGCCGGTGGTCGGGTGCTCTGCGCGGTCACGCACGGCCTGCTCTGGTCGGTTATCGCGCCGATCGCCACTCGGTTGGTGCCGCCCAGTCACGCCGGTCGCGCCACCATGTCGATCTACATCGGCACCAGCCTGGCGCTGGTGGTGGGCAGCCCGCTGACCGCCGTGCTGAGCTTGATGTGGGGTTGGCGGCTCGCGGCGGTGTGCGTCACGGTCGCCGCCGCCGTCATCACCGTCGCGGCCCGGCTGGTGTTGCCCGAAATGCCGCTCAGCGAGGACCAGTTGCAGCACGTGGGTCCGCGGTCGCGGCATCACCGCAACTCGCAGCTGATCAAGGTCAGCCTGATCACCATGGTCGGCGTCACCGGTCACTTCGTCTCCTACACCTACATCGTGGTGATCATCCGTGAGGTCGTCGGTATCCGGGGGCCCAACCAGGCGTGGATGCTGGCCGCCTACGGCGCCGCCGGGGTGATCGCGGTGGCCCTGGTGGCGCGGCCACTGGACCGCCGGCCCAAGGGCGCCATCGTCATGTGCATCGCCGGGTTGACGATCCCGTTCGTGCTGTTGGCGGCGCTGGCTTTCGGGGCTCATCGTGCCCCGCTGACGGCGTTGTGCATCGGCACCGGGGCAATCGTGTTGTGGGGCGCGATGGCCACCGCGGTCTCGCCGATGCTGCAGTCGGCGGCGATGCGCAGCGGCGCCGACGATCCGGACGGCGCCTCGGGGCTGTATGTGACGGCATTTCAGGTGGGGATCATGGCCGGATCGTTGCTGGGTGGCTTGCTGTACGAGCGCAGCGTGGCGTTGATGCTCACCGCCTCGGCGGTCTTGATGGCTATCGCACTGATCGGGATGGCCACTACCCGGCAGCCATTGGATGATGCGGCAGCAAGTTCACATGATCAGTAACGCGGCAGGTCAACGGCGCGAAAGTTGACTTTGGCGGGGCGTACGGCCGTTAACGAAGCGGAAATCGACCACCTCGCTATGCCACACTGGGTCGCAATGTGACTGAAGGGATGCATTATGTCGCGCACGATGAGGACCCTGAAAAGGGCGCGCCTCTTCGCCGCACTGAACGCAGCCGGAGCGGTTGCGGTGCTGATACTGGGCTCGGGCTTCGCCCTGGCCGACCCTGAAGACGCGCCGCCCGCACCCGGGGTAGTCGAGCCGGCCGAGCCGGGCCCGCCCCCGCCCATCGCTTTGCCGCCGGACCCGTTCGCAGTGCCGCCGCCTGCTGACCCGTTCGCGGTGCCGCCGCCTGGCGACCCGTTTGCGGTGCCGGTGGCCGCTGGACCCGTCGCCGGCCAAGACCCGACGCCGTTCGTCGGCGAGCCGCCGTTCCGTCCGCCGACCTTCAACCCGGTCAACGGCGCGCTGGTTGGGGTGGCCAAGCCGATCATCATCAACTTCGCGGTGCCCATCGCCGACCGGGCTCTGGCCGAACAGGCCGTCCACATCTCGTCGATTCCGCCGGTGCCGGGCAAGTTCTACTGGATGACGCCGTCCCAGCTGCGTTGGCGTCCGCTGCAGTTCTGGCCGCCCAACACCGCGGTGAACATCGATGCGGCCGGTACCAAGTCCAGCTTCCGGACCGGGGACGCGTTGGTGGCTACCGCCGACGACGCGACCCACCAGATGACCATCACCCGCAACGGAACCGTCGTCAAGACGTTCCCGATGTCCATGGGGATGGCGTCCGGTGGCCACCAGACGCCCAACGGCACGTACTACGTGCTCGAGAAGATGCCGACAGTGGTCATGGACTCGTCGACCTACGGGGTGCCGGTGAACTCGGCCAACGGCTACAAGGTGACGGTGCAGGACGCCGTCCGGATCGACAACAGCGGAAACTTCGTGCACAGCGCGCCGTGGTCGGTGGCCGACCAGGGCAGACGGAACGTCAGCCACGGCTGCATCAACCTGAGCCCGGCCAACGCGAAGTGGTTCTTCGACAACTTCGGGTCCGGGGATCCGGTCGTCGTGAAGAACTCCGTCGGGATTTACAACAAGCCCGACGGCGCTTCAGACTGGCAAATGTAACGCGCCGCGAGCAGACGCAGAAGGATCCCTGTGGACGCCGAATGCGGGCGCGACACCGGGAGGGGATGCGTATGTCGGGAGGGAAGAGGGGGCGCTTCTTCAGTGCTCTGAAGGCAACCCTGGTGGCTTCGGCACTGGGCTGGGCACTCGTGCTGAGCGCGGGGCCTGCCGTCGCAGACCCCGATCCCGCTCCGGGCGATCCAGGCGCTCCCGTAGTCGGTGACGGGCCCCCGCCGCCCCCGCCCTTCAGCGGCGTGGCGCCGTTCGGGCCGCCGAGGATCAATCCCGCCAACGGCGCGACAGTCGGTGTGGCCCAGCCGATCATCATCGACTTCCCAGCTCGGGTGGATGACGCCGGCGCCGCCGAAGGCGCGATTCATGTTTCCTCGGTCCCGTCGGTTCCGGGCGTTTTCTACTGGCAGACCCCCACGCAGCTGCGTTGGCGCCCGTACAGCTTCTGGCCCGCCCACACGGAGGTAACCGTCGACGCGGGAGGCACCGTGTCGAGCTTCCGAACGGGGGACGAGCTGGTGGCGACCGCCGACGACGCCACCCACCAGTTGACCGTTGCTCGCAACGGCGTCGTTGAGAAGACGTTCCCGATGTCGATGGGTATGGCGTCAGGCGGGCACCAGACCGCGAACGGCACGTACTACGTCCAAGAGAAGATGGCGACGGTGGTGATGGACTCCTCGACGTACGGGGTTCCGGTCAATTCGGCGAACGGCTACCGGGTGACGGTGACGGACGCCGTCCGGTTCGACAACAGCGGCAACTTCGTGCACAGTGCGCCGTGGTCGGTGGACGACCAGGGCCGACGCGACGTAAGCCACGGTTGTATCAACATCAGCCCTGCCAACGCCAAGTGGTTCTTCGCCAACTTCGGTCCCGGTGACCCCATCATCGTGAAGAACTCCACCGGCAGCTACACCAGGAACGACGGCTCCAACGACTGGATGCGCGTCTTCAACTAGCCGGGCCAGACGCAAAATCGCCCTTCTCCGGCCGGGAGGAGGGCGATTTGCGTCTGTTCGGCGCTTGGTCGGCGCTCAGGATTATGTATAGCATCATACATATGCGAAGCCCGCGCGAACGGATGGTGGTTTCGGCTGCGTTGTTGATCCGGGAGCGCGGCGCGCATGCCACCGCGATCTCCGACGTCCTGGAACACAGCGGCGCCCCGCGCGGGTCGGCCTATCACTATTTCCCCGGCGGGCGCACGCAGCTGCTCTGCGAGGCGGTCGACTTCGCCGCCGAGTACGTCGCCAATCTGATCACCGCGGCGCCCGACAGCATGCACCTGCTGGACACCCTGATGGACACCTACCGCCAGCAGCTGTTGGACAGCGATTTCCGGGCCGGCTGCCCCGTCGTGGCGGTCGCGGTCGAAGCGGGTGAGGGCGGGGACCAGGAGCGGATGGCTCCCGTCGTCGAACGCGCGGCGGCGGCATTCGACCGATGGTCCGAGCTGATGGCGCAGCGGTTCGTCGCCGACGGAATTGCGGCGGCGTCGGCGCACGAGTTGGCGGCGTTGGCGACGTCGGCCCTCGAAGGCGCGATCCTGCTGGCCCGGGTGCGGCACGACCTGGCGCCCATCGACGCCGTGCACCGCCAATTGCGCAACCTGTTGGCGGCCCAGCTGCCGGAGAGGAACTGACGATGACCACCACCGACTGGCAGCCGACCGCATGCATTCTCTGCGAATGCAATTGCGGCATCGTGGTGCAGCTCGAAGGCCGTAAAATCGCCCGGATCCGCGGCGACAAGGCCCATCCGGCGTCGCAGGGTTACACGTGCAACAAGGCATTGCGGTTGGACCACTACCAGAACAACCGTGCCCGCCTGACCTCTCCGATGCGCCGCCGGCCCGACGGTAGCTACGAGGAAATCGACTGGGACACCGCGATTGTCGAGATCGCCGAGGGCTTCAAGCGCATCCGCGACACGTACGGCGGGGACAAGATCTTCTACTACGGCGGCGGCGGGCAGGGCAACCACCTGGGTGGGGCCTACAGCAGCGCATTCCTGAAGGCGCTTGGTTCGCGCTATCGGTCCAATGCGCTGGCGCAGGAAAAGACCGGTGAGGCCTGGGTGGACGCCCGTCTGTATGGCGGCCACACGCGGGGCGAGTTCGAGCACGCCGAAGTCTCGGTGTTCATCGGGAAGAACCCGTGGATGTCGCAGAGCTTTCCGCGAGCGCGGGTGATACTCAACGAGATTGCCAAAGACCCGAACCGATCGATGATCGTTCTGGATCCGGTACTCACCGACACCGCGAAGATGGCCGACTTCCACCTCCGGGTCCAACCCGGCACCGACGCGTGGTGCCTGGCGGCGCTGGCCGCCGTGCTGGTACAGGAAAACCTTTGCGACGACGCGTTTCTCGCCGAGCACGTGCACGGCGCCGACACGGTCCGCGATGCGCTGCGGGACGTCCCGGTGGCCGAGTACGCGCAGCACTGCGGGGTGGACGAGGAGTTGATCCGGGCGGCCGCGCGGCGCATCGGTACCGCTGACAGCGTCTCGGTGTTCGAAGACCTCGGTGTGCAGCAGGCGCCGAACAGCACGCTGTGCTCGTACCTCAACAAGCTGCTCTGGATCCTTACCGGCAATTTCGCGAGAAAGGGTACCCAGCACCTGCATTCGTCGCTGGCCCCGCTGCTGGGCACAGCCACCGGCCGCACCCCCGTCACCGGTGCGCCGATCATCGCCGGACTGGTGCCCGCCAACGTGATACCCGAAGAGATCTTGACGGATCACCCCGACCGGTTCCGGGCGATGATCGTGGAGAGCGGCAACCCCGCCCACTCGCTGGCTGACTCGACCGCCTGCCGCGAAGCCTTCCGGTCATTGGAGCTGATGGTGGTCGTCGACGTGGCGATGACCGAGACCGCGCGATTGGCGCACTACGTGCTGCCCGCGGCCTCGCAGTTCGAGAAGCCGGAAGCGACCTTCTTCAACTTCGAATTCCCGCACAACGGTTTTCAGTTGCGTCGGCCCCTGCTGGACCCGTTGCCGGGAACGCTGCCGGAGCCGGAGATCTGGGCGCGGTTGGTGCGGGCGCTCGCAGTGGTACAGGACGAGGATCTGCGGCCGCTGCGTGAGGCGGCTCAGCAGGGTCGTCAGGCCTACACCGAAGCGTTTCTCGGTGCGGTAGCGAGCAATCCGACCGTGGCCAAGCTCCTTCCGTACGTGCTGTATGAGACGCTGGGGCCGACCCTGCCTGACGGGATGGCCGGTGCGGCCGCGCTGTGGGGGCTGGCGCAAAAGGTCTTCATGACCTACCCCGAAGCCGTCCGGCGGGCCGGCCACGCCGACGGAAATGCGCTGTTCGACGCGATCATGGACAACCCGTCGGGTGTCACGTTCACCGCGCACAACTACGCGGACGACTTCGCGTTGATCAGCCACTCCGATCACAAGATCGCGCTGGAAATCCCTGAAATGCTGGACGACCTGAGGGGTCTCGCCGCCACGCCGGCGAAGCTGACCACGCCGGACATGCCGATCGTGCTCTCAGTGGGGGAGCGGCGTGCCTTTACCGCCAATGACATTTTCCGCGATCCATCGTGGCGCAAGCGTGACGCCGACGGGGCGCTGCGCGTCAGCGTCGAAGACGCGCAGCAACTGGGGCTCGTCGACGGCGGGCGGGCGCGGATCACCACCGCGGCGGGCACTGCGGAGGCGACGGTCGAGGTCAATGAGACGATGCTGGCCGGACATGCGTCTCTGCCCAACGGATTTGGGCTCGACTACATCGACGATGACGGTCGCACCGTCATACCGGGCGTCGCTCCCAATTCGTTGACGTCGACGACCTGGCGAGACGCCTACGCCGGCACGCCGTGGCACAAGCACGTTCCGGCGCGCATCGAGCCATGCCGAGCAGACGCAAACTCGTACGCCTGAGGGCGTTTTCGTACAAGTTTGCGTCTGCTCGCGGTTAGATGGTTAGTTCCAGATGCGGACGCGGCGGGCGGGTTCCAGGTACAACGCGTCGGTCTCGGCGACATCGAACGCCTCGTAGTAAGCGTCGATGTTACGGACCACGCCGTTGCAGCGGAACTCCGGCGGCGAGTGCGGATCCACTGCCAGGCGCCGAATCGCTTCGGCGTCCCGCGATTTCGTCCGCCACACCTGGGCCCAGCCGAAAAACACCCGCTGCACCCCGGTGAGGCCGTCGACGACCGGTGCGGGTTCGCCGCCCAGTGACAACTGGTACGCCAACAGCGCGATCGACAGTCCGCCGAGGTCACCGATGTTCTCGCCGACGGTGAACGCGCCGTTCACGTGGTGGCCGCTGTTGAGTCCGCGCGGCGTGTACGCCTCGTACTGCTCGATCAACGCCTTGGTGCGGGCGGCGAACTCGGTGCGGTCGTCATCGGTCCACCAGTCGACCAGATTTCCGTCGCCGTCGTACTTGGCGCCCTGGTCGTCGAAACCGTGCCCGATCTCGTGCCCGATCACCGCGCCAATGCCGCCGTAATTCGCCGCGTCGTCGGCGTCCGGATCGAAAAACGGGGGCTGCAGAATCGCTGCGGGAAAGACGATTTCGTTCATTCCCGGGTTGTAGTAGGCGTTCACCGTCTGCGGGGTCATGAACCACTCGTCCCGGTCCACCGGACCGCCGAGTTTGGCCAGTTCCCGGTCGTGGTTGACGGCGTAGCCACGCTGGTAGTTGCCGTAGAGGTCGTCGCGGTCGATCACCAGGTTGGAGTAATCCCGCCACTTGGCCGGATACCCCACCTTCGCGGTGAACTTGCTCAGCTTGGCCAGGGCACGTTCGCGGGTCTGGGGGGTCATCCAGTCCAGATCGCTGATGCTGATCCGATACGCCTCGCGCAGGTTGTCCACCAGGGTGTCGATGCGGGCCTTGGCGTCCGGCGGGAAATGCTTTGCCACGTAGAGCTTTCCGACGGCGTCGCCCATCAGGCTCTCCACCAGTGACACCGCACGCTTCCAGCGGTCCCGGATCTGCTCGGTGCCGGTCAGCGTGCGGCCGTAGAAGTCGAAGTCCTCCTCGACCAGGGCGCGGGTCAGCCAGGGCGCCCGTGAGCGGATCAAACGCCAACTCGCCCAACGCTTCCAGTCTTCGAGATCCTCGCTCGTCCACAGCTCGGCGAAGGTGGTGAGGTAATCGGGCTGGCGCACAACCAGTTCCGCAACCGCTTCGGGCGTGGTACCCAGTCCTTGCACCCAGCGGGTCCAGTCGAAGCCCGCCCCTTCGTCCTGCAACTCGGCAAAGGTTCGCAGGTTGTAGGTGAGGTCGGCATCGCGGCGCTTGACCACGTCCCAGTGGGCGGCGGCCAGCTTCGTCTCCAGCGCCACGATGCGCGCCGCCGTCTCCGCATGGTCGGCGGCGTCACCACCGAAGACCAGGGCGAACATGCGCGCGATATGTCCCGGGTAGGCGGCCAGCACCGCGGCGTGCTGCTCGTCGCGGAAGTAGGACTCGTCGGGCAGTCCGATGCCGGACTGCGAGAAGTGCACCAGGTAGCGCGTCGAGTCCTTGGAATCGGTGTCCACGTAGAGTCCGATGCCGCCGCCGACCCCGGTGCGCTGCAACGCGCCGATCACGCCGGCGAGCTCGCTGCGGTCGGTGGCGGCCTGGAGCCCGGCGAGTTCGTCGAGCAGGGGTTGCACGCCGCGGCGCTCGACGGCTTCCTCGTCGAGGAAGCTGGCGTAGAGGTCGCCGATGCGCTGCTCGTCGGTGCCCGCGGCGGCGCCGGACCGGCTGGCCTCCACGATCAGGTCGCGCACTTGCTCTTCGGCCCGGTCGTAAAGCTGACGGAAGGCGCCGTCGGTGGCACGGTCCGCGGGAATCTCGTACTCGGTTAACCAGCGGCCGTTGACATGGCCGAAGAGGTCGTCTTGCGGGCGGGCGTCGGGGTCAACATGGCTCAGGTCGATACCGGAGCGAATGGCGGCATACGTCACCCCGCCATACTTCCACCTATTTTCGAGTGCAACGATCGGGCCATGCCTGACCAGGAGGAAGCCACCAAGGTGGCCCGTGCTGAGGACCCGGAAGCGGACGACGACGACACCGACGAAGAACAGTCCGGTCCGACGTTCACCGTCTACGGCATCGCCTCGGCGGTGCTCGGCGTGGTATCGATCGTCGCGATTGTGCTGGGTGTGCTGATTTACCAGGCGCGCCGCGAAGACTCCGGCGAGCGGATTTATCTGACCAAGGTCATGCAGGCCGCCGCCGAGTGGACGAACGTCCTGATCAACATGAACGCCGGCAACGTCAACCCCAGCCTGCAGAAGCTGCGCGATGGCACGGTTGGACAGCTCAACACCGACTTCGACGCGGCGGTCCAGCCCTACCGCCAGGTGGTGGAAAAGCTGCAGACACAAAGCGTCGGCCGAATCGAAGCGGTTGCCATCGAATCGGTTCATCATGACCTGGACACCCAACCCGGCGTGGCCCGTCAGGTGGTGACCACCAAACTGCCCGCCTTCGCCAGTCGGGCGGACTCGGTGATGGTGGTGGCGACGTCCGTCGCCGAGAACGCCGGCGCAAAACCGCAGACCGTGCACTGGAACCTGCGGCTCGAAGTGTCCGACATCGAGGGCAAACTGATGATCTCCAAGCTGGAGTCGATCAAATGAGAAACGCGTTCCGGCTCCTGGCCTTCGACATCCTGGCTCCGTTGGCGGCGGTCGCCGGGCTGCTGGCGATCGGCAATGTGCTGGTGTGGCCGTGGTGGTGGATATCGGCGTGCACGGCCTTGGTGCTACTGATCATCGAGGGAGTGGCGGTCAACTTCTTTCTGTTCCGCCGTGACGCGGTGACGGTCGGTACCGACGACGACGCCCCCGGACTGCGCTTGGCGATCGCCTTCTTGTCCGCCGCCGCGCTGTCTGCGGCGGTGGTGACCGGATACACCCACTGGACGAAGCCGGACCGCGAGTTCAAGGAGAACAGCCGAACGGTGGTCCGCATCGCCAGCGGAGTAGCCGAGGCGGTGGCGTCGTTCTCACCGGGCGCGCCGGGGGCTTCGATGGATCGCGCGGCGGCGATGATGGTGCCCGAGCGGGCCAACGAGTTCAAGCAGCAGTACGCCAAGTCCAGCCAGGAGATGATCCAGCGCAAGGTCACCGCCCAGGCGACGACGCTGTCGGCCGGGGTTGAGGCGATCGGCCCGACGGCGGCCAGCGTGGCGGTGATCCTGCGGGTGACGCAGAACGCGCCCGGCGAGCAGACCAGCCGGGCGGCTCCGGCGGTGCGGGTGACGTTGACCAAGCGCGGCGATGACTGGCTGGTCGAGGATGTGACGCCGCTGAACTCGCGCTAGCCGGGCGACCGGACCGGCTGACCGGACCGGCTCAGTTGGCTTCGGCGGTCGTCGACTTCACCCGGACGAACCGGTCCGACAGCCGTCGCATCCGAATCATCAGGGACGCCGACGGGCTGACGGCGCCGTCCAGGTAGGCGGTCAGGTCGTCGGGGCTGACGCCGATGCGGGACGCAAATTCCGGCTGGCTCAGGCCCGACCGGTCCACGAGCAGCTTCACGTGCCGGGCCACCTCGGCGCGTTCGTTGGCCGCCAGGTGGGCGCGGGCGCGTTCCAGCACCTCCCACAGCGCCTTGGAGATGCCGTAGCGGGCACCCGCCAGGACTTCCTCCACCTGTCGTGCCGTCCGACCGTACGGGTCGCGCTTGAGTGCGGTGGCGATGCGCTTCCACGTGGCGATGTCGCCGCTCTCCAACGCCTCGCGGATCGCGGCGGTGGACCAGAACTCCACCGGCTGGTCTTCGAGGCGGTCACCGTTGTGCTCTCCGTGAGGTCCGCGGCGGCGCGGCGGCGGTGCGGATGCACCCTTCCAGCGGTCGGCTGCCAACGTCACCTCGCCTCCTCCAGCATCGCTACGGCCACCGCCAGGCAGCGTCGCCTGACCAATTCCCAGTTTGCCCTGTCTTCCGGCTCGGCTTCCCCCGCGTCCAGGTCGGACGGGCAAGGATCCGCCAGTCGGCGAACCAGCTGAGTCGCCATCCATTGCCGCGTCGCACGGGAGCCGGGTGGTTGACAACAGTAATACCTGTCCATGTGACCGAGCACCGCCGCGGCGGTCTCGGGCTCGACAGCGTCGACCATGTCTGCAAGTTCGGCGTAATCGCGTCTGCTGTTACGGGACATGATCAAGTAGCCCTTGAGACGCAGTGCTTCGGCGCAGGTCGGGATCGAGAGCCGGTCGCCGGTGGGGAGCTGAACGTTGGTGGTTTCGACGGGACTGCTCCGCGCGAAGGTGGAGCGGGTTGCTGCGCTTGTTTGTAAGGCGTCCAGGGCCACCGACAGCCGTCCGCGCCACACCGTCACCGGATGGACCGGGCGCTCGCTCCACGACTTCGCCCGCCCGATGCCAGTGCGATACGCCTGGCCGACGCTCCTGCGTGCCTCGGTTCTGTCGGCGGAGGCGAGGACCAGCTCGTCGCTCGCCGCTTCCTCGGCCTCCGGCCGGGTGCGTCCGCAGCCGGTGAAGGCCAGCGGATCCGACACGCAAATGGCGTCGGGCGCAAGGGTTTTCAGCCTCGCTGCGGACTTGATCACCATCCGTACGTCGGCGCTGGGCGGGACGGTCGCGGTGATGTCCTCCGGAATGACCACGACGTCACCGAGGTCGACGTCGGGCAGCGGACGGTCGAAGTCGACCGATGGCAAAATCCGGCCCAACCAGCCGGGCAGCCACCAATTCCACTTGGCGAACACCGCCATCAGGGCCGGGACCAGCACCAGACGAACAATGGTGGCGTCGACGGCGATCGCCACCGCGCACGCGACGCCGATCTCGGCGACCAAGGGCATGCCGGCGAAGGCGAACCCGCAGAAGACGGCGATCATGATCAGGGCGGCACTGGTGATCGTGCGAGCGCTGGTGCTCACGCCGTAGGCGACCGCGTCGCGGGTGTGGCCGGTGCGCAGGAAGCGTTCCCGGATCCGGGCGAGCAAAAAGATCTCGTAGTCCATCGACAAGCCGAACGTCATCGCCAGCACCAGCGGCGGCACAGTGCTGTCGATCGAATTGAGCGCGGGGAAGCCCAGTCGCTCGGCCCAGCCCCACTGGAAGATCATCACCAGGCTCCCGTAGGCCGCCGCCACCGAGAGCAGTGTCATCAGCACGCCTTTGAGCGCCAGCAGAACCGAGTGGATGGAAATCAGCAGCATCAAGAAGGCGATCAGCGCCACGAAGAGCAATACCAGCGGCTCCGTCGTCGACACGCGCTCATCGAAATCCTTGATCAGCGCGGTGGGGCCGCCGACCTCCACGCGCGCGGTTCCGATGCCAGACACCGCATGCAGGTGAGTGCGCATCCAATCGACTGTCTGCCGCGCCGCCAGGTCTTCGGGGTCGACGGTCAAGACGGCGTTCAGTAGCGCGCTGCGGTTGTCGTCGCCGAATTCCGGCGGCGCCACCGTGGCGACGTTGGGTGCCTGCGTCATGTGCTGCCGAATCCCGGCGAGGATCTGGGCGTGCTCGGGCGACGACGCGTTGCCGTCCGGGAAAGTGACCAGAACCTGCACCGGGCCCATCGCGCCGGGGCCCAGCGCGTGGGATGCGGCCGCCACACCGGACCGGATCTCGTGCGCCGAGTCGAACTGACGCAGCAAGCTGTTGCCCAACACCATCTGCGTCGCCGGTGCCGCCATGACGAGGAGGACGCTCGACGCGGCGAGCGCCGACATCCAGGGCCGGCGCATGACCCAGGTGACCCAGCGGGTCCAGAACCTCGAGACGGTGGTTTCCGGGCGCCGCGACCAGTGCAGCAGCGACGACCTCTTGGCCGCGGCCCGGCCGAACGTGGCCAGGATCGCCGGTGTCAGCGTCGCCGACGTCAGCATCGCGACCGCGACCGCGAGGATCGCGCCGGTGGCCATCGACCGCAGGGCCGGGGTGTTGATCAGGTAGATGCCGGTCAGCGACGCGACGACCGTCATCCCGGACAGCACCACCGCCAGGCCGGAAGTAGCCATCGCCGCGTCGACGGCGTCCTGCGGTTGCCGCCCGGTGCGCAACTCCTCGCGGAAACGCATCAGGATGAACAGCGAATAGTCGACGGCCAGCGCGATGCCGAACATGGACACCGTCGATGTCACGAACACCGACATGGTGGTGTGCATGGACAGCAGATAGACCAGTCCCATGGTCACCACGACCGTGCAGATGCCCAGGGCCAGCGGGATCGCCGCGGCCGCCAGCGAACCGAACACCGCGAGCAGGACGATCAGGATGATCGGCAGGTTCCACTTCTCGGCCGCGGCGATGTCGTGCTTGGTGTTCGCCGCCGCGGCGGCCGACAACGCGCCTTGACCGATGACGTACAGGCGCACCCGACCGTTGGCGGTTTCACCGGCCCGGTCACCGGTGATGCCCACCTTTTGCCGCAGCTTCTTGGCGACGTCGCTGGTGCCGGGGTTGCGGGCGTCCAGGCGCAGTGACACCACGTAGGGCCGGTCGGGCTGGGGTGGCCGCTGAGTGGGATTGGGTGCCTCGGTGACGCCGGGGATTTCGCCGGCGATCCGTCGGAGCTCCGCGACCGCGTCGTTGATGTCCTGGTAACTGGCGTCTGGGCGGGGTGCCGCCACCAGAGCCAACGACGATGCGCCCAGGTCTGGGTATTGGGCGACGAGTTCGTCATGCACGGCCAGCGACTGAGACCCGGCGACCTCGAAGCCACCACCGGTGAGATTCCCCGACTGCGTCAGCGCGAGGTAGATCGCCGGCACCAGTGCTAGCAACCAGCCGGTAAAGACAAACCAGCGAAATCTGCGCAGGTTGCGGCTCAGCCGCATCATGAACTGCTGGATTTCTGCACTCCCCGTATTGCTCGCTCAACGCGTGCGACGAGCCTACCCCAGCAACCTATGTATTTATCCGGGTTTGCGGTATCTGAGCTGCGACGACGTGATTTTTGTCCGGAACCAGGGGGTTCGTTACGGAGCCGTTGTCAGGCCGTTGCCGGCCCGTTGGCGGGCCGGCACCGCACTCGCTTGGCTTGGCGGCGACACCGTTTGGGATGGCAGGATGAGCTTTGGCCGCGCGTGGGGGGAGATCATGCGCCGACCCCTTGAGGAGTGATTCATGAAGCCAAGCACTGTGACCATGCGCCGCGGCTTGTTCGCCGTTGTCGCCGCAGCCGCAGTCCCTGCCGGGAGCGCACTTTTCGCCGCCCCCGCGGCGACGGGCGCCCCGGACCCGTGCCAGGCCAGCGAAGTCGCCCGGACCGTCGGCTCGGTCGCCAAGAAGACCGGTGACTACCTGGACGAGCATCCGGACGCCAACCAGGTGATGACGTCGGCCCTGCAGCAGCAGGCCGGTCCGCAATCGCTCGGGCCGGTGAAAAGCTACTTCGAGGCCAACCCGAAAGTCGCTGGCGACCTGCAGGGGATCGCGCAGCCCCTGACTGTTCTGTCGGTGCAATGCAAGCTGCCGATCACCCTGCCGCAGGCACTCAGCCTGGCCCAGGCCGCCCAAGGCGCGGGCGGCTTGCCCAACCTGCCGCAGGGCGCGCCGGGCACGTCGCCGTTGGGCGGAACCGCTGCCGGCGGAACCGCGGCGGGTGGCACGCCGGCAACCGCGCCGGCGGCTGGGCAGCCAACCGGTCCGCTGCCGGGACCGGCGCGGACCAATCCCCGCTGACCCGCACGCTCGCGCGCGGTCAAGGTTCCGGCTCCCGGTCGAGTGGCGGTAACGGACCCTGCAGGGCGCTTTCGGCCGGATCCTCGGCGCCCCGTTGGATGGGCACCCGTAGTTCCGGATCGGTGGGCGGGTCTTCGGAATCCGTGTCGGCGGCCTTCTCCGTGCGGAACATGAAGAAGAACACCACCCAACCGATCGCGGCGATGAACAGCCAGCTGATCAGCCGGTAGATCAGCATCGCCGAGATGGCATTGGGCAGGCTCATGCCCGCCGAGACCAGGCCGGGCACCAGCACCGCCTCGACCACCAGCAGGCCACCCGGCATCAGCGGAATGGTGCCGACCGCGCGGGCCGCCGCATAGGACACCGTCAGCCCGGCCACCGAGGCATGACCCCCCGCGGCGTAGGCGGCGAAGCCCAGACAGGCCACGTCGGCGACCCAGTTGAACAGCGACCAGCCGAACGCAACGCTCAGGTCGCGTCGGCTCAGGCTCACCGACTCGAGCTGCATCAGCAGTTCGCGCCACTTCGCCAGCCCGGTGTCGGCCGGTTTGCCGCGAATCGAGTTCAACCGCACCAAGATTCGGACGCCGATTCCCTCGATCAGCTCCGGCCGCGAAGCGACCGCCTGGGCCAGCAGCAGGAACGTGACGAAGCCACCCAAAGTGAACAGCAGCGAGAACGGGTTGTTCTTGGCGCCCAGAAAAAGTGCGCCGCCCAGACCGAGCAGCGCCAATCCCACCGCCTGCAGCACACCCGACATCACCAGCTGCCACGACGCCACCACCGTCGACGCGCCCCAGATGCGTTGCTGGCGGAGCAGGAACGTCGCCGAGATCACCGGTCCGCCCGGCAGCGTGGTGCTCAACGAGTTGGCGGCATAGAACGCCGCTTCGGACCGCAGTTGCTTGACGTGCACGCCGGCCGACGCCAGCAACGTGCGTTGGATCTGGGCGAAACTGTGCATCGAGGCGGCCGCGGCCGCCATCGACGCGAGCAGCCACCACCAATCGGCCTCGAACATGCTGCGCCACGCCTTGGCCAGTTGGTCCCAGCCCAGGGCCACCTCGACGGCCAGGGTGATCGACACAATGCCGAGGACCACCCACCGCAACCACCAGTACCTGCCGCGCGGGGCGTCGCCGCCGCGAGCCGCCGGGAATCCCAGGCGGGGGCGGAGCTTTCGGATGGGTGCGTCATACGACACCGACTTAGGGTAACCGCGCAGGTTGCGAGGCCATACCTGCACGTCGCGGACGTGTCAGGGTCGTTCCAGGGCCGTGATCGGATCGTGCCGGGGGTGTGCTGGGCCGGCCGATGCGGATGCCCAGGGGCGGCTAACGTCCGCGCATCGCGTCCGTCAACGTGGGGTACACGTCGATGACCTGATCGATGCCGACGATGTTGAGCGGCCGAGCCGTGGCCGGCCCGTCGGCCGCCACGCGCAACGCGGTGGGGATCTTCGCCGTCAGACGGTTGGCCTCCACGAGCAAGGTGATGCCGGCCGAGGACATGAAGTCGACGTCGGTCAGGTCCACGACCAGGACGGCCGGGGCATTCGTCAGAGCCAAGTCGAAATGGGTTGCCAGCGACGGCGCGGTCATCTGGTCCAGGGCACCTCTGACCTGCAGCACCACGGTCTCACCGCAGTTGCGCCGGATTACGCCGAACTCTTCGCTTCGTGCCATTGCCGCGCTCATACGCCAGTGAGTACCCGGCATGGCCCACATCATCCCTCGCAGGTGATATTCCCCTTGCCAGATACGCTTGCCCAGTGTCGGCAAGGCTGGACGACGAATCGGTATCCCCCCTGGTCCGTAAGGCCGCCGCGTGGTCGTGGCGGCTGCTGGTCATCCTGGCCGCCGCGTTGGCGTTGCTGTGGGTGATCGACAAGCTGGAAGTGATCGTGGTGCCGGTGCTGCTGGCACTGATGGTCAGCGCGTTGCTGGTGCCCGCGGTGGACTGGCTCGACAAGCAGGGGCTGCCACGTGGCGCGGCGGTGACAGTGGTCATCCTTGGCGGCTTCGCGGTGCTGGGCGGCATCCTGACGTTCGTCGTCACCGAATTCATCGTGGGTCTGCCCGATCTGGTCAAACACGTCGAGCGCAGCATCGACACCAGTCGCAGGTGGTTGATGGAAGGCCCCGCGCACGTGCGCAGCGAACAGATCGAACACGCGGGCAACGCCGCCATCGATGCGCTGCGCGACAACCAGGCGAAGCTGACCAGCGGCGCGCTGTCCACCGCGGCCACCATCACCGAACTGCTGACCGCCGCGGTGCTGGTCCTGTTCACCCTGATTTTCTTCCTCTACGGCGGCCGCAATATCTGGCAGTACGTGCAGAAATTGGTCCCCGCTCATGTCCGCGACCGCGTCCATGAAGCCGGGATCGCGGGATATGGGGCGCTGACCGGATATGTGCGGGCGACGTTCCTGGTCGCGCTCACCGACGCGGTCGGGGTGGGCGCCGGTCTGGCGATCATGGGTGTGCCGCTCGCGTTGCCGCTGGCCTCCATCGTGTTCCTCGGCGCCTTCGTGCCGCTCATCGGTGCCCTCATATCGGGTCTGCTGGCCGTGGTGGTGGCGCTGCTGGCCAAGGGCCTGCTGTATGCGTTGCTGACCCTCGCCCTGCTGATCATCGTCAACCAGCTCGAGGCCCACATCCTGCAGCCACTGGTGATGGGCCGCGCGGTGTCGATTCACCCGTTGGCGGTGGTTCTGGCCATCGCCGCGGGCGGCGTGCTCGCCGGCATTGTGGGTGCCCTGCTCGCGGTCCCGACGGTCGCGTTCCTGAACAACGCGATGCAGGTGTTGCTGGCCAAGGATCCCGAAGAGGAAGCCGCCGAGCAGGTGGACAGTAACGCCGAGAACGACACGGCCATAGTCGCGGCCAAACCCGACGACCCCGAGGGCGGCCCGGCCGACAGCGCCGGCCCCGATGACGACTAGTCCGGGCGGCTAGAGCCGACCCTCGCGACGCAACAGGTCCTGGGCAGACAACCCGCCGCCCGCGCGACGGCGCTGCCGGGTGCTGTCGGTGCCGTTCTCCCCGCCTGCCTGGGCGTTGAACTTCTCGGTGGCCGCCTCGGTCTCGTCACCCTCGGCCCGTTGAGCCGGGATCGCTGCGGTCCGGTCGGCCGCCTCTGTCCGGGCGGGGCTGGAGGCTGGACTTGCCATCTTCCCGGTCTCGCTGGCCGACGGCGGTGCCGGCGGCGGCGCGGGCCTCGATGGAGGCTGCGGTGGCGGCGGGGCGGCGTTGAGCGGACCGCGGGTGGGCTGCGCGCCGCCGGGCGCGGACAGACGTGCCGTCGGTGGCTCAGTGGTTTGCGACTGACCGGTGGGGGGAGCCGGCAGCTTGTTGGTGGGCGCGGCCGACGGGCTGTTCTGGGTCGTCCTGCCTTGCGGAAGTGCGCTCGGGCGCGCCCGCTGCGGCGCCTCGAGGGCGCCGGGGTGGGTCGGGTCGTGCGGCGCCCGCGGGTGGGCACCCGCTGCGACCAGCGCCGCGGTGACTGGTGGGCGCGGGCCGCGTCCGGTGCCACCGGCGGGGGACTTGCGCTCGTCGGGCAATTGGATCTCGCCCAGGCCGATGCGGTTCTGCACGCGGCGCATCCAGCGCGGCGCCCACCAGCAGTCGTCACCGAGCAGCTTCATCACCGACGGCACCAGGAACATCCGCACCACGGTCGCGTCCAGCAACAGCGCGGCCATCAGCCCGAACGCCAGGTATTTCATCATCACCAGGTCGGAGAACACGAACGAACCGGCGACCACGGCAAGGACCAGCGCGGCTGCGGTGATCAGGCGACCCGTCGTCGCCGTACCTATTCGGATGGACTCCTGGGTCGACATGCCGTTTTCTCGCGCTTCGACCATGCGGGAGACCAGGAACACCTCGTAGTCGGTGGCGAGGCCGTAGCCGACCGCCACTACCAGAGCGATGATCACCACCATCAAGGGCGTAGGCGTGAAATTCAGCAGCCCGGAGCCGTGCCCATCGATGAATATCCAGGTCAAAATGCCCATGGTGGACCCGAGTGTCAGTACGCTCATCACCGCCGCCTTGATCGGCAGCACCACCGAGCCAAAGGCCAGGAACATCAGCAGCATGGTGGTGGTGATCAGCACGATCACCATCAGCGGCGCCCTGTCCACCAGGCTGTGAATTGAGTCCTGTTCCAGGGCGGGCGTACCGCCGACATAGACATTGATGCCCTTCGGAGGCGTCATTGCACGTAGCTCTTGGAGCTTGTCAGCGGCGTCATCCGGGTCGACCAACGCGTTCTGCAAGACGCGTACTGTCGGATCCTTCGAGCCGCCCGGCGCCTGCGCCCGTTCTTGCCACATGTCGTCGTGGTTGTTGTTTGGCGCAATGAACCCGCTGATCGTCATCGCCTTGCTTCTCACATCGGCGATCTGCTGGTCGCTGACGGGCTTGCCGTCGGTCGTCTGGATGACCAGCGTCAGGGGATTGGTCCGGTAGCCGGGGAAGAGCGTGTCGAAGTGTTCCTGCGATAGCCGCGCCGCGTTGTTGGGTGGCAGATACTTCTCGCTCATGCCACCCAGCGACATGTTGCCCAGCGGGATCCACAACAGGATCATTCCGACGGAGATCGGGATGGCGAACGCCAGCGGACGCTTCATAACGAAGTTGGTCAGCTTGCCCCAGAAGCCGGCCTCGACCTCTTCGCGGGTCTTGGTCTTCTGTAGCCGATCGGCCAGCCAGTTCAGGTAGGCGCGCGAAACCTTCCAGTCCCGGAGGAAGGGCACCCGGAACGCGGTCCGGACGCCGAGCGCGTCGACGTGTCGACCCAGCACGGCCAGCACCGCCGGCAGCAGGGTGATCGACAGGATGGCGGCCAGGCCGACCGCGGCGAGCAGCGCGTAGGTCAGCGACTTCACAAAGCCTTGCGGCAGCAACAGCAGGCTCGCGCCCGAGGCCATGATCAGCACCGCCGAGAACACCACTGTCCGGCCGGCCGTCATCACCGTGCGGCGCACTGCGGCCTCGGTGTCGTAACCCTCGGCGATCTCTTCTCGGAATCTGCTCACCACGAACAGGCCATAGTCCACCGCGATACCCAGTCCGATGAGCGACACCACGGGCTGGGCAAAGAAGTGCACCGGCCCGAACACCGCGATCAGACGCAGGATGCCCAGAGCGCCCGCGATACTCAAGCCGCCGACCATGACCGGTAGGCAGGCCGCGACCGCGCCTCCGAACACGAGGAACAGCACCACCGCGACCATCGGCAGCGCCAGGACCTCCATGCGCCGCTGGTCCGTGGCGATCGTGCCGGTCAGTGCGCTGGCGATCGGTTGCAGGCCGGCCAACTGAACCGTGCCGCCGTCCAGCTTCTGCAGGGCCGGTTCGATCTTCTTGTAGTTGGTGAGAATGGTGTCGTCGTCGTCACCCTTCAGCGGTATGGACACGAACGTGTAGTGCTTGTCGTCCGTGGCCATGCCCTTGATGATTGGGCTGGTGCTGTCGGGCGCGCGCAGGTAGCCGGCCCAGCCGAGGACCTCGTTGGGGTGGTCTTCGACGAACTTGTTGAGTTCGTCGGTGATCTTCTTCGACCACCCCGGATCGTTGACAGTCTTGCCGTCCGGGGCTTGGAAGATCGCGACGATGTGACCCGTCCGGTCGCGGCCGTAGACTTCGTCGCCCAGGATGGACGCCTTTACCGACT
Organism: Mycobacterium intermedium; assembly: GCF_002086275.1. Taxonomy (GTDB): domain Bacteria; phylum Actinomycetota; class Actinomycetes; order Mycobacteriales; family Mycobacteriaceae; genus Mycobacterium; species Mycobacterium intermedium. The sequence continues at coordinate 26,015 of NZ_MVHT01000006.1, read as the reverse complement.
CGCTGCCCTCGTCGTAGAAACCACTCTGCGTGACGTGCTTGCCGAGACTGAGCCCGAAGACGCCGCCGAAGAGGCACAGTGCCACCGTGATCCCGATTACGATGAACCGGTACCGGTACACAGTTCGACCCCACCAGGCGAACACGTAAGCTCCTTACTGGATCTGTAGCGACCCGCGCATTGCTCTTCAGTTCTTGTCAGTCGCGTCGAGTCAGACGCGTTCGTTTGTCACCCACGCGAGGTCAGCAGCGAGGACAGCGGCCGGAACGGCTGCAGCCATGCGCCCTGCTCGGGTAGCGAATCTAGGCCGATTCGCGGGAGCGGTTCTCGAAAAACACCCGCGATGTCCTCGAGGTCGACGAACTCCAAGCTATCCGACGCTAGCGCCCAACTAGCGTGTTCACGAAATCCGAGCACTTGAACAGGGGTTCCGCCGTGCGCGACCTCTTCCAACGGCTGGCGGAACGCCTGCCCGTCGGCCGACGCCACCATGAGCGCCGCGAGCCCCTCCCGGTAGCGGCGCTCGATGTGCTGAAGCATGTCGCGGTCAACGTCGCTGTCCTCGTCGATCTTCGGCTTGGCGAAGACGGCGAACCCGACGTTGCGCAGTGCGTCCACCCACGGCCGGACCACTTCGGCGCTGCCGGGTGCGATGTTGGTGAACACGGTCGCCTCGGGTTCGACAATGACATCGGGGCGACTCAACGCGAACTCGGCGGTACGAGCCAACAGCCAACGACCCAGCGCGTCGAAGCGGGGACGCTCCAGGGCCGTCGGCCGGCGCCCGAGAATCGAGCCCAAGCCCATGTCGAGATTGGGGGCATCCCAGACCAGCAGGACGCGCCCCACCGGCTTGGGGATGCCGGCCAGGCCTTCGGGGGCCAGACCCTCGGGGGTCAACGCCGGCTGAACGAGTGGTTCGGGCGGCTGTACGGTCACTTCTTCGGTGAGGCTCATGGGGCGTTCTGGTCTCCGGATTGTGTCACTTGCCCCCGCTTCTTCCATACATAGTCGGCGACGGCGCTGCCCGCCTCGTGGGCTTTCGACTCGTACTTGGTGGTGGGGCGGACAACAGAGATCGGCAGCGCTTCGGAACCGGGGTCCACGCGAACGAGTCGGGGTTCGGCGTCACCGACTGTGGCGATGTGTTCGGCGTAGCCGGGGTGGTCGGTCGCAGCATGCAGGACACCACCCGGGAGTAGCCGGTCAGCGATCAAGGCAACCGTCGCCGGCTGCAGCAAGCGGCGCTTGTGGTGGCGGGCTTTGGGCCAGGGGTCGGGGAAGAACACCCGCACACCGGTGAGTGACTCCGGGCCGATCAGGTGTTGCAGCACGTCGAGGGCGTTGCCACGGATCAGCCGGATGTTTTCCACCCCGGCACTGTCGATCGCGCACAGCAGTTGGGCCAGCCCGCGCCGATAGATCTCCACCGCGATGACGTCGATGTTCGGCTCGTCCTGCGCCATCGCCAGCGTTGAGGTACCCGAGCCGCAGCCGATCTCGAGGACCAGCGGTGCCTCGCGGCCGAACCAGGTTTTGGTGTCCAACGGCTCGCGCGGTGTCGGCTCCGCGGCCTGGGTGTGCGACGGGGCCTGCATCCCGAGCCGTGGCCACAGCCGATCCCACGTTTCGCGCTGCGCGTTCGACAGCGCCGAACGACGGGCGCGGAAACTGGTGGGCGGGAGGTAGCCCCAAGCACTGTGCTCGCGGTTGCTGTGCTCGGAATCCGTGGGCTCGGAGTTCATGGGAACGGGACACACCCCCACTCCGGGCCGCGCATGCATTTGTCCATGGTGGCGCATGAACCTGTGGTGTAGCCGCCCGTGGTCCAGATTGATACCCAACAGTTGCTTTCAACTGGTAGCGGACGGGCGCCTGGCTCGCGCATCGACGAGGGGAATGCCACCATCAGGGAAGCATCGGGGGAATGCAGGCCGGGGGACAAGGGGGCAGCCGATTTTCTCCGATGAACTGGCACGATTATCGGCCAGAGTCGCTGATCCACGGGTGCGGGCAATCGCGGAGCGGGCCGGGGAACCTGTCCGTGTTGCCGTTCGCGGACGTCGAGGTGTGGGCTGCCGCACGGCCGTGCGTGCCTTGCAGGGTTGGTTGGACGGCGTCGTGGTCTCGCGCGGCGAGGCGGAGCCTGCTGGCATTTGTCGCCGGGCCGAAATGCGGGCCGAAATAGAGGTCGAAATAGAGGTCTATGTCGTCGCCGAAGTTCTGAAGCCCGAGGACCACGATGCGCTGACGGCTCGTCCGCCGGTGCTGGTGCTGTTGAACAAGGCGGATCTGACCGGATTCGGTTGCCCAACCGGACCGCTTGGCGCGGCGCGGGCCCGGTGCGAGCAGCTGGCCGAGCGGGCGGGGTTGCCGGTAGCACCGCTGATCGGGTTGCTCGCCGTTGCCGCGTTCGACGACTTGGACGACGCGTGCTGGGCGGCGCTGCGGGCACTGGCCGCGCACCCCGACGGCGGCGCCTGCCTCGACCGATCCTTCGCCGGATTCCTGGCGGCGGATCTCCCGGTCGCTACCGAGGTGCGGCAGCGATTGCTGGACTCGTTGGACGTGTTCGGCATCGCGCTCGTCGTGGCGGCGCTGCGGCGCGGTGCCGGCCAGGCCGAGGTGCGCGCCTTGTTGCGTCGGGTCAGCGGCGTGGACGGCGTCACCGCCAGGATCAGAGCCGCCGGGGCCGAGGTGCGTTATCGGCGGGTGCTTGAAGCCGTCCGGGAACTCGAGGCGCTGGCCGTCACCCAACCGGAGATCGGCGACTTCCTGCGCTCGGATGAGGCCGTGCTGGCCCGCATGGCTGCGGCGGCGGACGTGGTGCACGCCTGCGGGTTGGAGCTCGGGCCGGACGAACCATTGGGGCGGGCGGTGCGGTGGCAGCGCTACAGCAGGGAGTCGGTGAACGAGCTGCACCGCGCGTGCGGTACCGATATCTCCAGAGGAGCTCTACGTCTTTGGTCCCGAAAAGGAGGGGGGATGGTGTCGGGGAAGGCATGGTGATCGGCCCCTCCCGCGACGACCCCACTGCACGGGTCGACGCGATGGTGGCGGCGATCGGTCCACGGCTGGGTGTGCCCACCATCAACCGCCGGGGGGTGGTCCTGGTGACCGGTCCCTGGCTGGCGGGAGTGACCGGCGTGGTCATCGCATTGCGCGAGCGGTTGCCGCAAGGCGTCGTCGAGTCGTCGGACTTGGCTCTCGGCGATGCGCCGACGGCCGTGATTTTCGTCGTTTCCGCTGCGGCGCCGATCACCGAATCCGACTGCAGGTTGCTTGACGCCGCCGCGGCGAACACCGATGCGGTGGTTTGTGTGGTGTCCAAGATCGACGTGCACCAACACTGGCGTGAGGTGCTGGCGGTCAATCGCGAACGGCTGGCCGCGCATGCACCGCGTTATCGGCTGGTGCCGTGGGTGGGGGCGGCCGCCGCCCCCGAGTTGGGTGAGCCGCAGCTGGACGAGTTGGTTTCCACCGTTCGGGGCCAGCTCGCCGATTCGGATCTGGCGCGGCGAAACAGGTTGCGGGCGTGGGAATCTCGGCTGCAGGCGGTGACGCGGCGATTCGACCGCGAGGTGGCGGGCGCGGGCCGGCAGGCAAGGGTGGACGCCCTGCGTGAGGAACGCGGCTCGGCGCTGCGGCGACGCCGCGAGGCGCGGTCGGAAACCACGATCGCGCTCCGGGGTCACATCCAGCGGGCCCGCGCGCAGCTGACCCACTTTGCCCGCAACCGCTGCGCTTCGCTGCGCAGCGAGCTGCAGCAAGACATCGCGGGCCTGTCCCGAAAGCAGGTCGCCGGATTCGAGGCGTACACCCGCGACCGGGTCCAACAGGTGGTCGCCGAGGTTGCCGAGGGTGTCGACGCTCAACTGGCCGAGGTCGCCGAGACATTGGGGGCGCCGGGGCAGGTACCCCCCGCCGAGCCGCCCCCCACCGTGGAGTTCGCCGCCCCGCCGCTGAAATCGCGGCGGCTGGAGAACCGGCTGATGTTGCTGCTGGGTGTCGGGTTCGGGCTGGGTGTGGCGCTGACGCTGAGTCGCGTCGTCGCCGGTCTGGCACCTCGCTTTGCCCCCGCTGCGGTGGGGGCAGGGATCGCGGCCTGCGTGGTGATCGGCCTGGCACTGACCCTCGTGGTGGTGCGCACCCGGGCTTTGCTGGCCGACCGTGCCGTCTTGGCGCGCTGGATCGAGGAGGTGATCGCCGCGCTGAGGTCGGCGACCGACCAGTTGGCCGTCACCCGGGTGGTGTTGGCCGACTCATTGCTCAACACCGAGATCAGTGCCGGCGACGAGGTCGAGAACGCCCGAGTCGCGGCCCGGGTGAGCGTGATCGACGCCGAATTGCGGGAGCACGCTATCGCCGCCGCTCGGGCCGCGGCGATGCGCGACCGGGAGATGCCGACGATCTGGGCCGCGCTGGACGCGGTACGCGCAGAACTGGGAGAACCGGATACGCCCACCGGTGGCCAAGGAGTGGCCGGACCGGGCGCAAGGGGTGGTTCAGGCGAGAAATCACCCGGCGGGGGACCTTCTGAATCGGTCTTGTGAGCAGTCTTATACCCCTCCGCAGCTTCGGCGACAAGTGATGCGCGATAACCTGTATAAAAGCGCTAACTGTTGCTGGCGGCTGCGCACGAAAACTGACAAACCGATAACTGGCCATTACTTCGCTACAGATTTCAGGAGAGTTCGATGACCTCAGCGACCATCCCCGGGTTGGACAACGCGCCGACGAAACACCAGGGACTGTTGTCCTGGGTACAGGAGGTCGCCGAGCTCACGCAGCCCGACCGGGTGGTGTTCACCGACGGCTCCGACGAAGAGTTCAAGCGTCTGACCGACCAGCTGGTCGAGGCGGGCACGTTCAAGCGGTTGAACCCCGAGAAACATCACAACTCCTTCCTGGCCCTGTCCGACCCGTCCGACGTCGCCCGGGTGGAGTCCCGGACCTTCATCTGCTCCGAGCGCGAGATCGATGCCGGCCCGACCAACAACTGGATGGACCCCAACGAGATGCGGGGCATCCTGACCGACCTTTACCGCGGCAGCATGCGCGGCCGCACCATGTACGTGGTGCCGTTCTGCATGGGCCCGCTGGGCGCCGAGGACCCCAAGCTCGGCGTGGAGATCACCGACTCCGAGTACGTCGTCGTTTCGATGCGCACCATGACCCGGATGGGCAAGGCCGCGCTGGACAAGTTGGGCGACGACGGCTTCTTCGTCAAGGCGCTGCACTCGGTGGGCGCCCCCCTCGAGCCCGGTCAGAAGGACGTTCCGTGGCCGTGCAACGAGACCAAGTACATCACCCACTTCCCGGAGACCCGCGAGATCTGGAGCTACGGCTCCGGCTACGGCGGCAACGCGCTGCTGGGTAAGAAGTGCTACTCACTGCGGATCGCGTCGGCGATGGCCCACGACGAGGGCTGGCTGGCCGAGCACATGCTGATCCTCAAGCTGATCTCGCCGGAGAACAAGGCGTACTACTTCGCCGCGGCGTTCCCGTCGGCGTGCGGCAAGACCAACCTTGCGATGCTGCAGCCGACCATCCCGGGCTGGCGCGCCGAGACGCTCGGTGACGACATCGCCTGGATGCGGTTCGGCAAGGACGGCCGTTTGTACGCGGTCAACCCGGAGTTCGGCTTCTTCGGGGTGGCGCCGGGCACCAACTGGAAGTCCAACCCCAACGCCATGCGGACCATCGCCGCCGGCAACACCGTCTTCACCAACGTGGCGCTGACCGACGACGGCGACGTGTGGTGGGAGGGCCTGGAAGGCGACCCGCAGCACCTGATCGACTGGAAGGGCAACGACTGGTACTTCCGCGAGACGGAAACCACTGCGGCGCACCCCAACTCGCGGTACTGCACCCCGATGTCGCAGTGCCCGATCCTCGCGCCCGAGTGGGACGACCCGGAGGGCGTGCCGATTTCGGGCATCCTGTTCGGCGGCCGCCGCAAGACCACGGTCCCGCTGGTCACCGAGGCCCGCGACTGGCAGCACGGCGTGTTCATCGGCGCCACCCTGGGCAGCGAGCAGACCGCCGCGGCCGAGGGCAAGGTCGGCAACGTGCGCCGCGACCCGATGGCCATGCTGCCGTTCCTCGGCTACAACGTGGGCGACTACTTCCAGCACTGGATCAACCTGGGCAAGAACGCCGACGAGTCCAAGCTGCCGAAGGTGTTCTTCGTCAACTGGTTCCGCCGCGGCGAAGACGGCCGCTTCCTGTGGCCGGGCTTCGGCGAGAACAGCCGGGTACTGAAGTGGATCGTCGACCGCATCGAGAACCGGACCGGCGGCCGGACCACCCCGATCGGCACCGTTCCCTCCGCCGAGGACCTGGACCTCGAGGGCCTGGATGTCGACGCCGCCGACGTGGCCGCCGCGCTGGAGGTCAACGTCGAGGAGTGGCGTCAAGAACTGCCGCTGATCGAGGAGTGGCTCGAGTTCGTCGGCGAGAAGTTGCCGACCGGCATCAAGGACGAGTTCGAGGCCTTGAAGCACCGCTTGGACGAGGCCGAGTAACCCGCGAACAGACGCAAAAGCCCCCATTCCTGACCGTGCGGTTTCACGCACCGGAAATGGGGGCTTTCGCGTGTGTGCAGCGACTGCGGTCGCCCGGTTGCTGCTGATCAGCCCAGGAAGGGCTGCTCTGGCTGGGTGTGCACGACGATGACGGTGGGACCCTCCGAGTTGAGTGCGGTCTTGAATTCGGCCGCGAGCGCGTCGGTGCTGTCAACGGTGACCGAGTGCAGGCCGAAACCCGCTCCCAGCGAGGCGATGTCGAGCCCGGGAAGGTCCAGGCCGGGGACGCCGGGCGTGTTCTCCAATTCGGCGAACGATTTCAGGATGGCGTACTCGCCGTTGCGGAGCACCACGAAGATGACCGGCAGCTTGTGCTGAGCAGCGGTGTAGATGGCTTGGACCGAGTATTGGAAGGATCCGTCGCCGATGGTGGCCACCACATGGCGATCGACTCCGCGTGCTCGGTCGCCGAGTGCGATGCCGACCGCGGCCGGCACGCCCCACCCGATGCCGCCGCTGCCGGTGGCGAAGAAGCTGCGCGGGTGCGTGGTAGGCAGCCATTTGAGCTGCTCGGCCAGCGTCGACGTGGACTCGTTGACCAACGCCGCATCGTCGGGCTTGACCTGACTGATCACGTGATACACCTGATCGGCGGTCAGGGGCGCCGTCGCCGGCTCCACGGTCGTGTTGACCGGCCGCGGGTGTGGCTCTGGTGCCTTTCGATCAGCGGGCACCTCGATCATGTCGACAAGTTGTTCGAGCGCGGTGCGGACGGAGCCGATCAGGCTGTCGCCCACCGGGGCCACGGACGACAGGTGTGGATCGGAAGTGATGTGTAGCAGCTCGGTGCCCTCGGGCAGGTAGTCACCGGGAACGTAGGGGTAGTACCGGAACACCGCCGCGCCGATCACGATGACGAGGTCATGGCCGCGGACGGTCTCATTCACCCCGGCGATGGTCATCGGAAGCGGTCCCATCGACAGCGGGTGGTCCTCGGGGAACGACACTCGGTCGGGCAGGGCGCTGCCGAACACCGGAGCCTTGAGCTTCTCGGCGAACGCGATCCCGGCGTCCCAGGCGTCATCGCGGTCGACCTCCGGGCCAAGCACCAGCAGGGGTCGCTGGGCTCGACTGATCCGTTCGGCGAAGGCGCGTAGCCGATCGGCGTCGGGGGCGACGCGGCCGGTGACCTCGCGGACGACCGCGGGTCCCAGCGCCGGCTGGTCCCAGTCGTCGAGCGGGATGGACAGGAACACAGGTCCGCGCGGCGGCTGCATGGCCACCGCGTAGGCCTGCATGAACGCGGCCGGCACATCCTGCGCCCGCGCCGGTTGGTAGGCCCACTTGACCCACGGTTGCGGCAGAACTGTCTCCTCCCGGTTCGCCAAATACGGGTCGGTCAACAGCATTTCGCGGGTCTGCTGTCCTGCCGTGACGATCATCGGGGTGTTCGCCTTGTACGCGGCCACCAACGATCCCATCGCGTTGCCGGTGCCCGCCGCGGTGTGCAGATTGACCAGAGCCGGCTTGCCGGTCGCCTGGGCGAACCCGTCGGCGATGGCCAGCACTGACGCCTCCTGCAGCGCGAGCACGTAGGTGAAATCGTCCGGGAAGTCCCGCAGGAAGGACTGCTCGGTTGACCCCGGATTGCCGAACACCGTGGTCAATCCCAATGTGCGCAGCAGCTCGTAGGTGACATCGTGCACCGTCTTGACCGTGTTGGACATCGGCTGGAACCTTTCTCACTGGTGGGGTGAGCGGATGTGCCCGCTGCGTGAGACTTTCGTCGGCTCCGCGCGTTGCGGCATCGCTGCCAACGGCCAACCTGAATGGAAGAAAACAGGACGCGCGGTTACCGGCTAGCAGGAATCCGCGACCGAGTCCCAGGTGGTATGGCTACTGGACCGGAGTCGCCGGTAGGCGCGCCGCTACGGTGGTGCCCTGGCCGGGGGTGCTGGAAATCTCGAATCGGCCGGATACCGCCTCGACCCTGTCCCGGAGTCCGACCAGTCCGCTACCGGCACCGGAGACGGCCCCACCCACCCCGTCGTCGGTGACCTCGAGCGTCAGGTCAGCGCCCTGGAGGAGCACGCGCACCGTCACGCCCGATGCGCGTGCGTGTTTGGCGGCGTTGGTCAATGCCTCGGCGACCACGTAGTACGCGGCGGCTTCTACCGGTTCGGGCAGCCGACGGTCGATGGAATGTTCGAGACGTACCGGCACCGGCGAGCGACGAGCCAGTGTCTTGAGTGCCGGACCTAACCCCCCTTTGGACAGGATTGCCGGGTGGATGCCCCGGGACAGCTCCTGCAGCTCGGTGTACAGGTCCGACATTCCGTTGATGAGGTTGTCCAATTGCCGGCATACGGCGGGATCCTGGTCGGAGAGTGAGGCTTCCAACGCTCGCAGCCCCAACCCCAGCGAGACGACGCGCTGCTGCGCACCGTCGTGCAGGTCGCGTTCGATCGAGCGCCGAGCCTGGTCGGCCGCAGCGACGATGCGAGCCCGGGAGGCCTGCACCTCGGCGCGCGTTTCCGCATTACCGATGGCGGTGGCCACCAGATCGGCGAAATCACAAATGCGCGTTTCGGTTTCCTGCGGCAGGGCATCGGCGCGCACCGAAGCGACGATCATCGCTCCACGCGTCGTGCCGGCGACGGTGACGGGACTGCCGACGCCCGATGTGACGCCCAAGTTTCGTAGCCGATCCGCCAAGGGGCCCTGCATCGTTCGATAGTCGGCGATTCGCGCCGGCGCGCCCGTCGTGCGGACCCGCGCTGCCACGCTGTCGCCATCAAGCGAAAGGTGTTCGCCGACTCGAAGTTTGGTCTCGTCGATGTCATACGAGGCGAGCACCACAGCACCGCCGTCGGCGGTGAATTCCACGAGCGTCACATGCTCCACATGCAGGCCTCGGGCCAATTCGGTTACCGCGACGGGGTAGACGTCACCGGGCTCGGCGCCTCGAGCGACGAGCGTGGCCACGCGGCGCAGCGCCGCCTGTTGGCGGGCCAGGGCGGCAGCCTCGCGACGACGCTCTTCGGATTCCGCCGCTTGCAGGCGAGCCTGGCTGGCCAGCGCGCTGGCCAACAGCGCCAGCGGCAGGAAGAAAAGTGTCGCGGCGAGCACGCTGTCGCCGGCCTGGACGTGGAAGTAAACGTAGATCCCCGTGCTGATCAGGGCGGTCACCAGGGCCAGCCCGAAGTTCCAGCCGGCCGCGACCAGCAGCACACCGAGCAGGTATATCGCGCCGTAGGAGTTTTGCGGCGCCGCTCGCTTCATCAGCAACACCAGAGCGGTTTCGCCGGCAATCAGACCCAGCATGGCGACAATGCCCCAACCCAGTGGTCGCGCGGTCGGGCGCAGCACGGTCGCCAACAGCCGATCGCGCCACGAGGTGCGGCGCGCCTGCTCAGCGCGGTCCGACCCGAGTGATTCGCTCATTGAGCGCAGATTAGTGCCAGCGCGGCGAAGTTTCCCGCTAGCCGGAATGTCCGGAGCTGATCGAGCTGGCAATCTGGCAGGCGTGGTTACCATGCCGACCGCGTTGCGTTGTCTGATCGTGGACGACAGCCCGACGTTTCGCGACGCCGCACGCTCGATGCTGCAGTGCGCGGGCTTTGACGTGGTCGGCTTGGCCTCGAACAGCGCCGAAGCGTTGGAGTGTTTTCAACGATTGCGGCCAGATGTGACCTTGGTGGACGTCGACCTGGGTGCGGAGAGCGGTTTTGACCTGGCGCGCGCACTGCACCAGGCGAACAGTCCTGCGCCGTCGGTAATCCTTATTTCGACGCACTCTGAACAGGATTTGCAGGACTTGATCGCGGACAGTCCGGCTCTGGGCTTCGTCTCAAAGATTTCACTGTCTCCCCAGGCGATCCGGGAGTTGCTGGTACGCCACGTCTAGCGACCAACCGCTACAGCGAGTCGAGGTACATGATGACGGCCCGTACGCGGCGGTGATCGTCGGCCGTGTCCGACAGGTTGAGCTTGGTCAAGATGCTGCGCACATGCTTCTCGACCGTGCCCTCGGTGACCCAGAGGCGGCGCCCGATGCCCGCGTTGGACAGGCCCTCGGCCATGAGCGTCAACACCTCACGTTCCCGCGCACTGAGCGCATCCAGCGGATCGTCGCGGCGCCGCGCGGTTACCAACTCCTGGACCAACGCCGGGTCGATCACCGACGCTCCGTTGGCGATGCGTCCGACGGTGTCGACGAAGTCAGTCACATCGGTGACTCGGCTCTTGAGCAGGTAACCGATCGAGTGTCCGCCGGCCAGCAGATCCATCGCATGCTCGACGTCGACGTGGGCGGACAACACCAGAATGGCGGTCGCGGGCCGTTCGGCGCGGATGGTTCGGGCCGCGTCCAGCCCCTCGGTGTCGTGCGATGGCGGCATCCGGATGTCGACGATCGCGAGATCGGGAGTCAGTCGCCGCACCTGCTCGAGGAGTTCGGTGGCGTCACCGGCCTGCCCGACCACGTCGAACCCGTTCCGCTGCAGCAGACTCGACAAACCCTCGCGGAGCAGGACATCGTCGTCGGCGACTACCACGCGCACGTCAGGCACCAGCCAATCTTTACATCTCGCTGGCGCAGCGGCGCCGCGAACAGCGCCGCGCCACTGTCTCGCCGGAGGTAAAACGGCCCGAAGGTACAGTCGGCACATGCAATTCCGGCAGTTTGTAGGTGCTGGCAAGCCGGCGATCATCCTGCACCCATCGGGCACGGTAGTCACCTTCGACGAACTGGAAGCGCGGGCGAATCGACTGGCGCACCGATTCCGTCAGCACGGCCTGCGCGAGGGCGACGCCGTTGCGATCCTGTTGGAGAACAACGAGCACATGCACGCGGTCATGTGGGCGGCCCGCCGCAGCGGCCTGTACTACGTGCCGATCAACACCCATCTCACCGCCACCGAGGCCGCCTACATCATCGAGAACAGCGGCGCCAAGGGGATCATCGGGTCGGCCGCGCTGCGCGAAACGTGCGCCGGGCTGGCCGACGAGTTGTCCGGCGGCCTCCCGGAGCTACTTTTGATCGCCGACGGCGATCTGGCGGGGTGGGAGCGTTATCCGGAATGTGTTGCGGATCAGCCAGATACCCCGATCGAGGACGAACTCGAGGGCGACCTGCTGCAGTACTCGTCGGGCACCACCGGCCGACCCAAGGGGATCAAACGCGAACTGCCGCATGTCCGTCCGGAAGACGCCCCGGGAATGATGTCGGGCCTGGTCGGATTCTGGATGACTCCTGACTCGGTGTACCTGAGCCCTGCGCCGCTTTATCACACCGCGCCGTCGGTGTGGTCCATGACCGTGCAGGCCGCGGGCATCACCACGGTGGTGTTGGAGAAGTTCGACCCGGAGGGGACGCTACAAGCCATTGAGCGCTACCGGGTGACGCACGGCCAATTCGTGCCGGCCATGTTCGTGCGGATGCTCAAACTGCCGGAAGCGGTACGCAATTCGTACGACATCTCGAGTCTGCAGCGGGTGATACACGCGGCGGCGCCGTGCCCGGTGGACATCAAGATGCAGATGATGAATTGGTGGGGGCCGATCATCGACGAGTACTACGCCTCGTCGGAAGCGAGCGGGTCGACGCTCATCTTCGCCGAGGACTGGCTGGCGCATCCGGGCTCGGTGGGCAAGCCCATGCAGGGCGCCGTACACATCCTCGACGAGGACGGCAACGAACTTCCCCCGGGGCAGGCCGGGGAGATCTATTTCGAGGGTGGATACCCCTTCGAATACCTCAACGACCCGGCCAAGACCGCTGCGTCACGTGACCGGCGCGGCTGGGTGACCGTCGGTGACGTCGGCTACCTCGACGAGGACGGCTATCTTTACCTCACCGACCGGCGCCACCACATGATCATCTCCGGCGGGGTGAACATCTACCCGCAGGAAGCCGAGAACATGCTTGTCACCCACCCGAAAGTGTTGGACGCCGCGGTATTCGGAGTTCCTGACGACGAGATGGGTCAGCGGGTGATGGGCACCGTGCAGACCGTCGACCCGGCCGACGCCACCGACGCGTTCGGCGAAGAGCTGCTGGCGTGGCTGCGAGACCGCCTGTCGCACTTCAAATGTCCGCGCTCCATTGCGTTCGAGACCCAACTACCGCGCACCGACACCGGCAAGTTGTACAAGAACGAGCTGATCGAGAAGTATTCGGGGTGACCGATGCTGCGGCTGGTCGACCTTTCGCAGGCTCAGCACGCGCCGCCGGACCCGAGTTCGGCGGCGCCGCCGGGGGTGGTGGTCGCGCACGGTCCGCTGGTAGATGAATCCTGGCTGGACTACCCGACTTTCGCGATCACCGAGGAGCCGTGCACCGACCGCAGGGTGGTCACCGTGGACTCGGTACCGCAGACCCTCGCCGAGTTGGAGGAGCGATGCCGGCACTGGCCGCACGCCAGTGCGGTGTGCGACGACGTGCTGCGCACCCTCGACCCGTCCGGCGCGACGCTGGCTGGAGTGGTCGCCGAATCACTTGCCTACTCGACCCTGCAGTCCGGACCGGAGTTCGCGCGCTGGCTCCAAGAGCGTGGCCCCGCGCGGGTTCCGGCCATCGCGGACCCGGTATTGGCCGAACGCAACGGCGACACACTGCACATCACGTTCAACCGTCCGCAGCGACACAACGCTTTTTCCACCGATGCGCGCGCGGCGCTACTGGAAGCGTTGACCGTCGCCCAATTGGACCCGTCGGTCACCGGAATCGTGTTGAGCGGCAACGGGCCGTCGTTCTGCAGCGGGGGCGACCTTGCCGAGTTCGGCACCCTCGCCGACCCGGCGAGCGCTCATCTGGCCCGCACCCGGCACAGCCCCGCCCTGTCGCTTGACGCGCTCACTGCACGACTCGGCCGGGCGTGCCGCGCCGAGGTGCACGGTCAGGTGTTGGGCAGCGGCTTGGAAATGGCCGCATTCTGCGGATGGGTTGAAGCCAGCGAGAATTCGGTGTTCGGGTTACCGGAACTGAGCCTGGGCCTCATCCCGGGGGCCGGCGGCACCGTCAGCGTCACCCGTCGGATCGGCCGTTGGCGCACGGCGTATCTCGTGCTTTCCGGCAGGACTATCGACGCTGAAACCGCACTGGCCTGGGGTCTGGTGGATGCCGTCGCGGCGGGCCCGACTCAGTAGCCCGAATAGGTGCGGTACGTGGTGAAGTCGGTGGACGGCGCATTCTTCACCGCCCAAGCAATGAGAACGACGTAGACGATGATGAAGACGATCCAGGCGACGACGGACACGACCGCGCTGACGATGGCCCACTTCTTGGCGGCGGCTGAGGCGGCCTGCGCCTCGGCGTATTGCCCCTGAGCCCACAGCGAACCAACCTGGTTGGACTTGACGAGCGACACGATGCCAAACGGGAGGCAGCACAGGACGGTGGCGAGGATGGCCCAGACGAGGTAGTTGTCCGGCTGCGGGCCGTATCCCGGCTGGCCATAGGGCGACGGCTGGCCATAGGGCGACGGCTGGCCATAGGGTGCGGGTTGGCCATAGGGGGGGCGGTTGCCCCTGCCACTCCGGCGAACCGCCATATGGATCCGACGGATAACTCATGGCGATCTTCCCCTTGGGTCGCTGCTGCCGAAGTTCCGGAAAATATACAGCACCGACCTCGTCGGCAGCCGTCCGAAATGCTGACCGAGGCCGGGCTGATCCCCGCCAAATCCCCACTAAACCCGGCTGAACCCGGCTAAATCCCGCCGCGAGCTACCAATTGGCCGGCGATCACGTTGCGCTGAATCTCATTGGTGCCTTCGCCGACGATCATCAGTGGCGCATCGCGGACGTAGCGTTCGACGTCGTATTCGGTGGAATAGCCGTACCCGCCGTGGATCCGCACCGCGTTGAGAGCGATCTCCATCGCCACCTCGGACGCAAACAGCTTGGCCATGCCGGCCTCCATGTCGCAACGCTGTCCGCTGTCGAAGCGTTCGGCGGCATACCGGGTGAGTTGGCGCGCCGCGGTGAGTTTGGTCGCCATGTCGGCCAGATAATGGCCCACGGCTTGGTGTTTCCAAATCGGCTGGCCGAAACTCTCGCGTTGCTGGGCGTACGCCAGCGCGTCCTCCAGGGCGGCGGTTGCCACCCCGAGGGCACGGGCCGCCACCTGGATACGGCCCGTCTCAAGGCCTTTCATCATCTGGGCGAACCCTTGGCCCGGCACGCCGCCGAGGATCGCCGAGGCTGGGGCGCGGAAGTCGTCGAACGACAGCTCGCACGCTTCCACGCCCTTGTAACCCAACTTGGGCAGGTCGCGCGACACCGTCAAGCCCGGTCCGTGCTCGACCAGCACGACCGAGATGCCCTTGTGGCGCGGTGTCGCGGCCGGATCGGTCTTGCACAGCAACGCAATCAAGCCGGACCGGCGCGCGTTGCTGATCCACGTTTTGGCGCCGTTGATCACCAACCCGCCCGAATCGTCCGGCAGCGCCGTGGTCGTCATGTTCTGCAGGTCCGAACCCCCGCCGGGCTCGGTCAGCGCCATGGTGGCCCGCAACTCGCCGGTCGCCATCGGCGGCAGATACTGCTGCTTCTGCTCCTCGGTGCCAAAGGCCGTGAGCAGCTTGGCAACCACGGTGTGTCCGCCCATCGCACCGGCCAGGCTCATCCACCCGCGGGCCAGCTCCTGGGTGACCTGCACGTAGCACGGCATCGACACCGGCGAGCCGCCGTATTCCTCGGGGATGGCCAGGCCGTAGATGCCGATCCGCTTCATCTGCTCGATCCACGCCTCGGGATAGGTGTTGGCGTGCTCGACGTCGCGGACCGTCGGCTTGACGTCACGGTCGATGAACGCCCGCACCGTCGCGACCAACATGGCCTCGTCGTCACTCAGTTCATGGTTCACTTGCGCTGTCCTCCGGTTTGACCCTCAGTTCGACAGCCTGCCAGCATGTGCCTTTGTGGCTAACAGGTACGCGGACTTACGCGAGGGTGGTCCCTACTTCGACGACCTCTCGGTCGGTCAGGTGTTCGACTGGGCGCCCTCGGTCACCCTGTCGTCCGGTCTGGCGGCCGCCCACCAGGCGATCGTGGGTGACCGGCTGCGGTTGGCCCTGGACGCCGACCTGTGCGGGGCCGTGACGGGTGCGCCCGCGGCGCTGGCGCATCCGAGCCTGGTATGCAATGTGGCCATCGGGCAGTCGACGTTGGCAACCCAGCGCGTCAAGGCCAACCTGTTCTACCGGGGCCTCACCTTCCACCGGTTCCCGGTGATCGGCGACACCATTTACACCCGGACCGAAGTGGTTGGGCTGCGGGCCAACTCGGTCAAACCCGGACGCGCGCCGACGGGGTTGGCGGCGCTGCGGATGACCACCATCGATCAAGCCGACCAGCTGGTGCTCGACTTCTACCGCTGCGCCATGCTGCCCATGAGCCCGGACTGGCGGGACGATTCGGCCGCAGCGCCGGCCGACGACCTGTCCGCCGTGGGTGCCGATGCCGTCCCGCCGGCCACCGACCCGACCGAACAGTGGGACGCCGCGGCCTACCGAAGTCGGGTACCTGGGCCGCATTTCGCGGATCACGCCGAATCCATCGCCGGGACGGTGTTGCACAGCACCGCCGACTTGGTCAGCAGCGCAGCGGAACTGGCCAGACTGACCCTTAACATCGCTGCCACGCACCATGATTCGCGGGTCGGTGGGCGGCGGTTGGTCTACGGTGGGCACACCATTTCGTTGGCGTTCGCCCAGGCCACCCGGTTGTTGCCCAACTTGGTGACGGTCCTGGGCTGGGAGTCCTGCGACCACACCGGACCGGTGCACGAGGGCGACACGCTCTACAGCGAACTGCACGTGGAGTCCGCCGCCGCCACCTCCAACGGCGGTGCGCTTGGGCTGCGTTCGCTGGTCTACGCGGTGGGCGGCCCGGGCGAACCCGACCGCCAGGTGCTGGACTGGCGGTTCACCGCGCTGGAGTTCTGAGCAGTGCTGGAGTTCTGAGCAGTGCAGCCCCCGGCTGCGGCGGAGGGGTTCACTGCAGCCGGGGGCTGGTCAGTGGCGGCCTAGCCGTCCAGGCCGTTGCCGCCCTTGCTGCCCTGGTCGCCGGGCGTGCCGTTGCTGCCGGCGCCCACTCCGGCACCGCCCGCACCGCCTCCGCCG
The DNA here is from genome assembly GCF_002086275.1 of Mycobacterium intermedium. Classification (GTDB taxonomy): domain Bacteria; phylum Actinomycetota; class Actinomycetes; order Mycobacteriales; family Mycobacteriaceae; genus Mycobacterium; species Mycobacterium intermedium. Next base: position 9,361 of record NZ_MVHT01000006.1, on the reverse strand, counting down.
AACCCGCCGCCGGTGCCGCCGCTGCCGCCCGTGGCACCGCCGTTGCCGCCGTCGCCGCCGTTGGGGCCGTTACCGCCGTTGCCACCGTTACCGCTGACCGCGTCGGCGAAGGCGTCCCCGCCCTTGCCGCCGCTGCCGCCGGCGCCGTTGCCGCCGTTGCCGCCGTTGCCACCGACGCCGCTGGTGCCGTTGCCGTCGATCCCGGTGCCGACGGCACCCGCGTTGCCGCCGTTGCCGCCCTTGCCCCCGGTGCCGCCGGCGCCGCCGTTGCCGCCGTCCGGCGTCTCCTCGGAGACGCCCGCCGCGCCGTTGCCGCCGTTGCCGGGTGCCCCACCGGTGCCGCCGGCACCGCCGTTGCCGCTGTTGCCGCCGGTGCCCTTGCCCAGGGCGTTGCCGCCGTTGCCGCCCGCACCACCGGTGCCGCCGGCTCCGCCATCGCCACCGGTGCCACCGGCGCCCGCGGTGTCGACATCGCCCGCCGCGCCGTTGCCGCCGGCGCCGCCGGTCGCGCCGGTGCCACCGTTGCCGCCCTTGCCGCCGTTACCGGAGATCGAGCCGCCCAGGCCGCCGTTGCCGCCCGTGCCGCCAGCGCCGCCGGCTTGGCCGTTGCCGCCGTTGTCGCCGGGGTTGACTCCGTTGGTGCCGGCCTTTCCGGAAGCGCCGTTGCCGCCGTTGCCGCCGGCCCCGCCGTTGCCGAAGTTGCCGCCGTTGCCGCCGGTGCCGCCATTGCCGCCGTTGGCGCCGGTGCCGTTGGTCGGGCTGTAGCCGTTGCCGCCCGTGCCGCCGTTGCCGACACCGACGGGTGCGACGCCGTCGGCGCCGTTGGTGCCGGGAGTGGCGCCGGTGCCGCCGATTCCGCCGGTGCCCAGCGTCGTGCTGCCGCCGTTTCCGCCGTTGCCGCCGTTGCCACCGTTGACGCCGGTGCCGGTGCTGCTGAAGCCGTTCCCGCCGTCGCCCGGGGTTCCGGCCTTGCCGGCGTTGCCGCCGTTGCCGCCGTTGCCGGTGGTGCCGGCGACGCCGTTGGTCACCGTGCCACCCGCGCCGCCGTTGCCACCGTTACCGCCGTTGCCACCGGCGCCGCCGTTACCGCCGGCCTGGCCGTGGGGGCTGCTCGAGGTGCCGTTGGCGCCCGCCACACCGGCTCCGCCGTCTCCGCCGTTGGCGCCGTTGCCGCCCGTGCCGCCGTTGCCGCCGTCGCCGGAGATCGAGCCGCCGGCGCCGCCCGCGCCCCCATGCCCGCCGGCCCCGCCGGCCATGCCGTCGGTGCCGCTGGAGCCCGCGGCCACCCCGCCGGTGCCGTTCGTACCGGCCGCGCCGTTGCCGCCGTTGCCGCCGTTGCCGCCCTTGCCGTAGGTGCCACCGTTGCCGCCGGCTCCGCCGTTGCCGCCGTTGGCGCCCGCGGTGCTGGGGCTGTAGCCGTTGCCGCCGTTGCCGCCGTTACCGACCGGACCAGCGAACGCCTTGCCGTCGGTGCCGTTGACGCCGCCGCCGCTGCCGCCGGTGCCGCCCGTGCCGATGGCGGTGGTGCCGCCGTTGCCGCCCTTACCGCCGTCCGGGTTGGTGGCCGTTCCGGCCGTGCCGTTGCCGCCGTTGCCGGGCGTCCCGGCGTTGCCGCCGTTGCCGCCGTTGCCTCCGGCCCCGTTGGCGCCCGCGGTGCCGTTCGTGGCCGAGCCGCCGAGCCCGCCGTTGCCGCCGTTGCCGCCGGCGCCGCCAGCTCCGCCGTTGCCGCCGTTCTGGCCGCCGCCGATGCCGTTGCCGTAGCGGTCGATGTCGGCGGTGCCCGCGTTGCCGTTCACGCCCTTACCGCCGTTGGTGCCGTTGCCGCCGCTGCCGCCGGCCCCACCGTTGCCGCCGTTACCGGAGTCCACACCGCCCTTGCCGCCGGCGCCGCCGTTGCCGCCGGAGCCGCCGGCGCGGCCGGCAGCGCCGCTGTCGCCGGGGTTCGTCCCGTCGGCGCCCGCCACCGTGGCCGACACGCCGTTGCCGCCGGCACCGCCGTTGCCGCCGTTGCCGATGTTGCCGCCGTCGCCGCCGTCACCGCCGTTGCCGCCGTTCCTGCCCGGGGTGAGCGGGTTGTAGCCCGCGCCACCCTGACCGCCGTTACCGGCCGGGCCGACCACCGAGGCGCCGTTGGTACCGGAGGTAGGTGTGCCGGAGCCGGTACCCGCCGCGCCGCCGATGCCGGCCTTTCCGGCGTTGCCGCCGTTGCCGCCCTTGCCGCCGTCGGGGTTGGCGAGGGTGCCGGCCGCGCCGGTCCCGCCGTTACCGGGGGTGCCGGCCTTGCCGCCGTCGGCGCCGTTACCGGCCTTGCCGACGGTGCCCGCGGTGCCGGTGCCGTTGAGCAGGGACCCGGACGCGCCACCGTTACCGCCGGCCCCGCCGTTGCCGCCGTCGCCGCCGCTACCGCCGTTGTGGCCGGCGCCCCCGTTGACCCCGGCCACGCCTGCCTTGCCCTGGACGCCGTTGCCGCCCCGGCCGCCGGCCGCACCGTTGCCGGCGTCGCCGCCGTTACCGGCGTTGCCGGCGATGGTGCCGCTGTTGCCGCCCTTGCCGCCATTGCCGCCCGAGCCACCAGCCATGCCGCTGGTTCCGGAGTCGCCGGTCTTGGTGCCGTTGACGCCGTTGGTGCCGGCCGTGCCGTTGCCGCCCTTGCCGCCGTTGCCGCCGTTGCCGATCTCACCGGCGTTGCCGCCATCGCCGCCGTGACCGCCCGACCTGCCGGGGTCGGTGGCGGGGTTGTAGCTGTAGCCGTTGCCGCCGTTGCCACCGTTGCCGCCGCTCTTGCCGGTGGGCACGCCGCCGTCCTTGCCGTCGGCGCCGTTGACGACGCCGGTGCCGCCGGCGCCCTTGCTGCCGCCGCTGCCCAGCAGGCCGCCGTCACCGCCCCGGCCGCCGTTGGGGTTGGCCGCCGTGCCGTTGCCGCCGTTGCCACCGTTGCCGCCGATGCCGTCGTTGCCGCCGTTGCCGCCGGCACCGCCGTTGCCGTCGTCGTACCCCGGCGCGCCCTGCCCGCCGTTGCCGCCGACGCCGCCGTTGGCGCCGTTACCGCCGTTACCGCCCTTGCCGCCGTTGCCGGCGGGAGCGCCGTCGCCGCCGTTGCCGCCGGTACCGCCGTCGCCGCCGTGGCCTGCTGCGCCACCGTCGCCGCCGTTGCCGGCGATCTTGCCGCCCTTGCCGCCGTTGCCGCCGTTGCCGCCGGCACTGGCGTTGCCGCCGTTGCCGCCGTCCTGGCCGACGCCGCCGGCACTGCCGGTCACGCCGTTGGCGCCGTTGCCGCCCTTGCCGCCGGTGCCGCCGACGCCGTAGTCACCGGCGTTGCCGCCGACGCCGCCGTTGCCGCCGGGCTTGCTCGGGTCGTTGGAGTTCCAGCCCGCACCGCCGGTGCCACCGTGGCCGGCGATGGTGGTGGGGGTGGCGCCCTTCGCGCCGTTCGCGCCCGACGTGCCGCCTGTGCCGCCGCTGCCGCCTTCGCCGCCGACACCCGGGTTGGCGCCGTTGCCGCCAGCACCACCGGTCGGGTGGGCGGCGGTGCCCGCCGCTCCGGTGCCGCCGACGCCGCTGACGCCGCCGTTGCCGCCGTTGCCGGCAGCGCCGCCGTTGCCCTGGGTGCCGACGCCGAGGACGTTGCCGGCCTTGCCGCCGTCGGCGCCCTTGCCGCCGGTGCCGCCGTTGCCCGCGTTGCCGCCGGCGCCGTCGTTGAAGCCGAAGGTCGGGTCGCCGGTGCCGCCGTTGCCGCCGGTGCCACCGGTGCCACCAGCACCGCCCCGGCCGCCGTCGCCGCTGTTGCCGGCTATGGTGCCGCCGTCGCCGCCGGTGCCGGCCGCGCCGCCCTCGCCGCCGACGCCGCCGACGCCGCCGTTGGCGCCGGTGCCGTTGCCGCCGTTGGTGCCCGTGACGCCGGTGCCGCCGACGCCGCCGTTGCCGCCCTTGCCGCCGTTGCCGTACATGCCGGCGTGGCCGCCGTCCCCGCCGGCGTAACCCTTCGCGCCGGCCCCTGGGGTGCCGAAGGCGTCGCCGCCATCGCCGCCGTCGCCGGTCATCGCGGTGGAGTCGGCGCCGCTCGCCCCGTTGCTGCCCGAGCCGTTCTTGCCTTCTGCTCCGGTGCCGCCACTGCCGCCGAGGCCCGAGTTGCCGCCGTTGCCGCCGTCGCCGCCGCCGAGGAAGCCGTCGCCGCCGGCGCCGCCCGCTCCGGCGTTGCCGCCAGCGCCTCCGGTCCCGCCGTTACCGCCCTTGCCGCCGTTGGGGCCGATCCCGTCCGGGTCCGCCGCGCCGTTGCCGCCGGTACCGCCGTTGGCGCCGCTGCCACCGTGGCCCCCGTCGCCGCCATGCCCGTTCAGCGTGCCGCTCTTGCCGCCGGCGCCGCCGTCGCCGCCGTGCCCGCCGGTCTGGCCGGTGCCGCCGCTTTCGCCGGGGTTCACACCGTTGGTGCCGTTCGAGCCGGCCGCGCCGTTGCCGCCGTTGCCGCCCTTGCCGCCGTCGCCGTACAGGCCGCCGTCACCGCCGGCGCCGCCCTTGCCGCCGTTTTGGCCGGGCAGGGTCGCGTTGTAGCCGTCGCCGCCCTGGCCACCGTTGCCGCCGACGGCCGTGGGGGTGCTGCCGCCGCTGCCGTTGCTGCCGTTGCCGCCGTTGCCGGAACCGCTGCCGTTCGCGCCGCCGGCGCCGCCGGTGCCACCGCTGGCGCCGGTGCCCGGGTTGCCGCCCTTGCCGCCCTTGCCGCCGTCGGGATTGGCGGCCGTGCCGGCCGCGCCGTTGCCGCCGTCGCCCTGGGTGCCGCCGTTGCCGCCGTTACCCGCGTTGCCCCCGGCCGCGCCCGCGCCGGCCGTGCCGTTGGTGGCCGTGCCGCCCGCTCCGCCGGCGCCGCCGTTGCCGCCGACGCCGCCGGACCCGCCGTTGCCGCCGTCCTGACCGCCGCCGATTCCGTTGCCGTATTTGTCGGAGTTGGCGACGCCGTCGTGGCCGTCCACGCCGCCGCCGCCGTTTCCGCCGCTGCCGCCGTGGCCGCCCTTGCCGCCGGCGCCGCCGTCGCCGATGGTCGTGCCGCCAGCGCCACCGGCACCGCCTGCGCCGCCGGCGCCGCCCTTGCCGCCGTTGGCACCGGAGTCGCCGGCGTTCACGCCGTTGGCGCCGGTCGCGCCGTTGGAGCCGCTGCCGCCGGCGCCCCCGGCGCCGCCATTGCCGTTTGTGCCGCCGTTGCCGCCCTTACCGCCAGCGCCACCGGCCAGGCCGTTGCCGTTGGCGTCGGTGGCGTTCGGTGCCTGGCTGTAGCCGACGCCGCCAGCGCCGCCGTGACCGACGTTGGCCGTGACACCGGCCCCCGCGGTGCCGTTGCTGCCGCTGGGGTCGCCGAGTCCGTCGAGGCCGCCGATGCCGCCCGCGCCGCCGGTCCCGGCATTGCCGCCGTTGCCGCCGTCGCCGCCTGCAGTGTGGGTGAAGGTGCCCGCCGCGCCGCTGCCGCCGCTACCCGGGGTGCCCGCGGCGCCGCCGTTGCCCGCGTTGCCGCCGTTGCCGGCGCCACCGGAGATGCCGTACAAGCCGGCGGTACCGCCGGCGCCGCCGGCGCCGCCGTTGCCACCCACTCCGCCGTTGCCACCGTTGCCGCCGTGCTGGCCGCCGCCGACACCGGTGCCGTACAGGTCGAGGTCGGACACGCCGTTGGCGCCATTCACGCCGGCGCCGCCCTTGCCGCCGTCGGCGCCGGCACCGCCGTTGCCGCCCTTGCCGCCGTCACCGAGTTCCGAACCGGCGTTGCCGCCGACGCCGCCCTTGCCGCCGGCTCCACCGGCCTGGCCGTTGCCGCCGGATTCACCGTTGCTGACGCCGTTGGCGCCCGCCGCGCCCGCCGCGCCGTTTCCGCCGTCGCCGCCGTCGCCGCCGTTGCCGTAGTTGCCGCCCTTGCCACCGGCGCCGCCGTCGCCACCGTTGGCGCCGGGCGCCGTGGAGGTGAACCCGTTGCCGCCCTTACCGCCGTTGCCGACGGGCGTGGTCGGCGCGGAGCCGTCCTCGCCGTTGGCTCCGATCACCGAGCCGCTGCCGCCGGTGCCGCCGGCGGCAGCCTTGCCGGCGTTGCCGCCGTTGCCACCGGCCCCGCCGGTCGGGTTGGTCGCGGTGCCGATAGCGCCGGCGCCGCCGTCGCCCGGGGTGCCCGCGTCGCCGCCGTTGCCGGCCTTGCCGCCGACGCCTGCGGTGCCGCCCTTGCCGGTGCCGGCGGCTCCGCCGTTGCCGCCGTTGCCGCCCTTGCCGCCGTTCCCGCCGTTGCCGCCGTCCTGGCCGCCACCGACGCCGTTGCCGTACGCGTCGACGCCGACCTGGCCGGCGGCGCCGTTCAACCCGAGGCCGCCGTTGCCGCCGTCGCCACCGGAACCACCGGCCCCGCCGTTGCCCGCGGTGCCGCCCTTGGCGCCGGCGTTGCCGCCGCGGCCGCCGTGCCCGCCAGCGCCACCGGCCTGGCCGTCGCCGCCGCTGTCACCGGGCTGGATGCCTGCCGTACCCGTCGCGCCGGCAACACCGTTGCCGCCCGCTCCGCCGTTGCCGCCGTTGCCGACCGAGCCGCCGTTGCCGCCCGCTCCGCCGTTGCCGCCGTTGGCCCCCGGAGTGCTGTAGGTGTAGCCCTTGCCGCCGTTGCCACCGTTGCCGCCGGACGTGGGCGTGCTGCCCTTCGACCCGGCGACCGGGCTGCCCGAGCCGGTGCCGACGCTGCCTGCGGCGCCGCCGTCGCCGGGGTTGCCGCCGTTACCGCCGGCGCCACCGTTGGGGTTGTCCGCCGTGCCGTCGGCGCCGAGTCCGCCGTTGCCGCCGACCGCGCCGTTGCCGCCGCTGCCGGCGTTACCCGCCTTGCCGGTCGATGAACCGGTGCCGCCGTTTCCACCGTTACCGCCGGCGCCGCCCGCGCCGCCGTTGCCGGCGTTGCCGCCCGCGCCGTTGTTGGTGCCGGCCACGCCGGCCGCGCCGTTGCCGCCGGCCGCGCCGTTACCGCCGTTGCCGGCATTGCCGGCGTTGCCGCCGGCGCCGCTCGCGGCCTGAGTGCCGGTGCCGCCAGTGGCCTTACCGCCGGCACCGCCGTTGCCGCCGTTGCCGCCGTTGCCACCGTTGCCGCCGACGCCACCGGCCTGGCCGGCGCCGTTGTTGGTGCCGATGATGCCGTCCTTGCCGATCGCGCCGTTGCCGCCGGCGCCGCCGTCGGCCCCGGCACCGCCGGCGCCGCCGACCCCGCCGCTGCCGTGGGAGCCCGCGCTGCCGCCGGTACCGCCGGTGCCGGCCGCGCCGCCCTTGCCGCCGTTCCCGCCGGTGCCGCCGGTGCCGCCCGCCCCGCCGTTGCCGCCGTGCTGGCCGCCGCCGACGCCGGTGCCGTAGTTGTTGGAGTCCGCTGTCCCGTCGGCCCCGGCGATGCCGAGCCCACCGTTGCCGCCGGCCCCGCCGACGCCACCGGCACTGCCCTTGCCGCCGTTTCCGTTAGCGCCCGCGACGCCGCCGGTGCCGGTGCCGGCGGCGCCACCGCCGCCACCGGCACCGCCGTTGCCGCCCGTCCCGCCGTTACCGCCGCTTCCGCCGCTGAACCCGGCGCCGTTGTTGACACCGGAGACGCCGTTCGCGCCGACGGCGCCCGCGCCGCCGTTGCCCGCGGTGCCGGCCGCGCCGCCCGCGCCTCCGGCGCCGCCGCTGCCCGAGCTACCCGCGGTGACACCGGCGCCCGCGGAACCCGCGTTGCCGCCCTTGCCGCCCGCACCGCCTGCGCCACCGTTGCCGGCGTTGCCGCCTGCCCCGCCGGCGTTGCCGGCACCGGACGTCGTCGTGCCGTTGGCGCCGTTCACGCCCGAACCGCCGGCGCCGCCCGCACCGCCTGCGCCGCCCTTGCCGCCGCTGCCCGACGTGGTGCCCACACCGGTGGCCGCACCGCCGGCACCGCCGTTGCCGCCCTTACCGCCGGCCTGGCCGTCGGTGCCGCTGGCACCCGGGTTGACGCCGTCGGTGCCGGCCGCGCCCGCGGCGCCGTTACCGCCCGCGCCGCCGTTGCCGCCGTTGCCGATGTTGCCGCCGGCCCCGCCTGCGCCGCCGTCGCCCCCGCTGGCGCCCGGGGTGGTGGCGTTGAAGCCGGCCCCGCCGTTGCCGCCGCTGCCGGCGATGCCCGTGACCGCGTTGCCGCTGGAGCCGCTTGCTGCGCTGACGCCGCCGCCGTTGGCGCCGCCCGCGCCGCCAAGGCCGGCCGTACCCGCGTTGCCGCCCTTGCCGCCGGCGCCGCCGGTGGTGTTGCTGGCGGTGCCGGCCGCGCCGTCGCCACCGTTACCCGGTGTGCCGGCGTTGCCGCCCTTGCCGCCCACGCCGCCGGCGCCGTTGCTGCCGTTGCTGGCTCCGGCGCCGCCGGCGAGTCCGCCGGTTCCTCCGGCGCCGCCGGCGCCGCCCTTGCCGCCGTTGCCGCCGTTGCCGCCGTCCTGGCCGCCGCCGATGCCAGTGCCGTACTTGTTGAGGTCCGCCGTGCCGTTGGCGCCGGTGATGCCGGCACCGCCGGCGCCGGCCGCACCGCCCGCGCCACCGTTGCTGGCGTTGCCCCCGTTGCCGTGGGCGCCGGTGCCGACGCCGTTCCCGTTGGCTCCGCCGGTGCCGCCGGCCCCGCCGTTGCCGCCCTTGCCGCCGGCCCCGCCGTCACCGCCGGCGAAACCGTTGCCGCCGTTGACGTTCGCGACGCCGTCCGCGCCGGCCGCGCCGCTGCCGCCGACGCCCGCGGTGCCCGCGCCGCCGCCGTTGCCGCCCGCACCGCCGGCGCCCACTGCGCCTGCGGTGCCACCGTTGGCGGCGCCTGCGGCACCGCCCTTACCGCCGCCGCCACCGGCGCCGCCGTTGCCGGCGTTGCCACCGGCCGCGCCGGCGCCGCCGATGCCGTCGGTGGCTTGGCCGTTGGCGCCGTCGATGCCGCTGCCGCCCTTGCCGCCGGCACCACCCTTACCGCCGGCCCCGCCGGCACCACCGGTGGTGCCCGCGCCGCCGCTGGCGCCACCGGCACCGCCGTCACCGCCCTTGCCGCCGGCTTGGCCGTCGCTGCCGTGCGGGTTGTTGGCGTTGACGCCGTTGGTGCCGTTCGCCCCATTCGCGCCGTTGCCGCCGGCGCCGCCGTTGGCGCCGTTGCTGCCGGTCCCGGTCGCACCGGCGGTGCCGGTGCCCACACCGTTGCCGTTGGCGCCGCCGGCGCCGCCCTTGCCGCCCGCGGCGCCGTTACCGCCGGCGCCGCCCGCGCCGCCATCGAGGTAGACCGAGGTGCCGTCGGCGCCGCGGCCACCCGCGCCGGCCGGGCCGGCGTTGCCGCCCTTACCACCGGTGCCACCGGCGCCGTTGGTGCCGTCGCTGGCGCCGGTGGCACCGGTGGTAAGGG
>NZ_MVHT01000069.1 GCF_002086275.1 Mycobacterium intermedium | reverse complement strand
TCCAATTATCCCTTGCAGGACAGGCACTTTCGCTTATCTACACCCCGTTTCTCGAGGCATTTCACGAAAAATCTGGGTTAGGCACCGAGCTACGCCGACTGCTGCCCGTGGTCGATTTCGGCATCGGTGTGTCCGCGGGGCGCGTCTTCGCGGGCAACATCGGCGCCGAAAACCGGTACGAATACACGGTTATCGGGGACGCAGTCAACGAGGCGGCGCGGCTGGCCGACCTCGCCAAGACGTCCGACCGGCGGATCCTGTGCTCGTCCGCGGCACTCGACCGCGCCACCGAGGAAGAACGCGAGCGCTGGGCCGAGTGCTATTCCACCGTGTTGCGCGGCCGTTCGGAGGCGACGCATGTCTCCAGCCCGACGGCTGAGGGATGACGCGGTCTCGAGCCGGGCCTCGAGCTACTTGGCCACTTTCAGCGCCGCGATCACCTTGTTGACGATGGCTTGCGACCCGGTGTCGCCGATCGGAGTCGCGCCCAGGAAGATCGTGACCGGTTTCGTGTCGACCGCGATGATCACCACCGAGTCACCCTTGACGTTGCGAGTGGTGTCGCCGATCGTGATGTCGGCATCCACCCGGGCGGCCTTGACCCCGTCGACCGTCGTCGTCGACTTCTTCAACGGGCCCAGGGTGGGTTGCGACTGAATGTAGCCGGGGCCTTTGGCCACGCACTGAATCAGTTTCGCGGCTTGGGCGGCGACGTCCATGCTGGGGACAAAATTCGTGATGGCGACCTCGACCTGCATCATCCACTGGTTGGCGCCGGGCACCTCCGCGCCCAGGCCTACCGCGCCGATGAGGTTCGGGTTCTGGTCATCGGAGTACGGCGACCAACCGGGCGCCGCGCTGATTGGGAAGGAAAGCTTGCCCGCAGTCACGGTGTCGCCGGTGGGCGGCGCGCCGCCGGACACATTGTCCGTGCAGTCGGTGGCCGTCTGATCGGAACTGATCGGTCCCGACGACGGCCCAGCGGCGCTAGTTGTCGGGGAATGCGACGGCGAGGGCGACGAATCCCCGCCGCCCAGGGCAACCACCAGGATGACCACCAACGCGATGACGCCCAATATCGCGATACCGGCGAGAACCAACCACGGTGTCTTCGAGCTCCCACCCGGTGGCGGCCCACCCGGGCCCGGGTAGGTCCCCGTACCCCAGCCCGGGACATATTGCTGACCGGTCTGCGGATACGGCTGCGGTGGGTAGCCGCCCTGGCCGTACGGATCCGTCCCCTGGGGATTGGCGTAGGGGTTGGCTGGTGGATACGAACCGTCCGGTGGCGGGTAGGGATAACCGCCGCCCTGCGGCTGCCCCCCCTGCGGCTGTCCGCCCTGCGGCTGACCGCCCCAGTACTGGCCCTGCCCGTAGGGGTTCGATCCGTAGGGATCCTGACCGTAGGGACCGCCGGGAGGAGCCGTCATCGAATATCACCCTCACTCTCAAGGACCACCTCGCGCCGAGGCGGGTCAAACAGCCGCGTCGCCGCTGACGCTCTCGGGAACCTCCCAGCGGGGGCTAGTCGACAGGTTCGACCTTGGCCATCGCCAGGACATCGAGGCGGCGGTCCAGTTCCTCGATCGACAGCTTGTCGCCGATCAGCCCGCGGTCGATGACGGTTTGGCGAATCGTCTTGCGTTCCTTGAGCGCTTGCTTGGCAACCGCGGCTGCCTCCTCATAGCCGATGGCCGAGTTTAGCGGGGTCACGATCGATGGGGACGACTCGGCCAATTCACGCAGGTGGTCGACGTTCGCCTTGAGCCCGACGATGCAGCGCTCGGCGAACAGCCTCGACACGTTGGTCAGCAGCTTGAACGACTCGAGGATGTTGCGGGCCATCATCGGGATGTAGACGTTGAGCTCGAAGGCGCCGCCGGCCCCACCCCAGGCGATCGCGGCGTCGTTGCCGATCACCTGCGCGGCCACCTGCGTGACGGCCTCCGGCAGCACCGGATTCACCTTGCCCGGCATGATCGAGCTACCGGGCTGCAGGTCGGGCAGCTGAATCTCGGCGAGGCCGGTCAGTGGCCCGGACCCCATCCAGCGGATGTCGTTGGCGATCTTGGTCAGCGAGACCGCGATCGTGCGCAGCGCTCCGGACGCCTCGACCAATCCGTCCCGCGCGGCCTGCGCCTCGAAAGAATTTGCTGCCGTCCGCAATTCGGACAAGCCCGTCTCGGCTACCAGAACCGAGACCACCTTGACGCCGAAGCCTTCGGGAGCGTTGAGGCCGGTGCCGACCGCGGTGCCGCCGATCGCCAGTTCGCCCAGCCGGGGCAGGGTGGCGCGCACCCGCTCAATGCCGGCCTCGATCTGGCGGGCATACCCGCTGAACTCCTGGCCGAGGGTCACGGGAACGGCGTCCATGAGGTGCGTTCGCCCGGACTTCACCACCGTGTGCCACTCGAGAGCCTTGTCCGACAGCGCTTTGTGCAGCACCTCGAGGGCCGGAACGAGATGGCGCACCGCCGCTTCGGTGGCCGCGATGTGGGTGGCGGTGGGGAAGGTGTCGTTCGACGACTGCGACATGTTGACGTCGTCGTTGGGGTGCACCGTCACGCCGTTCTTGGCCGCGATGGACGCGATCACCTCGTTGGTGTTCATGTTGGAGCTGGTGCCCGAACCGGTCTGGAAGACGTCGATCGGGAACTGGTCGTCGTGCTGGCCGTCGGCGATCTCGGCCGCCGCCGCAATGATCGCGTCGGCCTTCTCCGGCGCCAGCAGACCCAGGTCCTTGTTCACCTGGGCGCAGGCGCCCTTCAGCAGGCCCAACGCGCGGATCTGGGCGCGCTCGAGCGGCCGGCCAGAGATCGGGAAATTCTCCACCGCGCGCTGAGTCTGTGCGCGCCACAACGCTTTGGCCGGCACCCGGACCTCGCCCATGGTGTCGTGCTCGATGCGGTATTCGGCGTCGTCGGCCATTTTGAAGGGGTTCCTCGCAATCCGTGATGGGTCAGGGCAGGGGATAGGCGGCGGTGCTGTCGCCGGTGAAGTCGATCGCGGAGTACTCGTTGAGCTTCGAGAGCCGGTGATAGGCCTCGATCATTCGCACCGTGCCCGACTTCGACCGCATCACGATCGACTGGGTGGTGCAGCCCCCCGGCTGGTAACGAACGCCCTTGAGCAAGTCGCCGTCGGTCACTCCGGTGGCGCAGAAGAAGACGTTCTCCCCGGACACCAGGTCCTCGGTGGTCAGCACCTGGTCCAGGTCGTAGCCGGCGTCGAGCGCCTTGCGGCGTTCGGCCTCGTCCTTGGGCGCCAGCTGCGCCTGAATGGCGCCGCCCATACAGCGGATGGCCGCGGCCGCGATGATGCCCTCGGGGGTGCCGCCGATGCCGGCCAAAATGTCGGTGCCGGATTGGGGACGGCAGGCCGAGATGGCACCGGCCACGTCGCCGTCGGTGATCAGCCGGATGCGGGCGCCGGTGGCGCGGACGTCGGCGATCAGCTGGGCGTGCCGCGGCCGGTCCAGAATGCACACGGTCATGTCCCGCACCGACAGGCCCTTGACCTTGGCGACCGCGCGGACGTTCTCGGCGATGGGGGCGGTGATGTCCAGCACGTGCGCGGCCTCGGGGCCGACGGCGATCTTGTTCATGTAGAAGACCGCCGACGGGTCGAACATCGCGCCGCGATCTGCCACCGCCAGCACCGAGATGGCGTTGGGCATGCCCTTGCTCATCAACGTGGTGCCGTCGATCGGGTCCACCGCGAAGTCGCACTCGGGGCCGTCGCCGTTGCCCACCTCTTCGCCGTTGTAGAGCATCGGCGCTTCGTCTTTTTCGCCCTCGCCGATGACCACGACACCGCGCATAGAGACCGAGTTCACCAGTTCACGGATCGCATCGACCGCTGCGCCGTCGCCGCCTTCCTTGTCGCCGCGACCCACCCAGCGGCCCGCGGCCATGGCGCCTGCCTCGGTGACCCGCACCAGCTCCAGGGCCAGGTTGCGGTCCGGGGCTTCCCCGCGCGACGTCCGCGGGTTTGCCGGATCGTGGTCTGCCACCGCGGTCGAACGTGGTCCCTGAGAAGTCATGGTTGGAGCCCTTCGTTCAAGGTTGGAGCCCTTCGTTCAAGGTTGGAGCCCGTCGTTCATCCCCAGAGATTGTCCCAGAAGCGGATCGGTGGGCTGGAGCTGGGATACTGGCGGAGTGACCGTTGAGCCGCAGCCGAGCCCCAAGCCGGCCAAACCGCGGGTGTTGCAGGACGGTCGCGACATGTTCTGGTCGCTGGCACCGCTGGTGCTCGGGTGCATCCTGCTGGCGGGGATGGTCGGGATGTGCTCCTTCAAGCCGGGCGGGACCACCCGGGGCACCATCCCTTCCTACGACGCGGCGACGGCCTTGCGGGCCGACGCCGTGACGCTGGGGTTCCCCATCCGTCTTCCGCGATTGCCCGCGGGATGGCAGCCGAACTCCGGTGGTCGCTCGGGTATCGAGAACGGGCGCACGGACACGGCCAGCGGTCAGCGGCTGAACGCGACTACCTCGACCGTGGGATACATCAGCCCGACCGGGATGTATCTGAGCCTGACCCAGAGCAACGCCGACGAGGACAAGCTCGTCGCGTCCATCCATCCGGGCATGCACCCGACCGGGACGGTCGACGTCTCCGGCACCACCTGGGTTGTCTACGAGGGAACCGACCCGAACGGTAATGGGTTGGAGCCGGTGTGGACGACCCGCATCGCCAGTCCCTCCGGCCCCACCCAGATCGCGGTCACCGGCGCGGGCAGCGCCGAACAATTCCGCACCCTTGCGGCGGCAGTCCAGTCTGAACCGCCGTTACCGAGCACTCGTTAGCTCTTGTTGGTTGGTTGGCGACGACAAAGACAGGTAGGAACCTTTATGACCGCACCCGCAGCGGACCTGACCGGATGGTCGGCCTCGCCCTTCACCGGCGGTGGCTACACCCACGACGTGTATCGCAAAGGGTCGGGTCCAGGGGTGGTCCTGATCCCGGAGTTGCCCGGCATCCACCCGGGGGTGTTGGCCCTGGGGAACCATCTGGTGGACAACGGCTTCACCGTCGCCATGCCGTCGCTGTTCGGCACCCCGGGTAAGCCGGTTTCCGGGGCTTATATCGCCTCGCAGATCGCGCGGGTTTGTGTGGCGCGGGAATTCGCGGCGCTGGCCACCAACAAGCAGCGGCCGGTGGCGCTGTTCCTGCGGGCGTTGGCCCGCGACCTCAATGCGTCCACGCCGGGCAAGGGCGTCGGCGTGATCGGGCAGTGCTTCACCGGGGGTTTCGCGCTGGCGGCCGCCGTCGACGACAGCGTGTTGGCCCCGGTGCTCAGCCAGCCGTCGGTGCCGTTCCCGCTGACGGCAGCCCACCGCCGCGATCCCGGACTGAGTGAGGTTGAGTTGGGTGTCGTCGCCGACCGCTGCGCGAATGACGGCCTGTGCGCCATCGGGTTGCGGTTCAGCGAGGACAAGACGGCCCCCGGCGAACGGTTCCAGACGCTCAAGAAGCGGCTCGGCGACGCGTTCGAAGTGATCGAGATCGATTCCAGCCCGGGCAACCCACACGGCTTCACCAAGATGGCGCACTCGGTGCTGACCGACGAGGTCCGCGAGGTCGACGGCCAGCCGGCGTATGAAGCCCGCAAGCGGGTGGTCGAGTTCCTCACTCAGCGGCTGACTTAGCCGCGCTCTCGTCGTTAGTGTCGCGCGAGCCGCGGGAAAACAAGCTGCGCTTACCAGCTTTCGGCTCGACCGGTTTCAGTTCGACGCCCTTGTAGACCGCCAGGTAGACGTCGATGGTGGTGACGATGATGATCATCAGCACCGGTCCGATGATGATGCCCCACGGGCCGAACATGCTGATTCCGGCGAACACCGACAGCAACATCAGCGCGGAGTTCAGCCGCGCATCACGCGGCACCAGGATCGGGCGCAAGAAGTTGTCGATGTTGGTGACCACAAGGAAGTGGATGAGCATCACGAAGATGCCACCGCCGATGTTGCCGAAGAGGACCATCCCTATGCCGAACGGAATGGTCACGATCCCGCCGCCCAGCGGAATGATCGACAACGCGGTCAGCAGGATCGCGAAGATGAAGAAGCCGTGGTGGAATCCGGCGATGTAGATGGACGCGGCGCCGGTGACACCCTGGCAGAACGCGATGACGAACTGGCCGTTCACGGTGCCGCGCACCATGGAACCCATCTTTTTCAGGTACAGGTCCGTCGCCTCTTCGCCCAGCGGGTTGAGTTGGCCGATCAGGGTGCGCAGCTTTTCCTGGTTGGTCAGCAGCGCGACGAACACGTACAGGAAGATGATCGCAGAGGTAATGGCACCGGCGAGGCTCCCCGCGGTGGTTTGCAGGAAGCGCAGCAGCCATTCGCCGGCCGTCTGCGCGACCGTGATCATCGCCTTGCGTAGCTGCTCCTCGGTGACGGTGACGTGGGCGAACGGAATCCGGGACAGGAAGTCGTTCACCAGTTGGAGCGCCTTCTGGCCGAGCTCGCTGGGGTTGGTCGCCTTGACCCAGTCTGCGACGTGCTCGACCATCCGGGCGATCTGAACGATCGCCAGCCCCACCAGCAGTCCCACCGGCACGATCACGACGGCCAGCGCCGACAACAGGGTGAAGGTGGCCGACAAGCCGGTGTTGACGCGCTTGTTGAACCAATTGAACAGCGGCGTGAACAGGTACGCGAAGACGGCTGCGACCACGATCAGCACGAAGTATTGGCGGAGGAAATACGCGCCGAACAGCAGCGCGATCATGGTGATGATCGCGAGAGCGCGCTTCTGGGTCAGCGTGAATTCCGTGTTCATGCGGAGCGCAACATTACGCGCGAGAAGACGCAAACTCGCGTGATTTCGGCCCCAATCGTGGGATTTTGCGTCTGCTCGACGGTAGATAGGAGGGCGTGGACAACTGTGTCGTTGAGACTTCCTACGGGCCAGTCCGGGGGTGCCGGGTCGGGCGCGTCAAGGTGTGGCGGGGCCTTCGGTATGGGGCACCGCCGGTCGGCGACCTCCGTTTTCGCGCACCCCAACCACCTCGGCGCTGGACCGAGGTCGCCGACGCCACGCGCAATGGGCCGGCCTGCCCGCAACCGGTAATACCGAACATGGCCGTCGACCTGGGCGCACCGCAGGGCGAGGACTGTCTGAGCCTGAATATCTGGGCACCGGCCGGCACCGAACCCGGCGCCGGCAAAGCGGTGATGGTGTGGCTGCACGGCGGCGCCTACGTGATGGGATCGGGGAGCCAGCCGCTGTATGACGGTACGCGCCTGGCCGGCGACGGCGACGTGATCGTGGTGACCGTCAACTACCGCCTGGGGGCGTTGGGCTTTCTGGACCTGTCGTCGTTCAGCACATCCCGACAGCGGTTCGACGCCAACGTCGGTCTGCACGACGTGCTGGCAGCGTTGCGCTGGGTGCGCGACAACATCGCGGCATTCGGGGGTGATCCCGCCAAGGTGACGCTGTTCGGTGAATCGGCCGGCGCAGGCATCGTCACCACGCTGCTGGCCAGCCCGGCGGCCGAGGGACTGTTCGCCCGGGGGATCGCACAGAGTTCGCCGGCCACATCGGTGTATGACCGGGAGCGGGCGCGCCGGGTCGCCGAATGCGTCCTCGACAAACTTGGACTGAGCCCGTCCGACATCGCGAAAGTCCCGGATGTGTCGACGGCGGCGTTCGTGGCTGCCGCGCGCGAAGTGTTCGACGAGGTGCCCGTCCGCAACCCCGGCACGCTGGCATTCGTCCCGATCATCGACGGCGAGTTGCTGCACGACTATCCGGTGAAGTTGGCCCAGCAGGGCCGGCTACTGCCGATCCCGCTGATCATCGGCACCAACAAGCACGAGGCGGCGCTGTTCCGGTTGCTGAGGTCGCCGCTGATGCCGATCACTCCACACGCGATCACGTCGATGTTCACCCAGATCGCCGCCGAACAACCCGACCTGCAGCTGCCCACCGAAGAGGAGATCGTTTCGGCGTACGCGCGCCACCGGGCCAAGTCGCGCTACCTCAGCATCGCCACCGACGTCGGCTTCCGGATGCCGACACTGTGGCTCGCCGACGGGCACCGCGAGGTGGCTCCGATATATCTCTACCGGTTCGACTATGCGACGCCGTTGCTGAGGCTGCTGCAGGTCCGCGCCGCGCATGCCACCGAATTGCCTTATGTCTGGGGCAATCTCGGTATGCCCAAGGATCCGACGCTGCGGCTCGGTGGCGCCAAGACCGCATACGCGATATCCGAGCGAATACGGCGGCGGTGGACCAACTTCGCCACCCACGGAAAGCCGGAGGGTGCGGCCGGTGAGCCGGAGTGGCCCTCGTATCAGGACCCCGACCGTGCCTGCCTGGTCATCGACAAGCGCGACGCTCTCGTGCCCGACCTGGATGCGCGCATCCGATCCGCGTGGGGTCGTCAGATGGTGAGCTTTCGATAGGCGCCCAGCCTCTAGTGCTCAGCGCGACCCGCTGGCCGCCGGGGCGCGCTTGCCCGCCTTCTTGGCCGCCTGAGCCTCGCTCTTCATCTTGTTGAACAACTCGATGTAGTAGGGCAGACATTCGGCCAGGGCCTGCTCGGTGGTGAACAGCGGCTCGTAGCCAAGATCGCGGCGCGCCTTGGCAATTGAGAAGTAGTTGTCCGTCGAGATCCGTTCGATGGCCAACGGCTCGATCAGGGGTGCCGGGAGCCCGAACCGGAAGTGCAGCCGCTGCCAATTCGTCATGGCCCAGTGTACGGCTGGCGCGGGAACCCTTACCTTGGGCCACTTTTCGCCGCACGCCTCCACCACCGGCCGGGCGAACTCGAACATGTTGATCGGTTCGGCGTCGTTGACGAAGTACGCCTCGCCGGGTGCGGTGCCGCCGGGCACCAGATGTTGGCCGGCCAGGATGAAACCGTGAATCAGGTTGTGCACGTAGGAGTTATCCAGCTTCACCGACTTCTTGCCGACCAGGACCTTGGTGTGGCCCTTGATCACGCTTTCGAACAGCTTGCGGAACATCGTCTGGTCGCCGCTGCCCCAGATGCCGCTGGGGCGGATGGCGCACGTCAGCATGCCGTCAACGCCGTTCTGCCCCAACACATATTTTTCGGCGACCACTTTGGTTTCGGTGTAGAGGTCGTTGAACCGGTCGGTGTAGGGGAGCGTCTCATCGCCGCCGGCGATGTTTTGGCCGCCCATGACCACGCTGTTGGATGACGTGTAGACGAAGCGCTTGACGCCGGCTTTCTGGCCGGACTCCACCAGGTTCTGGGTGCCGCCGACATTGACCGAGAAGCTGCGCTGCCGGTACTCCTCGGTCACCGAGTCGCCACCCATCAACTCGATGATCGCGGCCGTGTGAATGATCGTGTCGATGCCGTCCACCGCTGCTTCGCAGGTGGCCTTGTCGGTGATGTCTCCCTGCAGCACCTCCAGTTGCGGGTGTTGCGGCAGCGGCGACGGCGCCCGGTCGAAGGAACGGACAAAATGTCCGCGGTCGAGCAATGTCTTGACCAGATTGGCGCCGACGAAGCCGGAGCCCCCGGTAACCAGTACGCGGCCGAGTTCGGTTGTCAGAGATGCATCACCCATGCGGCGAAGCATAGTGAAACGTGTTCCAGTTTGGAATAACTATTTTGGTTTGGGTCAGTCTTGCGCGGTGTCGCCCGCGCCGAGGGCATCGGCCACCCGCTGACGGGCGCCAGCTAAGTGCTCTTCGCACCGTTTGGCTAGTTGTTCGCCCCTTTCCCACAGTTTCAGCGACGCATCAAGGTCCAGCCCGCCCTGTTCCAAAAGACGCACGACTTCGATCAGTTCGTCTCGGCATTTCTCATAGCCGAGCTCACTAATAGGCGTAATTGGAGTCTGGTCAGAAGTCTCATCAGTCATGGGGAGGGTGTCCTTCGCTCACAGCGGCTATGGCGCCGTCGGCGACCCGCACCCGCAGCTTGGTGCCGGCGGGGGCGTCGTCGATCGAACGCAGTATCTGGGTATCGGTGCCGGTCACGGTCTGCACGACGGCATACCCGCGGGCCAGGGTGGCCGCCGGGCCCAAGGTCGCCAGCCGCGCGCCGAGGTGGCCGATGCGCTCACTTTCGGCGTGGATCAGGCGGTTGATGTCGCGGCGCAGTGCCGAGCGGGCCCGGTCCACTTCGTCGGCGCGTGTCGTGATCATCTTGAGCGGGTCGGCCAGCACCGGCCGGTTACGCAAGTGGGCCAACGCTCGCTCCTCGCGGTGAACCCAGTTGCGCAGCGCCTGTGCGCTGCGCCGACGCAGGTCGTCGATCAGGCGCTGTTCGGCTGCGGTGTCGGGGACCACCTTCTTGGCCGCGTCGGTGGGAGTGGCGGCCCGCAGATCGGCGACCAGGTCGCACAACGGGTTGTCGGGTTCGTGGCCGACCGCGCTGATCACCGGCGTGCGGCAGGCCGAGATGGCACGGCACAGCGTCTCGTCGGAAAACGGCAATAGGTCCTCGACGCTGCCGCCGCCGCGCGCCAGCACGATCACGTCCACCTCGACGTGGCGATCGAGTTCCCGCAACGCCTCGACGATCTGCGGGACGGCGTTGGGTCCCTGTACCGCGGTGTTGCGGACGGCGAACCGCACCGCGGGCCAGCGCGAGGTGGCCACCGTCGTCACGTCCCGCTCGGCCGCGCTGGCGCGACCGGTGATCAGGCCGATCATGTTGGGCAGAAACGGGATCGGCCGCTTGAGGCGCGGATCGAAGAGACCTTCGGCGTCCAGCAGTCGGCGCAGCCGTTCGATCCGGGCCAGCAGTTCACCGACGCCGACGGCGCGGATCTCGCTGAGCCGCAACGAGAACGTGCCCCGACCGGTGTAGAACTGCGGCTTGCCGCAGACCACCACCTGGGTGCCTTCGGTCAATCTGACCGGTGCGCTGAGCACCAGGTCTCGCGAACAGGTGACGGTGAGCGACATGTCGGCAGCGGGATCACGCAACACCATGAACACGGTGGCGGAGTTGGGCCGCATGGTGATCTGGGCAAGTTGCCCCTCGACCCACACCGTGCCGAGTCGGTCGATCCAGCCCGCGACCCGAATGGCCACCGCGCGTACCGGGAACGGATTCTCGGCCGAATTCCCTGCTGCGGCCCGGGTCACTTCGCGGACGCGCGGGTGATCCTGTTGGCGATCAGCGTCTGGAACGGGGCGCGGGCCTTGGTGGCCTGCTCGTAGGCCAGCAGGGTTTCGAGCTCGGAGACGCTCAACGATTGCAGGCGAGCCCGCAGCTGGGCCAGGGTCAGGGACGGGTAGTCGAGTTCGGTGGCCACCGCCGGCGGCTCGACGTCAGACCCGGACGACGGCTGCCGGTCGGTGGAGTTCGGCTGGGAAGCTGCGCTTGCCGAGTCCGGTACGTCGGAAACCGAGTACAGCGCGAACCGTCCCTCGGCTCGGCGGTCGCTGTCGGCGTCAGGGCCGCCGGGGGACGGGAACGAGCCCCCCTCGCCATCGATGACCTCGAGGTCCTCGTCGAAAACCGCCCATTCGGGCTGCTCGTCCTTGGGCGGGAAGATCGACTCGAGCGTGTTGTCGCCCTTGATCACAAGTTCGGCCAGGTTTTGCTGAAACCGCATCACCAGGTGCGCCGCCTGACTTGCCAGCGTCATCGGATACATCAGGATGGTTCGCGGCAGCCTCATCGTCTCCTCCACGGCGACTGTTGCCGCGCCGACAATGAGCCGAACGCCATACGGTGCACTAGCCATGTGTCCAAGATTGCCTGAAGCTGCGGCTAACTCCAAGCTGAAGACGCGGTGATGGCGGACCCGCGTCGGGGTTACGTACCCTGAACATCATGGTGCCGCCTATCGACATGGGGATTCCCGGTGCTTCGATCTCGGTGGCTTCTGGAATCCAAAACCGCAAGCGAGTGCTGCTCGCCGAGCCGCGCGGCTACTGCGCGGGCGTGGACCGCGCCGTCGAGACGGTGGAACGCGCGCTGGAAAAGTACGGTGCGCCCGTCTACGTGCGTCACGAGATCGTGCACAACCGGCACGTGGTGGACACCCTGGCCCAGGCGGGAGCGGTGTTCGTCGAGGAGACCGACGAAGTGCCCGAAGGGGCCATCGTGGTGTTCTCCGCGCACGGAGTGGCGCCTACGGTGTACGCGGCCGCCGCTGAGCGCAATTTGCAGACCATCGACGCCACCTGCCCGTTGGTCACCAAGGTGCACAACGAGGCCAAGCGCTTCGCCCGCGACGACTACGACATCCTGCTGATCGGTCACGAGGGCCACGAGGAAGTCATCGGCACGGCCGGGGAGGCCCCCGACCACGTGCAACTGGTGGACGGCGTGGAATCCGTCGACAGCGTGACCGTGCGGGACGAGGACAAGGTGATCTGGCTGTCCCAGACCACGCTGTCCGTCGACGAGACCATGGAGATCGTCGAGCGGCTGCGGCAGCGATTCCCCAAGCTCAAGGATCCGCCCAGCGACGACATCTGCTACGCGACCCAGAACCGGCAGGTCGCCGTCAAGGCGATGGCCCCGGAGTGCGAGCTGGTGATCGTCGTCGGTTCGCGCAATTCGTCCAATTCGGTCCGACTGGTCGAGGTGGCGCTGAACGCCGGGTCCCGGGCCGCCTACCTGGTCGACTGGGCCGACGACATCGATCCGGCGTGGCTGGACGGGGTTACCACGGTGGGGGTCACCTCCGGTGCGTCGGTGCCTGAAGTGCTGGTGCGCGGTGTGCTGGAACGGCTCGCCGACTGCGGGTTCGACATGGTGCAACCGGTGACCACGGCCAACGAGACGTTGGTGTTCGCGCTGCCCCGCGAGATCCGGCCCAGCCGGTCAAGCTAGATCTGCGGGCCTATTCCCAGGGTTCTGGCTGCGTCTTGCGGGGCGCCCGTGGTCGGCTCCGCCGCTCGTGCCGGGGCTCGTCGAGGATTTCCTCCCTCGGCGCTGACGTGCGGTACCGGACCTGCGAAATCGGATGGTGTGTCGGGCTTGCGCCGTTTCCGCTGGGCGTCGAGCGCCGCCGGGGCGGCGGTTCGTAGGGCGCGTACCGGTCGTAGGGGTTCTCCCGGCGCCGGCTGGGGCGTTCGCGTTCGCGTTCCCGCTCGCGTTCCGGCGGGTCCGACGGCTCATAGCCCTCGTAGGGATCGAAGCGGCTGCTGCGGCGCTGAGGGCGGTCGTAGGGCCGTTCGTAAGGATTGCGGCGCGGGTGCGGGTCCCGACGCATCTCCCGCGGCGGCTGGGCCCGTAGGTCCGACTCGGGCGGGGGCGGACGGCGGCGCGACCGGCGGGGTGGCTCGTCGGCGTCGAAATCCGCCGCGGCGCTCGGGGGCGTTCTGCGCGGGCGGCGCGGACGGTCGGCGGCCGGTTCGCCACGCTCGTCCAACGGTGGCCGGGCGTGCCGGGAACGGGAACCGGAACGGGTTCGTGCCGAACGTTCGCCCGCCCGGCTGGTTCGCGAGGTGCGGTTGCTTCTGCTGGACCGGTTGATCTTGTGGGCCGGTTGCGAGTCGGTGCCGGACGATTCGTCGTCGTCGGTCTCGGGACTGTCCAGCAGCGAACTGAGTTTCGCTGCGATCCCACTGAAGAGCGACGGCCGCGGGTTGGGTACGGCAGCGTCTTCTGCGGCGTCTTGTGTGGCGTTTGCCACTGCACCGGTGCGTTGTGCGCTTCCGATGAACCAACGGATCAGACCGAGCAAAAGTACGCCGCCGGCGGTCCCCAGCATCAGCGGGAACCGCTCGATGAGTGGATAGCCGCAGTTGATCAGCAGGTCTTTCAACTTATCGATCTTGCCGCCGTGGAACGTCCAATAGGCGCCCGGCACCGCGCAGAACAGAATCAGGGGCGGTTGGATGACGGCGGTGAAGACGGCAGACTGGCGCACCACCAGCACCGCTGCCACGCAACCGGCGATGTAGAGGCCCGCGAAGGTGTGGGTCAACTCCTTGTGACCGGCATCAAGCAAGTACCCAACCGCAGTCGTCCCGGCGGCGAGAAGCACTGCGGCCCACCAGGGCACACCGGGAAGATTGCGGAGTATCGAGCGGTGGCTCGGCTCCACCGTCGATCCAGCGCGCTGCGTTGACACATGTTGACCGTACCGGCATCTGAGCCAAAGGCCCGTATATAGCCGGACAACCGGTGTTGGTGTTCCACCTACACTTGGCTCCCTGTGAGCCTGAGCTTGGGAATCGTGGGTCTGCCAAATGTCGGCAAGTCGACTCTGTTCAACGCGCTGACCCGGAACAACGTGGTGGCGGCCAATTATCCGTTCGCGACGATCGAACCGAACGAGGGAGTGGTGTCGCTGCCGGATCCACGGCTGGACAAGCTGGCGGAGATGTTCGGATCGGAGCGCACCGTCCCTGCTCCCGTGACATTCGTCGATATCGCGGGGCTGGTCGCGGGGGCGTCCGAAGGCGCTGGCCTGGGCAACAAGTTCCTGGCGCACATTCGCGAGTGCGACGCGATCTGCCAGGTGGTGCGGGTGTTCGCCGACGACGATGTGACGCACGTCGCGGGCAAAGTCGATCCCCGGTCCGACATCGAGGTCGTCGAAACCGAGCTGATCCTGGCCGACATGCAAACCCTCGAACGCGCGCTGCCGAGGCTGGAGAAAGAAGCCCGCACCAACAAGGAGCGCCGACCGGTACATGAGGCGGCGGTGCGGGCCCAGCAGGTGCTCGATACCGGCAAGACGCTGTTTGCCTCCGGAGAGGACTTCTCGCTGTTGCGGGAGCTGAACCTGTTGACCACCAAGCCGTTCCTGTACGTGTTCAACGCCGACGAAGCGGTGCTGACCGACGCCGCGCGCATCGCCGAATTACGTGAACTCGTCGCACCTGCCGACGCGGTATTCCTGGACGCGGCAATCGAATCCGAACTCATCGAACTCGACGACGAATCCGCCGCGGAGCTGTTGGAGTCGATCGGGCAAACCGAGCGGGGCCTGGATGCATTGGCCCGGGCCGGTTTTCACACCTTGAAGCTGCAGACATATCTGACGGCGGGACCGAAAGAAGCGCGTGCGTGGGTGATTCACCAGGGCGACACGGCACCCAAGGCGGCCGGGGTGATCCACAGCGACTTCGAGAAGGGCTTCATCAAGGCCGAGGTCGTCTCCTTCGACGACTTGGTGGCTGCCGGGTCGATGGCGGCGGCGAAGGCGGCCGGCAAGGTCCGGATGGAGGGGAAGGACTACGTCATGGCCGACGGGGACGTGGTGGAGTTCCGGTTCAACGTGTAGTCGCTCGTTGATGCTGCGGCTATGGCGGTGTTCTCTCGCACTTCTGCGCCCTCACCGCAGAGTCAAGGGTTAGGGACCGCCGTTGCCGGCGGTGTGCTTCTCTGCTCAGTTGATGATCTCGCCGCGCTCGTCGGCCCGCAGCGCTGCCAACCGATCGCGCCACGCCTGGAGCGCCGCGGGCGACAATCGCGGCCAGTCGTCGACTTCCGCGATGACTCGGAGCGGTTCGCGGCTGCGATAGGAGCGGGTCGGATTGCCGGGGAACCTCTTGTCCGTGACGTTCGGATCGTTCTCGAACTCACCGGTCGGTTCGACGAGGTACACCCGCGGCTCGCCGGGCCCCGGCGCCAGCTCGGCCGCCAGCCCGGCACCGGTGATCAGAGCGGTGAAGTAGATGTGGTTCATGGTGATTTCCGGTCGGTAGTTGGAAGGGAAGCCCGGGGTCAGCACGTCCCCGACCTTCAGTTCAGCCTTCGTCCCGTGGAAAAACGGACCTTCGTCTAGTACCCCACCCATGGGTCCAGGCTACGAATCCTGGGCGATGCACAGCTGGATGCCAGCTGGTTGTCGGTGGGGATGGCTAGCGTGTCCACCGCAGCCGTCGCACACCGAGCCCAGGGAGATTTGAGTGAAATTCGTTTCTACGCGCGTCATCACTGGCGACGTCAAACGGCTGGTCGCGTTCTACGAGATGGTCACCGAGACACCTGCGGTATGGGGCAGTGAGTTGTTCGCCGAGATTCCGACGCCGGTCGGCACGCTGGCGATCGGCAGCGACAAAACCGTGCCGCTATTCGGAGACGGATCCGCCGAGCCGGCCGCCAACCGCAGCGCCATCGTGGAGTTCATCGTCGATGACGTGGACGCCGACTACGAGCGCCTGCGCGGGCGCCTGGCCGAGGTGGTTACAGAGCCGACGACGATGCCGTGGGGCAACCGCGCCCTGCTGTTTCGTGATCCGGATGGAAACCTGGTCAATCTGTTCACCCCGGTCACCGATGCGGCGCGCACCAAGTTCGGGAACTGAGCCGGTTACCCCGCGGCGGTTACATTGGCGGATGTGAGTGATGATTGGCGTGCCAGCCGGGTCGAGGAGATTCGGTCCTTGATCGAAGAGGCCGAGCCCGACGTCGTCGAGGAAATCAAGTGGCGCAAGCCGTCCAATCCCGACGGCGTGCCGACGTTTTACTTGGACGGCTTGATTTGCACGCTGGAAACGTACAAGGACAAGGTCAAATTGACTTTCGCGAAAGGTTCGTCGTTGCGCGACCCCGACAACTTGTTCAACGAGAGTCTGAACGCCCCCGTCCGGCGGGCCATCGATCTGCGCGAAGACGACGAACTAGACCCGAGCGCGTTCAAGGCGTTGATTCAAGAGGCAGTCAGGGTTAACCGCAGTTAGGCGGTGAGCTCCCCGGCACGGTGTCGCCGAGTGTGGGGGTTTTGGCCCGGTTTCGCGTGGGGGTGGTGCGTAGGGCCCACGTTCGGCGGGTTGTGGCGTCGAGTGGTGTCGCCGAGTGTGGGGGTTTTGGCCCTGTTTCGCGTGGGGGTGGTGCGTAGGGCGCACGTTCGGCGGGTGGTGGCATCGAGTGGTTTCGTCGAGTGTGGGGGTTTTGGCCCTGTTTCGCGTGGGGGTGGTGCTTAGGGCCCACGTTCGGCGGGTGGTGGCGTCGAGTGGTGTCGCCGAGTGTGGGGGTTACGCCCCGTCTCGCGCGCAGGGGGTGCGTAGGGCCCACGCTCGGCGCTCGAGGCGCGACGACCAAGCCCGGGCCGAAGGCGACGCTCTACGCGCTGGCTGCCTGGACCGTCGGCGAGGTAGGCGTGGCAGGAGCGGTACTGGGAGCACCGGGGACCCTGCTGGGAAGCGTCGGGACCGTGAGCGAACCGTACTGCGGGCAGTACGCCTGAATCGCGGCTCCGGTGAAGTAAGCGGAATTGAGCGCCGGCCAGTTGGTGGCATTGGTGACCTTGCTGACCAGGTCGGCGTTGGGAGTGTCGGGGTTATTGCTGAGAGTTCCGCAAACAACGTTTTTCGCCAGCTGAATTGCCTTGTCGGGTGGGCCGAAGTCCATGCCCGAGGTATTGAGGTTCGTCAGAAAGGCGTCGTCCTTGGGGTCCGCGAATGCCGGCGCGGCCAACCCGACGGCAAGGACTAGCAACGCGAAGGCAATGCGCACCATGAGATCACTTCCTAGCTTGAATTCCGCTGTAATCCTAGTCGTCTCAGGCGCGGCCGGTCCTGGTTACGAATGCGGCGTGAGCCTGAACACAGGCCTGAACACAGGAATGTGTCGACCAGCAGCAGCCGCCTTGATCCGATAATCGGCATACCCCGCGAAGACACGACTGGCCAGCGGATAGAGCCGCTCGTACTCGTCTTCGTCGGTGACTTCAGTCGCGACAAACGGCTCGTCCCCCAACTCGCATTCGGGGTTCCGTCGACGAAACGGACTTCGAATCACCACTTGCTTGGAAACCGGCGGGAGGAAATTCTTAACAGATGGCGGCTGCACAGCGAGTGAGGCGATGGGTTACGACGGTGCTGGCAAGCGGCGGGCTGGCCTTGTCCGCCTTCGGGCTGACTGCAGGTGTCGCCCAAGCGGTCCCGGCCCCGGTGCCGACACTGCACTGGTGCCCAGGTGACTACTGGGACCCGGCCTGGGAGGACATCTACAACTGGGACTGGCATGCCTGCCATGACTGGCCAGGCGCGGCCTGGGCCGGCTGGGGTCCCTGGGGGCCGCCGCCGGGATGGGCGCCGCCGCGACCGCCCCAGCCGTCATGGGCTCCCGGAGCTCAGCTGATGTACAACCCTCTCGAAAACAATTGGGGTTTCTGGAACAACAACATCTGGACTCCCGCATGAGCAAGGTGCCGAGCAGGCAGGCGCGCTTGGCGCACGCAGCGAAACACGCCGAACTGTGGAACGCGGGTAAGAAGGACGAATGGGTTGCGTCGTGGCGCACCATTTGCCCGGGTGAGGTCCGGATGTTCGATCCGGTCGGCACCGAAGAGAAGCACGGCTTCGCCGCCGCGACCTCGGACGCATTCGACATGTTCCAGTCCATCCTCAAGATCAAGATGATCACGGTGCAAGTCAACGGAAACGAAATGGCCTGGGTCTGCGAGAACTACTTCGGCACCGAGCCGAACGTTCAAATGGCTTACAGCATCGAGACTTTCGCCTGGGATCCGGACGGGAACCTGCTCATCAAGACGTACTATCCGATGCCCGAGTCCGTCGGGAGCGACGCCGACCCATATGCCCACTTGCTAGGGGGACAGCAGTAGATCCGCGCCGCGCCTACAGCTTGTGACCCTGGCGGCGATCTGCTCGGCGGCCTTACCACCGGCGCTCACGTCGATCGCGACATTGTTCCGGACGGTCAGCGCCCGCTGATAGACACCTCGAAAGCTGTTGCCGTCCTTGGCAAATGTCACCGTCGTAATAGTGCTCAATACGCCGTTCGTGTGGGAGACGGGCCCCACCTGCCGATGAATCTCGGGGTTGTCCGCGTCGCCGGGAATGGTGAGTGTGCGGTTGGCGCAGGCCGGCCGGCCGTCGGCGGAATTGGTGAAGAAAGCGCGCGCCGCGTTGGCCGACGGGAACAACACCACTGCCTGCATCAACTCGGGATCATCCGCACTGGCGCCGGAGGCGCCCAACGCCACGTCGTCGTGGGCGCGAATGGCATTGGCCCCGCTGCCCGCGTATACGCCAGCCTCCGCGGGTTCATACGTGTAGCGGCATTCGTCGGGCCACTTTCAGCCCGCGGGCCAGTCCTTGTTGCTGTGGTCTTGCAACACTTCAACCTTCTGCTTGGCCGACGTGCCGGGGTGAGCGGCGAGTCTTCCAGCGCCGTCACCGCGACTGGCGGGTGGGACGGCGTAACACTTGCTGGGGACGGGCTGCTCTCGCCTTTGCCGCCACATCCCACGAGAGCATGGCAATCGCCGCCACAGCGGCTGCGGTTGCTAGCTGAGGCACGAATCATCCAGGGCCGCATCGGCGGCGAGCAACCGAAGGATCTCGACCTGCCGGACAAGGAAGCCGCGTTCGTCGAGCTTCTTGCGTCGCATCCACGCGGTGACCTCGGAATTGCACTTGCTCGCGTTGCACGAGCGGCAACTCGGCACCACGTTGGCGAGGGTGTATCGGCCACCGTTCGCGATGGGAAGCAGGCAATCTTTTTGCAGCGCGGCGTCGGCGGCCCCGCAATAAGCGCAGTGCCCCCAGGCGGACTTCAACGCAGTCCACTGCGCTTCGGTGAGGTCGTGGACGCGGCTGGCCAACCGCCGCTTCCGACGACGTGCATATCGTTGCGCGCGAGTCGGACGCCGAGCGGCCACTGGCACACGGTAACTGGAAACACGGTCGATCACCGGCACCAAATCGCGGCGATATCGAAATGCTGCGAGACGAAGCCTGCCGCGCCGTCGATAGTCGTAGTCTGCTCCCTGGGGGGTGTGCTTCGAGGAGGTAGCCGATGGCGGTCGTCGTCAATGTGGACAACTTCGTTCGCGCGGAAACCCACCGAATGTTCGCCGACATCCAGGCTGTCGCCGGCGGCGTCGGAGTTTTCCGGCACAACCGGACACCCGCTCGCATCGATGAACAGACGGTGATCCGGCTCAACCGGGACACGCTGTACAGCTTCGCGATCGTCGATCTCGCGCAACCAGCGCGGCTGCGGCTGCCGGATGCGGACGGACGCTACCTCTCGGCGATGGTCGTCAACGAAGACCACTACGTGAACAGCGTTTTCCACGACGCGGGTGAATACTCGCTGACCAGCGACGACTACGGTTCCCGCTACGTGCTCGTTGGCGTTCGAGTTCTGGTTGATCCCAACGACGCCGCAGACGTCGGCGCGGTGGCGGCCCTGCAGGACCGCCTTGTGATCGAGGCCGGATCGGCCGAGGAATTCGTCAAGCCGGACTACGACGCCAAAAGTCTCGACGCCACCCGCGACGCGCTGCTCGCGCTGGCCCGGGGGCTCGACAACTTCGACCGCATGTTTGGCCGTCGCGAAGAGGTTGATCCGGTTCGGCATCTGATCGGCTGTGCGGCAGGGTGGGGTGGGCTCCCGACGTCCGAGGCGACCTACGTGGGCGTCGACCCGAACGTTCCCGTCGGCGATTACGAACTCGTGTTCAAAAACGTTCCGGTCGAGGCGTTTTGGTCGGTATCGGTGTACAACGCGAAGGGATTCTTCGAACCGAACGCGAAGGGCCTCTACTCGGTCAACAGTGTCACCGGCCAGCCCAACGCCGACGGTTCGATCACCGTGCACCTCGTCGCCTCGGTCGACGGTGAACTTCCGCCGAACGCGATCGTCACCCCCGAAGGCTGGAATTACGTCATCCGGTTGTACCGTCCCAGGGCCGAGATTCTTGACGGCACGTGGACGCCCCCAACGCTGACGCGGCGCGAGCAGAGCTGATCGGCGACCGCGATGGGGCGTCGTACGAGCGACA
Organism: Mycobacterium intermedium; assembly: GCF_002086275.1. Classification (GTDB taxonomy): domain Bacteria; phylum Actinomycetota; class Actinomycetes; order Mycobacteriales; family Mycobacteriaceae; genus Mycobacterium; species Mycobacterium intermedium. The sequence continues at coordinate 15,737 of NZ_MVHT01000069.1, read as the reverse complement.
CGAAATAGGTCGCAACCTATCCGTTCTATGGGCAACGTCGCCTTGGTGTCGGGGTGAGGCCGATTACCGAGAAGTGGCAGGATCCGTGCGCGAGCCGGGTCATGTGACCCGGGCCACCAAATCGCCGACGCAAACCCCTCAGCTGGGGCTATAGCAGCCGAAACCAGCCGCCTCGAGGTGTCCGCTATCGCCTCGATACACAATAGTTATGTTGCCAGATCCAATCTTTGAGTGACCGGCAAAGCGGTATCGGACCAGCTAGCTATGGAAAATACGCAAAAATAGAGAGTAGTAACGTAATTTGCTGAGTCACAATGATCACTTCTGTTTCAGATTATAGATTTTTGCGTTACATTCCTCCTGTATGTGCAGTTCATCGCCATTTTTGAATTAAGTGATCAGGGCCACATATTTTGCTTAGCTATTCATAAACTGGGTAGCGTGCCTGGGCATGATTGCTCTTGCGACGTTGTTGACGCTTATAAATCAGGTCTCCGGGACGCCGTACATTTCTGGCGGGGACACTCCCGCGGGCACCGACTGCTCAGGCCTGGTGTCCTGGGTTGCGAATACGGCTACCGACCGGCCGACATTCGGAAACCGTTTCAACACCGGAAATATGGAGTCGGCGTTGTTGCAGCGTGGCTTTCAGTACGGAACCGCACCCAACGCCTTGGTGATCGGCTGGAACGGCGGCCACGCTGCGGCTACCTTGCCCGACGGCACCCCGGTGTCCAGTGGTGAAGGCGGCGGGGTGCGCATCGGTGGCGGTGGCGCTTACCAGCGGCAATTCACCCACCACATGTTCTTGCCGATGGACCTCGACGCGATGGAAGATCCAATGGCAGGAGTTCCGCCCCTGCCGGATGCACCCGTTGAGCTGGTCGACGCAGTGGAAGCTGCGCCGGCTCCGGCCCCTGAGGGCGTTCCCGAGGACGCCTTGGAAGTTCTCCCAGTAAACAATCCGGAAGTCGCCCCCGAGGCTACTCCGGACGACGGCGCAGAAATCTGACTGGACCCATCGATATGCGTGATTCAGTATCCGACTTTGGGATCTGAATCACATTTAGTAGCGACTGATATTGCCGTCACGCCCCGCCGCATTTGTGGTCTGAATCACAATGCGCGCGGGGCGTGGCTGCAATTCCGGCGGAGTTATTGGCCGGTCGGCTTCGATTCACGGTGAGCGTGAGGGTCGACAACGAACCGGCGATTAATAGCATGGCCGGGTGACCACTTCGACTACCCAGCTGGCCGGCATCATCGCCGCCACCCGCGACGCGATCGAAGCCGACCAAGCCAACGGCAAAGTCGTCTTCCAAGCCTCGGCCGCGGCGCACGACGCAGTCGCCAGCACCGCAACCCTTGGCCCGTTTCAGATCGAGGTCGACGAGCCGCCGGCACTCGGTGGCGAAGCCAAGGCTCCGAACCCGGTCGAGTACTACCTGGCCTCGTTGCTGTCCTGCCAGGTGGTGACCTACCGGTTCTGGGCGGAACGCCTCGGGATCGCCGTTGATGACATCACCGCACGCGCCGAGGGTGATCTCGACGTGCGCGGCTTCTTCGGCTTCGACGACGCCGTCCGGGCCGGGTTCCAGGAGGTGCGTGTGGTGGTGAAGGTGACCGGGCCCGAGACGCCCGAGCGCTACCGCGAACTACAGGAAGCGGTCGACGCGCACTGCCCGGTGCTGGATTTGACCCGCAATGCCACACCGGTGAGCACGCGCTTGGAGTTCGACTGAGCTCACTCGTGCCGGGTACCGGCCGAGTCCACCAAGACCGTGATTTCCTGGCTCAGTTGATAGCCGGGTGCCAGCGGTAGTGTGTCACCGCTCCAAAACCTGCCTGGATCAAACCAATTGGCGTCTTTGTCGGTGACGATCAGCCCCATCTCCTCGTAGGTGATGGCGACCGTCTCGGCGCAATACGCCGTCTCCAGGCCCATTTTGCGGTGTTGCTCCTTGCGCCGTTGCGTCTGTTCGCGAACCTTCTTGTCCACCAGGGGGATTCCGCGTATCCAGTCATAGGCGGTCGGCAGTCGCCCGCGAAACCAGCGACCGGTCAACCGGGCGGTGGTGGGAAATGGCGTGCCATCCATCCGAGCGATCACCCGCAGCAGCGCATTCTCCTGTTCACGGCTTGCGTAGGGCGTCAGCTGACGGAGCCAGCATCGCTGCTGATAGCGGCCGGTCCATTGCAGCACCACCTCGCGAGCATCGTTGAGCTGTACGCCGCGGTGGTTGGTGCCCGTCCACACGTCGGTCAGCTTGTCGCCCAACTCGGCATGCCAGATCAGCGGGGGCAGGTCATCGATTGCCACGGTCATGCCGACGTGGTTCACCGGGGCGTTCGTCAAGGCCTGTATGGCGCGGTCGGGACCGGAACGTCCCCGAAACAACCAGAGGTCACCGGTGCGGGTTACGTTCAGCGCTTGGTCCAGGGTCAGCTGGCTCGACTCCACGTCAGCACAATAGGACAGAAAGTGCGCTGGGCGAGATAGGAGGCGAGATAGCCTGTGCGGATGCGTGGCGTTTGGAAGTGGATCGGTCTGGCCGGTGTCGCCGGCGTGGTCGCCGGTGGCGCGGTGGTAGCACGCGATCAGCGCAAGCGACGTGCCTATACCCCCGATGAGATCCGCGAGCGGTTGCACCAGCGGCTGGCTGAGACCAACGGGCAAGAGCCTTAGTCGGTTTCGGATTCCGGTGAAGCTGCCACCGAGAACAACCGGTAGTCGCCGGAGAACCCTTTAAGCGCGACCTCGCGGCCGTCGTCGAGCTCAATGCCCTCGCAGCCGGCGATGGCGTCCCGCACTGGTTCGCTGACCAGGATCTCGCCTCCCTCGGCTTGCGCGGCGACCCGGGCGGCCATCGCCACGTTGCGCCCGAAGAGGTCGTCGCCGCGGCGCACCGAGCGGCCCAGGTGGATGCCGATTCGTACTCGAAATTCGTTGTGCCGCTTGCGGTGTCCGTCCCGCGTCACGGCCTCCTGGATATCCATTCCGCAGCGCACGGCCTGCTCGGCACGGGCAAACGCGATCATGAAACCGTCACCCTGACTCTTGACCACATGTCCGGACCGCTCCTGCACCAGCTTCCGCACCACCTTGTCGTGCGCGCCGATCAGCTTCACCCAGGCACGGTCGCCGATCCGCTCGTTGAGCGCGGTGGACTCCTCGATGTCGGAGAACAGGATCACGACGCGGCCGTCCGGAGTGACCCTGGCCAGGTCGGGTCGCTCCACTTCCGCCCAATCGGCAAGGTCTTCGATGGAGCCGCGGACGGCCGCGCCGAAGCCTTCCTTGCGCACCCGATTCGCGGTTTCCCACACGGTCTTCACGGCCTCGCGACTGCTCGACAGGAACTTGTTGTAAGGGTCGGCGCGCTGCCGCATTTCCTCGAGTTCGCGACGGCTGCGCGCCAACAGCACCCACAGAGCGGCGAGTCCGCCGGCTTCGAGCACGGCGACACCGGTCAGAAGGTAAACCGCGAGATGCCACGGATCCCCCATGGACCTCATCCTGCCAAAGCCCGTCATGCGTGTTGAGTGCGGACGTATCGGGTAGTGGACCAAGTAGGTGACTTGGGGAGGTTGAGCGGTGGCCGACGACGAAAATGCGCCCGCAGACCTGCTGGTGATCTTTGGCATTACCGGCGATCTGGCCCACAAGATGACCTTTCGTGCCCTGTACCGACTCGAACGTCGCGAACTGCTGGATTGCCCGATACTGGGCGTGGCCAGTGACGAGCTGTCGCTGGAGAAGCTGGTCGAACGGGCGCGCAAGGCACTCGACGACGCCGGCGAAGACATCGACGACAAAGTCTTCGAACGTCTGGCGGAACGGTTCGACTACCTGCACGGCGACGTCACCGACGGCGAGCTCTACCGGTCGTTGGCTGAGCGAATCGACTCATTCCGTCACCCGCTGTACTACCTGGAAATGCCGCCCGCCCTGTTTGCGCCCATCGTGGAGAACCTCGCCGAGGAAGGACTGCTGGACGGGGCGCGCGTCGCCGTGGAAAAGCCGTTCGGTCATGACCTGGAATCGGCACGCGAACTCAAGTCCCGGTTGCGCGCGGTACTTGACGAAGACCAGATCCTGCTGGTGGACCACTACCTGGGCAAACAGCCCGTGATCGAGCTGGAGTTCCTGCGGTTTGCGAATCGGTCGCTGGCCAAGCTGTGGGACCGCGACAGCATTGCCGCCATCCACATCACCATGGCCGAGGACATCGGCGTGGAGGAGCGCGGGAAGTTTTACGACGCGGTGGGTGCGCTGCGCGATGTCGTGCAAAACCATCTGCTGCAGGTGTTGGCCCTGGTGGCCATGGATCCGCCGGTCGGCCCTACGGCCAACGACCTCAACGACAAGAAGGCTGAAGTCTTTCGGGCCATGCCTGCGCTGGACCCGGGGCAGTGCGTCCGCGGTCAGTATCGTGGCTACACCGACATCCCCGAAGTGGCCGAGGATTCGACGACCGAGACTTACGTCGCGCTGCGCACAGAGATCGACAACTGGCGCTGGGCCGGGGTGCCGATTTTTCTGCGGGCCGGCAAGGGCCTGCCGGAGAAGGTCACCGAGGTGCGGCTCTTTCTGCGTCGCGTCCCCGCGCTGGCGTTCCTGCCCGAACGCCGACCGGCCGAGCCCAACCAGATCGTGTTGCGCATCGATCCCGATCCGGGTCTGCGCCTGCAGCTGTCGGCCCATGGCGAGACGTGGACGGACGTCCACCTCGACTCGTCGTTTGTCGAGGACCTGGGCGAGCCGGTCAAGCCGTACGAACACCTCTTCCACGCTGGGCTGACGGGCGATCACCAACATTTCGCGCGCGAAGACAGCGTGGAAGAGACCTGGCGCATTCTCCAGCCCTTGCTGGACAATCCCTGCGAAATCCAGTACTACGACCGTGGGACGTGGGGTCCCGAGGCTGCACAGGCGTTGTTGCCTAGTGACTGCGGTTGGCATCAACCGTGGATGCCGCGAAATACGGACGCAGAACACTAAGGAGACGGACGAAGATGCAGCTGGGGATGATCGGTCTGGGTCGGATGGGCGCCAATATCGTGCGACGAGTTGCCGCCGGTGGACACGAATGCGTGGTGTACGACCACAACCCCGACGCGGTCGAAGCGCTGGCCGGCGAGGAAAGGACGAACGGCGCATCGACATTGGCTGAACTGGCCGAGAAGCTCAAGGCCCCGCGTGTGGTTTGGGTGATGGTCCCTGCCGGCAACATCACCACCGGGGTGATCGAGCAGTTGGCCGAGACGCTCGATGCGGGCGACATCGTGATCGACGGCGGCAACTCTTACTACCGTGACGACATCAAGCATGCGAAGACATTGTCTGCGAAGGGAATTCGTCTGCTGGACTGCGGAACCAGCGGCGGCGTGTGGGGGCGCGAGCGTGGCTACTGTTTGATGATCGGCGGAGACCCGGAGGCATTCGACTACGCCGAGCCCATCTTCGCCACCGTCGCGCCCGGAGTGGACGCGGCACCCCGCACCAAGGGCCGGGACGGCGAAGTGGGGCAGCCGGAGAAGGGCTACCTGTACTGCGGGTCTTCCGGAGCAGGGCATTTCGTCAAGATGGTGCACAACGGGATCGAGTACGGGATGATGGCCTCGCTCGCCGAGGGGCTGAACATCCTACGCAACGCCGACGTCGGAACCCGCGTCATCGAAAGCGACGCGGAAACCGCGCCGATGTCGAATCCCGAGTTCTACCAATACGATTTCGACATTCCCGCCATCGCCGAGGTGTGGCGCCGGGGCAGCGTCATCGGGTCCTGGCTGCTCGACCTGACCGCGATCGCGTTGCTGGAATCGCCTGACCTGAAGGAATTCTCCGGACGGGTCTCCGACTCGGGGGAGGGGCGGTGGACGTCCATCGCCGCCATCGACGAGGGGGTGCCGGCTCCGGTGCTGACGACGGCACTGCAGTCCCGCTTCGCCTCGCGCGACCTCGACGACTTCGCCAACAAGGCGCTGTCGGCGATGCGTAAGCAGTTCGGCGGGCACGCGGAGAAGCCATCGGGCTGACCGTGCCTGGCGGACAAGCGATCTGGACCGACGCGGACTTCGACCGGATGAACTGGCACGACTGTGCCGTGCACGCGGTCGCTTTCGAGCCGGCACTACCGTACCCGGGCCGGCTGCTGCTGGACATCGACTACATCGTCGAATGGATCAGTCCGACGCCGCCTGAGACCGGTTTCAGCTTCCGGGTCAGCCCCGCCACGCTGGTGTTCGGCCAGGCTTGGGATGTGTCCGGCGATATTGACCTGCGGGGCTTCAGTTTTGAGCTATCGCTGGACGCGCTCGAACGCAGCGGACCCGACGCGGCCGGTGCGTTCGAGTGGACTCTGGCCGGTCATGAGTTCAGGCTCACGCTGCACGCCACCGGGTTCACCCAGTACCTGCGCAGCGCGCCCATTCTCAGTTCCGCACAACGGCTTTCCACCGGCCAACGAGGCGGGCTCAGCTTCGCGGAACAGGCCTATGGCTGACGCTCGACGAACGCGACCACGACTTCGCTGAACGCGTCGTTGTCGTCGCCGGCGGCGGTGTGGCCGGCGTTGGACAGTTCGACGAACTCCGCGCCGGGCACGGTCTCCAAAAAATGCCGGACGCCTTCCATGCTGACTACGTCGGACAGCTTGCCGCGGATCAGCAGCACAGGGATCTCCAGCGCCTTGGCGGCCGCCTCGAAACCTTCGGTGCGCAGTTCCGGATCGTCGCCGGGCTTGGTCATGAACGCCGGATCCCAATGCCAGTACCACCGTCCGTCGCGCAGGCGGAGGTTCTTCTTCAGCCCTTCCGGGCTGCGTGGCCGGGGTCGGTACGGCAGGTAGGCGGCGACGGCGTCGGCAGCCTCCTCGAGTGACTCGAATCCGTCGATGTTGGTCAGCATGAATTCGCGGATGCGGGCACTACCGGTCTTCTCGAACCGCGGAACGACGTCGACGAGGACCAACTGGGTCACTCTTTCGGGGCCGGCGCGGTGTGCCACCAGGATGCCGGTCAACCCGCCCATGCTGGCCCCGATGAGTGCCACCGGCCGGCCGACGGCGTCGATGACGTGCATGACGTCGGCGGCCAGGGTTTCCACGGCGTAGTCGGCGTCCGGTGCGCGGTCGCTGTCACCGTGTCCGCGGGAATCCAGGGCGATGACGTGGAAGCCGTCGTCGGCCAGGATCTGGCCGGTCTTCTTCCACGAGTACCGGTTCTGGCCGCCACCGTGCAGCATCAGAATCGTCGGGCGATCCGCCGCCGTCTCCGCGTTGCGGTTCCACTCGTCGGCGACCAGCCTGATCCCATTTTTGCCGAAGAACTCGACGGTCTGGGGACTGCTCACGCGCACTGACGTTACATAGGTTGGTTAAGCAATGGTGGCTGGGGGTGCCTGGGGCGGCCGGGGTGCTTCCGGCCCCGTCGACGCCGTCGAACACTTGTCAATGGGCTGCGACGTGTCACCATCTTCTGCATGAGGGACGATCGGGTCCGCTACGCCCGCAACGGCGACGTACACCTCGCGTACCGGATATTCGGAGATTCAGAGCCAACGGTCATCTGGGTGCCGGGCTGGATGGTCAGCGACGTCGACGCGATCGACGAGCCGGGCAGCCCCTACGCACCCAACATCGAACGGATGTCACAGCAGGGCCGCTCGGTGGTGTGGGACAGGCGCGGGACCGGTCTGTCCGACCCCGCGGCTCACCTGCTCTCCTTGAATGACCGCCTCGACGATCTCGTCGCCATCGTGGATGCTGTCGGCGTCGAGCGATTCGGCCTCTTCGGTACCAGCGAAGGCGGCGCCGTCTGCATCCTCTACGCCGCGACACATCCCGAACGGGTGAGCCTGCTCGCCCTGTTCGGCACCGCCGCACGGTTCTCGCAGGATCCGCCGGACTTCCCGTGGGGCTTCACCGCCGAAGAGGTGCAATCGCACGTCGCTGAGATCGAAAACGATTGGGGACGAGGAGCATTGGCGGATCTCTTCTACGGTCGGGCGGCCGATGCGCCCGGTGTGCGGGAGATGTTCGGCAAGCTGCAGCGCTCGGTGTCGAGTCCCGCGATGGCGAGGCTGTGGTGGCAGGCCTTCATGGAAACCGACGTTCGTGCGGTGCTCGGTGCCGTCCGTGTTCCCACGCTGGTTCTCGCCCGCGAGGGTGATGACCTGGTGCCCGTCGAATCCGCGGCCGCACTGGCGGCCGGCATTCCGAACGCGCAGTTTCACCTTTTGCCGCCCGGCCCGCACACCCCGTTCGACGTTGCCAATGTCCTGGTGGACGCGTTGCTCGACTTCTTCACCGGGGAATCGGGCGCCCCGGCCGAGGAGCGCGTCCTCAAGACGGTGGTGTTCACCGACATCGTGAGTTCGACGGAAAAGCTCACCGCCGTCGGCGATTCGGCGTGGCGGCAACAGCTCAACAGCCATGACGCAGTGGTGGACAGCCTGCTGTCGCGCTTCGACGGCATCCGTGCCAAGCACACCGGCGACGGCGTGTTCGCGCTGTTCGATGCACCGACGAAGGCGGCGCGCTGCGTGCTCGAGATGGTGCCGGCCTTGGCCGGTCGTGGCATCGCCATTCGCGCCGGGATTCACACCGGCGAATGCGAGCGCCGGGGCGACGAGTGGAGCGGCGTGGCGGTCCACATCGGCGCCCGCATCGGCGCGTTGGCCGGCGCCGGCGAAGTGCTCGCCAGCCGCACCGTGCGCGACTTGTCGACGGGATCCGGCCTGGCCTTCGAAACCCTTGGCCCGCGGCAACTCAAGGGTCTGCCCGAACCGATCGAGGTGTTTGGGGTCACGCGGTGAGTTTTCGTCGCCGCCGGGGTCTGTAGCTACGAAGGCCCGCGCAACAGCAAGGAGGCGACATGCCATCGATCACCCCCTCACTGTGGTTCGACAACAACCTCGAAGAGGCGGCGGAGTTCTACACTTCGGTGTTCCCCAACTCGCACATCGAGGGCTACACCCACTACACCGAAGCGGGACCAGGTGAGCCCGGCGCCGTGGTCACCGGCACTTTCGTGCTAGACAGCACCCGGTTCCTGGGGATCAACGGCGGCCCGCATTTCGCGTTCAGCGAGGCGGTGTCCTTCCTGGTCGAATGCAAGGACCAGGAGGAAGTCGACTACTACTGGAACAAGCTGGTCGACGGCGGCGAAGAATCCCAATGCGGCTGGCTGACGGACCGATTCGGCCTGAGCTGGCAGATCGTGCCGATGCGGCTCCACGAGCTGTGCGACGATCCCGACCCCGTCCGGGCCACGGCGGCCACCACGGCCATGCTGGGCATGCGCAAGATCGAGATCGCCGACATCGAGAAGGCGGTCGCGGAGGCCACTGCGTCGGTCGCGGCGTCAAGGATCCGCCACTGAGTCGTGTCCGGCTTGGCCAAGCGGGCGGCCCGGTGCGGGTCTCGCCATACCTAGAAGCTAACGGTTGGCTACGTTGTCGCCTCGGTTACGTTGGATCATGCGGGCCGGAACGGCGAACAGGAGTCTCCCGGATGCCACAACCACGCTGGATCGACATAAAGGGTCCCAACGGGGACCTGAAGGCGCTCAGTTGGGGAGCGACAGACGCCCCAATGGCGTTGTGTCTGCACGGCTTTCCCGACACTGCCTACGGGTGGCGCAAGCTGGCTCCACGCCTGGTCGAGGCCGGGTGGCGGGTGGTGGCACCGTTCATGCGGGGGTATGCGCCGTCGGACATTCCGGTGGACGGCAGCTATCACGTCGGCGCATTGATGGACGACGCCCTGCGGGTGCGCGAGGCCGCCGGTGGTACCGAGAACGACGTGGTGATCGGCCACGACTGGGGTGCGATCGCCGGCACGGGTCTGGCCGCCATGCCCGAGAGCCCGTTCGTCAAGGCGGTGATCATGTCCGTGCCGCCGGCCGCGGCATTCCAGCCGCTCGGCCGAGTGCCCGAGCGTGGCCGACTGGCCCGTGAACTGCCCCGTCAGCTGCTGCGCAGCTGGTACATCTTCTACTTCCAATTGCCCGGGCTGCCGGAACGGTCCGCCTCGTGGGTGGTGCCGCGGCTGTGGCGGCGCTGGTCGCCCGGTTATCACGCCGAAGAGGACCTGCGCCACGTCGATGCGGCCATCGGCACGCCGGAGGGCTGGCGGGCGGCGCTCGGGCCGTACCGGGCCACGATCCGCAACACCCGCCCGCCGGCTCGTTACGCCGAATTGCACCGCTGGTGGACCGAGCCGCCCCGGCAGCCGACCCTGTACCTGCACGGGTACGACGACGGGTGTGCCTCACCGGCTTTCACGCACTGGACCGAACGGGTGTTGCCGCTAGGTAGCGACGTGGCCATCGTCGGGCGCGCCGGGCACTTCCTTCAGTTGGAGCAGCCCGAGAAGGTCGCCGAGCTGATCTTGAAGTTCATCGGCTCCCAGTGACCGGGCACCGGATGGCGGCCGTAGACGCCCAGTTCCTCTGGACGTCGGCCAAGATCCCGAGTGACGAGTTTCTGCTCTACGCGTTCGCCGGCGAACCCGCCGATCTGGCGCGCGCGGTGGAGCAGGTCTGCGACCGGGCCCGGGTCTGTCCCGACCTGAGCACGCGGGTCGAGGAGGGGTGCGCGCTGACATACCCGCGCTGGGTGCCGACGGTGGTCGGGCCGGAGTGGGTGCGTCGGCACACGCTGTCCGACGGCAATTGGAGTGACTGTCTGGCGGTGGTTGCGGGCATGGCGGCCGACCAGGTGGACGTTCGGGCCACGCCCTGGCGGCTGCACGTTTTCGCGCCGGTGTTCGGCATCCCGGGGGTCAGCGGGCCGGGCGCCGTCGCGGTCCTGCAGATTGCGCATGCCTTGGCCGACGGCGCGCGCGCGTCGGCAATGGCGGCGTGGCTGTTCGGCCGGGACGCTCGGGTTCCCGAAATCGACTGGCAGCGAGGGGGTTTCCTGCCCTGGCGGGCCATGCAGGCCGCACGCGCCCACCGCGACCTGGTACGCGACACCGAGGCCGGACTGGTTACCCCCGGGCCGCAACCGCGACCGCCGCAGGCCACCAACAACCGACCCGAAGGTGCGCGTGCGGCGCGCACACTGGTACGCAAGCGCGCACAGTTGTCGGGTGCCACGATCACCGTCCGGGTTTTGGCCGCGGTGTCCGAGGCGCTGTCGGGCCTGCTCGGTGCGCCTATCGAGTCCCTGGGCGCCGAGGTTCCGATGGCCAAAGCCGGTGTGCCGCATGCATATAACCACTTCGGCAACGTGGTCGTGGGACTGTACCCGCAGCTGGCCTACGAAGAGCGGATGCGACGGATCGCCGACGAGTTGGCCAATGCCCGTCGCCGCCTCGAACATCCGGCAAACCACTCGGGCAGCCGGGCCTTCGCCGCCGTTCCGGCAGTCCTCTTGCGTTGGGGCGTTTCGCAATTCGACGCCGAAGCCCGGCCCGCTCAGGTAGCCGGAAATACCGTGGTGTCCAGCGTCCACCGCGGGGCCGCCGATCTGAGCTTCGGCAATTGCCCGGTGGTGCTGACGGCCGGCTATCCGGCGCTGTCACCGTGCATGAGCCTGACCCACGGCGTGCACGGCATCGGCGACACCATCGCGATCAGCGTGCACGCGGCCGAGTCCGCCGTACCGGATGTCGACGGCTACCTGCAACTCCTCGACGCGGCACTGTAAGTCACTGGGCGTCACCGGATCTCGCGGCTTCCTCCCGCGTCAGGCCCACCGCCAGGATCAGCTCCTCGTGCAGTTCGAACCAGACGGTGTGGTACGAGTCGATGAGGGGGCGGGTCAACCACACGTAGTCACCGGCCTTCACCCTGTCCAGCGCCGCGTCCAGTTTCGTCGCGTAAGCGCCCAGTCTCGGCAGCTGCGCGGCGGCCGCGCCAACTGTCGAGCGCACCCGCTGATGCACGTCCTCCAGCCGGGCCAGCACCGCAGCGTCGTAGTCGGGCTCATCGTGCGCGTTGGGCTTGCCGTCCTTGAGTTGCCAGTCCGTCACCAATTCTTTGAAATCGCCGTTGACAGAACGGAAGTCGTCGTAGACGGCGGCTAGCGCGGTGGGGTCGGCCGCGCCGCGTTCCTCGGCCAACAGTTCGGTCAGCCTGGCGCGACCCTCGGGTGTGATGCGCAGCGTGGTCGCCTCGATCAGGAGCCCGGATGTGGTCAGCCCGTCGACGGTTTCAGCGATCTCCGCGGGGTCGGTGCCCAACGTTTTGGCCAGGTCGTCGCGACTCACCCGGCCCTTGAGCCGGACGGCCTGCAGCACCGCCAGCTCGCTCACCGGGCGTCCTGTCGGGCCAGTCGCAAGGCCGTCAGCATGATGCGCAGCGGGCTGTCCGACACGACGTCGGTGGTCCCGGCGGTCATGGCGGCGCGCACCGCGGACTCCGAGGGATCGTTGAGGCTCGGATAGTCGCCGGCGGTATGTGCGCGCAGCGGGCTGATCCGTCGCGCGATGTCGGCGAGCTCCCGCAGCTCGGGTGTATCGCTCTCCGACCACGCCGACAAGGGAAGGCTGCCTTCGCGCACCTCACCTTCGTATCCGTCGACCGTGATCTGCTTGCCTTCCAGTGCGGCCACGACGCCCTGACCGCAACCCACCACCGCAACCCGGCCGAGTTCGCGGCTGACCACGGCCGCATGGCTGGCAGCGCCGCCTACCTCGGTGACGATGCCCTGCGCGGCCAGCATGCCCAGGACGTCTTCGGGTCGGGTGTGATCCCGCACCAAAATGACCGGTTCACCCCGGTCGGTGGCGTCGAGCGCCTCGTCCACGTCGGTGTACGCCGTTCCGTGCGCCACGCCGGGGCAGGCCGGTAATCCTTTGGCCAGAAGCTTTGCCGCCACCCGGATTTCCGGCTGCAGAACGGGCAGCAGAAGCGCCTGCACGTGCGCAGGGGTCAGCCGGCGCAGCGTCTCGTGGTCGTCGATGAGCCCCTCGTGCCGCAACTGCAGCGCCAGTCGAACGGCCGCCTGGGCGGATCGCTCCGCGGCCCGGGTCTGCAGCAGCCACAACTTGCCGTCCTCGACCGTGAACTCGATTTCCTGCACATCGCCGGCGAGCTTTTCCAGCCGGCGGGCGGCGTCCATCAGTTCGTGATAGACAGCCGGTTGTTCGTCCCGCAGCGCGATGATCGGTTCGACGTCGACCAACCCGGACACCACGTCGTCACCCTGCCCGCCGGGCAGCCAGTCGCCGAACGGTTCGTTGGCTCCGGTGATCGGGTTGCGCGACGACAGCACCCCGGCGCCGGAGTTGGCCGCCTGGTTGCCGAACACCATCGCCTGCACGACCACCGCGGTGCCGCCCGGTTCGTTGCGTCCGTAATGGTCGCGGTAGGTGATCGCGCGCGGTGAATTCCACGAGCCGAAGACGGCCGCGATGCCGGCGCGCAATTGTGCGTACGGGTCGTTGGGTGGGTCCTTTTCGCCGACGATGCGGCGAAACATGCGGGTGAACCTGTCGCGGGTGTCCCGGGCGAACTCGGGCGAGGCGGCGGCGGCCAGGGCCGCTTCGACGTCGTCGTTCATGCCCACGTCCAGGATCGTGTCCATCATCCCCGGCATGGACTGGGTCGCGCCGGAGCGCACGCTGACCAGCAACGGGCTCGGGCCCTTGCCGAAGGTGCGGGAAGTCTGTCCTTCGAGCCAGCTCATTCGGGACAGCACGTCGGCCCAGATCGCGTCCATCGTCGATTCTGGTTCGGTGAGAAAACGCGTTCCGACCTCGGTGGTGATGCAGAACGCGGGCGGTACCGGCAAGTTGTTCCGGCGCATCGTGTCGATGCCGTGGCCCTTGTTGCCCAAAACCTCCCGCGGCTGGTTTCCGGTGCCGTCCAGCAACACCACGGGACCTCGCGCAAAACGAGTCGTGGTGCACCTCCTCACACTCTTCGGGGCTGGCCGGAACGCCCGTTATGGTCCCACACGGACCGTTCGACCCATGCGGCTCGTCGCAACTGTCAGATGATGCTTCGATGATCTAGGTTTGCACTCATGACTCCGTATGACGTCGGATTGCTGATTCTGCGGCTCGTCCTCGGTCTGACGCTTGCCGCGCACGGCCTCAACAAGTTTTTCGGTGGGGGTCGTATACCCGGTACCGCACGCTGGTTCGAAAGCATCGGCATGAAGCCCGGCAAGTTCCACGCCACCGTCGCCGCCACCACGGAAACGGCCGCCGGCTTGGGCTTGGCGGCGGGGCTGCTCACACCCATTCCGGCCGCGGGCTTTGTCTCGTTGATGATCGTCGCGGCCTGGACCGTGCACCGGGCCAACGGCTTCTTCATCGTCAAGGAAGGTTGGGAATACAACCTCGTGCTGGCGGCCAGCGCCGTCGCGGTCGCGACGGTCGGTGCGGGCCGACTCAGCCTGGATTGGCTGATCTTCGGCAAGAACTGGTTCGACGGCTGGCACGGTCTGGCGATCTCGCTGGGTCTGGGGCTGGCCGGCGCGATCGGCCAGTTGCTGATCTTCTACCGGCCGCCGGTCAAGGAAGCCGCGTAGGCGGAGGCCGCTTGTCCGTCTGGCGTCAGCGCGCGGTCGCGACCGTCACGCCAGAGTGGCGGTCGCCCGCGAACGTCAAGCTGGCGTGACGCCGAAGCGCGAAGGTAGTTCTGGCGCTCGGGATTACGGCTGGCCGTCGTTGCCGTTTGCGCCCAGCAGCACTCCACCGGTACCTCCGGTGCCGCGCCCGCCCGACGGTGTGCCGGTTCCGCCGTTGCCGCCATTCCCGCCGTCGCCAATCACCACCGCGTTCCCGCCGTTACCGCCGCCGCCGCCGGCGCCGGTGGCCGCCCCGCCGGCCCCGCCGGCCCCGCCGTTGCCGATGAGTCCGCCTTTGCCGCCGGCCCCGCCGAGGCCGCCGATGGTGTTCGGGCCCGGGCCACCTACACCGGCGGCACCACCGGCGCCACCGGAGCCGTAGAGCAGACCGGCGTTGCCGCCGGCGCCACCCGCCCCGCCGTGAGAGTCGGACAAGCCCTCGCCACCGTTGCCGCCGGCCCCGCCGGAGCCGAACAGCGTCCCGCCGTTGCCGCCGTCGCCGCCGGTCCCGCCGGTTCCGTTTTCGGCGCCCCCGCCGCTGCCGCCTGCGCCGCCGGAGGGACCCGCGGCAAGGAATCCGGCATTGCCACCGTGCCCGCCGGTCCCACCGATGGTCAGGCTGTAGCCGCCGGCCCCACCATTGCCGCCGGCGCCGAACAGTCCGCCGGCGCCGCCGGCACCACCGGTTCCGCCAGTCAGCGTGCTGAACCCGCCGACCCCGCCGTCCCCGCCGCTGGCAAACAACCCCCCGGCGCCGCCGGCGCCGCCGGCGCCGCCATTGCCGGCGAACCCGCCGTAACCGCCGACGCCGCCGCTGGCGAACAGCCCGCCGTTGCCGCCGGCCCCACCGGCACCGCCCGTTCCGGGGCCACCGCCGGCCCCACCGGTTCCGGCGGCGCCGGAGAAGAAGCCCGCGTTGCCGCCGCGCCCGGCGGTACCGCCCGTGAACGGGCCGGGCGTGCCGGCCGGAGCCACCGCAGTGCCACCAGCGCCGCCGCTGCCGCCGGAGCCGCTCAGGAACGCCGACCCGCCGGCGCCGCCCGTCCCGCCGGTGGTGACACCGGGCCCACCGGCTCCGCCGGTCCCACCGGAACCGAACAAGATGCCGCCGCCGCCGCCATTTCCGCCGGGCCCGCCGGTGGCACCGGCCGCGCCGGAACCGCCCATCCCGCCGTTGCCGAACAGCCACCCGCCGTCTCCGCCGGCGGCG
>NZ_MVHT01000068.1 GCF_002086275.1 Mycobacterium intermedium | reverse complement strand
GGTCGGCGTCGAAAAGCTCGCGGGCGCGGGCCTTCTGGCCGGCGGGGCCAAGAAGAAGGACGCGGACACCTGGACACCGGCGGGCCGGTACGGGGCGGTGGCCGGTATCGACGGCAGGATCGGCACCGAGACCATGCCGGGGGTATTCGCCCAGATCGGGATCGAATACGGCCACAAGTACGGCGGCACCAGCTTCGAGCTGTTCGCCAAGATCAGCGAGAAGAACCACGCCCACTCCACGCTGAATCCGCTTGCGTCATACCAAAAACGCTTCACCCTGGAACAGATCATGAACGACGTCATGATCGCCTACCCGAACACCCGCCCGATGTGTTCGGCGAACTGCGATGGCGCCGCGGCCGCCGTGGTATGCAGCGGTGAGACGCTGAAGACGCTGTCGCTGGAGCAGCGCAGGCGCGCGGTCAAGGTGTCGGCGTCCGTCCTGACGAGCGACCCCTACGAAGAAGGCTGCCAGGTGTTGCCGAACGTCAACACGCTGACCCGAAAGGCCGCCACCATCGCCTATGAGCAGGCGGGCATCGGTCCGTCCGACCTCGACCTCGTCGAGTTGCACGACTGCTTCGCCACCGCCGAACTGGTGCACTATGACAACTTGATGCTGTGCGAAGAAGGCGGTGCGGCCGACTTCTTCAACTCCGGCGCAACCTGGCGCGACGGCTCCACCCCGGTGAACGTTTCCGGCGGGCTGGAGTCCAAGGGCCATCCGATCGCGGCCACCGGTATCGCGAACATCTGGGAGATCTGCCACCACCTACGGGGCGAGGCCGGCGAGCGGCAGATCGAGGACGCCAAGGTTGGCCTGGCGCATGTGATAGGACTCGGCTCGGCGTGTGGCGTGCACGTGCTGGAGCGCTCGGCGGTCTGACGGTCGCCTGGAACGTCGTCACGCCGCCGAGCGTGCGGTTAATGCACTGAAGCGCAAAGGGTTTGGTCCAAAGCCCCCACATTCGGCGTGATCCGCGGCGGGCAGGAGAGTTGGAATTCTGCCGCAGCAGGGCAACACTTGGTCGATGCGGGCGATAATCGCGCGGGATCGCGCGGCAGGAATCGAGGGCCTTGCACTGGCGGAGCTTTCCTACCCCCACGCAGCGGAGAACGACGTCATTGTCCGGGTTCATGCAGCCGGGTTCACCCCGGGCGAACTCGACTGGCCGGCCACGTGGACCGATCGAGCCGGAAACGACCGGACCCCCACCGTTCCCGGCCACGAGGTCTCCGGCGTCGTGGTGGAGTTGGGTTACGGAACGACAGGGTTGGCCGTCGGCGAAAGAGTGTTCGGGATAACGGACTGGTGCCGGAACGGCTCGCTGGCCGAGTTCGTGGCCGTGGAGGCGCGCAACTTGGCGGTGCTGTCGCCCGGTGTCGACCACACTGTGGCCGCGGCGGTGCCGATTTCGGGTCTGACGGCGTTGCAGGCGCTGTTCATCCACGGACATCTCGAAACCGGGCAGACCGTCCTGATTCACGGAGCTGCGGGTGGTGTCGGTTCGGTTGCAGTGCAATTGGCGCTGGAGGTTGGGGCGCGGGTGATCGGGACCGGCCGGGCCGCTCACCGGGAGACGGTGCTCGGTTTGGGCGCGGAGATCTTCGTGGACTTGGCCTCGGAGTGGGACAAGCTGGTGAGCCTCGGCGAGGTAGACCTGGTGCTCGACGTGTTCGGAGGTGAAATCCTCCGCCGTTCAACGCCTTTGGTCCGCTCCGGCGGCGTGATCGTCAGCATCGCCGAAGCTCCACCCGCCGCACCCGACGGCGGACGGGCCGTTTTCTTCGTTGTGGAACCCGATCGCGTGGGACTTGTTGCGCTGGAAGCCAGGCTGCGTGATGGGCGGCTTCGCCCGCTCGTCGGGCACACCTACCCCCTCGACCAGGCTCTCGCGGCCTTCGCCCCGTCACGCCGCGGTCGTGGCAAGCCGATCATCCGCGTCGTCGACGGCGGCTAAAAGGGCAACGCAAGTGAGAGTGGGCCGATGCCGAACTCTCTGTTCCCGATGAGTTCGAATCCACGGTTGTTGTCGCCAATGTTGCCCACGCCGAAGTTGCGGTCCCCGATGTTGTCGAAGCCGACGTTGTTGTTGCCGACGTTGCCGCCGCCGAAGTTGTAGCTGCCGATGTTGTTGTCGCCGAAGAAGTTCAGGCTGCCGTAGTTGTGGCTGCCGAAGTTGAAGCTGCCCCTGTTCCCGTCACCGAAGTTGAGCACGCCGCTGTTGTTGCTGCCGAAGTTCAAGAATCCCTGATTGTGGTCACCGGTGTTGAACAGTCCCAGGTTGCCGGTTCCCGGGTCCAAGAAACCTAGGCCGGTTGCGTTGAGCAGCGTCTCCTGCGCTTGGACGGCCGTGTGGTAGGCGGCGGTGCTGAAACCGATGCTGAGGGACCAACCGAAGTAGTCAACGCTGTTGGTGACTTGGGACACGTGCAGGTAGGTGTTGATACTGGCGAGGTGCATTGCGGCCGCGAGGCTCTGCTGTACTCCCGGCACGCTGACGGGACTCGAGGCACCCGGTGCGCCGTTGCTGCCCAGCGGTCCGGTTGCCCCGTGCAGCCCGGCACTGCTGAAGACGAGTCCACCCGGTCCGCCGGAACCGCCGCCGCCCGGAGTGCCGGCGATTCCGAAGACTCCGCCGGACCCGCCGAGGGGGGGCCCGCGGCCACCTTTGCCGCCGGCGCCGGGGGCGCCGCCGTCACCCCCAGTACCGCCGTTGCCGAACAGGCTGGCGCCCGAACCGCCCGCGCCGCCTGTCCCGCCGGTGCCACCAGTGCCGCCGGTGCCGCCCAACCCGTTGATGGTTTGGGCCGGGCCGCCATTGCCGCCCGAGCCCGCTGCACCGCCGATCCCGCCGGAGCCACCGTGGCCGTAAAGCAGGCCGGCGTTGCCGCCGGTGCCGCCGACGCCGCCGTCTCCTCCCACACCGCCGGTATGCCCGGATCCGAAGACGGTCCACCACTCCGTGCCCCCGACCCCGCCTTGTCCTCCGGCCCCGCCCGCGCCACCGTTCCCGCCGTTGCCGTAGAGCATTCCGCCGGTACCGCCCACACCGCCTGCGCCACCCCGGCCTCCGAGTCCGCCCTGACCGGCCGCGGGCGTCGAGCCAGGCCCACCGGCTCCGCCCGCGCCACCGGCACCTCCGGACCCCCACAGCCAGGCCGCTCCGCCAGCACCTCCGGCCTGGCCTTCGGCATCGGGCAGTCCCGCCGCGCCGGTGCCCCCGGCGCCGCCGTTACCGATCAACCCGGCCGCCCCGCCATTGCCGCCTGAACCGTGAAAACCGTTGCCGCCGTTGCCCCAAAGCAAGCCACCCGGCTGACCATCGGGATTCGCGGCGGTGCCCGCGGCGCCGTCGCCGATCAGCGGACGCCCCAGCAACGCGTTGGTGGGCGCATTGACAGCACCCAGCAGTTGCTGCTCCACCATCTGCAGGGACCCGGCGTTGCCGGCTTCGGCCGTGGCGTAGCTCGTCGCTCCGCTCTTCACCAGTTGCACGAACTGCGCATGGAATGCCTCGGCCTCAGCGCTGAGCGCCTGGTAGGCCTGCGCGTGTGAACCGAACAGCGCGGCAATGGCCGTCGACACCTCATCGGCGCCGGCCGCCAACAGCCCGGTGGTCGACGGCGCCGCCGCTGAGTTGGCCTGGGTCAGCGCAGCTCCGATATGCGCCAAATCCGTTGTCGCCGCGTCAACCAACGCCAAATCGACACCCAATAAAGACATGACAAAGCCCTCACAATTCCTGGATCAATTCGTCCGGCCACGGGCGACGGCTACACACCGTTACCGGCCGGGTGGCCCGGCGCAGGCACTGCTAGAGGCGCCGAGGACTCAATTCCTCCGCATTGGCTGGCTCCCGCTCGGACGTCATTGGCCGAGGACACAGCCCATACGATTCATTGCCAAATACGATACATAGATGTATTCGATATGCAATCCACTTATGCACCAACGGGACTCGAGCTTTCGTCCGCGTCAATTTCTGGGGAAGGAGGGTAGGAGAAACGGTAATCGACTACGGCACAGTGGATTTGCCGCACAAGGCGGGACGACCCCGGTCAGTCAGCGCAGCGACTCATGTGGCAGTTGTGGTACTTGGGGCAGGTCGGCGACATTGGTCACATCGGGGCTAAGCTGCCAGCGTGAAACGTGTCGCAGCGATCGCCGCTGTTGGGCTGGCTGTCACGGCGACGCGACGTTACCTCGCTGCCCGCGACGCCGTGGCTCGGGTGGCGCCCGACCTTCGCAGCCCGCTGCTCCCGTTCCTGCCTGAAGGCCGTCGGGCGTTGCCGCTGCCGTTGGCCCGCTTGCAGTCGCGGCTGGTCAGGACGTCCTGGGGTCCCGGGGTCACGGTGACCACGCGGCACGCCGGTGACCCGAGCGTGCCGGTGCTGATCGCCAGGCCGAATAAGCCGGAAGAGCCGGATGAGGGCCATTCGCCACGACCCGCTGTGCTCTGGATCCATGGTGGGGGCTACATCGTGGGGTCGGCTCGGCTGGAGGCGTTTGCGATCGGCCGAGTCGCACGGGATGTCGGAGTTGTGGTGGCCTCGCCGGACTACCGGCTCGCGCCCGAATACCCGTTTCCCGCTGCGCTCGACGACTGCATGGCAACGCTGCGCTGGATGCGTGCCAACGCCGAGGAACTGGGCATCGACCCGGAACGGATCGCCGTGATGGGGGGCAGCGCCGGGGGTGGCCTCGCCGCCGCCGTCGCGCAGCGCAGCCACGACGAGGGAATCCCGCTGCGGGCGCAGGTGCTGATCTATCCGATGCTCGACGACCGCACCGCATTGCGTGCGGAGCACGCCGGACGCGGCCGGTTCATGTGGACACCCGCAGCCAACCTGTTCGGCTGGACCTGTTACCTGGGTCGCCGGCCGCGGGCGTCGGATGCCCCGGACTACGCGGCACCGGCACGCCGCGCAGACCTGCGTGGCCTGCCCCCGGCCTGGATCGGCGTGGGCGAACTCGACCTGTTCTACGACGAGGATGTCGAGTACGCCGAGCGGCTGACGGCCAGCGGTGTTCCATGCACCCTCGTCACGGTTCCCGGGATGTATCACGGCGCCGAGTTGCTGGCGCCGAAGTCATTGACTGTGAGGCATTTTCATGCTGGCGCACAGGATCATCTACACAAATATCTCTGACGTGGAATGCAGCGTGCGGACGACGGCGTTGTAGACATGCGTGACTATTCGCCTTGGATTGCAGATACCCAACTTCTCCTACAACACGCCGGTCGCCGAACTGTTCCCCGCCGTCATCGCTCAAGCTCAGGAGGCCGAAGCCGCCGGTTTCGACACCGTCTTCCTGATGGACCACTTCTATCAGCTACCCGGCCTCGGCGAGCCCGACGAACCCATGCTCGAGGCCTATACGGCGCTGGGCGCGCTGGCCACGGCCACAGAGCGGGTGCAGCTGGGCACCCTGGTGACGGGCAATACCTATCGCCAGCCGACACTGCTCGCGAAGGTGATCTCGACTTTGGACGTCGTCAGCGGCGGCCGCGGAATTCTTGGCATCGGGGCCGGTTGGTTCGAGCTCGAGCATCAGCAACTCGGCTTCGAGTTCGGCACGTTCACCGAGCGTTTCGAAAAGCTCGAAGAGGCGCTGCAGATCATCCTGCCGATGTTGCACGGCGAGCGGCGCAGCTTTTCCGGCAAGTGGTACCACACCGAGAACGCGATCAACGAGCCGCGCTATCGGGACCACATTCCGGTCATGCTCGGCGGCAGCGGCGAGAAGAAGACATTCCGGCTGGCCGCCCGCTATGCCGACCACCTCAACATCATCGCCGACATCGACGACCTGCCCGCCAAGGTTGAGGTGCTCAGGCAGCGCTGCGTTGAGATCGACCGCGATCCAGCAACGTTGGAGACCAGCGGGCTGCTCACGCTGGTGGTCGACGGGTACGACGCGCCGAGCGACATCGGCGAGGCGCAGGGCGGGCGGGCAGTGCGCGGAACGCCCGATCAAATCGCCGACGAGATCAAACGACGCGTGCTCGACGCCGGCATCGACGGCGTGATCATCAACCTTCCGACGCACCGTCACACGCCGGGAGTCATCACCAAGGTTGGCGAAGCGCTCAGGCCGCTGGTACAGCCGTAAGCAACGGGCTCACTGCGAGTCAAGGTCTGGAGCCGACGGTGCGCCCGTCGCCAGGGCAACCCGGGCATCCAGCTGTCCGCTCATCGGTCCACCAGGCCCGTCGTCAGCAGCCGCCGCGGCTCCGGCCGCCCGTCCAGCATCCGCGTGGTGCGTTCCACGATCTGCCATTGATTGTCGTTGCGCCGCAGGACAAACCGATTGGCGCCGGCGCGAGCCACGACAAAGTGCTCACCGCGTTTGACCACCAACAGTGATTCGCAGACCGCTACCGCGGCGTCGCCGTCGACGGACACCACCGCTGGGCCGAGGAAATGGCAGCAGCCCCGGCCGATGAGGCCCTGGTGGGCATCGGAGCGCACCATGGCCTCGACGTCGGCGCGGCTGTGCATCGGCCAACCTTCGACGTCATAGCTGCCGTCGGGTGCCCACAGCGCGGCGGTCGCTTCGGCCTCTCCGGCATCCACGAGCGGACCGTAGGAAGCGATGAGCCGTTCGATCGCCCGCTCGTCCTCGATCTGTTGCAAGCGCCGCTCTATCTCGGCGAGCCGTCCGTCGGTCAACGCGCGTCTCCTTCCTTCACCGTTGACTCTGCGTCCAGGGCGGTTGCTACTCGAACTTTTTCGCCCTGGACGCAGCATCAACGCTCATTTGGGCGGGACCCGGGAGCCCCCAGCAACTTCTCCATGAACCGGTGCGTGCCGAGGACGACCTTGGCGCGGTCGGGGTCGTTGCGGCGCGCGACGTCGTCGGCGTTGCCTCCGGCCACATACACCGGCCCGTTGGAAAGTTGTTGCAGGCCTTCACGAGCCACGTCCGCGGGCTCGGCGACGCGCATGCCGGACACGTTGAAGTTGAGTCCGACCCGCTCCATGGCGGGGGTACGGGTGACACCGAGCACCAGTTCGAGCACGTCGACGTTGTACTCGCGCAACTCGAGCCACAGGCTCTCGGCGAAAATCCGTCCGAACGCTTTCACGCCGCCGTACACGCTGTGGCGCATCGAACCCAGATAACCGGCCATCGACCCGACCATCAGGATTCCGCCGCGCCGGCGCTCGCGCATCGGGCGACCGAAGTGCTGTACCAGCGCGAGCATCGTGCCGATGTTCAAGTCGATCACCCGCGCAAAGTCCGCGAGGTCACCGTCGAGGAAGTGTTCACTGCACGTGTTGGCACCCGCGTTGTAGATCAGCAGCCCGACCTCGACGTCGGCGGTGATCTCAATTACCCGGGCGACGGCGTCGTCGTCGACCAGATCGAGCTCGAGGGTGCGCACTTCGACACCGCGGGCGCGGCAGGAATCGGCGGTCGCAGCGAGCGGGCCCGGCTTCCTGGCGATCAGAACAAGATTGATGCCCGCATCGGCCAGCTGGAAAGCGAACTCCGCGCCCACGCCCTCCGATCCGCCCGCCACCACCGCCCACGGCCCATAACGCGAGAGATCCGCCATGGGTTAGATCCTCGCGCAGCAGGCGCCGAGCAGCAGCAACGGCCCCGAAAACTTGGGCCGCGCGAGAAACCGAAAGGGAAAGCGTGCCGAGAACGTGCCGAGACGAGGAAGCTAGGCCGTCCGGCGGATGGCGCGGCGGCCGAGGCTGCCCTTGAGCAGCATGTCGCGCTCGGATTCCGACAGCCCGCCCCACACTCCATACGGTTCGCCAACCTCGAGTGCGTGAGTACGGCACTCGTCGATCACCGGACAACGCCGGCACATCTCCTTGGCCCGCTGCTCGCGTTGCATGCGCGCGCGGCCGCGCTCACCATCAGGGTGGAAGAACATCGACGAGTCCTGGCCTCGGCACAGGCCCTGCAACTGCCAGTTCCAGATGTCTGCGTTGGGTCCAGGTAGCTGCTCCGGTTGTGGCATAAGTCTGTTCCCTCCAAGTGAACGAGGAAGTTCGCGAACCTGCGAGTTGTGCAACTGAATTGGAGTGCAGTCACCGATGACCACCTGTCGCAGTAGACGCTAAGGTGCTCTATGAATTTCCGTCAATAGCCGCTAGGCGTGGCGAAAAACAGGCCCCAAGGTAGATAATTAACTCCCCGTTCATCTGTCCCGCCATTATCGAAGACTAGATGTGCTAACCGCATCGCTTCGTTACGGAGATTCCCCAGCTCAGGCTGCGGACGTTAGCGCGACGTAATTAACCCACGCAGCGCTGTGAGTAATATTCCGGTAACCCAGAACGCACAAACTTTTTACGATTCGGAGCCCAGCTATCACGGTGATCGAAACTAGCAACGGTTCGATTGGGGATGAGCTGCCTCCGACGTCGGCTTCGGCGCGGCCTGCGACCTTGCTGGCAGCCGCTTTCGGCGACCAGCCGAACACCTGGCCGCTGCCTACCGCAACCACCCCGAACCAGCTGTGGCTACGGGCCGTCGCCGCCGGCGGACAGGGCCGATACGGCGTCGCATACAGCGATCTCGCGCAGTTGCGACGTTCCGTCACGAGTGGCCGGTTGGCTTCCCTGGCGCACAGCACCCAGGCGTCGTTCCTGCGTCAACTTGGGTGGCACACGCTGGCCCGTGGTTGGGACGGCCGTGCGCTGGCGCTGGCCGGGGACGATCCGGAGGCCGGTTGCGATGCCCTGGTCGGATTGGCGGCCGACGCGCTCGGCATCGGCCGCCTCGCCGCGTCGGCCGCGCTGTTGGCCCGCGCGGAGACGCTGCCGGTCGACGAACGTCAGGCGGTGCGCAGGCGTTGGGTGGCGGCCGAGTTGGCGATGGCCGGAGGAGACGGGGCAACGGCGGTCAGTCACGCGCAGGAAGCGGTCGAATTGGCGCAGGCCATGACCGTTTTGTCGGTGCGACACCGAGTCAAGAGCGACGTCGTGCTGGCGGCGGCGTGCTGCAGCGCCGGAAACATCGACCGCGCTTGTGCCGTCGCCGAGGCGGCTTTGGACGCGACCGGGCAATTTGGGCTGGTGCCGCTGCAATGGGCACTGAGTTGCTTGCTGATTGATATCGGCAAAGTCACGCTTTCGGCACATAAATTGCGCGAACTCGTCGATATCCGCGATATTTGTGCAGGTCAGGTACGGGACGCCGGCGGAAATTGGCGTTCTGCTTGAAATGCAGTCCGACCGTTATGGTCTAGCAGTGTCTTAGCTGGCTCGGGGCTTGTCTCGAAGGCTTGTCTCAGCGCCAGGATGTGTCCGCTTCGTAACGTTGGAGATATCACCGTCGATGACAATTGAAGGCGAACGTCTCGACGCTGTGGTCGCGGAAGCCGTGGCGGGGGACCGGAACGCGCTTCGGGAGGTGCTGGAGACCATCCGTCCAATCGTCGTCCGATATTGCCGAGCGCGAGTCGGCACGGTCGAGCGGAGTGGCCTGTCAGCAGATGACGTGGCACAGGAGGTTTGCTTGGCCACCATTACGGCGTTGCCGCGCTACCGAGACCGAGGACGTCCGTTCCTGGCCTTCCTGTACGGCATCGCGGCTCACAAGGTTGCCGACGCGCACCGCGCCGCGGGCCGTGATCTGGCGTACCCCGCCGAAGAGGTACCCGAGCGCCGGTCGTCGGACGCAGGCCCGGAACAGCGTGCGATTGAGGCGGATTCGGTGAGCCGGATGAATGACCTCCTCGAAATCTTGCCTTCTAAGCAACGCGAGATCCTCATCCTGCGCGTTGTCGTTGGCCTGAGCGCGGAGGAGACCGCCGCCGCGGTGGGTAGCACCACGGGAGCGGTACGGGTGGCCCAGCACCGCGCACTTCAGCGGTTAAAAGACGAACTCGTTGCGGCAGGTGACTATGCATAATTCAGGGCGTAATTCCGGACGCAATTTCGAACCGGACTTCGGGTCGCGCAGCGATCCGCCGGCGCTGGACGAACTGACCCACACCGATCTGCTGTTGGATGCGCTGGCCGAGCGGGCCGACGTCCGGCTCGGAGATCCCGACGACGACGCGCTTGCCACGCTGCTAGGGGAATGGCGAGACGACGTGCGGTGGCCACCTGCGAACACGCTGGTGTTGAAGGACCAGGCGATCGCGGCGTTGGAAGACGGACTCGCGGAGCGCCGGCGCACTCGTCGGGGCATGGCCGCAGTCGGGTCGGTGGCGGCAACGGTGTTGGCGTTGAGCGGGTTTGGCGCCGTGGTGGCGGATGCCCGCCCGGGCGACGCGCTGTATGGCTTGCACGCGATGCTGTTCAGCGAACCGCGGGTCAACGACGACCAGATCGAGTTGTCGGCCAAGGCGGAGCTGGCGAAGGTCGAGCAGATGATCGCCCAGGGCCAGTGGGACCAGGCCCACACCCAGTTGGCGGAGGTCAGTAGCACCCTGCAGGGGGTGAACGACGACAACCGCAAGCAGAACTTGCTGAACGAAGTGAATCAGCTGAACACGAAGGTGGACAGGCGCGACCCCAACGCGCAGGCCCCCCAGACCGCACCACTGGTGCCGCCGTCTGCGCCGCAGTCGACGCCGACGTCCGTCCCGACGGTAAGCCCGACAACAACCCCGCAGGATGGGGTCACGCTCAGCACGACCCCGTCGCCGTCGGCGTCCCCGTCATCTCCGTCGACGACCCCGGGCACGACGGAGTCCGAGCCGCCCCCTTCGGCCACCGAGCCTTCGGACTCGACCACACCCGCGCCGACGACCACGTCGAAGTCAAGGCACAGGTCGCACAAGTCGTCGGAGACGCCGACCGAACCGCCGGCGGAGCCGACACCGTAATCAGCCGTAAATAAGGAGCGCTCAGAGGTGGCGGCGGAAACCGTCCGCGTCTGACGTCGCTTCGTTGAGCGAGGCGTCCGCGTACCCGCGGCAGTAGTCCCAGGTGACGTACGCGTCAGGTTCGGGGTCGTACGCCGGCTCGTGCGGACGAACCGTGCCGTCGATCAGGAGCTGCAAAAGATTGGCGCGCAGCATGTCCCAATCGTGGTAGTGGTCTTGCTGGCACTCGTCGCAGCACACCACCAGCCCGCGTATCCCTCTGTGCGCCAGCAAAGCCTCGTAAACGGCCAAATCAGCCAAGTCGGCTTCGACGGCCATACGCTCTTGCTGATCAAGGGGCTGTCCCGGCTCGACGGCCTCCAGCGCCGCCGACGGGTCGCAGGGGTCGTCGGCAAACGGGTCAGGCGGCAAACCCGGTGGGAGGTGGTCGCGCACGCCTCTAGACTACGCAAGCGGGCGGACATATTGCCAGAAATTCCCGGGCGCCCCGTTCGTGGCGGCCCGTCTGGCGGTTTGGTTGGTCTGGGTATCCAACACGCCAGGCGCGCACCAAAAGCTGCGAGTGGGGCACGGTGCGGAAGCCGATAGGATGGATTTCTCATCTGACGCATGCGTATGGAGGGCTTCCAGATGTCCCGTGGCATGTCCGGCCTCGAAGAAAGCTCCGACCTGGTCGGCAGCCCTTACGTGCGCGACGCTTCCGTTTCGGGGCTCGCGGGCGAATCGGTGCCGACGGGCGGCGACGACCCGCACAAGATCGCGATGCTGGGTCTGACCTTCGACGACGTCTTGCTGTTGCCGGCGGCGTCTGACGTGGTGCCCGCCACGGCGGACACGTCGAGTCAGCTCACCAAGCGGATCCGGCTCAAGGTGCCGCTGGTCAGCTCCGCAATGGACACCGTCACCGAGTCGCGGATGGCGATCGCGATGGCTCGCGCCGGCGGAATGGGTGTGTTGCACCGCAATCTGCCCGTCGCCGAACAGGCCGGCCAGGTCGAGATGGTCAAGCGGTCGGAGGCCGGCATGGTCACCGACCCGGTCACCTGCCGTCCTGACAACACGTTGGCCCAGGTAGACGCGCTGTGCGCGCGCTTCCGCATCTCCGGTCTGCCCGTCGTCGACGACGACGGCGCCCTGGTCGGCATCATCACCAACCGCGACATGCGGTTCGAGGTCGACCAGAGCAAGCAGGTCGCCGAGGTGATGACCAAAGCCCCACTGATCACCGCGCAGGAAGGCGTTAGTGCGTCAGCGGCGCTGGGCCTGCTGCGCCGCCACAAGATCGAGAAGCTGCCCGTGGTCGACGGTCGCGGCCGTCTGACCGGGCTGATCACCGTCAAAGACTTCGTCAAGACCGAACAACACCCGCTGGCCACCAAGGACAGCGACGGTCGGTTGCTGGTGGGCGCGGCGGTCGGCGTCGGCGGTGACGCCTGGGTCCGCGCGATGATGCTGGTCGACGCCGGGGTCGACGTGCTGGTCGTCGACACCGCGCACGCGCACAACCGGCTGGTGTTGGACATGGTCAACAAGCTCAAGCTCGAGGTCGGTGACCGCGTCGAGGTGGTCGGCGGCAATGTCGCCACCCGAGCCGCGGCCGCCGCTCTGGTCGACGCCGGGGCGGATGCGGTGAAGGTCGGGGTGGGGCCCGGTTCGATCTGCACGACGCGGGTGGTGGCCGGCGTCGGCGCCCCTCAAATCACGGCGATTTTGGAAGCCGTCGCGGTGTGCCGGCCGGCCGGTGTGCCGGTGATCGCCGATGGCGGGCTGCAGTATTCCGGTGACATCGCCAAGGCGCTGGCCGCCGGCGCGTCGACCACCATGCTCGGTTCGCTGCTGGCCGGCACCGCCGAGGCGCCGGGCGAGCTCATCTTCGTCAACGGCAAGCAGTACAAGAGCTATCGCGGCATGGGGTCGCTGGGC
Organism: Mycobacterium intermedium; assembly: GCF_002086275.1. Classification (GTDB taxonomy): domain Bacteria; phylum Actinomycetota; class Actinomycetes; order Mycobacteriales; family Mycobacteriaceae; genus Mycobacterium; species Mycobacterium intermedium. The sequence goes on along the minus strand of NZ_MVHT01000068.1, from coordinate 23,840 downwards.
GCCATGCAGGGCCGCGGCGGGGCCAAGTCGTACTCCAAGGACCGTTACTTCGCCGACGACGCGCTGTCCGAAGACAAGTTGGTACCCGAAGGAATCGAGGGCAGGGTGCCGTTCCGCGGCCCGCTGAACTCGGTGATCCACCAGCTCACCGGCGGGTTGCGGGCCGCCATGGGTTACACCGGCTCGCCCACCATCGAGGTACTGCAGCAGGCCCAGTTCGTCCGGATCACCCCGGCGGGCCTCAAAGAGAGCCACCCGCACGACGTCGCGATGACCGTCGAGGCGCCCAATTACTACGCACGCTGAGCTGACGGGCACACCGAACATGGTTGAAATTGGCATGGGCCGCAACGCCCGCCGCACCTACGAACTGAGCGAAATCAGCATCGTGCCCTCGCGGCGCACCCGCTCGTCCCAGGACGTGTCCACCGCCTGGCAGTTGGACGCCTACCGGTTCGAGATCCCGGTGCTGGCGCACCCGACCGACGCGCTGGTCTCGCCCGAGTTCGCCATCGAACTCGGGCGGCTCGGCGGGCTGGGCGTGCTCAACGGCGAGGGGTTGATCGGCAGGCACGCCGACGTGCAGTCCAAGATCGCCCAGGTCATCGAGGCAGCCAGCAAGGAGCCGGAACCGTCGGCGGCGATCCGGCTGCTGCAGGAGCTGCACGCGGCACCGCTGGACCCGGACCTGCTGGGCGCGGCGGTGGCGCGGATCCGGGAAGCGGGCGTGACCACCGCGGTGCGGGTGAGCCCGCAGAACGCCCAGGCGCTGACCCCGGTGCTGCTGCAGGCCGGCATCGACCTGCTGCTCATCCAGGGCACGATCGTCTCGGCCGAACGAGTGGCCAGCGACGGTGAGCCGCTCAACCTGAAGACGTTCATCTCCGAGCTCGACATACCCGTCGTCGCCGGCGGGGTGCAGGACCACCGCACGGCATTGCACCTGATGCGTACCGGAGCCGCGGGCGTCATCGTCGGCTACGGCTCGACGCGAGGCGTGACCACCACCGACGAGGTGCTGGGGATCAGCGTGCCGATGGCGACCGCGATCGCTGACGCCGCGGCCGCGCGACGCGAATACCTGGACGAGACGGGCGGCCGTTACGTCCACGTGCTGGCCGACGGTGACATCCACACCTCCGGCGAGCTGGCCAAGGCGATCGCCTGCGGCGCCGACGCGGTGGTGCTCGGCACGCCGCTGGCCGAGTCCGCCGAAGCGCTGGGCGAGGGCTGGTTCTGGCCTGCCGCTGCGGCGCATCCGTCGTTGCCGCGTGGGGCGCTGCTGCAGATCGCCGTCGGTGAACGGCCTCCGTTGGAGCGGGTGCTCAACGGGCCGTCTGACGACCCGTTCGGCAGCTTGAATCTGGTCGGGGGTTTGCGCAGGGCGATGGCCAAGGCCGGGTATTGCGACCTCAAAGAGTTTCAGAAGGTCGGCTTGACAGTGGGCTGCTGAGGGGTGCCGGTTTAGCTTCGCTGTAAAGCGGTTCATACTGCATCGATGAAGCCGGACTATGACGTTCTGATTATCGGGTCGGGATTCGGGGGTAGTGTCAGCGCGCTGCGTTTGACCGAAAAGGGCTATCGGGTCGGCGTGCTGGAAGCTGGTCGGCGTTACGAAGACCACGAATTCGCCAAGACCTCCTGGGACCTGCGCAAGTTCCTCTGGGCGCCCAAGCTGGGCTGCTACGGCATTCAGCGCATCCACCCGCTGACCAACGTGATGATTCTGGCCGGTGCCGGCGTGGGCGGCGGGTCACTGAACTACGCCAACACCTTGTACATACCGCCGGATCCGTTCTTCAACGACCCGCAGTGGCGGGACATCTCCAACTGGCGTTCCGAGCTGATACCGCACTACGAGCAGGCGCAACGGATGCTGGGCGTGGTCTACAACCCGACCTTCACCGACGCCGACCGCATCATCAAAGAGGTTGCCGACGAGATGGGCTGCGGCGACACCTTTGTGCCGACCCCGGTCGGGGTGTTCTTCGGGCCGGACGGCACCAAGACACCGGGCAAGACCGTGCCCGACCCCTACTTCGGCGGCGCGGGACCGGCGCGCACCGGTTGCCTGGAATGCGGCTCGTGTATGACCGGATGCCGCTACGGGGCCAAGAACACGTTGCTCAAGAACTACCTCTATCTGGCGGAATCCGCTGGCGCAGAGGTGATTCCGATGACGACGGTCAAGTCGTTCGAGCAGCGCTCCGACGGTCTGTGGGAAGTCAGCACGGTGCGCACCGGCAGCTGGGTGCGACGCGATCGGCGCAAGTACACCGCTTCGCACCTCATCCTGGCCGCCGGCACCTGGGGCACCCAGCACCTGCTGTTCAACATGCGCGACGCCGGCAAGCTGCCCAAGCTGTCGAAGCGGCTGGGCGTCCTGACTCGCACCAACTCCGAATCCATCGTCGGCGCAGCCACGTTGGAGGTGAAGCCGGATCTGGACCTGACCCACGGGGTCGCGATCACCTCGTCGATCCACCCGACGTCGGACACGCACATCGAACCGGTGCGGTACGGCAAGGGCTCCAACGCCATGGGGTTGCTGCAGACGTTGATGACCGACGGCGCGGGACCCGAAGGCACCAATGTGCCGCGCTGGAAGCAGCTGCTGGACCAGGCGAGGACGGATCCGAAAAACATGCTGCGGCTGCTGAATCCGCGACAGTGGAGCGAACGCACCCTGATCGCGCTGGTGATGCAGCACCTGGACAACTCGATCACCACCTACACCAAGCGCGGCAAGCTCGGCATTCGCTGGTACTCCAGCAAGCAGGGCCACGGAGAGCCGAACCCGACCTGGATCCCGGTCGGCAACCAGGTGACCCGTCGCATCGCCGAGAAGATCGACGGTGTTGCCGGAGGCACCTGGGGTGAGCTGTTCAACATCCCGCTGACCGCCCACTTCCTGGGCGGCGCGGTGATCGGCGACAGCCCCGAGAAGGGCGTCATCGACCCCTATCACCGCGTCTACGGCTACCCGACGCTCTACGTGGTGGACGGCGCCGCGATCTCGGCGAACCTGGGTGTCAATCCCTCGCTGTCCATCGCCGCGCAGGCCGAGCGAGCGGCGTCGCTGTGGCCGAACAAGGGCGAAAACGACCAGCGCCCGGCGCAAGGTGAGCCATACCGGCGGATGGAGCCGATCGACCCGCTGCACCCGGTGGTGCCTGCCGACGCGCCCGGCGCGCTGCGCCGGTTGCCGCAGCAGGAGATCCTTCCGCAGGCCGACGTCAGCTGAGCGGGGTACGGCTGGCGCTGCTCTGCTAGCCGGCCGCCTGGCCGGGCCGCTAGCCCGCCAACGCCAGCGGCGCCCCGCTGATCACCCGGCTGTGCTGCCCGTGCACGTTGACCGGGACGTCACCCATCAAGGTGACCCGGTGCATGACCCGGTGCTGGTTGTCGTAGTCGTCGATCGCCCGGTGCTGGGTGGCCCGGTTGTCCCAGACGGCGACGTCGCCCGATTCCCAGTTCCAGCGGATGGTGTTCTCCGGCAGGGTGATTCGGCGCTGCAGAATGTCGAACAACAGGTTCGACTCATGGCTGTCCAGGCCGACGAGATTGCGGACGAAGTCGCCGAGCACCAAGCTGCGCTCGCCCGTCTCCGGGTGCACGCGCACCACCGGATGCTCCGTCCGGAAGTCGGGCTCCTCGAACACCCGGCGGAAGGCTCGCTGCGCCTCGGTCGACGTGTCGGGCGCCTCGCCGGTGGCCCCGCCGGCGCCCCCGCCGGCGGCATAGTCGTAGCGGTTGGAGTGCACGGCCCACAGGTGTTTGGTGAGCGACTTCAGCGGCTCGGGCAGGTCCTCGTAGGCGGCGGCGGTATTGGCCCAGAGCGTCGAACCGCCGTAGCTGGGCAACGTGACCGCGCGCAAGATCGACGCCGCTGGGTAGTTGGCGGCAAACGTGACGTCGGTGTGCCAGCGGTTGGCCTTGCCGAAGACCGAATTGATAGGCGTGATGACCGGCGCATCGGCGGCGAAGGCGGTGGCGGCCGGGTGCGCGACGGGGGTGCCCAGCAGTCCGGCGAATGCCAGTTGCTGCGCGTCGTCGAGGTGGTGCTGGTTGCGGAAGAAGATCACTTTGTGGGCCAGCAGTGCCGCCCGGATTTCGTCGACCACGGCCGGGTCCAGGTCGCCGCCGAGGCGAACACCGCTTATCTCGGCACCGATCCGGCTGCCCAGCTTTTGCACTCCGATCAAATTGGTGGTGGTCATCATGATGTGTCCTTACCTGGGTCTTCTGGTGTAGTCAGTTGACTACATTGGAGCCTACTGTAGTCGACTGACTACACCCGGTGCAAGGGGCATTTTTGCGGTCCGTTACCGTAGACCGATGACTACACGGTCCGCACGGTCTGCGAGGGCGTCGCGCGGCAAGATCCCCACCGGTCGGGATGAGGTTGCGGCGGCGGTGTTGGAAAGCGCCACAGACCTTTTCGCCGAACGCGGGCCGGCCGCCACGTCGATCCGCGACATCGCCGCAAGGTCGAAGGTCAACCATGGTTTGGTGTTCCGCCACTTCGGCACCAAGGAACAGCTGGTGGGTGCGGTGCTCGATCACCTGGGCACCAGTCTGTCCGAATTGTTGCACTCCGACACCCCGCCCGACGTCATCGAACGCGCGCTTGACCGGCACGCGCGGGTGCTGGCACGAGCCACGCTGGACGGCTATCCCGTCGGGCAGCTGCAGAAGCGGTTTCCCAACGTTGCCGACCTGCTCGACGAGGTGCTTCCCCGCTTTGACGATGAGTCAAAGGCGCGCTTGGCGGTCGCCAATTCCCTTGCACTGCAATTTGGTTGGCGGCTGTTCGCACCGATGCTGCGCTCGGCGACCGGTCTTGACCAGGTGCCCGAAGAGGAACTGCATCAGGCGCTGGCCGCTGAGGTCGCCCGGATGCTGGAACCCCGCTGAAGTAGGGTCAGCGCGGTGGGGAAAGTCGATGGGGATGGCGAGCACGCCACGAAAACCCTGATCCTGACCGACAACGTCCACGCCCACGCCGTGGCGTTGGAACTGCAGGCCAGTCACGCGGGGATCGATGTCTATCAGTCCCAACACGGTCAGCTGTCCGACGTCCCGCGGCTGAACATCACCGAGCGGGCCGCGGAGGTCATCGAGCGCTACGACCTGCTTCTTTCCCTGCACTGCAAGCAGAAGTTTCCTGCCGAGCTGATCGAACAAATCAGGTGTGTGAACGTTCATCCGGGGCTCAATCCCTACAACCGCGGCTGGTATCCGCAGGTGTTCTCGTTGATCAACGGGTTACCGGTGGGAGTGACGATCCACGAGATCGACGAGGAACTCGATCACGGCCCGATCATCGCCCAGCAGGAGTGTGCGATCGAGTCGTGGGATACCTCGGGGACCGTCTACGCCAGGCTTATGGAAGTCGAGCGTCAGCTGGTACTCGAACACTTCCCGGCCATCCGTGACGGCGGTTATCAGACCACCCAGCCGCCCAGCGAAGGCAACCTCAACTACAAAAAAGACTTCGCCGCGCTGCGCGAGCTGGACTTGACCGAACGCGGCACGTTCGGTGCTTTCCTGAACCGGCTACGGGCGCTGACGCACGACGAGTACCGCAACGCCTGGTTCGTCGACGAGTCGGGCCGCAAGGTGTTCGTCCGCGTGGTGCTCGAACCCGAGCAAGCCTGAATCGGCCCGAATCGGCGCTGTTTCGCGCTACTTCGTGATCGACCGGGCCATGGCACGCCGGTGTACCGGCTCACGACCCGGGGGTTGCGGCGGCGGCGGTAGCAGCGGTTTGCGCTTGCGCACCGGGAAGGTGGACGGCTTTTCGGTGGTCAGGGTGATCTCTTCGCCGGCGTGCCGGATGTTCAACTCGCCACCCGGACCGTCGCGCAGGGTGTAGGTCACGTCGTCGTGGTTCGCGTCCACCGTCAGTCGGAATCCCTGCCAGCGCAGTCGAAACCGCAGGCGCGAAATGCCGTCCGGCAGATGGGGATCGATGGACAGGATGCCCTCGTCGTCACGCAGTCCGCCAAAACCGTTCACCAACGCCATCCACGCTCCGGCCAGCGACGCCATGTGCAGGCCGTCACGAGTGTTCTGGTGCAGATCGCGAAGGTCGATCAGCGCCGCCTCGTAGGCATAGTCATGGGCCAGTTCCATGTGACCTACCTCGGCGCACATGACGGCCTGGGTGCAGGCCGACAGCGAGGAGTCGCGCACCATGCGCCGCTCGTAGTAGTCGACGTTGCGGGCTTTCTGCTCGGGTGTGAACGCGTGGCTCTGCCATTGCATCGCCAGCACCAGGTCGGCCTGTTTGATCACCTGCGCGGGATAGAGGCGCACGTAGGCCTCGTGCAACAGCAGCGGGTAGGTGGTATTGGTCTCGAAGTCCCACTCCGCGAAGGTGGTGAATCCTTCGCATTGCTGGTGGACGCCCAACTCCTCGTCATAGGGGATGTGCACGGCGTTGGCCGCGTCGCGCCAGGCGGCCATTTCCTCTGTGGTGACGCCCAATTCGCCGGCCTTGTCGGGGTGGCGGGCGCTGGCATCGGCGGCGGTGAGCAGATTGTGTGCCGCCATCAGGTTGGTGAAGACGTTGTCGCGCACGATCGCCGTGTACTCGTCGGGACCGGTGACACCGTCCAGGTGCCAGACGCCGTGGCGGTCGTGGTGGCCGAGCGACATCCACAACCGCGCGGTTTCGACGAGCACGGTCAGACCGCAGTCGGCTTCCAGCGAGTGGTCGCCGGTGACGGTGCGGTAGCGCTCGAAAGCCAAAGCGATATCGGCGTTGATATGCCAGGCCGCCGTGCCCGCCGGCCAGTAGGCCGAACACTCCTGGCCACGGATGGTTCGCCAGGGGAAGGCGGCTCCGTCGAGGCCCAGTTCGGCGGCGCGCTCCTTGGCGAGGTCCAATGTCGAGGCGCGCCAGCGCAGGGCGTCGGCGACCGCGTGCGGCAGGGTATAGGTCAGCACCGGGAGGACGAAACCCTCGGTGTCCCAGAACGCGTGGCCGTCATAGCCGGTGCCGGTGAGCCCCTTGCTGGGAATGGCGCGGCGTTCGGCGCGGGCGCTGGCTTGGACGAGGTGAAAGAGCCCGAACCGCACCGCTTGTTGCGATTCCGGGTCGCCCTCTACCTCCACGTCGGCGCAGTCCCAGAAGTCGTCGAGGTATTTGCGCTGCGCGTCGACCAGTCCCTGCCATCCGCTGTACTGCGCGCCATGCAGCGCGGCGGCGGCCTGGTCGCGCAACGCCGGCCGGGAACGCAGGCTGGACCACCCGTACGCCAGATACTTGACGATGCGCAGCTTTTGTCCGGCCCGCAGCCCGCAGATCACCGTGGTTCGGGCCAGGTCGGCGCGGGCGTCGGTGGAGACCTCGACGCGACCCGGTACTTCCACCTCGTGATCCATCGCCGCAGCCATCATCAGCGCGCTGGCGCGGGTGCGGTGCATGAGAACCGCTCTGGTGCCGCTGTATTCGTAATCGACGGCCTCCAACGGGTTTTCCAGGATGGCCGAAACCCGCGGGTCGTCCGAGGTCTGCGGTTGGTCCTCGTTGGTGACAAGTTCGGACTGCACGGTGACCCGGATGAAGTCTTCGACGGCCTCGACGACGTATTCGATGGCCGCGACACTGCGCTGCACGAGAGACACCAACCTGGTCGACTTGATCTTGACCTGCTTGCCGGTGGGGGTGCGCCAGTGTGCCTTGCGGCACAGCGTTCCGTCGCGCAGATCGAGAACCCTTTCGTGCGAGATCAATTCGCCGTAGCGGACATCGAAGGGCTCGTCGTCGACCATCAACCGCAGGATCTTTCCGTTGGTCACGTCGACGACGGTTTGGCCGCCCTCGGGATAGCCGTATCCGGCTTCCGCGTATGGCAGCGGGCGGATTTCGTAGAAGGAGTTCAAATAGGTGCCGGGCAGGCCGTACGGTTCACCCTCGTCGAGGTTGCCCCGCAAGCCGATGTGCCCGTTGGACAAGGCGAATATCGACTCCGACTGCGACAACAGGTTCAGGTTGAGCTTCGTCTCTCGAACCTGCCATGGTTCAACCGGGAAGGTTTCTTCGGTGATCATGACTGCAGCAGCTCGGCGAGGTCCGTTACCACCACGTCCGCGCCGTTGTTGCGCAAATCATCGGCGTGACCCACTCGATCGACTCCCACCACCAGGCCGAAGTTACCTGCCCGTCCGGCTTGCACGCCAGAGATCGCGTCTTCGAACACCGCGGCTTCGTCCGGAGTCACCTCCAACAGTTCCGCCGCGCGCAGAAAGGAGTCCGGCGCTGGTTTGCCGGCGATGTTTTCCTCACGCAATGTGACGCCGTCCACCCGCGCCTGGACGAAGCGGTCCAGGCCGGTGATCTCGAGCACGTCGCGAGTATTTGCACTCGACGACACGACGGCGATAGCCAGACCGGCCTGCGCCGCGGCCTCGAGGTAGCGCCGCGATCCGTCGAAAACCTCGACGCCGTCTTCTTTGAGGACTTTTTGGAACATGTCGTTCTTGCGGTTGCCCAAGCCGTTCACCGTCTCGGCATCCCCGGAGTCATCGGGATCGCCTTCGGGCAATTCGATGCCCCGACTGCTCAGGAAGGAACGGACCCCGTCTTGCCGCGGCTTTCCGTCCACATATTTGCGGTAGTCGGTCCCCGGATCGAAGGGAACGAATTCCGCTCCGGTGCGCTCGGCCCGTTGCTTCAGATATTCGTCGAACATGGCCTTCCAGGCCTTGGTATGCACGCTCGCGGTATCGGTGAGCACTCCGTCGAGGTCGAACAGGCAGGCGCGGACCTTATCTGGCAGACCGAGCACGGAGAACCTCACTTTCTGGCGTAGTTCAGGTGGATACCTAACTCCACACCATGGCTACCCTTTCGCCGCGCGCGACATGCACCGCGCGACGCACAGCACGGGACAACGACTTTCGAGCACCGGCGCGGCGAGCCGGGTTCGGCGGGCCGAGGAGTCGGTGGGGATCGGTGGGCTAGGCGTCGATCCAGCCCTGCTTGCGGGCCAGCTGCTCGAAGCCGCTGCGCACTTCGAGGATCTGCTGAGCGTTGAGCGCCGGGGTTATCCGCAATAGCTTCTCGGTGACGATGTGCAGAAATTCGTCGGGAGTAAGAACATCGAAGTAATCGTCACCGATCGCGCCCCCGTCGTCGTCTTCAATATCGGAATGGGGCTTGGCTGGTGCGTCCGCCAGCCGAACTTCCGTCGCAAACTTTCCGCGATTGCCTTCCTCGATTTCAAACGAAACCTGCACGCCCGGCTTGACCTTTCGCTTCTCTACTTCCAGATCGTTGACGTGCAGAAAAACGTCGTCTCCGCCGATGTCGGGAGCTATGAACCCGTACCCACGCACTTCATCAAAACGAACCACTTTGCCAACGTGTCGCACCCCTGAAACACCCCGCATCCACACTAGGTCCTACATCGGGTGATGCTACGTTGCTGCTGGCCGTCGGAGGCAGTCGGGTTGGATGACCACTAGAGTGGATGTCCGTGGACTCAGGCTCGCCGCGACCCGTGTTGGTGGTCGACTTCGGTGCCCAGTATGCGCAATTGATCGCCCGCCGCGTCCGTGAGGCGCGGGTCTTCTCGGAGGTCATTCCGCATACCGCGTCGATCGAGGAAATCAAGGCTCGGGATCCGCTGGCGCTGGTGTTGTCCGGCGGGCCGGCCAGTGTCTACGCCGACGGCGCTCCGCAACTGGATCCGGAGCTGTTCGAGCTGGACCTACCGGTATTCGGCATTTGCTACGGGTTTCAGGCCATGGCGCAGGCGCTGGGCGGCACCGTCGCCCAGACCGGCACTCGTGAGTACGGCCGCACTGAGTTGAAAGTGGTTGGTGGCGAGCTGCATTCGGGATTGCCCGCCGTCCAGCCGGTCTGGATGAGTCATGGGGACGCGGTCACGTCCGCGCCCGCGGGATTCGCCGTGGTGGCCAGCAGTGCCGGTGCTCCGGTCGCGGCGTTCGAGGACGTCGGCCGGCGCCTGGCCGGGGTGCAGTACCACCCGGAAGTGATGCACACGCCGCACGGGCAACAAGTCCTCAACCGGTTTCTGCATGACTTTGCCAAGATTGGCGCGGAGTGGACGCCGGCCAACATCGCCAGTGTTCTGGTGGAGCAGGTGCGGGAGCAGATCGGCGACGGGCGTGCGATTTGCGGGTTGTCCGGCGGCGTGGACTCCGCGGTGGCGGCGGCCTTGGTGCAACGCGCCATCGGTGACCGATTGACCTGCGTCTTCGTCGATCACGGATTGCTGCGCTCGGGTGAGCGTGAGCAGGTGGAGCGGGATTTCGTCGCCGCCACCGGGGCCAAACTGGTGACCGTTGACGTCGCTGACACCTTCCTGGAGGCGTTGGCGGGTGTGACCAATCCCGAAGGCAAGCGCAAGATCATCGGCCGCCAGTTCATCCGGGCCTTCGAGGGTGCGGTGCGGGATATCGTGGGGGGCAATGCCTCTGGCGACGAAATCGAGTTCTTGGTGCAAGGCACGCTCTATCCCGATGTGGTGGAGTCCGGTGGGGGTAGCGGGACGGCGAACATCAAGAGCCACCACAACGTCGGAGGGCTGCCCGGGGACTTGAAGTTCACTCTTGTTGAGCCGCTGCGGCTTTTGTTCAAAGACGAAGTGCGCGCGGTGGGACGGGAGTTGGGGCTTCCGGAGGAAATTGTTGCGCGGCAACCCTTCCCGGGTCCTGGGCTGGGCATCCGCATTGTCGGTGAGGTGACCGCGGCACGGCTGGAAACGCTGCGCCATGCTGATTCGATCGCGCGCGAGGAACTGACCGCGGCGGGCCTGGATCATCAGATCTGGCAGTGTCCAGTGGTGCTTTTGGCCGACGTCCGCTCGGTCGGGGTGCAGGGCGACGGTCGTACCTACGGGCATCCGATCGTGTTGCGTCCGGTGTCCAGTGAGGACGCCATGACCGCCGACTGGACCCGGGTTCCCTATGAGGTGTTGGAGCGAATCTCGACCCGGATCACCAATGAGGTCGCGGAGGTAAACCGCGTGGTGCTGGATATCACCAGTAAGCCGCCGGGCACGATCGAGTGGGAGTAGTTTTTGCCGTGATGCCCCTTGGGTTTTCACTTCTGTCACGTTGGTAACGGGTCCGGAGGACTAGGGGTCCTGCCCGGCTTTGAGCGACAGTTTCGGCGCCGCAAGCGATGTCGAGTCGGCTCAAGGCGACGAATGCGCCGCCAAACCGAGCTCGGCGGTCTGGACGAATTCGCGCCTACCGAAAGCGAGCGTCGCGGATTCCCAGCGGCCACCGGCCTCTTCGACCAGTCGGCGGGCGAGGGCGAGATCGTCGCAGCCGGCGATCAGGATCAAGGTGTGGTCGGTGGTGGTGACAGATCCGCCCAGGAGCTCGCGCCGCGCGGTCGCGTCGGCCGCGAACGCCTCGCCGAAGCGTCCGAAGTCCGCGTCGGGCACGGTGATGGCGACCCCGTTGGTGCCGTCGCCGGGAGCGCTTTGCGGTTGGTAGTCGAACGTCAGCACCGCATCCTGGTCGAACTGGTGGCCTAACGCCGCGGCGGCGGCGTGCAGGGCGGTCGCGTCGGTGACGCACAGATGGAATTCGCGCGAGCGTTCGAAAGCGATTTGCTGGCGGTCTTCGGACCAGAACACCCCATCCAGTGGGGTGGATCCCGTCACCGCCGCTCCGAACGGGGCGGCCGTCGCGATCGTGGCAATCGCCTGCGGTTCGAACAGCGGTGACTCGGTGTCTGTGATGAACAACTCCGCGGGCCGGCAGTCCCGGCGGTCGGGCCCTGGGGCAGCACTGACCAAAGGGGCTGGTGGGACCACACAAAATGCCAGGAACCACACCAGTATCAAGCTCCTGCGGAACCGCACAAGGCAGCGTCTCATGCATTCTTGACGCTTGTCGGAGGGCGGGTGTTTACTCGAATCAATCGAACATACTTTCGAACCAAGGCGGGATACCGAGGCGGATGATGACTGCGGCTTTTGCCCCGGGTCGTCGGCACGAAAATCGTGCTGAACAGCTCGAATCGCTACGTCAGCGGATTGCTGAGCTGTCCGGTGGTCCCAGCCGGCTGGATGAACTGCAGACCACGGAGTCGACGTCGGCGCAGCTACCGCGGGGGACGGTGGCGGTGATCTCCGGGGCGCGGTCGCTGCTGCTGCGCATGGTGGCTTCGGTGACGGCGGACGGGGGCAACGCCGCCATCGTCGGCCAGCCGGACATCGGGCTGCTGGCCGCCGTGGAGATGGGGGCGGACCTGAGTCGGCTCGCGGTGATACCCGATCCCGGCGCCGACCCGGTCGAGGTGGCGGCGGTGCTCATCGACGGCATGGACTTGGTGGTGCTCGGTCTGGGTGGGCGCCGGGTGACGCGGACGCGGGCGCGCGCCGTGACGGCCCGGGCCCGGCAGAAGGGTTGCACTTTGCTGGTCACCGACGGCGACTGGGAAGGCGCGCAGGCGCGGCTTCAGGCCCGGGTATGCGGCTACGAGATCACCCCCTTTCCCCGGGGTGCACCCACCCCCGGGTTTGGGCGGATCAGCGGTGTTCGGCTGCAGATCACCCGGTGTGGCCAGGCGATCGGCCGAACGCGTACCGGGTGAGTCCGGTGGGCTCTTCCCGAGTGCTGGCAATTTGGTGCATGGACTGGCCCGCGGTGGCCGCGGCCGCGGCGGCGGGCCAGCCCGCGACGGCTCCGATCGCGGTCACGTTGGCCAACCGGGTGATCGCCTGTTCGGCGACCGCGCGTGCGGCCGGCGTACGGCGGGGGTTGCGACGCCGGGAGGCGGCGGCGCGCTGCCCGCAACTGCACATCGTGGCCGCCGACGCCGACCGTGACGCCCGCTTCTTCGAAGGGGTGATCGCAGCGGTGGACGACTTGGTGCCCCGCGCCGAGGTGCTGCGGCCCGGGCTCCTGGTATTGCCGGTGCGGGGGGCGGCCCGCTATTTCGGCTCCGAACCGCAAGCGGCCGAGCGATTGGTTGACGCAGTGGCTGCGGCGGGCGCCGAGTGCCAGGTCGGGATAGCCGACCAGTTGTCCACCGCGGTCTTCGCCGCACGCGCGGGCCGGATCGTGGAACCGGGATGCGACGCACAATTCTTGTCCTTGTTGTCGATCCGGCAGCTTGCCACCGAGCCGAGCCTGTCGGGGCCTGGGCGGGACGAGTTGACGGATTTGTTGTGGCGGTTAGGGATTCGCACCATGGGGCAGTTCGCTGCGCTGTCCCGCACCGACGTGGCCTCCCGGTTCGGCGCCGAGGGGGTAGCCGCGCACCGGTTTGCCCGCGGCGAGCCCGAGCGGGCGCCGTCCGGTCGGGAGTTGCCGCCGGAACTCGATGCCGTGCTGGACTGCGATCCGCCGATCGACCGGGTCGACGCCGCGGCATTCGCCGGGCGCTCGTTGGCCGCCTCGCTGCATCAGGCGTTGATGGCTGCCGGGGTGGGGTGTACGCGGTTGGCGATTCACGCCGTCACCGCCAACGGGGAAGAGCTGAGCCGAGTGTGGCGGTGTGCCGAGCCGTTGACCGAGGACGCCACCGCCGACCGCGTGCGCTGGCAGCTGGACGGGTGGCTGAACCATCGAACCGCCCGGGCTAGGCCGACCGGCCCGGTGACCTCGTTGCGTCTGCAGGCCATCGAGGTGGTGTCGGCCGGAGCGCTGCAGTTGCCGTTATGGGGTGGCCTTGGCGAGGAGGACAGACTTCGAGCCCGACGGGCGCTGGTGCGGGTTCAGGGCCTGCTCGGTCCGGAGGCGGTCCAGGTCCCGGTGTTGTCCGGTGGCCGCGGGCCGGCCGAACGCATCACGCTGACCCCGCTGGGCGACGAGCCGGTACCGCAAGCGGACCCGGATCAGCCCTGGCCCGGCCAACTGCCGCAGCCGTCGCCGGCGGTGTTGCTCGACGATGCGGTGGAATTGCTTGATGCCCAAAGGAATCCGGTTCGAGTGACCAGTCGGGGGGTGTTCTCCGCCGATCCGGTGCGACTGACGCTGCGCGGTCAGGACGACCGGGTGTGCTGGTGGGCCGGACCGTGGCCGGTCGACGAGCGGTGGTGGGATCCGGATCGGGCAGCGGGCGGGCGTACCGCCCGGGCTCAGGTGTTGTTGGAGAGCGAACGCGCGCTGCTGTTGTGTTACCGCCAGCGGCGCTGGTACCTCGAGGGGGCTTATGAATAGCGAGACATAGCGCGTAATCTGCACCCAATGAGCGATACGCCGGAGTCTTTGGTGCGCAATTTCCTTGCGGCATGGGTGGACCCCAAGCCGGAGGAGTTGGGCAGCTTCTTCGACAACGGAGCCGTGTGGGTCGACGGGCCACAGGGAGTGCGCAGGGGGGCTGATGCCATCGCGGCCGAACTCACGTCGCAACTCAAGGCGGTCGGAGGCACTACCGTCGACGTGAAGACGCTAATCAGCGATGGCCGAGTCGTCATGGTGGAGCAGGTCTCCAACTCAACCGTTCGCGGCAAGCCGATCTCCTCGGTGGTCATGGCGGTGTTCGAATTCAACGCCGACGGCAGGATCGTGCAGTGGCGCGAAGCCTACGACCTTAAGTCGGCGGTGGATCAGATCAAGGCGGCGCTCAAAGACGAGCTCACGGACACCAAGGCGGGATAGGGCAGAAGTTGAGACCCGGTGGCCACGGCGGCGGTGGCGGCGGGTTCTCGCCGTCCCAGATGTTGTGCGCCACATTGCCTTGGCCGGAGTAGACGTAGTAGTAGGTGTGGCAGATGCTCTCGTCCCAGACCACCGGGTAAACCGCAATATTGCCGGTCTGCACCGGGGGATCACCCGGACACCAGCGACATGGCCCCTCCGGATGGTCTTCCGGGCATCCGGGCCAGGAGCGTAGCGGCAACGGGCCGGGTTGGGCCTGGGCTGGGCCCACCCCGGCAACGTTGCCCGTCAGCAGCACCGTCGCTGCCAACCCCGCGAACAGTTTCCTCATGGCGTGACGCTACTGCTAGCGGCTTGCGAATTTCTTGCGCGCAAACGCCGCTACCCGTTCGATGAACCGGTCGAAAAACGCAGCCGGGTCGACGTCAACGGCGATCTGCGCGTTGGGCTCTCGGCTTCGCGAGTAATCGGCAACGGTCCGACCTCGCGCGTCCGTCAGGTCGACGTCAACCGTCGCCGCGCGCCTCGACACCAACTGCGGGTCCAGCGCGACGGCGGCGGCCAACGGATCGTGCATGAACGCCAAATAACCCAGCCCGCGCGCCTGATGCGACTCGAAGTAGAACCGCACCGCGTCCTCGATCACCGTGATCAACGGCGACGGCCCGGCGACCGCGGCCAGCCGAGCGAGGATGGCCGGTGTCATTGCGACACGTCTGGTCAGCTGCAGGCCACATACGACCGGAAGTTCTTGGTGCCCAGCCCAGGCCGCGAACACCTCGGCGGCGGCTTCGGGGTCCACCCGGATGTTCCATTCGGACACCGGCTGTTCGTCGAACGCGCCGCCCATGATCACCAGTCGGCGTAGCAGCGTCGGCAGCGCGGGTTCGGCCCGCACCGCCAACGCCAGATTGGTCAGCGGTCCGGTAACCAGGCCGACCAGCTCCCGGGGCCGGGCGCGGGCCGCCTCGACCCAGGCCGTCGTCGCATCATGGCTGTTGAGCCGACGGTCGGTCGCCGACAGTTCGGCGTAGCCTAAACCCTTGGGGCCGTGAAACTTTGAAGATTCAAGCCATTGGCCGCGCAGCGGCTCGTCGGCACCCTTGAAGACGGGTATATCTGGGGCGCCGCACAATTCGAGTAGGCCAAGGTTGTTCGCGCACACCTGGTCGACCGAGATGTTGCCGCCGGTTGAGGCGATGCCCACCACGTCGATGTCGCTGGCCAGCAGAAAAATTAACGCCAGTGCATCATCGATACCGGTGTCGACATCGACGAAAATGGCATTCACCGCCGCCACGATACGGGATTACGCTGTCACGATGGCCGACGATCTCACGCCGCACTTCGACGACATCCAGGCGCACTACGACCTGTCGGACGACTTCTTCCGACTGTTCCTCGACCCCACCCGGACCTACAGCTGCGCCTACTTCGAGCGCGACGACATGACGCTGGAGGAGGCGCAACTCGCCAAGGTTGATCTGGCGCTGGGCAAGCTCGGGTTGCAGCCGGGCATGACGCTGCTCGATGTCGGCTGCGGTTGGGGCGCCACGATGCGCCGTGCCGTCGACAAGTACGACGTCAACGTCGTCGGCCTGACGCTCAGCAAGAACCAAGCGGCCCACGTACAGACGCAGTTCGACGCGATGGACACCTCGCGGACCAGGCGGGTGCTGCTCAACGGCTGGGAACAATTTGACGAACCTGTCGACCGGATCGTCAGCATTGGAGCGTTCGAGCATTTCGGGCACGAACGCTACGACGCGTTCTTCACCCTGGCGTACCGCTTGCTGCCCGATGACGGAATCATGTTGCTGCACACCATCACCGGGCTGCACCCGTTGGAAATGAAGGAACGCGGTCTGCCGCTGACTTTCGAATTCGCCCGATTCGTCAAATTCATCGTGACCGAGATCTTCCCGGGCGGGCGGCTGCCGTCGATCCCGATGGTGCAGGAGCGGGCCACGGCCAACGGCTTCAACGTGACCCGCGTTCAGTCGTTGCAGCCGCACTACGCGAAAACGCTCGACATCTGGTCTGCGGCGCTGGAAGCCCACCAGGACCAAGCGATCGCACTGCAATCGGAGGAAGTTTACGAGCGCTACATCAAATACCTGACCGGCTGCGCTCAGATGTTCCGCATGGGCTACATCGACGTCAACCAGTTCACCTGCGCGAAGTGACTACCAATACACGCCGGGCACTAACCGCACCAGCCGCTTGACCGGCCGGGGGAATCCCACGCGGGTCAAGGCTTTCGAGGCGGCGCGGGCCGGACGCTTGGGCCGGCGGGGGGCCGGGCCACGGTTCTCAGTGTTGTCCGGACGCGAAATACCCCGTGCCGCAGGGGAATCAGGGTAACCCAGATACAGCTGGTGCAGGATTCGCCGAGCCGTCCTGGGTGCGAAGTAATTGCCGGCCTGGGCGAGGGTGCCGATGGGGGTATCGATCCGGCTCGGCTTCTCGACCAGGCCGCGTACCACCATCGCCGCCGCGTGTTCCGGGCTGATCGCGGGCACCGGGTTGAGCCGGTGCGACGGAACGATCATGGGCGTTTTGACCAACGGCATATGGATATTGGTGAATGTGACGTGATCCGACAGCGTCTCCGAGGCGACAACCTCGGAGAACGTGTCGAGCGCCGCCTTGGTGGGCAGATAGGCGCTGTACTTGGGGTTGCGGGCCTGCACTCCGGCGCTGGAGACGTTGACAACGTGGCCGAACCGGCGTTCGCGCCAGTGCGGCAGCAACGCCAGCACCATGCGCACCGCGCCGAAATAGTTGACGGCCATCACCCGTTCGTAGTCGTGCAGTCGGTCGGTGGAGTTGATCACGGACCGCCGGATGGACCGGCCGGCGTTGTTCACCAGGTAGTCGACGTGGTCGAAGCGGCCCAGGATGTCCTTGATGGTGTGGTCCACCGAGTCGGAATCGGTTACGTCACAAGTGAATGCGTGCGCGTCGCCGCCGTTGGCGCGGATCTCGGCGACCAGTTCGTCCAGCGCCTCGCCATTGCGGGCCAGAGCGAACACAGTCGCCCCGCGTTCCGCGACGGCCATCGCCGAAGCACGGCCGATACCGCTGGATGCACCGGTGATGATGACGTGCCGGCCCACCAGTGGTCCGTCCTTGTGGTCGCGGCGGGCGCGATCGGGGTCGAGGTGCTCGGCCCAGTACCGCCACAGCTTGGGTGCGTACGTCGCGAACTCCGGGACGTCGATCCCGCTGCCGTGCAACGCCTTCCGCGTCTCGTCGGACCTGAAGGTCGGCGCCAGTTCGACGACGTCGAAAATCTCGGCAGGGACTCCCAGCTGGGTTGCTGCCATGGCGCGCAACACTTTTGCGCGACCGCTCACCTGCAGCACCGGTGTGGCGACCGATCGGGGTAGTGACCCGCGCAACGGCGGCAGACCGGCCGCCGCCGCGACCCCACGGTAAATGCCCCGCAAGCCAACCGTCTTGGGTGCGGTCAGGTGGAAGGTCTGCCCGTCGCGGCCCTCGGTGTGCATCAGCTCGACCAGCGCGTCGACGACGTAGTCGACCGGAACGATGTTGGTCCGTCCGGTGTCCGGCAGCATCATCGGGGTGAACGAAGGCAACACCGCCAACTTGGCCAGGAGGCCGAAAAAGTAATAGGGGCCGTCGATCTTGTCCATCTCGCCGGTTCTCGAATCGCCCACCACCACCGCCGGACGGTAAATGCGGTGCCGCAGTCCGGCCGCCGAGCGCACCAGGGCTTCGGCTTCGAACTTCGTCTGGTGATACGGGCTCGGCAGTCGCTGGCCGACGTCGAAGTCCGCCTCGGTGTATTCACCGGCAAAGTCACCGGCGACGGCAATGGACGACACGTGGTGCATGGTGGCGCCGAGCCGTTGCGCCAGTTCGATGACGGCGCGGGTCCCCTCGACGTTGACGGCCCGCTGTGCGGCGTCGCCGGCGGTGATGTCATAGATCGCCGCGCAGTGCACCACGTGATCTATCTGACCGAGCTCGGCCAGCGTCTCCTCGGTCAGCCGCAGGTCGGGCAGCTCGCCGACCAGTGGCCGCGCTCGTTCGCCCCAGTGGGGGTTGCGAGAGGCGAGGCGCTCGAAGCGGCCCAGCGACTGACGGCGCGCCAGCACCCAGACCTGCGCATCGGGGTGGACGTCGAGCAGACGGGATACGACGCGGCTACCAATAAACCCGGTACCGCCGGTAACGACATACCGCATGCCTCATCGTGGCGGGCCGTGGCCGCGCCCGTCAACCGTGAGATTCGACTCAGCTGAGCCTCAGCTGAAGTTGCGGACGCCGTCCCATTCCACCAGCGTCCAGCCCGTCGCCGGGCTGCCGGTTATCACGACCCGGCCGATGTTGGGCAGCGGGTGGCTGGTCAGCAGGCTTTCCTTGGGATTCCTGGCGTTCATCAGCGTCCACACCATGATCGCCGTGCCCTGAGCGACTACGACCGGCTTGTTCTTGCCGCTGTCGTAGATCTGTCGGATCGCGGAGGCGAACTCGGAATTGAACTTCGTCCCGCTGATCGACCCCGGGACGCTGTTTTCGACGTCGCCGTCGACCCACGATGCCGGTGCGAGCATGTACGTTGTGCTGGCCGTCGACTCCGGCCTGCCGTTGAACCAACCGGCATTGATCGGCTTCAGACCGTCGAGGATCTGGGCTTGCCTACCGGTCTCACTGGCCAGGGGCGCTGCGGTCTGCTGGTCGGCGGCAGCGGGGGAGGTGTAGATGGCGTCGAAATCGTTGCGTTTGATCTGATGGGCGAGCTGCTGGGCCTGTTCCTTGCCTTCCTGCGTGAGGCTGGGGCCGGGTACGGCGGTGTCGATGATCCCGTCGGCGTTGGCCTGGGACTGGGCGTTGCGAATGAATGTCACGGTGATGCTGCGTGCCTGCGGGCTCCCGCTGCCGCAGGCGCCGACGATTAGTGTCGCGGCCAGCACAACGGCCGTCTTCCAGATCAGGGTGCGCTTCGCCATGGCGCATAGCCTGCCCTGCCGACACCGCCTGTGGGAAGAGTTTGCGATGGTTGGGTGGGAAAAAAGCGTGATTTTGGAATCGAGAGGAGACTTGCATGGCGATTGACCCGAGCGCCATCGGTGCGGTAACCGAGCCGATGCTGTTCGAGTGGACCGACCGGGACACGCTGCTTTACGCGCTGGGTGTCGGCGCCGGGGTTGACGACCTAGCTTTCACCACCGAGAACAGTCACGGGATTCCGCAGCAGGTGCTGCCGACCTACGCGGTGATCTGCTGCCCGGCGTTCGGGGCGGCCGGCAAGATCGGCAGCTTCAATTGGGCACTGCTGCTGCACGGCTCGCAAACCGTCCGGTTGCACGCGCCGTTGCCGCCGGCGGGCAAGCTCTCGGTGGTGTCCGAGGTTGCCGACCTCCAGGACAAGGGCGAGGGCAAGAACGCGATCGTGGTGCTGCACGGTCGCGGGACCGATCCGGACTCGGGCGAGCTGATCGCCGAAACGATCACGACGCTGGTGTTGCGGGGCGAGGGCGGTTTCGGGGGAGAGAAGGGTGAACGACCGGGGGCGCCGGAGTTTCCGGACCGCGAGCCCGACGCGCGCATCGATCTGCCAACCCGTGAGGACCAAGCGCTGATCTATCGGCTTTCCGGTGACCGGAACCCGCTGCACAGCGACCCGTGGTTCGCCAAGGAGCTGGCCGGGTTCCCCACGCCGATCCTGCACGGGCTGTGCACCTACGGCGTCTCGGGTCGTGCCTTGGTCGCCGAGCTCGGCGGCGGCCAGGCCGCCAAGATCACCTCGATCGCGGCCCGGTTCACCAAGCCGGTGTTTCCCGGCGAGACGCTGAGCACCCTGATCTGGCGGACTGAGCCGGGCAAGGCCGTGTTCCGCACCGAAGCGTCTGGCGCACAAGGCCAGGAGGCCCGCGTGGTGCTAGACGACGGTGAAGTGGAGTACGAGGCGAGCTAGCCCGGCTCGGCCCCGCGAGCAGACGCAAAATCTCCCGAAAAGCGGCCATTTCGGGGGATTTTGCGTCTGCTCGGCGGAGTGAATCAGACCGTCATTCCGTTCCGGCCGTCGTTGACGCCGTTCACACCGCTGCCGCCGGTACCGCCGATGCCGACGCCGCCTCCGTCGCCACCGTCGTTGCCGAAGGTGTCGTTGTTTGCGCCGTCGCCGCCTGCGCCGCCGAGCGCACCGGTGGTGCCGGCGACGCCGTTGCCGCTGCCGTCAGCGGTGTTGGCGATGCTGCCGCCACCCCCACCACCGCCGATGCCGTTGTTCCCGCCGGCCGCACCCGCGCCGCCGGTAGCGGCAGTGGAACCGGACCCCACCGTGGCGAGGGTGTTGCCGCCTGCGCCCCCGCTTCCTGCGGTGCTGGACGAAGAGCCGCCACCACCGCCGCCTCCGCCGCCGCCACCGACACTGACACCCTTACTGCCGCTGGTGCTAGTGGCGAAGGCGCCGCCTCCGCCGCCACCGCCGGCCCCGCCCGATCCGCCGATGCCGCCAGTGGCGGCCGCACCAGTACCGCCGCCACCGCCGACGCCGCCGAATCCCTCGCTTGAGGGCGGGTTGCCATTGTGCGCGCGCCCGCCCTTGCCGCCGGTGCCGCCAGTGCCGCCCTGGCCACCGGTCCCGCCGGTGCCGCCCGTGCCGACGTCGCCGCCTGTGCCTCCGGCCCCGCCGCCGCCACCACCGCCGCCGTAAAGGTTGTCGTAGGAGCCGAGGGAATCGCCGCCGCCTCCGCCGGTGCCACCTGCGCCGCCCTTGCCGCCCGTGCCGTTGGTTCCGGTGCCGCCGATGACGTCCCCGCCGACACCGCCCACGCCGCCCCGGCCGCCGTCGCCACCCTGCCCGGCAAGCTTCTGTCCAGGAACCGGGTCGATAGTGGTGGCGCCGCCGGTGCCGCCGGCGCCGCCCTTTCCGCCGGTTCCGCCCACGCCGGCAGTGCCGCCGTCGGTCGCGGTGCCACCGGCTCCACCAGCTCCACCACTACCGCCATGGCCGCCGTTTCCGCCGTTGTTGTTCGCGACTGCGGCAGCGCCATCACCACCATTACCGCCGGCGCCGCCGGTTCCGCCTTGGCCGCCGTTGCCCCCGCCGACGCCGCCGATGCCCGCGCCGCCCGCGCCGCCTTGGCCGCCGGCGCCGCCGGTGGTGCCGTTCCCGCCGTTGCCCCCGTCGCCGCTGCCGTTGTCGCCCTGGTGGCCGGCTCCGCCGGTGCCGCCGGTTCCGCCGGTGCCGCCCTTGCCGACGGCGCCGACGGAACCGCCCGTTCCGACTGCGCCGGCCAGCCCACCCTCGCCGGCGGAGCCGCCCGTACCGCCGACGCCGCCCGCCGTGGCGGGGGCGACGCCGTCGGAGGCCCAGCCGGTGCCGCCCGTGCCACCGGCGCCTCCGGTGCCGCCGGTCCCGCCCGAGCCGTTGGTGCCGCCGATACCGGAGTTGCCCCCTTGTCCGCCCTTGCCTCCAGCCGCCCCGCTGCCGCCGACGCCGCCGGTCTGGGTGCTGTCTGGGGCTGCGGCACCCTGGGCACCGGCGCCACCGGTACCGCCCTTGCCGCCTTTGCCGCCGGTGCCCGGGGCGCCCACGCTGCCCCCGCTGCCTCCGGTGCCGGCCGCCCCGCCAGCACCTGCCGTGCCGCCCTGACCACCCGTGCCACCTGCGGTTGCGTCGTTAGCGCCCGAGTCGGCACGGCCGTTGCCGCCCTGGCCACCAACGCCGCCGGTGCCGCCGATCCCGCCGGACCCGTTGGTGCCGCCGTTGCCGGAGCCGCCCTGACCGCCCTGGCCGCCGGTCCCGCCCACGCCGCCGACGCCACCGGTCTGGGTGTTGTCGGGGGCCGCGGCACCTTGGGATCCGTTGCCGCCGGTACCACCGGTTCCCCCGGTACCTCCGGTTCCTGAACTGCCTGCGATTCCCGAGCCGAGCGTGCCGGTGCCCGCTGCGCCGGCGGTGCCTGCGGTGCCGCCTTGACCGCCGGTGCCGCCGGTGCCGCCGGTGTTGCCATTGCCGGTGGCGTTGAATCCGGTGCCGCCGATTCCACCGCTGCCGCCATTTCCGGCGGCGCCGCCACTGCCGCCCTTGCCGAGCAGCAGCGCGCCGTTGGCTCCGGTGCCGCCGGTCCCACCGGCCCCACCGGTCCCGCCGGTGCCGGGATTGCCGAAGCCGGCCCCGCCGTCGTTGCCGCCTTTGCCGCCGGCACCGCCGCTGCCGCCGCTGCCGGCGTTGCCGGCGTTGCCTCCGTTGCCGACCAGCAGCCCACTGCGGCCGCCCTGGCCGCCAGCACCGCCGTCGCCACCGGCGCCGCCGGTACCTCCGGTGCCGCCTTGGGCCGTCGCCGTGCCGTCGGTACCGATTTGAGCGCCGCCGCCGCTGCCGCCGTTGCCGCCGTCGCCGGCGTGGCCGCCATTGCCGAACCAGCCCGCGTTGCCGCCGCTGCCGCCGGCCCCACCAGCCCCGCCGGGCCCGCCGCTATTGCCGTTGTGGACGGTGCCGCCGGCCGCTGCGGTGTTGCTTCCGCCGTCGCCGCCGCGCCCGCCGGCGCCCGCGTCGCCGTAGAGCGATCCGGCGTTGCCGCCGGCTCCGCCGTTGCCCCCAGCTCCGCCGACGGCTCCGGTCTCCCGTCCCACCGTGTTCCCGCCGGTCCCGCCGGCACCGCCCTGGCCTCCCGCGCCGAGCAGGCCTCGAGCACTGCCACCCGCTCCGCCGTGACCGGCCGCACCACCGGTGTGGTTGGTGCCGCCACCCTCGTTACTTCCACCGGCACCGCCACCGGCGCCGTTGCCACCGTTGCCGGCCAGCAACCCGCCGGCACCGCCGGACCCTCCGTTTCCGCCCGCGCCGCCGCTGCCTTGACCGCCGGTTTGGTTGCCGCCGTCGCCGCCAGCTCCACCGTGACCACCTGCACCGATCAGTCCGGCGTTGCCGCCAGCAGCGCCATGGCCCGCGGATCCCGCGACACCGGAGGCACTGTTCTGCCCTCCGTCGCCCCCGGCCCCGCCGGCCCCGCCGTTGCCGTACAACCAACCTGCTGCGGCGCCGACGCCACCGGCACCGCCGTTGCCGGCGCCGCCGGTGCCGCTATTGACCCCGCCGGCTCCACCCGCGCCACCGGCGCCTCCGCTGCCCACCAGGAAGCCTGCCGCCCCACCGGCGCCGCCGGTTCCGCCGTTGCCCCCGGTCAGGCCGGGACCACCACTCGAGTTGG
This sequence comes from Mycobacterium intermedium, assembly GCF_002086275.1. Lineage (GTDB taxonomy): Bacteria > Actinomycetota > Actinomycetes > Mycobacteriales > Mycobacteriaceae > Mycobacterium > Mycobacterium intermedium. The sequence continues at coordinate 51 of NZ_MVHT01000068.1, read as the reverse complement.
CGCCGCCAGTCCCACCGGCCCCACCCGTGCCGCCGTCGCCCACCAGCTACC
>NZ_MVHT01000067.1 GCF_002086275.1 Mycobacterium intermedium | reverse complement strand
GTGCGCCATTGCTACCGACCGACGCGGACGAGCCGCCGCCACCGCTGGTCCCGCCGTTACCGCCGACCCCGCGTCCAATACCGCCGGCGCCGCCGGCCCCACCGTTCCCGATCAATCCGGCGTTGCCGCCGCGACCACCCGCCTGGCCCGGCGCACCCGAGCCGCCCATTCCGCCGTTGCCCCAGAGGATCCCGCCGTCCCCACCGGCTTGCCCGGTGCCGGGGGTGCCGTTGACCCCGTCACCGATCAGCGGGCGTCCCAACAGCAGGTTGGTGGGCCCGTTGATCACACCCAGAACGTTGTCGCCGACGATCTGCAGTGGGTTGGCAGCGGCCGCCTCCGCCGCCGCATAGGCCCCGCTGGCGTCACCCAATGCCCGCACGAACTGCGCATGAAAGGCGGCCACCTGAGCACTGGCCGCCTGGTAGGCCCGCGCCTGATGGCGGAACAATTCGGCGATCGCCGCTGACACCTCATCCTCGGCGGCGGCCACCAACGTGCTGGTCGGACCTTGGGCCGAAAAATTCGCCGCGAAGATCGAGGCGCCGATCCGCCCCACATCCGCCGCTGCCTTCGACACCAGGTCCGGTGTGGTGATCAGAAACGACATGGCGGTGTTACTGCCCTCCGACGCTAGCTGGTGGCCACCAATGCATCATGCAGGAGGATCTCGGACCTAGGGCAAGCGAATCGGTCCCCGGGCCGATGTGTCACGTGATGCGCGGCAGCGGGACGCGGTCGTTTACCTCGCCGTTCTCGTCCCGGAGCGCCGGGCTGGCTATTCCCTCGCGCAGCAACCAGCGGGCCAGCTCCAGCGTTTCGGCGATCTCCGACTCGGACAGTCGCAACCCCTCGGGTTGCAGGCGAAGAGCGATCACGCCGTTCCACGCGCCCCAAAGAAATCGAGTCAGGCGCATCGAATCGACGGGTCGCGCCTCCCCCGCCGCAATCGCTTCGTCGATCTGGGCTGCGAACCGGCGCAGCAGTTCGCCGACCTTGTCGCGGATCGCGGCCTCTGGTCCGTCCGCACCGGAAAACGGTGTGGTGCCGGGATTTCGGTAGGCCAAAAAGTGGAACGCCCCCGGGTGGTCCAGGTGGAACCGCAGGTACGCATCACCGCCGGCCAGCACCCGTTGCAGCGGTGTCAACGTCGGATCTTCGCTGCGCGTCATGTATTCGGCGAAGAATTTCAACGAGCGATCGACCAGATGCAGGTAAACACCGCGCTTTCCGTCAAAGTGGGTGTAGATCGACCCGACGGAGACGTCGGCGGTCTCGGCGATTTCCTCGATCCGCGCGCCGTCATAACCTTCGCGGCTGAACACCACTTCGGCGGCGTCCAGGATCAACGCGCGCGTCCGGGCACGCCGGCGCTCGCCGCGGGCCGCCGCGCCACTGGTGCGCGCGGGAGTGCTGCTACCGGACACGGAGTCAGGATAGGCCGGAGAGCCTATTAGAAGTCAATTCATAAATTGAACGCTATTGCAAAACACTCGCCGGTTTGACATCCTCACCCCTATGCACGAGCGCACCGACGTCGTGATTGTCGGAAGCCGCTGCGCGGGCGCTGCCGCTGCCATCGCCTTCGCGCGTCGCGGTCGCAAGGTCGTCGCCCTCGACGGCGCGTCGTTTCCGTCCGACACCCTGTCGACTCATCTGTTCTTCCCGAACCACTGGGAAGAACTTGAGCTGTTGGGCGCCCGCGACCGGGTGCTAGAACTCGGCGCACCGCTGCACACCCGCGCCGGCCTCGCATCCCCCGGGGTAGAGGTTGTCGGTAACTTCAGCAAGGCCAACGGGTTTGATGTCGGCGCCTGTGTCCGCCGACCGGGACTCGATCTCGCGCTCGTACAGACCGCCCGCGCGGAGGGTGCCGAGGTTCGCGAACGCACGCGGGTCACCGATCTGGTCTTCGACCCAGACGGCCGGGTGGCCGGAATCCGTTACCGCCAGCGCGACGGCGGCGAGGGCACAATCACCGCGAAGCTGGTGGTAGGGGCCGACGGCAGGCGCTCCACCATCGCCCGGTTGGTGGGCACCACCGAGCACCACCGCTGGGACAACCAGCGCATGATGGCCTACGCCTATTACGAAGACGCCCACCAGGACCTGCGCAACCTGGCCATGCAATGGCGCTATGACGATGACCTGGTCACCGTATTTCCTTGTGATGGCGGCCAATTGGTGGCCCTGCTGATGCCACCGGTCAGCCGTGCCGACGAGTTTCGGCGCGACGCCGAGGCCGCCTTTCTCGACACGGTTCGTCGGATCCCGCCATTCTCCTCCCGGCTACACGACTGCAACCGCGTCAGCAAGATCCTGATCTCATACAGCCATCCGTCGTACTTCCGGCATTCGCACGGCCCAGGGTGGGCGTTGGCCGGGGATGCCGGCCACTTCAAGGATCCGGTGACCGCCCAAGGGATCCGGGACGCGCTCAGGTTCGGCCGCCTCCTGGGCGAGACGACGGCGGCCCACCTTGACGAGCCGGAAGCACTGGATGCGGCCCTGGCCAGGTGGGAAGTCGACCGCGACGAACAATGCCTGCCCATGTACCAGTGGGCGAACCAGCTCGGCCGTGACGACACCGTTTCGCCTGTCGAAGATGCCGCCTACCGCTGGTTCGCCAGTCAACCCGACGGACCGACACAGATTTTGGACGTCTTCTCCCGAAACCGTTTGGCCACCGAGGTTTTCACGCCACGTCGGTTGGTCCGCTGGGTTTGGGCGGCCGCGCGCGAACCAGGCGCCGACCGCGGACTGCTGCTACGCACGCTTCGTCGAGATGTGCGACGCGAAGTGGACCGGATTGTCGAGCAACGCATGTTCAACCGGCGTCGCGCCGCATCGGCGAAGAAGCTTGCCGCCAAACGCCCGGTCTTCACGCCCGACGTTCAGCGAGTGTGAACAGCGGGCGGGAACTTTCACACATATGCTGTGTGAACAATTCAAAGGGGCACCCGCATGACCAAGCGCCGCATCGACCTCGATGACGAACTCCTGGCTGCCGCAAAACGCGAATTGAACACAACGGGCGTTTCGGACACCGTGCGAGCCGCGCTGCAGCAGGCAGTCGCCGGAGCGGCGCGAGCTCGACAGATCGAGTGGCCGCAGGCCGGCCATACCGCGCGATGACCTCTGACGGCCAACCGAGTTTTACGAACGCCCTCCCCGAGGCACCGATGGGCCTTCACCATCGCCGATTACCCCGCGCTCGACAAGATGGTCGATCAACGGAACCGCGCTGGCCGCAAAGTGTTCCGACATGGCCGCGCGGGCCAGCTGTTCGTCGCGCTTCTTCAGCGCGGCCAACACGCGTCGATGATCCCTGACCGCTTGGGCGGGCCAATGCTCGACGCTGGGAAACACCGATTCGGGCGCGTAGCGGGTGATCTGCGCCATCAACTGAGCCAGCTTCGGTGAGTTTGCGGCGATGTTGATGGCCCGGTGAAATTCGTGGTTGAGCCGAACCGTCTGCTCGTCATCGTCGTTGGCATAAGCCTTTTCCAGCTGCGCCTGAATCCTTTCCAGCTCGGCGAGTTGGCCGTCGGTGATACAGGTCGCGGCCCGAGCCGCAAGTTCTCCGCCCACGTGTGCCTGCACGTTGGCGACGTCGGCCAGGTCGCGCTGCGTCAGCGGCAGTACGACGAACCCGCGGCGGGGCTGCTGGGCAACCAAGCCCTCGGCGCACAGCGCAAACAAGGCCTCCCGCACCGGGGTCACACTGATGCCCAATTCCGCCGCCAGCTGATCGAGACGCACGTACTGACCCGCGGCGTAGGTACCGTCGAAGATTCTCTTGCGGACAAATTTCGCGACGTCCTCGGAAAGCTGCGGCCGCGCCCCGAAGTTCGGAATTGTCATCGGCTTACACCCGGTACTCGTCCAGCAGTCGCTTACTGATGATCTGCTTTTGAATCTCGCTGGTCCCTTCACCGATGAGCAGGAAGGGCGCATCGCGCATCAGCCGCTCGATCTCGTACTCCTTGGAGTAGCCGTAGCCGCCGTGGATCCGGAAGCTCTGCTGGGTGACCTCCGAGCAGAACTCGCTGGCAAGGTATTTCGCCATTCCGGCGGCCACATCGTTGCGTTCGCCGGAGTCCTTGAGCCGGGCGGCGTTCACCATCATCAGGTGTGCGGCTTCGACTTTGGTGGCCATCTCGGCCAACTGGAACGCGATCGCCTGGTGCTCAGCGATCGGCTTGCCGAATGTTTGCCGCTGCTGGGCGTACTTGACCGCCAGTTCGAAGGCGCGGATGCCGATGCCGCAGGCCCGTGCGGACACGTTGACCCGGCCGACTTCGATACCGTCCATCATCTGGAAGAACCCCTGGCCGGGTTTGCCACCGAGGATGTCGTCGGCGCTGGCCCCGTAGCCGTCGAAGATGAGTTCGGTGGTGTCGATGCCCTTGTAACCCAGCTTGTCGATTTTCCCGGGGATGATCAGGCCCGGCACCACTTCACCGAAGCCAGTGGGCTTTTCGACCAGGAATGCGGTCAGATTGCGGTGCGGCTTGTCCGCCCCTTCGTCGGTTCGCACCAGGACAGCCACCAACGTCGAACTGCCGCCGTTGGTGAGCCACATCTTCTGGCCGTCGATGGTGTAGGTGCCGTCGGAATTTCGGGTGGCTCGGGTGCGGATCGCGGCGACGTCGGAGCCCAGTTCAGGTTCGGACATCGAGAATGCGCCCCGGGTCTCGCCGGTCGCCATCCGCGGCAGGAAGCGTTGCTTCTGCTCGTCGGTGCCGTGCTGGCGCAACATGTAAGCCACGATGAAATGCGTGTTGAGCACACCTGACACGCTCATCCACCCGCGCGCCAATTCCTCGACGCACAGTGCATAGGTGAGCAGCGACTCCCCGAGCCCGCCGTATTCCTCGGGGATCATCAGGCCGAACAGCCCCATATCCCGCAGCCCGTCGACGATCGCCTGCGGATAGGTGTCGGTGCGTTCCAACTCCGGCGCGTTGGGGATGATTTCTTTGTCGACGAACTGCCTTACGGTCGAGACGATTTCAGCCTGGACATCGGTGAGGCCGAGAGTTTGGGCGAGCCTGGTCATGGGGTGCCTCCCCCTATCGTCTTCGCGCTGGTAAGGCGCTCGATATCGGTGGTCGTCAGATTCAGTTTCTCGGTGAGCACGGCGGCGGTGTCCGCCCCGAGCGCCGGCGCGGCCGTACTGGCGTAGCGAACGCCGTCGAACGTCGCCGGCAGAGCGGGGGCCAGGTAATCACCGACACCCGGCTGGTGCAGTCGGGAAAACAGCGGATTGTCAGTCACTTTCGGGCCTTCGGCCACCTCGGCGAAGGTGCGGTACTGCTCCCACAACACCGTAGTGTCCGACAGGGTCGCGGTGATCTCGTCGGCGGTGTGGTCGGCGAACCAGGTGCCGAACAAACCCGACAGGACATCGCGGTAGCGGTAACGGTCACCCTCGGAAGCGAAGTCGGCGCCCAGCGCCTCGGCCAGCGCCGTCACGGCCGGACCAGTGCCCGTTACGTCGACCAGGTCGCGCAGGTGGCGCTTGGTCAGCAGGACGACCATGAACCTCGCCCCGTCCTTGCTGACGAAGTCCTGGCCGTACTGGCCGTAGATGGCGTTGCCCAGACGTTCGCGTTGCGTCCCGGTCACCTGGGGTTCCGTCAACAGACCCAGGTTGCCCGCGGTGGCCAGCGCGACGTCTTCCAGCGCGATGCGGACCTGCGCTCCGACGCCGGACTTGTCCCGGCGGTGGACCGCGGCAACGACAGCGAGCGCGGCATAGAGACCGCAGCTAACGTCCCAGGCGGGCAAGACGTGGTTGATCGGACCGGCATGGTCCGCCGGCCCGGTGACGAGCGGATAGCCGAGACCCGCGTTCACGGTGTAATCCACCCCGGTGGACCCGTCGCCCTTGCCCAGCAACTGGACGTGAATGACGTCGGGCCGCTTGGCGGCCAGGAGTTCGTGACTCAGCCACGGCAGCACCGCATTGGTGACGATGATGCCGTCGCCTTCCACCACCAGCCGCTGGATCAGCTCCTGACCTTCGGTCGAGCGCAGATCGATTGTCGCCGAGCGCTTTCCCTTGTTCAGGCCGGTCCAGTAGATCGACGTGCCGTCGTCGGACAGTGGCCACCGCTGCGTGTCCGCGGCACCGCCGATCGGGTCGACCCGAATCACCTGCGCGCCCAGTTGATTCAGCGTGAGGCCACACAGCGGGGCGGCGACAAAGCTGGACAACTCGACGACGGTGATGCCGCTCAGCGGCAACGCGGAACCCGTCACGCCGACTCGACCCGTTCGAAGATGGCCGCCAGACCCTGCCCGCCGCCAATGCACATGGTTTCCAGCCCGTAGCGGGCCTGGCGTCGGTTGAGTTCGCGCGCCAGCGTGGCCAGCATCCTGCCTCCGGTCGCTCCAACCGGGTGACCCAGCGAAATTCCCGAGCCGAGCACGTTGGTTCGATCATGGTCGCTGGCGCCGAAATTCCACTCGCGCATCACCGCCAAGGCTTGCGCGGCGAAGGCTTCGTTGAGCTCGATGAGGTCGATGTCGCTCAGTTGCAGACCGGCCTTGGCCAACGCGACCTCGGTCGCCGGCACCGGCCCGATCCCCATGATGTTGGGAGCGACGCCGGCCTGGCCCCACGACACCAGCCGGACCAACGGCGTCAGGCCGTAGTCGGCGGCCTTCTCCGGGGTGGTCACCACGCACATGGACGCCGCATCGTTCTGCCCGCTCGCGTTGCCGGCGGTGACCGTAGCCTCCGGATCTTGCTTTACCAGAACGGGTTTGAGCTTGCTCAGCGATTCGAGCGTGGTGTCGGCGCGTGGGTGTTCGTCGGTGTCGATCAGTTCCTCGCCGTGGCGGGTGCGCACCGTCACGGGGATGATCTCGTCGGCTAACAGGCCGTCCTTTTGCGCCGCCACCGCGCGCTGGTGGGAGCGCACCGCAAGCTCGTCCTGCTCCTGACGGGAAATGTCGTACTGGCGGCGTAGGTTTTCGGCGGTCTCCAGCATGCCGCCTGGTACCGGATAGTGCCGGCCACCGGCGGTGGTGCGGCCGCGTGCCAGGCCGTCGTGCACCTGCACACCCGAACGTGCTCCACCCCAACGCATGTCGGTGGAATAGAAGGCGACGTTGCTCATGCTTTCGCAGCCGCCGGCGATCACGAGGTCGTTGTCCCCGGATGCGACCTGCAGGGACGCCTGAATGACAGCCTGCAGGCCCGAGCCGCAACGCCGGTCGACCTGCATGCCGGGAACGGTCACCGGTAGACCGGCGTCCAACGCCACCACCCGGCCGATCGCCGGCGCTTCGCTGTTGGGATAGCAGTGACCCAGGATCACATCCTGCACCGCGTCAGGCGCCAGCCCGGTGCGCTCCAGCAGTCCCTTGAGCGCGGTGACTCCGAGGTCGACGGCGCTGAGCGACTTGAACATCCCGCCGTAGCGACCGATCGGTGTCCGCACCGGCTCGCAGATGACGGCTTCCCGCCGGACAGACGAACGAGCGCTGGTGGTCATAGGTGCCGACCGCCGGTGATTTCCAGGACGGTGCCGGTCATGTACGAGGACATGTCCGAGGCCAGGAACAACGCGACGTTTGCCACCTCGCTGGGTTCGCCGGCGCGGCCCATCGGGACCTCGGCCACCTTGGAATCCCAGATGCGTTGCGGCATGGCTTCGGTCATGGCGGAGCGGATCAATCCGGGAGCGATCGCATTCACTCGAACACCCAGGTACGCAAGCTCTTTGGCCGCAGCCTTGGTCATCCCGACGATGCCGGCCTTGGCCGCCGAGTAGTTGGTCTGACCGATCATGCCGACCTTGCCCGAGATCGAGGACATGTTGATGATCGCGCCGCTCTTCTGCTCCCGCATGACCGCGGCGGCCAGCCTGGTCCCGTTCCACGTGCCCTTGAGGTGCACGTTGATGACCTGGTCGAATTGCTCTTCGGTCATCTTGCGCATGGTCGCGTCGCGGGTGATGCCCGCGTTGTTGACCATGATGTCCAGGGCGCCGAACCGGTCGACCGCGGTCTGGATGAGGGCCTGGACGTCATCGGCCCGCGTCACATCGCAGCGCACCGCCAACGCGACGTCATCGCCGCCGAGTTGCTTGGCGGCCACCTGGGTCGCTTCGAGGTTGACGTCCCCGAGCACCACCCGGGCCCCCTCGGCAATGAACCGCTCCGCGATGGCAAATCCCAGACCTTGCGCTCCCCCGGTAACCACCGCGCTCTGACCGCTCAACAACGACACCTGAATCACGCCTCCCGTTCCTGGCCCGAGCGGGCCCCGTCAGGCCAATATCATATTTCATATAGGATCTGCCCCCGGACGGCGGTGCCCAGCCGCGCGCCAGAAGGAGCATCGGCCAATGACCTCCCCTGACGTCTCTGACGAGGACTTTCAGGAGATCCTGAGGCAAACTCGCCACTTCGTCCGCACCGCGGTGGTCCCGCGGGAGCAGGAGATCCTGGACGAAGACCGGGTGCCTGACGATCTGCGCGACCACGCCAAGAAGATGGGCCTGTTCGGGTACGCGATCCCACAGGAATGGGGTGGTCTGGGCCTGAACCTGGAGCAGGACGTCGAGCTTGCCATGGAGTTGGGCTACACCTCGCTGGCCGTGCGGTCGATGTTCGGCACCAACAACGGCATCGCCGGACAGGTACTCGTGGGCTTCGGCACCGACGAGCAAAAGGCCCGCTGGCTGGAACCGATCGCGTCGGGTGACGTCGTCGCCTCCTTCGCGCTGACCGAACCCGGAGCCGGGTCGAATCCGGCCGGCTTGAGAACGAAAGCCGTTCGGGATGGCGGGAATTGGGTGATCAACGGGCAGAAGCGGTTCATCACCAACGCACCGGTGGCCAACCTGTTCGTGGTCTTCGCGCGGACCCGTCCCGCCGACGAACGCGGCCCTGGCATCGCGGTCTTCCTGGTTCCCGGGGACACGCCCGGCGTCGAGGTAGGCGCCAAGGACGCCAAGATGGGCCAGGAAGGCGCCTGGACCGCCGACGTCAGCTTCACCGACGTCCGAGTCGACGATTCGGCGCTGGTCGGCGGGAGCGAAGACATCGGCTACCGCGCGGCGATGACCTCGCTCGCGCGCGGCCGGGTCCACATCGCCGCGATCGCGGTGGGCGCCGCCCAGCGCGCCCTGGACGAGTCCGTGGCGTACGCCGCCACGGCGACGCAGGGCGGAACGCCGATCGGCAACTTCCAATTGGTGCAGGCCATGCTGGCCGATCAGCAAACCGCCGTGCTCGCCGGCCGCGCCCTGGTCCGCGAGGCCGCCCGACTGTGGGTCACGAACCAGGACCGACGCATCGCTCCGTCAGCGGCGAAGCTCTTCTGCACCGAAATGGCCGGCAAGGTGGCCGATCTCGCGGTTCAGATCCACGGCGGCAGCGGCTATATGCGTGGTGTTCCGGTCGAACGCATCTACCGCGACGTGCGGCTGCTAAGGCTTTACGAGGGCACCAGCGAGATTCAGCAGCTGATCATCGGATCCAACTTGGTCAAGGCGGCGCAGCGCCAGTGATCAGCCGATCAGTTCGAGCGTCCCCAGGTCGCGGATGGCCTGGCAACCGCGCCGCAGCATGGTCAGCACCATGTCGTCGCCACGCTCGGTGGCCGTGGCGAAAGCGAAGCCCAGCGCCGAGATCAGCACCGTGTGCGGCATCCCCAACCGGTAGTCACGCCAACAGGTTTCGCGGTCGTAATCGCTGACGCCGTATCCCATCAGGGCGCGGTGGTATTCGGCGACGAGGTCTTCTTCGATGGCGGCGCGCAACTCGGAGTTGAGGCTGGTGGCCGTGAAGTAGGCCAGATCCCGCGCCGGAAGGCCGACGCTGACCGTTTGCCAATCGACCACGCTGACGCGGCGGTATTCGGGATCGAACAGCAGGTTGTCGAGCCGGTAATCGCCATGCAGCAGGGCGAATCTGTCCCGCTCGGCGAGCAGCCACGGCGTCACCAGATCCATTGTCGCCGTGAAGGTCTCACGATCATCGGCGCTCATCCGTTCACCGAGCTTGTCCAGGGTGATCCCGGCGCTCATCTTTGCGACCTCGCCGAGCCCGGCCGCGGAGGCCTCGTCCGGGCGTTGAAACGCGATCTCGGGGAGGTCCAACCAGAAGGGATCGCACCAGCCGGGCCCGTGCAGGCCGGCCAACGCCGTGACCGCCAGTCGAGCAGCCTGTTCGTCGCAGCCCGCGATCTGGTCTCCTTGCACGGCGGGCGCCTGGTCGGCCAGCAATAGCGCGAAATCCATTGCATTTTCTGTGATTCCGACATGGAAACACTGGGGTGTCGGCACGTCGACGCGGTCAACCATATAGGTGTAGAACGCGCATTCGCTGCGATACCCGAGCGCTACTCGGTCGCGAACGGTGTCATCCTGCGCCGGCAGTTTGATGACGAAGGTGGGTGGCAGCTCACCTGGATCGGTCCCGTAGGTCACCGCCACCCGGTAGGTGGCCCCGGTCTGTCCGGTGCCGACGGGGGTAACGTCAACCCCGGAAACCTCGACCGGCGTGCCGCGGGCACTGAGGACCGCCGCCAGCCACTCGGACGTAACGTCGCCGGGGTGCCGGGGAATCGCAACAGAGACAGCCACACGAGCAACTGTAAGCCATACGGCATGAGCTTCGGTGGGCCGGACCTAATCGGTGCCCAATCTGCGCCTAATCGGCGTGGATCCGCCATTCCGCGGCCTCGTGTTGCTGGCGCCAGAACTCGCTGAATCGTCCACCAGCGGCGAGCAATTCGTCTATCGTTCCGTCTTCCACCACCTGGCCGTTGTCGACGAACAGAACGCGGTCGGCGTGCCTGATGCTGGCCAGGCGATGCGCGACGATCACCCGAGTGCGCGATTGCGGATCCGCGGTCAGCGCGTCGACCACCGCAACCTCGTTCTCGGTGTCCAGCGCGCTGGTGGCCTCGTCGACCAACAGGACCGGTGCGGGCTTGAGCAGAGCGCGCGCGATGCTCACCCGTTGCCGCTCGCCGCCGGAGAGCGTCGAACCGGCCTCGCCGACAACGGTGTCGTCGCCGTCGGGCAGGCGGCCGATCAGCTCGTCGACCCGGGCCAGCCGGACGGCCTGCCCGTATTGGTCTTCGCCGGCGTCGGGGTTGCCGGCGAAGACGTTCTCGCGGATCGTGCCGTGGAAGAGGTACGGGTGTTGGAACACAACACTACTGACCCCGCGTTGGGCTTCGACGTTCAACGTCGCCGCGTCGGTGCCGTCGATGAGGACGCGACCGCTGGTGGGATGGTGCAGGCCCGCGATCAACGCCAGGATGGTGCTCTTTCCGGAGCCCGACGGTCCGACGATCGCCGTCGTAGTGCCCGGTTGCAGGGAGAAGCTGACCCCGTCCAGAACCGGTCCGCTGGCGCTGTCGTAGCCGAAGGCAACGTCGGCGAATTCGATCCGCGGGGCTCCAGCGCCGTCGCGCAGGGTCCCCGCACCGGCGACCATGACCGGCGCGGTCAGCACCGATCGGATGCGCTCGAGGACGCCGCGGACACTTTCCAACGCGGGCCCGAGTTCGCTCACCGTGGTGAACGGCTCGAGGTAGCGGGCCAGCACGACGATCAGAGCGATCGCCTCCGGCACCGACAGTGTGCCCCCCACCGTCAAAGCCGTCGTGACACCGGCGAACATGATGAGCGCCAGTTGGCTGGCGATGCTGAACAACAACTGGCCCGGAATCTGCATGCCCAGCAACCGCATTGTGGCGCCGTGCTGAGCGGCCAGCGCGGAGCCGACCAGACTGCGTGCCGGCTCCACCCGCCGCGCGGCGCGCAACGCCTGTTGGGTTCGGGCGAATTCGATGATCCGCTCGGTCAGCCTGATATTGGCTTCGCCGGCCACCTTGTCGGCGCGGCGGCTGAAGCGCGCCGATGCCCACAACGCTCCCAACAACATCGGCACACCGGCCAGCGCGGCCAACCCGAGTTGCCACGAGATCGGCAGCAGCGCCAGCGCGATGACGGCGGGCAGCAGAATCGCCGAAAACAGCGGCGTCCCAAGGTTGACCACCAGACCGACCAATTCCGGCCCGGTTGCGGCGATCGCCTGTCGCGACGTCGCGGTGTTGTCGGCGGTGAACCAATCCAGCCGCACGCTCGGAAGCCGGTCGGCCACATCGTGCTGGGAGCCGTCCAGCACGGCGAAGCCCAGGTCGAAACCGATGCGCGCCGTGATGGTGTCGATCACCCAGCCGGCCACCGTCGCGCCCGTAAGCCAACCCAGCCACAACAACGCCCGCTCCGGTGTGTCGCTGAACAACGCCCCGACCAGTGGGACGAGCAACACCGTGGCCGCCGCCCGAACCACCACAGAGATGAAACCGAGCACTGCGTAGGCAACGATCTTCCCGCGCCGATCTGCCGGAACCAGGCTCATCCAGGTACGGATCATCGTGCCACCTCCTGCGCTGCCGAAACGGCCACCCGGGTGCCCTGGCCCTGGCCGGTCTCCCAGAGGCGGCGGTAACGCCCGTCTGCGGCCAGCAATTCCTCGTGGGTGCCGCGTTCGACGATCCGGCCGTGATCGAGCACGACGATCTGGTCGGCCCGAGTGATGGTGTGTAGCCGGTGGGCGATCACCAGCACGGTGCGGTCCCGGGTCAGTCGGTTAAGCGCCTGCTGCACCAGGTATTCCGACTCCGGGTCGGCGAACGCGGTCGCCTCGTCGAGGATCAGGACCGGTGTGTCGGCCAGGATGGCGCGGGCGATGGTGAGGCGTTGCCGCTCACCACCGGACAGCGCGGTGCTCGCGCCCAGGACGGTGTCGTACCCGTCGGGAAGACGCAGTATCCGCTCGTGAATCTGCGCCTGGCGGGCGGCATCTTGAATCTGCTCGGCGGTCGCGTCGGGCACGGCCAGTGCGATGTTCTCGGCGACGGTGCCGTGCACCAGTTGGGTTTCCTGCAGGACGAACCCGACCCGCGTGTACAGCTCGTCCGCGGTCAGTGATCGGATGTCCTGTCCACCAACACTTATGGAACCCTGCTCGACGTCATGGAAGCGTGCCAACAGGGCGGCCAGCGTCGACTTCCCGGACCCGGAGGGGCCGACAAGCGCGGTTACCGTGCCTGGCCGCAGCCGCAGCGACACGTCCTGGATCACCGGCACGCCCGGCCGGTAGCTGAAAGTGACGTGGTCGAACACCACCGTTGCCGTGTCGTCTTCAGGCACCGCTTGCTGCGGTCGCTCCTGCACGTCGAGATCGGGTTCGTCGAGCGTGGTTTGCAGTCGCCGCGCGGCCACCATGCCCGCACGGATGCCGCCGAGTCCGTAGGCGATGCCGAGCAGCCGGGCCCCGAATGTCGTGCCCAGCAACAGGAACGGCAGCAGATTCACCGGATCCATCCGGTGCGTGACGACCAGCAAGGTACCGATGCTCGTGATCAGCCACAGGAAGGTCGAGGGGCGGGTCACCAGATCCATCGCGGTCTTCTTGCCGGCCAGGGGGCGTTGCCAGTCGACAAGAAAGCCGATGTATTCGTCCAAGCGGCGCCGGAAGGTGGAGGCCGCCGCGCCGCCGAAGACGCGAATCACCGGCTGCCCTTCGAGATAGGCGCCGGCCTCGCCGTTCATTTTCTCGGCCCAGCGCTGCGATTGAACGATGCGTGGGGCGGACTGCACCGCCAGCGTCGACATCATCACCACGTAGACCAACACCGGAGCGAACATCACCAGCGCCACCCGCCAGTCGACGATGAACAGATAGATCAACACCGACACCGGGGTGATCACGGCGCTAACCGCATCCGAAATGGCGTGCGTGACAAGGTAATGCAGCGATAGCGTGTCGTCCTGCACCAGTTGTTTGACCGAGCCCGATCCGCGGGCGGTGAACCAGCCCAGCGGCAGCCGAGCCAACTTGGCGAGCAGCCTTGCGCGCAAATTGCGTTCGAAACGCGCGTCCACGACGTGCAGCCAAAGGGTGAGGGCGGCGCCGAGAAGCGTGCCCAGACCCAGCAGCGCCACCGCTGCGATTCCGATGTTCCAGAGTCGGGACTCGTCGGCTCCCGCTAGCAGCAGTCGGGCCAACTCCACCAGCAGCACGAACGGCGCCAACTGCACCACTGTGACCACCGCCTGCAAGATCCCGGAAAGGATCAGCGACTTTCGCAGCGGCGCAAGCAATTTTCCGGCCGCCTGAGCACTCCAGCTGCCACGCGCAGGTGACGCGTTTGCCGTTGGTGCAGTGGGCTCGCAGGGTTGTGGTTGCCCTGCAACCACTTCCGGCTCGTCGGCGGCCGGGGCGCACGGGGCTTCCGACTCACCGCCGCGGCTGGTGCCCATCTCTTTGCCGGCGCTCCAATACGCCTGCGCGTGGATCTCGGACTTGGGGAAGCCGAACGTTTCGCGCAGTCGCTTCCGGACGTTCTTGAGGGTCGTCGCCTCGGGAGTGGCCCACGCGTACCAGTTGGACCAGTCGCGGTTTTCGATCGCATCCGCCAACGCGCACTCATCACACCTGCTCACCCAATGCACACGCAGCCTGGGATGTTGCGTGATGGGGATCAGCGTGTCGTTGGGATCATGCTGCTCAAGGTACATCTCGACGGGGACATCGTCGGGGATTGTGCCGATGATTCCGTTCATCCCCGGAATGGACGCCGAATCGCCGATGAGTAGATATCCCGCCGGCTGCTCTTCGGGCGCAACGAATCGGGACTTACCCATGAGCGCCATGACATCGATGGTCGCGCCGGGCTGGACCGTTCGCGCCCACGTCGACGCCGGGCCCGCGGGGTCATGCAGCACGATGTCGACCGCGAAGTGGCCGGTCTCCGGGTCGGCCTCGGAAAGCGTGTAGGCGCGCTGAAACTCGGTGTCGGAGCCCTTCGGGTCGGGGAACCAGAACCGCAGCCAGGCGGCGGGCTCGGTCTCGGCGTCTTCGAACAGGGTCGGCGACACCATCCGGATCCGGACGAAATGCGGTGCTATGTAGACCGTTTCGAGCACCGTTGCCGTGTGATCACGCCCGCCGAAGCCGCGCAATATCGCAGCCTGTATCCCCCGTGCCATCAAATGTCCTCTCTCGCGGCATGTTGCGCCACGACTTCGTTGATCGGGCGGCCCGGCGGGATCTCTCCGACCAGCCCGCGGATCGACGCGGCCAACAACAGCCGCACGTACTGCGCACTCGACAGCCTGGGCAGGGCGACATGGGCAGCGCCCAATTGGGCATTGGCCGTGAGCTGATCCAGGACCGCCTCACGCTCCTGCGCGAACCCATTGGCCTGCTCGCCGCCGGTGATACTGGCGTTGCTCTCCTCACGTGCCGCGAGACTGATCGCCAGCGTGGCCACTGCGCTGCTCACCACCATGGCCGCGTCCACGGAGTAGCCGCGTCGGCTCAGGGCTTCCACCTCGGTGACCAGCAGCCGGGTTCCCGCGTCGCCACGCGGGAACAGGACCTGGAGGTACGCCGCCAGCCCAGGGTGGTCGACCACGAAGTGCCACATCTGCAGCGCGAACGAAAGCAAATGGCGCTGCAAGTCCTCTTCCGGGTCCTCTCGGAGCTCGAGTTCGGCGAGCAGGCTTTCCCCGACCAAACGCTCCAATTCCCAACGGTTTTCGACGTGCCGGTAAAGGGCGGTCGCAGACACTCCGAGTCTTGCGGCAACGGCGTTGACGCTCAGCCGTCGCATTCCCAGTTCGCGGCCCACCCGAACGATGTCGTCCACCGCGATGAGCGGCGGACGTCCACCACCCGGACGAGACACGACGGTTTTCATCGACAGCACACCTGGCCCTAGTTAGTTACCCCCACAAACTAAGGGTCACCTTACCCGACGGTCAAAACTCAGGGGTGCAGAGGCGGGGCAGGTGAGTAGGCATCGTCCGAAGGCGTCGCCGAGATTGCCGTGACGGCTGTGGGTACGCGTCGAACCGCAACCGTGGCGGCAATCTCGCCGAGAGGTTCGGCGTGGCGCGCATAACGGCGTCGCCGAGATTGCGGTGACGGCTGTGGGTACGCGTCGAACCGCGACCGTAGCGGCAATCTCGGCGCGAGACGAGAGCTGAGTGGTGCGGGCGGAGGGACTCGAACCCACACGCTCTTTCGAGCAATGGCACCTAAAGCCATCATGTCTGCCAGTTTCATCACGCCCGCGCGTTGCCGATAGTACCGCTCTGCTTACCAAGATAACTGTCGGCGGCCCCTCTTGAGTTGGTCTCGGCACCAAGGTGAGAGGGGCGCACGTGCGATCCGCGGAGGAGTTCGAGACCGTCCAAGGTTTGATTGCAGCCGGCATGAACGACCGAGATATCTGCGAGGCAGACAGGCATACCCCGCAGAACGATTTGGGATCGGCGCTATTGCGGCTTGCAGGTGCGGGCGCGAGTGCCGGCGGGATCGGCGCCCTGTCGGATGGCACATGACTTCGCGAGGCTCCCGCCTGGGCCATACTGCTACCTACTGGGCCTTTATCTGCCGAAGACATCCTGGGGCTCATCTGCGAATCGCTTGATGCGCTTGAAATTCCGTGGACTCGGTCACGTCGCTATGTCCTCGCCATATACCGCAAAGCGGCAGTGGCACGGCTCGATGAATTCGTCGGCCCCAAGTCCTGAATCCACGCGCGGTACCGTCAAGGGGTGTCCACTACACGTCGTCGCAGGCCCGCGCTGATCGCATTGGTGATCATCGCGGCCGGCGGCTGCCTGGCTTTGGCCTGGTGGCAGTGGACGAGGTACCAATCGGTGTCCGGCAGCTTCCAGAACCTCGGCTATGCGCTGCAGTGGCCGCTGTTCGCCGGCTTCTGCATCTACGCCTATCGAACCTTCGTTCGGTACGAGGAGGCGCCACCGGAGCCGAAGGAGACCGCTCCCACCGAGATACCCGAGGGCCTGCTACCCGAACGTCCGCGGGCGGCGCAGCCACCGCCGGACGACCCCGCCCTACGCGAATACAACGCCTACCTGGCCGAACTGGCCAAGAACGACGCCGACAAGCAGAACAGGACGACCGCATGACCGCACCCGACACACCGCAGCAGACCGCGGCCGGGTTTTCCAGCGAGAAGATCCGCACCGCCCTCTTCGCCTACCGGTTCATGGCGTGGGCGACGGGTCTCTGGCTGATCGCGCTGTGCTACGAGATCGTGCTCCGCTACGTCGTCAAGGTGGACAACCCACCGACATGGATCGGCGTGGTGCACGGCTGGGTGTATTTCATTTATCTGTTGGCGACCCTGAACTTGTCGGTCAAGGTGCGCTGGCCGATCGTCAAGACATTCGGCATTTTGGTGTCCGGCACGGTGCCGCTGCTCGGGATCATCATCGAGCACTTTCAGACCAAGGACATCAAGGCTCGCTTCGACATTTAGCGTCACACCCAACGGCACTCTGGGGTGACGCTCGATGTCGAGCGTCACGCCAGCTTCACGCTCGGCCGGCCGCCAAAGCGCGTAGGGCCGGCAGTAACAACGCCAGTGCCCGGCCGCGATGCGACACCGCGTCCTTTTCGGCCGGACTCAGTTGCGCCGCGGACCGTTCGGACCCCTCCGGAATGAAGATGGGGTCGTAGCCGAACCCGCCGTCACCGCTTGGCTCGTGGGCGATCGTGCCGGGCCATTCACCGCGCACCACAACTTCGTCGGTCTCCGACACCAAGGCGCAGGCGGAGACGAATGCGGCACCCCGGCGCTCGTCGGGCACATCGCGCAATTGCGCCAACAGCAGGGCGTTGTTGGCGGCGTCGTCGCCGTGCCTGCCGGACCACCGCGCGGACAGCACGCCGGGCATGCGGTTGAGCGCGGCGACCTCCAATCCAGAGTCGTCGGCAACGCTCGCCAGACCGGTCGCGGCAAAGGCATCGCGCGCCTTGGCCAGTGCATTTTCCTCGAACGTAGCGCCCGTTTCCGGGGCCTCGTCGAAAGCCGCCACATCGTCGAGCGACACCAACGTCAACTCCGACAACCCGGCGGCATCGAGCACGCGGCGAAGTTCGGCCAGCTTCTTACGGTTTCGGCTGGCGACCAGAACCCGGGTCAGCTTCCGAACGCTTTCGGCCGGGGCGGACCCTCGGGCAGCTCGCCCGGGTAGGGCAACGCCAACGCCTCGCGCTGGGCGGCGAACAACTTGTCGCAGGCGCTCAGGGCCATATCGAGCAGTTTGTCCAACGTGGAACGAGGGAAAGTCGCGCCCTCACCGGTGCCCTGCACCTCGACTAGGGTGCCGGTGTCGGTGGCCACCACATTCATGTCGACCTCGGCGCGTGAGTCCTCTTCGTACGGCAGGTCGGCGCGAACCCTGCCGTCCACGACGCCGACGCTGATCGCGGCGATGGCGCACGACAACGGCCTGGGGTCCGACAGCTTGCCCGCCGCGGACAAGTAGGTCACGGCGTCGGCCAGCGCGACATAGGCCCCGGTGATGGCCGCGGTGCGGGTGCCGCCGTCGGCCTGCAGCACGTCGCAGTCGACGGCGATGGTGTTCTCCCCCAGCGCCGCGAGGTCGATGCAGGCCCGCAGTGACCGACCGACCAACCGGCTGATTTCGTGGGTGCGCCCGCCGACGCGACCCCGCACCGATTCTCGGTCGGAGCGCGTGTGTGTTGCCGAGGGCAGCATTGCGTATTCGGCGGTGAGCCAGCCCAGCCCAGAACCCTTTCGCCACCGCGGCACCCCCTCGGTGACGCTGGCGGTGCACAGGACCTTCGTCTGACCGAATTCGATCAGCACCGAACCCGCAGGGTTTTGGGTGAAGCCGCGGGTGATGACCACCGGACGAATCTCGTCGTCGAGGCGGCCGTCTTCTCTTTTGGACACGACGCCAACCCTAGTTGGCGGGGCAACGCCGATTAGCCGGCCCGCCGTACTTCGAACGTCTCGCCGGGCACCACGGCGTGCACGGGACCGTCGAACTCGGCCTTGGCCTCGCTGATCACGTCTTCCCGCGAGGTCCACGGCGGGATGTGCGTCAACAACAACTCACGCACTCCGGCCCGCGCCGCGGCCTGGCCGGCCTCGGTGCCGGACAGATGAAGATCGGGCGGGCGGTCCGGCGAGTGCGTCCAGGAGGCCTCGCACAGGAAGACGTCGGCACCCTGGGCCAGTTCGACGAGTTGGTCGCAAGCGCCGGTGTCACCGCTGAACACCAGCGTCGCTCCGCTGGGATCGGTGAAGCGCATGCCGTACGACTCGGTCGGGTGGGCGACGACCCGCGGCACCACCGTGAGCGCGCCCACTTGCACGGGCTGACCGTCGACCCAGTGGCGGATATCGAAGATGTCCGAACAGTCGTCGATTTCGCCGCCATAGGGAGACGACGCCGCGCCCAACCGCGACCAGGTGTCGCTCGGTCCGTACAGCAACGCCTTACCGGTGGGCTTGGAGGGGTGGTACCGCCGCCAGACGAACAGGCCGGGCAGATCCAGACAGTGATCGGCGTGCAGGTGCGACAGAAACACGTTCACCGCACCGGGATCCAGATGCCGTTGCAGCGCGCCCAGCACACCGCCACCAAAGTCGATGACGATCGGAGTCGTGTCGGGGGCCCTCAACAGATAGCCCGACGCGGGGGAATCGGGACCCACGACGCTGCCCGAGCACCCGAGCACGGTTATGCGCACGGACACTACTGTGCCATGCCCGCTACCACGATGGAGAAAACATCGCCGCATTAGGGGGAGGATTCATAGGCATACCTACTAAACGGTCGTGTGGCGGATAGGTTCAACGCCCGTTACGGCGGGTCCGAGGAATCGCGCGGCGAGTTTGATGAACGCCTCGGGGTCGCCCGTGGCCTCGAAGAGCCGGGTCGCGGGCGGAGCATCGTGCGGACGCAGGAGATCCATCTCGGTGAGCACCCGGAGCACTTGTTTGGCCGTCTCCTCGGCGCTGGACACCAAGGTGACGTCCTCCCCCATCACGAGTTGGATCAAGCCGGACAACAGCGGGTAGTGGGTGCAGCCGAGCACGAGCGTGTCGACCCCAGCCAGTTGCAGTGGCTCCAAGTAACCCTCGGCCAGTCCGAGCACCTGACGGCCACTGGTGACTCCGCGCTCGACGAAGTCCACGAAACGCGGGCAAGCGACAGCGGTGATTTCGGTGTCGCGGGCGGCGGCGAACGCGTCCTGGTAGGCGTGTGACGTGATGGTCGCCCGAGTCCCGATGACGCCGATGCGGCCGGTGCGCGTGGCGGCCACCGCGCGCCGCACGGCCGGCAGGATCACCTCGACGACGGGAACGTCGTAACGCTCACGCGCGTCCCGCAGGCATGCCGCCGACGCCGAGTTGCACGCGATCACCAGTGCCTTCACGCCGCGGCTGACCAGGTCGTCGCCGATGGCCAGCGCGTGGGCGCGGATCTCCGGGATGGGCAGCGGACCGTAAGGGCCGTTGCCCGTATCGCCGACGTAGATGATGTCCTCGTCCGGCAATTGGTCGATGATCGCCCGGGCGACCGTCAATCCGCCGACGCCGGAGTCGAAAATACCGATGGGCGCCATGGCGCCGGGATAGGCCGAATTCATGCTTTCAAGTGCGGTGAACGGAGGGCTTTCTTTCGTTCACGGGATTTGCGCTCAGGCGCGGCCAGCACATACGCGGCCAGGACGCCGGCGATCGCCCCGCAGAGGTGGCCCTGCCACGACACCCCGGGGGTACCGGGCAGCACGCCGAGCAGGACGCCACCGTAGATGAACAAGACCACGACGCCGACGACGATCTCCCAGATCTTGCGGGTGAAGAACCCGAACACGATCAGGAATGCCAGCCAGCCGAAGATGAGGCCCGATGCGCCGATGTGGTTGACGTGGCAGTGCACGTTGGGGCCGGTGTATGGGCAGTGCGTGCCGATCGTGCCGATCAGCCAGGTGCCGAAGCCACCGAGAATCCAGATGATGACCGTGGCCAGGACGAACCGTGACATGCCCGCGAGAGTCATCAGGAAGCCGAGCACGAGCGCCGGAACGGTGTTGGCGATCAGATGATCCCAATTCGAGTGGAGTAGCGGCGCGAACAGGATGCCCCACAGTCCGTCGGCCTCCAACGGCCGGATGCCGTTGTTGTCGAGACGGTGATTGGTCAGGCTGTCCCACAGTTCGATGAGCCACAGCAGCGCGACAAAGGTGAGGATCGTGACCCCACCGACGACCCACTGCGGCCGTTGCTTCGACTGGGTCGCGGGTGCATTTCGCCTCATGCCTATGACTGCCCTTCTAGAGCGCGCGTTTCAGCAACCTCAAGGCTACCGGCGGAAGCCGGTAGTTCAGGCGCCGTCTCCGCTCGCGTTCGCGAATGCTCCCGGCAACGCTTCCCGGTAGGTCGGTATGCCGGCCACCGATTCCGCGGCAATCACCCCCGCCAGCACCGCGCGGGCCAGGCAGTCGGCCGCGGCCGCACCCACCTCGGTGACCAGCAGCGTGTCCGGCGACAAACCGGCCGGCAGGTCAGGGTTCGGCGGAACCTCCACCGCTCCGGTGGCCAAGGCGAACACGGTGTCGCCGTCCAGCGGGGTGTGCGCGGGACGGATGGCCCGAGCCAACCCGTCGTGCGCCGCGATCGCGACGCGCCGGCACGCGGCGGGCCCCAGAGCCGCATCGGTAGCAACGACGGCAATGGTGGTGTTCAGCGCGCTCAGCGGCGACGGAAGTTCGGCGAATGCCGCGACTTGCTCCGGTGGGGGCGGTTGCAGACCGAATTCTTCGACCAGGTCGGCCATCCAGGGCAGGCCGGTGGCCGGATCGATGACGCTGCCGGCGGCATTGACCACCACTAACGCGCCGACGGTGACTCCGGACTTCAGCACGACGGACGACGTCCCGACACCGCCCTTGAGCGACCCGGCGCGGGCGCCGACGGCGCCGCCGACCGTTCCGACCGCGACTTCCGTTCCGGCAGTCTCACAGGCGGCGCGGCCGAATTCGGCCGTCGGCCGGCAACCCCAGCCGCCGACGGGCAAATCGAAGACCACCGCGCCCGGCACGATCGGTACCACGCCGTCCCCCATCGCCACCCCGCGCTGCTGCTCTTCCAGCCACAACATGACGCCATCGGCGGCGGCGAGACCATAGGCGCTGCCGCCGCCAAGCAGCACGGCGTCCACGTAGCGCACGCTGTTGGCCGGGTCGAGGAGATCGGTCTCCCTGGTTCCGGGCGCACCACCCCGGCAGTCGACCGCGCCGACGGTCCCCGGCGGCGGCAGCACCACGGTGGTGCCGCACGCCCAGCCCGCCCCCAGCGACGCGTCGGGATCTATTCGGTGGTAGTGGCCGACGCGGATGCCTCCGATATCGGTGATGGAGTTCATCCGGTGGGCTTGCCCATCAAGACCAGCACCAAATACTCCTGCAGCACGGTCAGCCATTGGTACACGTCGAAGTGGGCAGCCAGCGGATGGTCCGGCCGCAGGCGTTCGGGTCCTTCGGGGCCGATCTCGAGCATGACGCCCAGTGTCAGCCGGAGGTCGTTGACCGCGGCAATCCACGCGTTGGCAGCGTCTTCAGTCAACTCGAAGCGGCCTCCGTTCCTCGGAACGGTATCCAAAAGCGTTTGTGCCGCACTGCGTTTGGTGTCGATGATGTCCGGTTCGTGCAGACTGCGCAGCGCGGCATTCATGCTCTCGGCGGCTTCGAGGGACAGCTCGTCGTCTTCGTCGCGCTTGAAGAAGTCCGGGAGCAACCTACCCAGCGTCGGGTCGCCCGGGCGTTGCGAATGTCCGGTCTTGATGCCGGTGATCTCCTCGAGTTCGTCTTTCGGCGCGGTCTTTGCGCGCTCGTCGAGCAAACCGATCATCGCCCCGACGAGGTTTTGCAGCAGGGCCGCTTCATGCGGGGCCAACGATGACCGAAAACGGGGACCGTTACGAGTTTCGACGCGCTTCCATTTGCGCACAGCGAATCCGGTTGCCCTCGAAGCTCACCGGTCCTGCTGCATCGTCGCCCACAAACCTGCGGCGTGCAGCTTGGACACGTCGGTTTCCATGGCCTCCCGACTGCCGGACGACACCACTGCCTTGCCTTCGTTGTGCACCTGCAGCATCAGCTTGGTGGCATGCGGCTCGCTGTACCCAAACAGCTTCTGGAACACATAGGTGACGTAGGTCATCAAGTTAACCGGGTCGTCCCACACGATGGTGACCCACGGTGTCGCCGTGGTGTCGACGGGCGAGGACTCGCGTTGCCCAGTGGAGCCCGGCTTGGCGGGCGCTGACGCAACAACCATGGTTCCTAGGATAGCGAGCCACGGTTGTGGATACCGAGCGGACAATTCGAACCGATACCGTGGCCGTGTGAACCAGCCCGGCAAGCAAGTCGTCGCTGCGCTGCTTACCGACAAATACGAGTTGACCATGCTCGCGGCGGCTCTTCGCGACGGAACCGCCCACCGCCGGACCACCTTCGAGCTCTTCGCCCGCCGGCTTCCCCCCGGTCGTCGCTACGGCGTGGTGGCCGGCACGGGTCGGCTGCTCGAGACCTTGCCTCAGTTCACCTTCGACGCCGAAGCATGCGAGTTGCTCGCCCGTTTTCTCGACGCCGACACCGTGCGCTACCTGCGCGCCTTTCGGTTCACCGGCGACATCGACGGCTACGCCGAAGGCGAGTTGTACTTCCCCAATTCTCCGGTGCTGACAGTGCACGGCAGCTTCGCCGAATGCGTGGTGCTCGAAACGCTGGTGCTGTCGATTCTCAATCACGACAGCGCAATCGCGTCGGCCGCGGCACGAATGGTGAGCGCCGCCGCGGGACGTCCGCTGATCGAGATGGGCTCACGGCGGACCCATGAACAGGCCGCGGTCGCGGCGGCCCGGGCCGCATACATCGCGGGTTTCGCCGCCTCATCCAACCTGGAAGCCCAGCGCCGCTACGGAGTCCCCGCCGAAGGCACCGCGGCGCACGCGTTCACCATGCTCTACACCGACCAGCAGGGACCGGACGAGCTGGCCGCATTCCGGGCCCAGGTCGAGGCGCTAGGCCCCGGCACCACGCTGCTGGTGGACACCTATGACGTCAAGACGGGCGTCGCCAACGCGGTGGCCGCCGGAGGCGCCACGCTCGGCGCGGTCCGCATCGACTCCGGTGAACTCGGCGTGCTGGCCCGCCAGGTCCGGGAGCAACTCGACCAGCTGGGCGCGAGCAACACGCGCATCGTCGTCTCGGGCGACCTGGACGAGTTCTCCATCGCGGCGCTGCGGTCAGACCCGGTGGACATCTACGGTGTGGGCACCTCGGTGGTCACCGGCTCCGGCGCACCGACCGCGAGCATGGTCTACAAGCTGGTCGAGGTGGACGGCGTTCCGGTGCAGAAACGCAGCGACCGCAAGCAATCCCGCGGCGGACGCAAAGAGGCGCTGCGGTTGTCGCGCCCGTCGGGCACCATCACCGAGGAAGTCGTCTACCCGGCGGGACGGCCGCCTTCGCTCACCGAACCACACCGAGTCCTGACAACACCGCTGGTCCGGGAGGGCCAGGTGGTGTACGACGCGGACCTGGGCGCGGCACGGGAGCGGGTGGCCGCTGGACTGGTCAGTTTGCCGTGGGAGGGACTGAAATTGGCTGCCGGCGACCCGGCGATTCCGACGCAGATCATCACCGGCTGAACGCACACGAGCAATGCCCGATTCCGAGTCCGTGCCCGAACTGCTTGCCCTGGCCGTGGCGGCCCTCGGCGGCAGCGAACGCCGCGGTCAGTTGGAAATGGCCAACGCGGTAGCGCATGCCTTCGAGACCGGCGAACATCTGGTGGTGCAGGCCGGCACCGGAACCGGCAAGTCGCTGGCGTACCTGGTCCCGGCGATCGTGCGCGCGGTCACCGACAACTCGCCGGTTGTCGTGTCGACGGCGACGATCGCGCTGCAGCGTCAACTGGTCGATCGCGACCTGCCGCGGCTGGCCGATGCACTGGCCGACGCGCTGCCCCGCCGACCGCAGTTCGCGTTACTCAAGGGACGTCGAAACTATCTGTGCCTGAACAAGATCAACGGTGGCGGTTCCGGCGAGGAAGACGAGCCGCCGCAGGAGGAACTGTTCAACCCGGTGGCGGTCAGCGCCCTCGGCCGCGACGTCCAACGGCTCACCGAATGGGCGTCGACAACCGATACCGGTGACCGGGACGACCTGAAACCGGGTGTGCCGGACCGGTCCTGGTCGCAGGTCAGCGTGTCGGCTCGGGAATGCATCGGGGTGGCGCGCTGTCCGTTCGGCTCGGAGTGCTTCTCCGAACGGGCGCGCAGCGCCGCGGGCCGGGCCGACGTCGTCGTCACCAATCACGCGTTGCTGGCCATTGACGCCGTCTCCGAAACGGCGGTGCTGCCAGAACATTCACTGCTGATCGTCGACGAGGCCCACGAGCTGACCGACCGGGTGACCTCGGTGGCCACCGCCGAACTGACGTCGGCCGCGCTCAGCGTCGCCACGAGACGGATCACCCGGCTGGTGAGCCCGGAACTGACCGAGCGACTGGAGGCGGCGTCGGCCACCTTCGCCTCGGCGATTCACGACGCGACACCGGGCCGCATCGACTATCTGGATCAGGAATTGGCGACGTACCTGGCCGCACTGCGGGACGCCGCCAGTGCGGCCCGCTCAGCGATCGACACCACCGGCGACGCCAAGGCGGCCGCGGCTCGCGCGGAAGCCGCGGCGGCACTGACCGAGATCTCCGACACCGCGTCGCGGATTCTCACCTCGTTCACACCCGCCATTCCGGACCGCACCGACATCGTCTGGCTCGACCATGAGGACAACCGCGGCTCGCCGCGCGCCGTGCTGCGGGTGGCGCCGTTGTCGGTGGCCGGATTGCTTGCCACACAGGTCTTTACCCGTTCGACGACGGTGTTGACCTCGGCGACGCTGACCGTGGGCGGCTCTTTCGATGCGATGGCCGCGGCGTGGGGCCTGACCGGGCGGGAGGACGGGGACCCGCCGCCCTGGCGAGGGCTGGACGTGGGATCGCCGTTCCAGCACGCCAAGTCCGGAATTCTCTATGTGGCCGCACACCTGCCGCCGCCAGGCCGCGACGGCACCGGGTCGGCCGAGCAGCTGACCGAAATCGCCGAACTCGTTGCCGCGGCCGGCGGGCGCACGCTGGGGCTTTTTTCTTCGATGCGGGCGGCGCGGGCGGCCGCCGAAGCCATGCGCGAACGGCTGGACACGCCGGTGTTGTGTCAGGGCGACGACAGTACGTCCGCGCTCGTCGAGCAGTTTGCCGCCGATCCGGAAACCTCGCTGTTCGGCACGCTGTCGCTGTGGCAGGGCGTCGACGTGCCGGGGCCGTCGCTGTCGCTGGTGCTGATCGATCGCATCCCGTTCCCGCGACCCGACGACCCGCTGCTCAGCGCTCGTCAGCGCGCGGTGGCAGCGCGCGGCGGCAATGGCTTCATGGATGTCGCCGCCAGCCACGCCGCGCTGCTGCTGGCGCAAGGGGCGGGGCGACTGCTGCGTCGAGTCACCGACCGAGGCGTGGTGGCGGTGCTGGATTCGCGGATGGCCACCGCCCGCTACGGCGGCTACCTACGAGCCTCATTGCCCCCGTTCTGGCCCACCACCGATCCCAAGCAGGTCCGCGCGGCGCTCACCCGGTTGGCGCGAGCGGACGCGGGTGCTAAGCCAGGGTGACCAAGCCGAATTCGGCGGCACTGGCGAGCATATGGTGGCGCGGCAGCACCCGCACGGTGTAGCCGACCGAACCGGCCAACGGCAGCGGCGTCGTCGTCGAGAAGACCTGACTGCCGCCCTCGGCGCTACCGGTATAGGCCATCTCGATGGTGACCGGGTCCTGCAGCACATCGTCGGAATCGACCCGTCCCAGCACCGCCTGCACCGTGACTTCGTCCGGCGCCAGACCGGCCAGTTGAACGGTAGCCGTCAGGGTCAACTTCGAGCCGAGCAGCGGAGTATCCGGCAGACCGGTGCTGTCGACGTCGGTGATCTTGACCTTCGGCCAGGCCTCTTCGATTCGGCGCCGGTAGGCGGCCAGCTCACGAGCAGCGTCGAATTCGTTGCCGCCGTCGGGGGCCGCGATGGTCTGCCGCCCTGACCGAGCCGCCGGCGCGTAGTAGTTTTCGACGTAGTCGCGCACCATCCGGGAAGCCAGCACCTTCGGGCCGAGCGTCTGCAGCGTGTGCCGCACCATCTCCAACCACCTTGGCGGCAAACCACGTTCGTCACGCTCGTAGAATTTCGGCGCTACCGCCTCCTCGAGCAGGCTGTACAACGCGTTGGCTTCCAAGTCATCACGCCGGCTCTCGTCGGCAACACCGTCGGCGGACGGTATCTCCCAACCGTTTTCGCCGTCGTACCATTCGTCCCACCAGCCATCGCGGATGGACAGGTTCAGCCCGCCGTTGAGCGCACTTTTCATTCCTGAAGTGCCGCAAGCCTCCAACGGCCGCAACGGGTTGTTAAGCCAGACGTCGCAGCCCCAGTACAGCATCCGGGCCATCGACATGTCATAGTTGGGCAGAAAGGCAATTCGATGCCGAACCTCGGGCCGGTCGGCGAAACGCACCACCTGCTGGATCAGCGCCTTGCCTCCGTCGTCCGCCGGGTGCGACTTCCCGGCGACAATCAGCTGGATGGGCCGTTCCGGATCGAGGAGCAGGCGCTCGAGCCGAGCCGGATCGCGCAGCATGAGCGTCAACCGCTTGTAGGTCGGCACCCGGCGGGCGAAGCCGACGGTCAGCACGTCGGGGTCGAATGCCGAAGAGATCCAACCTAATTCGGCTTCGGTGGCCCCGCGTTCCAGCCACGACTGGCGCAGCCTGCGCCGGACTTCCTCGACGAGCAGTGCACGCAGTTGCGACCGTATCGACCAGAGGTGCCCGGGATCGACCTGTTGCAGCCGCAGCCATACGGCGGGTTCGCTGAACGAGTCCGAACCGGCCAGTTCACGGCCCAACTGCAACCACTGTGGCGCGGCCCAGCTGCGGGCGTGCACACCGTTGGTGATCGACCCGATCGGGACTTCGCCGCTGTCGAAACCCGGCCACAGCTCGCTGAACATGGCGCGGCTCACCCGGCCGTGCAGCAGCGAGACGCCATTGGACCGTTGCGCCAGGCGCAGACCCATGTGCGCCATGTTGAACTTGGTCGGGTCGGTCTCGGCCCCGAGTGCGAGGACCCGCTCGGTGGGCACACCCGGTAGCAGCGAAGGCGCGGAGTCGGCGAAATAGCGCTCAACCATCTCCACCGGGAACCGGTCTATGCCGGCGGGAACCGGGGTATGGGTGGTGAACACCGTGCTGGACCGTACGACCGTCAAGGCGGTGTCGAAGTCCAGCCCCGAATCGGTCATCAGCTCTCGAATGCGTTCGATACCCAGGAATCCCGCGTGCCCCTCGTTCATGTGATAGACCTCGGGCGCGGGTAGCCCCTCGATCTTGGTGTACGCGCGAATCGCCCGGACCCCGCCGATTCCGGCCAGGATTTCCTGCTTGATGCGATGCTCTTGGTCGCCCCCGTACAGGCGGTCGGTGACACCGCGCAGATCGTGTTCGTTTTCGGGAACATCGGAGTCGAGCAGCAGTAACGGCACGCGGCCCACCTGCGCCACCCAGATCCGCGCCCTCAGCTGTGCGGAGTCCGGCAAAGCCAACTCGACCAACGCCGGGTTTCCGTCAGAATCGGTGAGCAGCCGCAGCGGCAGGCCCTGGGGGTCCAGGGACGGATAATTCTCCAGCTGCCATCCCTCGGCGGAAAGGGACTGCCGAAAATAGCCGGAGCGGTAGTAGAGCCCAACGGCGATCAGCGGCAGCCCCAGATCGGACGCCGCCTTGAGGTGGTCCCCGGCGAGGATGCCGAGGCCGCCGGAGTAATTCGGCAGCACCTCGGCGACGCCGAACTCCATGGAGAAGTAGGCGATCCCGGTGGGCAGCGCGGCACCGGCTTCTTCCTGTTGCTGGTACCACAGGGGACGAGCCAGGTAGTCGTTCAAGTCCGCCGACAATTCGTCGAGGCGGCGCAGGAATTCCTCGTCCAGGGCCAACTCGTCCAGGCGTGCCGGTGTCACCGCACCCAGCAGCGCCACTGGGTCGTGGCCGCATCTTCCCCACAGCGCTGGGTCGATGCTCGCGAACAGGTCTTGGGTCGGTTTTTCCCACGACCACCGCAGGTTGGTCGACAACTGATCCAGGGCGGCAAGACGGTCGGGTAGGTGGGCACGGACGGTAAACCGACGAAGGGCCTTCACGCGTCTCTACCTTACTGAGGTTGCCGGCATGCGGGCGGTTTGCGCCTGGCTGTGACGCACAGCTTCGGGCCGCCGCGGGTGTGGCCGGACACTAGGGTGGGTATGGCGCAAGAGGGGCGCGCAAAACGCAATAAAGGCAGCCGTCCGCCGTAACGAACTACAGGCAATCCTCCGGCAACGATGCAACCCGCGCAGCGGGCCAAGGAGGAGCAGGAGAATCAGAGGAGTGATTGGGTGCCCGGTCGTGTCGAGATCGATGACGTCCAGCCCGTCGTCTCGTGCGGCGTATACCCGGCCAAAGCGGTGGTCGGCGAGGTAGTTCCGGTCAGGGCCGCGGTATGGCGGGAAGGCCACGAGGCGGTCGCGGCGACGCTGGTGGTGCGCTATCTGGGCCCGCGGTACCCACACGTCACCGACGTCCGACACGCCAATGCCGTCCAGGCGCCAGCAGCGACGCAAGAGACCGCCACGGTCGAGCCACGGGTCAAACCACAGCTGTTGCCGATGACGATGGGCCTGGAGCCGTTCGTTTTCCACGGTCAGTTCACCCCCGACAAGGTCGGTTTATGGACGTTCCGGGTGGACGGCTGGGGCGACCCGATTCACACGTGGCGGCACGGCCTGGTGGCCAAACTCGACGCCGGTCAGGGTGAGAAGGAACTTTCCAACGATTTGCTGGTCGGCGCTGCCCTGTTGGAGAGGGCCGCGACGGGAGTGCCGCGGGCGCAGCGCTGGCCGCTGCTGGAGGCTGCCTCGGCGTTGCGGGCTCCGGGCGACCCGGTGACGCGCTCCGCGCGGGCGCTCGCGCCCGACATCGAGGAAATCCTGGCGCAATACCCGCTGCGCGATCTGGTCACCCGGGGCCAGCAGTACGGCGTCTGGGTAGACAGGCCGCTGGCTCGCTTCGGTTCGTGGTACGAGATGTTTCCCCGGTCCACCGGTGGTTGGGACAGCGACGGGAACCCAGTGCACGGCACCTTCGCGACCGCAAAAGAGCAGTTGCCGCGCATCGCCGACATGGGTTTCGACGTGGTGTACCTGCCGCCGATTCATCCGATCGGCAAGGTGCATCGCAAAGGCCGCAACAACAACCCCACCGCCGCCCCGGGGGACGTCGGATCGCCATGGGCGATCGGCAGCGACGAAGGTGGACACGACGCCATTCACCCGCAGCTGGGCACCATCGACGACTTCGACGACTTCGTCGCCGCGGCCCGGGAGCTCGGCATGGAGGTGGCGCTGGACCTGGCGCTGCAATGCGCGCCCGATCATCCGTGGGCCCGCGAGCACCGCGAGTGGTTCACCGAATTGCCTGACGGCACAATCGCCTACGCGGAAAACCCGCCGAAGAAGTATCAAGACATCTACCCGCTCAACTTCGACAACGATCCGGCCGGCCTGTACGACGAAGTGCTGCGCGTGGTGCTGCACTGGGTTAACCACGGCGTCAAGTTCTTTCGGGTCGACAACCCGCACACCAAGCCGCCCAACTTCTGGGCCTGGCTGATCGACCAGGTGAAGTCCGTCGACCCCGATGTGCTGTTCCTGTCCGAGGCGTTCACGCCGCCCGCCCGGCAGTATGGTCTTGCCAAACTGGGTTTCACCCAGTCCTACAGCTACTTCACCTGGCGCACCGCCAAGTGGGAACTGACCGAATTCGGCAATGACATAGCCAGACTCGCCGACTTCCGTACGCCCAACTTGTTCGTCAACACCCCGGACATCCTGCACGCGATACTGCAGCACAACGGACCGGGCATGTTCGCGATCCGCGCGGTGCTGGCCGCGACCATGAGCCCGGCCTGGGGCATGTACTCGGGTTACGAGCTGTTCGAGCACCGCGCGGTACGGGAAGGCAGCGAGGAGTACCTGGACTCCGAAAAGTACGAATTGCGGCCACGCGACTTCGCCGGCGCACTGGCCGAAGGTAGGTCGCTGGAGCCTTTCATCACCAGGCTCAACGAAATTCGGCGTCTGCACCCGGCGCTGCAACAGATACGCAACATCCATTTCCACCACTTGGACAACGACGCCTTGATGGCCTACAGCAAGTTCGACCCGACCACCGGCGACTGCGTGCTGGTAGTCGTGACGCTCAACGCTTTCGGGCCTGAGGAATCGACGCTGTGGTTAGACATGGCGGCATTGGGTATGGAGACATACGACCGGTTTTGGGTGCGAGATGAGATATCCGGCGAGGAATACCAGTGGGGGCAGGCCAACTACATCAGACTCGACCCGGGTAAGGCGGTCGCCCACATCATCAACATGCCGCTCATCCCGCCCGAAGCTCGAAGCACGCTACTGCGCAGGAGGTGAGTGGCCCCATGAGCCGCGCCGACCAACTCGCCGGGACACACCTGGCACCCGATCCGGCCGAGGTGGCGCGCCTCGTGGCCGGCGCACACCACAATCCGCACAGCATCTTGGGCGCGCACGAATACGGCGACCATACGGTGATCCGGGCATTGCGACCGCACGCGGCCAGCGTCGTCGCCCTGGTCGGTGGCGACCAATTCCCGCTCAAACACCTCGATTCCGGGTTGTGGGCGGTAGCGGTACCGTTCACCGATCTCATCGACTACCGGCTGCAGATCAGCTACGAGGGTGCCGAGCCGTTCACGATTGCCGACGCATACCGATTCCTTCCCACGCTCGGCGAGGTCGACCTTCACCTGTTCGCCGAAGGCCGTCATGAACGACTGTGGGAGGTCCTCGGCGCGCACCCACGCACATTCACCACGCCGGACGGGACGGTGTCCGGGGTGTCCTTTGCCGTATGGGCACCCAACGCCAAGGGTGTCAGCCTGATTGGCGAGTTCAACGGCTGGAGCGGCAACGAGGCCCCGATGCGGGTGCTGGGCTCCTCCGGAGTGTGGGAACTGTTTTGGCCGGGCTTCCCCAATGACGGCCTGTACAAATTCCGGGTGCACGGCGCCGATGACGTGGTCACCGAGCGGGCCGACCCGTTCGCGTTCGCCACCGAGGTGCCGCCGCAGACGGCGTCGCGGGTGACGGTGAGCAATTACTCCTGGGCGGACGACGACTGGATGACGCAACGCGCCCAGCGCAATCCGGTATTCGAGCCGATGAGCACCCTCGAGGTCCATCTCGGTTCGTGGCGACCCGGCCTCAGCTACCGCCAGCTCGCCAAGGAGCTGACGGAATACGTTGCGGAACACGGCTTTACCCACGTCGAGCTGCTCCCGGTCGCCGAGCACCCGTTCGCCGGCTCGTGGGGATACCAGGTCACTTCCTACTACGCCCCCACCTCGCGATTCGGCACGCCCGACGATTTTCGTGCGCTGGTCGACGCGCTGCACGCGGCCGGCATCGGCGTCATCGTGGACTGGGTACCGGCACACTTCCCGAAGGACGCGTGGGCGCTGGGCCGGTTCGACGGAACCCCCCTGTATGAGCACTCCGACCCCAAGCGCGGCGAGCAACTGGATTGGGGCACATACGTATTCGACTTCGGCCGTCCCGAGGTGCGCAACTTCCTGGTGGCCAACGCGCTGTATTGGCTGGAGGAATACCACATCGACGGCCTGCGGGTGGACGCGGTGGCCTCGATGCTCTACCTGGACTACTCGCGTCCTGAGGGCGGTTGGACCCCGAACATCTATGGCGGGCGCGAGAACCTGGAAGCCGTTCAGTTCCTGCAGGAGATGAACGCCACCGCACACAAGAAGGCGCCAGGCATCGTCACCATCGCCGAGGAATCCACCTCGTGGCCAGGCGTGACAAGGCCGACAAACCTTGGCGGGCTAGGCTTTTCGATGAAGTGGAACATGGGCTGGATGCACGACACGCTCGGCTATCTGCAACACGATCCGGTGCACCGCAGCTACCACCACCACGAGATCACGTTTTCGATGCTGTACGCCTTCAGCGAGAACTACGTGCTGCCACTCAGCCATGACGAGGTGGTGCACGGTAAGGGCACACTATGGAGTCGGATGCCCGGCTCGAATCACAACAAAGCCGCCGGACTGCGCAGCCTACTCGCGTATCAGTGGGCTCACCCTGGAAAGCAGCTGTTGTTCATGGGCCAGGAATTCGGCCAGCGCGCCGAATGGTCGGAACAGAATGGGCTGGATTGGTTCCAGCTGGACGAACAGGGCTTTTCGAATGGAATTCTGCGTCTTGTCGGCGACATCAACCGCATTTACACCAGCCACCCGGCGTTATGGAGCCAAGACAGCACACCCGACGGCTATTCCTGGATTGACGCAAACGACTCCGGCAACAACGTCCTGAGCTTCCTGCGGTACGGAAGCGATGGATCCGTGATGGCGTGCGTATTCAACTTCTCGGGCGTCGAACACGGCGGATATCGACTTGGGTTGCCGGCGGCCGGTCGCTGGCGTGAGGTGCTCAACACCGATGCCACGGTCTACAACGGCGCCGGGGCGGGCAACCTCGGCGGTGTCGACGCCACCGACGACCCATGGCACGGCCGTCCCGCGTCGGCGGTCCTGGTGCTGCCGCCGCTGTCGGCGATCTGGCTGGAGCCGGCGCTAGCGCAAGGCTGATTGCCGCCTTATCGCATGAACTAGCCAATTTATTTTCCGAATAACCGCCGATTTTCGTTTACATGATGGTTAAATACTGTCTTCGGTTGGCTACCCGAGAGGCACCGCCCATGTCATTCCTGATCACAGCACCCGAAGCAGTCGCCGCGGCGGCTACAAATCTGTCCGGTATCGGAACGGCCGTCAGCCAGGCGACCTCTCTAGCCGCCGCCTCGACGACCGAACTACTGGCCGCCGGGGCCGACGAAATATCGCTGGCAGTAGCTGCGCTTTTCGGGCAACATGGCCAGGCCTATCAGGCAGTCAGCGCCCAGGCCGCAAGCTTTCACAGCCAGTTCGTGCAGGCCTTGAGCGCTGGGGCCCATTCTTACGCCACCGCAGAGGCCGCTGCCGCGCAGGCCGCCGCCGCTGGACCGTTGGACGGCTTTCTCAATCTGATCAACACGCCCACCCAGCTGTTGCTGGGGCGTCCGCTGATCGGTAACGGGGCCAACGGCGCGCCCGGCACCGGGCAAAACGGTGGCGCCGGCGGGATCTTGTACGGCAATGGCGGGAATGGCGGGTCTGGCGCGCCCGGCCGACCCGGTGGAGCTGGCGGAGCGGCCGGGCTATTCGGCAACGGTGGAGCAGGCGGGATCGGCGGCGACAGCACGACGGGCAACGGTGGAGTAGGCGGTGCGGGCGGGACCGGCGGAATTCTGTTCGGAGCGGGGGGCCCTGGCGGTGCCGGGGGCATTGGCATCGGCGGTCTGGGTGGGGCCGGCGGCGCCGGCGGCGCCGGCATCCTGTTCGGGTCCGGCGGTACGGGCGGCGCCGGAGGGGTTGGGCTACTCGGAGGCGGCGCCGGCGGGGCAGGCGGGCGCAGCGGATTCTTGGAGTTGTTCGGCACCGGCGGCGCGGGCGGCCAAGGCGGGTTCGCACTCGATACCGGTACCGGCGGCACCGGTGGGACCGGCGGGGCAGGCGGGCTGTTCAACAATGGCGGCGCGGGCGGCGCAGGCGGGTGGGCAGTCGACGGAGGTGCCGGCGGGGCCGGTGGGACCGGCGGCGCCGGCGGCCTCTTGTTCGGTCACGGCGGCCCTGGCGGCGCGGGCGGCCTCGGTGCTAGCGGCCCGAACGGCACCGCCGGCGGCGCCGGTGGCGCGGGCGGCAACGGCGGACTGTTCGGCTCGGGTGGCGCCGGTGGGGCCGGCGGCGCCGGCGGGCTCAGCTTCGATGACAACGGGATCGCCGGGGACGGCGGGGCCGGCGGTGTTGGCGGTGCCGGTGGAATATTCGGTTCCGGAGGCCCAGGCGGTATCGGCGGCAACGGGGGCGGCGCTGCCGGACAGAACGCCTTTGCCGGCAACGGCGGCAACGGCGGCAATGGCGGCACGGGGGGCCTCTTCGGCCCCGGGGGCAGCGGCGGCGACGGCGGCGGCGGCGGCAACCGAATCGACAATTCCGGAACACCCGGGAAGGGCGGCGTGGGCGGCGCCGGAGGGAACGGCGGGGCTTTCAGCTCCGGCGGCTCGGGCGGCGCTGGCGGATACAGCCGTCTAGTGGCCGGAGCGGGAGGCGCCGGCGGCAATGGAGGATGGTTCGGCTCCGGCGGCTCCGGAGGCACCGGGGGGTCCGGTCTGGACAGCGGCTCGGTTGGCGGGGCCGGCGGGGCCGGAGGCAACGCCGGTCAGCTTGTCGGCTGGGGTGGAGCCGGCGGAGCCGGCGGAATGGGTGCCACAGCCGGCGCCGGCGGTAACGGTGGTAACGCGGGCCTGATTTACGGCGACGGCGGCGCTGGTGGTGTCGGCGGTTTGGCCACCAACAGCAACGGCGGAACGGGTGGACGCGGCGGCAACGCCGGATTCATCGGCAACGGCGGTACCGGCGGCGCAGGCGGCAACTCAGCGAACGCGACGAAGTCCGGCGGAGCCGGCGGCGCGGGTGGTAACGCTCAGACGATTGGTAACGGCGGCAATGGCGGCAATGGCGGCAGCAGCGGAACACCCGGTAATGGCGGTGCGGGCGGTGCGGCCGGTAACGGCGGCATCTTCGGCCTGCCCGGGATCGACGGCCTCACCGGGCCATAGGAACTGCGTGCGAGGAAGCGACCAGACGCGAGAGTCCCTTTCCGAACAAAAGGTGGCTTTTGCGTCTGTTTGCTCGCGTGGCCGAGTTGCGTCGGCCCGTAACGACTTCGGGGTCAGTGGGATCGCGTGCCCTTCGCTTGCGCATCGTTCGGGTCGGCGCCCAGAGTCGCCGGATATGACCGCTGCGCTGCGGCGGAACTGATGCTGCATTACCAATGCGAATTGGCCAATTCGCGTTCGAAACACCGCCAATTTTGGGTTACGCGGTGGTTAAATACTGTCCCGGTTGGCTAACCCCGGAGGTACTGTTCATGTCGTTCTTGATCACAGCGCCCGAAGTCGTCACTGCAGCGGCAACCAATCTGTCCGGAATCGGAACTGCCATCAGCGAGGCGCATTCCGTAGCAGCAGCCTCGACAACCGAAGTGCTGGCCGCCGGCGCCGACGAAGTATCGGTGGCCGTAGCTGCCCTCTTCGGGCAGCACGCTCAGGCCTATCAGGCAGTGAGCGCCCAGGCTGCCAGTTTTCATAGCCAGTTCGTGCAGGTCCTGACCGCCAGTGCCAACTCATACGCCAACGCAGAGGCCGCCGCTGCAGGGCCGTTGGACGGCCTGCTCAATTTGATCAACACGCCAACCCAGTTGTTGTTGGGGCGCCCACTGATCGGTAACGGGGCCGACGGCGCGCCCGGCACCGGGCAAAACGGCGGCGCTGGCGGGATCTTGTATGGGAACGGGGGCAATGGCGGCTCCGGCGGAGAAGGACAAGCCGGCGGGGCGGGCGGAGCGGCCGGCCTTTTCGGCAACGGCGGAGCGGGCGGCGCCGGCGGCATTGGCGGTGGGGCTGGCGGGGCCGGCGGTGCCGGCGGGCTCTTGTGGGGTAACGGGGGGTCCGGCGGCGCGGGCGGCTTCGGATACCCAGGAGCCGGCGGCAACGGCGGCGCGGGCGGCTCCGCTGGCCTATTCGGCTCCGGGGGGCTCGGCGGTGTTGGAGGCGCAGGATTTGCCGGCGGCGGGCGCGGCGGGGCAGGAGGCAGCGCCGGATGGTTAGAGCTCTTTGCCGCCGGCGGCAGCGGCGGTGATGGCGGAGTCGGCATCAAAGGAATTGGTGGCCCCGGCGGCACCGGCGGCTCCGGTGGCCTGTTCAGCACTGGCGGCGCCGGCGGTGCCGGTGGGCTCGGCGTCGGCGACGCAGCTGGCGGCGTCGGGGGAACCGGCGGCGCTGGCGGCTTGATCTCCGGATCCGGCGGCGCGGGTGGAGTCGGCGGAGCAGGCGCCGCTGACAGTGGCGGCGCCGGTGGGAACGGCGGCGCTGCAGGATTCCTCTTCGGTACCGGCGGCGCGGGCGGCACCGGCGGAGCCGGGCAGGGGCTAGGCAGTCAAGGGGGTGCCGGCGGCCAGGGCGACGCGTTGATCCTGCGCGCTGGTTAACTCGTCAGTAGCTTTGCTAACGATCCGCGGACACG
>NZ_MVHT01000066.1 GCF_002086275.1 Mycobacterium intermedium | reverse complement strand
ATTTGGCCAAGGTGGATGTGAGCGGCGTCCAGCGCACGATCAGCGTCCGACTGTTGGAAGACGACATGCCCGGGCCGGACGACTGGGTCCTGGTCCACGTCGGCTTCGCGATGGCCAAGATCGACGAGACCGAAGCCTTGCTCACCCTGGCGGCCGTCCAGAAGCTCGGCGACGCTTACACGACCGAACTCGAAGCCTTCGATACTTCTGAAATTGTCTAGGAGCCGCAATGAAATTCGTCGACGAATTCCGTGATCCGGCGGCCGCGCGCAAACTGCTTGTCGCCATCGAGCATCTGGCGAACATGGCCGCAGGCAGTGACCACTTCAAGTTCATGGAGGTGTGTGGTGGACACACGCACACCATTTATCGGCACGGCATCGAGCACCTGCTGCCGGAGAACGTCGAACTGGTGCACGGCCCGGGCTGTCCGGTGTGCGTGATACCGATGGGGCGCATCGATGATGCGATGTGGCTTGCCGGCCAACCCGACGTGGTTTTCACCTGTTTCGGTGACATGATGCGGGTGCCCGGCTCGCACGGCAGCCTGCTGGACGCCAAGGCGCGCGGAGCCGATGTGCGGTTTGTGTATTCGCCGCTGGACGCCCTCAAGATCGCGCTCGACAATCCGGACAAACAGGTGGTGTTCTTCGCCATCGGTTTTGAAACCACCGCGCCCTCCACGGCCGTGACGCTGGTGCGGGCCCGCGACCTGGGCCTGTCCAATTTCAGCGTGTTCTGCAACCACGTCATGATCGTGCCGCCGATCAAGGCCATCCTGGAATCCCCGGACCTGCGACTGTCGGGTTTCATTGGGCCTGGGCACGTGTCGACCGTGGTGGGCAATCGACCCTACCGGTTCGTGCCGGAGGTGTACCGAAAGCCGTTGGTGGTGTCGGGTTTCGAGCCGCTGGACATTCTGGCATCGGTGGCGATGCTGTTGCGCCAGCTCCGCGAAGGCCGTTGCGAGGTAGAGAATCAGTACAAGCGGGTCGTGCCCGAGCACGGCAACCCAGCCGCGCTGGCGTTGATGGGCAAGGTGTTTGCGTTGCGTCCGCATTTCGAATGGCGCGGGCTGGGCTTCATCTCGCAGAGCGCGCTGCGCCTGCACGACGATTTCGCGGACTTCGACGCCGAGCTTCGGTTCGCTATGCCAGGTGTGCGGGTCGCGGACCCGAAGGCCTGCCAGTGCGGCGAGGTGCTCAAGGGTGTGCTCAAGCCCTGGGAATGCAAGGTTTTCGGCACCGCGTGCACCCCGGAAACCCCGATCGGGACGTGCATGGTTTCTCCCGAGGGCGCGTGCGCCGCGTACTACAACTTCGGCCGCCTGCATCGGGACGCGGCCAAACTCGTGGGTCAGCCCGAGCGGGTGTGAGGCGGTGACCAGAGCCGAAGCCGCGCGCGTTGACGCGGGACCCGAGATGTTCGCGCGCTACGCGTATGCTCCGAACGCTCTTGGCTATTGCGGTCCCCCGCTCGGAGCCACGCTGCGCGACGGTTCGGTCGACGACGTCCGCAGGGCCGCGACGAAGTTCTCCGGCGCCTGGCCCTACCTGCGGGTCCTCGCCAAGCTCACCGGGATCGCCGACCCGCTGGATTACCGGTTGGTCGAGTCGTATTGGCTCGGCGGCGGGGTGGGGGCCGACATCGATTCGCAAGAGTTCTTTGCCAAGCTGCTTTCCATCATCGGTCCCCAGGCGGGCCGGTACTGGTCTCATCTCACCGACGAGCTGGCGCGCGAGGCGGCCCCGAACCATTGTTTTCACGTGTTCGGCGTGTATCCGTGGACGCGTTTCTTAGGCCGTGCAACAAGTCCAGGTGCCGACGAGCATCCGTTGAGAGTGCTGGACAATTGCCGGATCAGTTGGGGCACAGTCATTTCCCGTGACGACGGTGACGTCTCAGTGCTATGCCGCAGGCTGGTGTGGGCGGAGCGCACGCTCGCCCTGGCCGACCCGTCGCCGCAGGTGTTGGACGTCTGGGCGGATGGATACAGTGCGGTACCCGACGTAGCCGTCGGGGATCAGGTCGCCCTGCACTGGGGGCGGCTGTGTGGCCGGCTGCTTCCCCACCAGGTTGAGTCCCTGGCCACAACCACCCAACAACAACTGCGAGTGACCAGCCAACGGCTGGCCCGCGGCTGAGGTCGTGCAGACTGTCGGTCGTGCCGGGTTCAATCTGCGATGTGCTGCCCGCGGCCGCCACCGTGCTGGGGTTCCCAGGCGGGGTTGACCGGCTGGGGTTGTCCGACTGGGTCAACGGGGCCGGGCAGGTCGATCGGGTGGCCGTGCTGCTCGCCGACGGGCTGGGCTGGCACCTGCTGCCGAAATTGGTGGATGATGCGCCGCTGCTCGCCTCCGTACTGGCCGGCGGCGCCGGACGGTTGAGCCAACTGGCCTGCACCTTCCCGTCGACCACACCGACCAGCCTGGTGTCATTCGGCACCGGCGCGCAGCCCGGCGAGCACGGCATTCTGGGCTTCACCCTGAACATCCCCGGCACCGAACGGGTGCTCAGCCACATTCGGTGGCGAGACGACCCACCGCACCGCGAGTGGCAGCCGGTGACCACCTGGTTCGAGCGGTTTGCTCAAGGCGGGGTCAGCGTGCGCGCCGTGCTGCCGGAGTGGTTCATCGGTAGCGGATTGACCGCGGCGGCCTATCGGGGTGCAGCGTTTCGCCCGACTCGCCCGGGCGACGACTACGCCCAACAACTGGCCGACGAGCTGAGCGCCGGGCCCGGGTTGGTCTACGGCTACATCGCCGACTTGGACACCGCGGCGCACGCCTTCGGCATCGGGTCGGAAGAGTGGCATGCCGCCGCGGCCACCGTCGACCTGTTGTTGATGCGGTTGGTCGAGGCGCTGCCTCCGACGGCGGCGCTGCTGGTGATCGCAGATCACGGGGGCCTCAATGTTCCGCCGACGGCGCGCATCGACCTCGACGCCGACCCGAGGCTGACCGCCGGCGTACGAGTTGTGGCCGGCGAGCCACGTGTTCGCTACCTGCACACCGAGCCCGCCGCCGCAACCGACGTGCTGGCCACCTGGCGCGAAGTCCTCTGCGGCAGGGCGGATGTCCGCAGTCGCGACGAGGCAGTCGCCGCAGGATTGTTCGGTCCGGTGAGCCCACTGCACCTAGCGCGGATCGGCGATGTCGTGGTCGTCTGCACCGATGACACCGCGGTGCTGGCGACCGGTCACGAACCGCCGGAGTCGGCCAACCTCATCGGTTTTCACGGCGCGGCCACGGAGGCCGAAACAGCGATCCCGCTGATCGCCTTCAGGGGCTGATCCGGTGTCGCGTAGGCGGCACCCGCCGGCGACTCGGCGCAGAGTTGGTACTGGGCACCTCAGTCGTAACAGGCGATGCTGTGGCCCTCCTCTATCTGGAGCGAGCCACACTTCGGACACCGAGGCGGCGCGTCGAAACTCAAAGCCCCGCCGCAGTCACACTTGACCGCGGCTTCCACAGCGGCGAAGTACTCCTCGCTCGAAATGGGTTCGATGTCGAGATGCTCTCGCACGTACTGGTGCTCGCCGGCGAAGGCGACCGTGTAGGGCCGGTCGCTTCCTTTCAAATAGCGCGTGTGCAGATCACCGAGCTCATCGAAGCCGACATCTTTTGCCCGGCCGCATCGAACGCAACGCAATTGGTGAAAGAAGAATCCTCCGCCGTGCGTCACGGTGAACCGATGATCGCAGTCTAGACACCTGGCCGATACCCTTGATCCCACGAAACCTCCTTTGTTGCTACCCATTTTAGGAATGAGCACCGACAAATTTGGGCGTCCTGAGGCCGGCGGCAGCCGCCAAGAACTCGCGCCCGCGACCGTGAATTCTGCGACGGGTCAACGGCGTGTCGCGCCGTCCCGTTCACTCTCGGCGCGGAATTACAGCGGCGTGACGTAAGCCGAGCTGATACCGCCGTCGACCAGGAACGTCGAGGCGGTGATGAAAGAGGCATCGTCGCTGGCCAAAAACGCCACC
Organism: Mycobacterium intermedium; assembly: GCF_002086275.1. Taxonomy (GTDB): domain Bacteria; phylum Actinomycetota; class Actinomycetes; order Mycobacteriales; family Mycobacteriaceae; genus Mycobacterium; species Mycobacterium intermedium. The sequence goes on along the minus strand of NZ_MVHT01000066.1, from coordinate 33,688 downwards.
GCCGCGGCAATCTCGTCCGGTTCGGCGAATCGGCCCAGCGGAACATGGACCAGTCGTCGGGCCGCCCGTTCCGGGTCGGCGGCGAAAAGCTCCTGCAGCAGCGGGGTGTTGACCGGCCCCGGGCACAACGCGTTCACCCGGATTCCTTGCCGCGCGAACTGCACACCCAGTTCGCGTGACATGGCCAGCACGCCGCCCTTGGACGCGGTGTAGGAGATCTGCGACGTCGCCGAACCCATCACCGCGACAAAGGACGCCGTGTTGATGATCGATCCCTTGCCCGCAGGCACCATGTGCCGCAACGCCGCCCGGCAGCACAGATATACCGACTTGAGGTTGATGTCTTGAACCCGTTGCCAGGCAGGAAGTTCGGTGGTTTCGATCAGGTCGTCATCAGGTGGTGAGATGCCGGCGTTGTTGAACGCGATGTCGACCGTGCCGCAGGCTTCCGCGGCGGTGTCGAACAGGTTGTTGACCGCATCTTCGTCGGAAACATCCACCTGCACAAACAGACCGCAGAGTTCTTCGGCGACCACACCCCCGGCTTCCTCGTCGATGTCGCCGATCACGATCGTCGCGCCTTCGGCGCGCATCCGGCGGGCCGCGGCCAATCCGATCCCACTGCCTCCGCCGGTGATGACGGCCACCCGGCCCGCCAACCGCTGGGTGAGGTCGACACGCTCCACTAATCCTCCTTGATCGCGATGAACACGTTCTTGGTCTCGGTGAAGTGCAGCGGCGCGTCGGGCCCGAGTTCACGGCCGAGACCCGACTGTTTGAAGCCGCCGAACGGCGTGTTGAACCGGACCGACGAATGCGAATTCACCGACAGATTCCCGGATTCGACGGCCCGGGACACCCGCAGCGCGCGGGACAAGTCGTCAGTCCAAATCGATCCGGACAGTCCGTAGGCAGTGTCGTTCGCCAACGCGATGGCGTCGGCTTCGTCCTCGAATGTCAGCACCGTGACCACCGGACCGAAGATCTCCTCGCTGACGCAGCGATCCGAGCGGTTCGGAGTGAGAACTGTTGGCGGGAACCAAAACCCGCGACCGGTCGGGGCGGTGCCGCGAAATGCGACGGGGGCATCGTCGGGCACATAGCCGGCCACTTTGGCACGGTGCTCGGCCGAAATCAGTGGGCCCATTTCGGTGTCGCGCGCGGCAGGATCGCCCACGACGAGCCTGCGCACGGCCGGCTCAAGCAACTCCATGAATCGGTCATACACGCTTCGCTGCACCAGGATTCGACTACGGGCGCAACAGTCCTGGCCGGCGTTGTCGAACACCCCGGCCGGCGCGGTGGCCGCCGCGCGTTCCAGGTCGCAGTCGGCGAAGACGATGTTGGCGCTCTTGCCGCCCAGCTCCAGCGTCACCCGCTTGACGTGCTCGGCCGCGCCCGTCATCACCTGCTTACCGACTTCGGTCGAGCCGGTGAACACCACTTTGCGGATGTCGGGGTGGGTGACGAACCGGTGACCGACCACCGACCCCCGTCCCGGCAGCACCTGCAGCAGGTCCGGGTCCAGGCCGGCATCGACCGCCAACTCACCGAGCCGGATGGTGGTCAGCGGTGTCCACTCGGCCGGCTTGACCAGCACCGCATTGCCGGCAGCCAGGGCGGGCGCGATCCCCCACATCGCGATCACCATCGGGAAGTTCCACGGGGTGATCACCCCGACCACACCCATGGGCTCGTGGAACGTGACGTCGAGTCCGCCGGCAACCGGAATCTGCTTGCCGGACAACCGTTCGGGGCTGCCGGCATAGAACTGCAACACGTCGCGGACGTTGCCGGCCTCCCACTCGGCCGAGCCGATCGGATGACCGGAATTGGCCACCTCCAGCGCGGCCAATTCGTCGCGGTGGGCATCCACGACCGCAGCGAACGCGCGCAGACCCGCCGCGCGTTCGGCAGGCCCCAACCGTGCCCAGCCGCGTTGCGCCGAACGGGCGCGTTGCACCGCGTCGTCGACGGCGGCGGGATCGTTGTGCTCGACCGAGCGCAACACTTCCTCGGTGGCGGGGTTGATCACCCGCGTCGAGCTCATCGGCCCGCGTACGACTGAGCGGCGTCCACCAGTGCCGCGAAGAGTCGCAAGTCGTCCAGGGATTTCTCCGGATGCCACTGCACCGCCAGCGCGAACTTCTCGCCGGGCAGTTCAATCGCCTCGACCACCCCGTCGACATCCCAGGCGCTGACCACCAGGCCGTCGCCGACGCGGTCGATCGCCTGGTGGTGGTAGCAGGGCACGTCGGCGGTGTCGCCGAGCAGCGCAGCCACCCGGGTGCCGGCCACCGTGCGCACCGGCAATTTGGTGAACACACCGTTGCCCGCCCGGTGGCCCGAGTGCCCGATCACCTCGGGCAGGTGCTGGTGCAGCGTCCCGCCGAACGCCACGTTGAGCGCTTGCGCTCCGCGACAGATGCCGAGCACCGGCAGGCTGCGGTCCAGAGCGGCGCGCAACAGCGCAAACTCCCACGCGTCGCGATCCAGCCGCGGCTGGTCGGTGGTGGGATGCGGCGGCTGGCCATAGGCGGCCGGGTCCAGGTCATACCCCCCGGTGATCACCAGCCCGTGCAACCGGTCGAGCAACCCGTTGGCGCTGTCGGCATCCACCGGTTGCGGCGGTAGCAGCACCGGGATGCCACCGGCCAGAGCCACCCCCTCGAAGTAGTCGGCCGGCAGATAGGCCGCCGGGATGTCCCAAACACCCGTCTGCACCTGCTCGCGATATGTCGTCAGCCCGATCACCGGCCGAGTTCCACTAGAGGCGTTCAAACCCACGCTTCCTTTCCCAGTCCGTGACCGCCGCGTTGAACGCCGCCTGCTCGATACGGGCGTTGTTCAGGTAGTGCGCGACCACGTCGTCGCCAAATGCCGCCCGGGCCAGCGACGACGCCTCGAACAGGGCGGCGGCTTCGGCCAACGTGGTGGGCAGCCGCTCGACGTCACAAGCTTCATAGGCGTTGCCCACCCACGGCTCGGGAAGCTCCAGGTCCCGTTCGACACCGTACAGCCCTCCGGCGATCAGCGCTGCCACGGCGAGGTACTGGTTGACGTCTCCGCCCGGGACGCGGCACTCGACGCGGATGTTGCGCCCGTGGCCGACGACCCGCAGCGCGCAGGTGCGGTTGTCCAATCCCCAGGCGACGGCGGTGGGGGCGAAACTGGCATCGGCAAATCGCTTGTAGGAGTTGATGTTCGGGGCGAAGAACAGGGTGAGTTCGCGCAGGCTGGCCAACACACCGGCCAGGAAGCTGCGGAACAACGGTGACATGCCATGCGGCCCTTCGTCGTCGGCGAACACCGCGGTGCCGTCGGCGTCGCGCAACGACAGGTGGATGTGGCAGCTATTGCCTTCGCGCTCATCGTATTTCGCCATGAATGTCAGGCTTTTGCCATGTTGGTCGGCGATTTCCTTGGCGCCGTTCTTGTAGATGGCGTGGTTGTCGCAGGTGACCATCGCCTCGTCGTAGCGAAAGCCGATTTCCTGTTGACCGTAGTTGCATTCGCCCTTGACGGCCTCGAAGCGCAGACCCGCACCCTCCATGCCCAACCGGATGTCCCGCAGCAGCGGCTCCATGCGCGTCGACGCCAAGATCGCGTAGTCGATGTTGTAGTCACTGGCCGGCGTCAGGTCCCGGTAACCGTTGGCCCAAGCCTGCCGATACGGCAAGTCGAACGCGATGAATTCCAACTCGGTGGCGGCGTCGGCAATCAGCCCGCGCTGACCGAGCCGGTCGAGCTGGCGACGCAATATGCTGCGTGGCGCGACGCTCACCGCGCCGCCGTCTGGCCAGGCCAGATCCGCGATCACCAGTGCGGTGGCCGGCAGCCACGGGATGCGCCGAAGAGTGCTGCGGTCCGGCGTCATCACCATGTCGCCGTAGCCCGTTTCCCAACTCGACATCGCGTACCCGGACACCGTATTCAGGTCGACGTCGACCGCGAGCAGATAACTGCAGCAGTCGACGCCTTGGGCGGCCAGCTCGTCGACGAACAACCCGGCCGACACCCGCTTGCCGGCCAGCCGGCCCTGCATGTCGGTGAAAGCCACGATGACGGTGTCGATGTCACCGGACTCGACCAGGCGTTCCAGTTCGTCCCAGGACAGGGCGGCGCCGTTCACAGGACGATTCGTTGAAGCCATGGCGGCAAGTCTGCCGGATGCTTACCAGCCGCTGGTGCGCAACACGATCTCGGTGGCCAACTGCGCGGTGGAATCGTGCGCGTTGCGCTGGGTCGGGAGGTCGACGACCCGGTGATCGGCGTAGACCAGCCGCTGGCTGTTGTTTGCCACCTTCCGCGCGGCCGCCGAGCTGACCAGGACGGTGGTGCCGATTTCCACCGGCGGGCATTGATCGTCGGCAACCACGCCTGCGGCATCCGCCACTGCCGGATGTCCGCGGTCGATCACCACCAAGCCGACGAACCGGCCCAATTTCTTGGCCGCGAGTTGCCAGGCGAGGTCGGCCCCGCCGCGGTCCCCGACCAAGACAGCCCATGAGATACCAAGGGTGTCAAGGATTCCGAGTACCGATTTGGGGGTTAACCGTGGTTCGAAGCCGATGACGACGGTCCGCAGCCCGGCGTTGTGCAGGCGGTCGCAGACCGCGTCGTAAGCGGCGAGCGGACGCTGCTCGGCGCCGAGCAAGACGATGACGACACCCTTCTCCGGACCGGTGACTGCCACCGGGACCGGAACCCCTTCGAGCGTGGTCATCATCGAGGGCACTTAATGAAAGTTACAGCCAATCGGGCGATTCGTCTTGTCTACGCCCGCGCGATAGCACCATTCGGCGCCTCAAAAAGTTCGAACTGGACCGTGAGGCCGCCCGTACCCGCCGACCCCACCGGGCCCGTGAGCCCCTCCGGCAGCGGTCCCGCCGTCTCCGTCGACCGCCCCGTGCTCGCGCGCCAGGCGTCAGAGCTGCGTGAAGATTTCGACGCCGGTGTCGGTGACCAGCAGCGTGTGCTCGAACTGCGCGGTCCACTTGCGATCCCGGGTAACCACCGTCCAGCCGTCGTCCCAGATCTCGTAGTCCAGACTGCCCAGGTTGATCATCGGCTCGATGGTGAAGGTCATGCCCGGTTGCATGATGGTTCCGACCGCGGGCTGGTCGTAGTGCAGGACCACCAGGCCGTTGTGAAACGTGGTGCCGATGCCGTGGCCGGTGAAGTCGCGGACCACGTTGTAGCCGAAGCGATTTGCGTAAGACTCGATAACCCGCCCGATGATGGATAGCGCCCGCCCCGGCTTGACGGCGTTGATCGCGCGCATCGTCGCCTCGCGGGTGCGTTCCACCAGCAGGCGGTGCTCCTCGGAGACGTCGCCGGCCAGGAAGGTGGCGTTGGTGTCGCCGTGCACCCCTTCGATGTAGGCGGTGACGTCGATGTTGACGATGTCGCCGTCCTCGATCACCGTCGAGTCGGGGATCCCATGGCAGATGACCTCGTTGAGCGAGGTGCAGCACGACTTGGGAAATCCCTTGTAGCCCAGGGTCGACGGGTACGCACCGTTGTCGATCATGTATTCGTGCGCAATCCGGTCGAGCTCGTCGGTGGTCACGCCCGGTGCGACGGCCTTACCCGCCTCGGCCAGCGCGCCCGCCGCGATCCGCCCCGCGAGGCGCATCTTCTCGATGACCTCCGGTTCCTGCACCCACGGCTCGGTGCCCTCTTTCGCCGTCGGCTTCCAGGCGTATTCGGGGCGCGCGATCCACTTGGGCACCGGCCGCGTCGGTGAGAGCTCGCCAGGGGCAAGCGCGGTTCGAGCAGGCATGCCGGTCAGCTTAATCGTGCTGGCCGGGGCGGCGCAGGAGTGGCCGACGCGGCCCGCGGATCACCACCGAACCGAACACCACCTGCCCGGTGATCACGACATGCGGGGTGCCCTCCGGCGGCGGGTCTTTGCGGCGGTCCACCGCGCTGCCCACATAGACCTCCACGTTGTCGATCGAGGCGCTCGCACCCTCTGGCAGGCGCAGGTCCAGCGAGCCGAATTTCATGTCGAGTTCGATCACCACGACCGGCCCCGCGAAGCGGGCTTTGGTGAGGTCAAGGTCGATCGAGCCGAACCGGCGCACCAACGCCAGCCGCGTCGGCACCGTCCACGCACCGTGTCGCTTCAGCGAACCGGCCCAGCCGCGCAGCTCGACTCGGTCGGCCGCGGAGGTGACGATCGCGCCCGGCCCGGGCAGGTCGCCGACCAATCCGTCCAGTTCGCTCTGGGTGCGTGCGTACGACACTCGCGACGAACGTTGCTCGAACTCGTTGATATCGATCAGCCCGAGCGCAACGGCGTTGTGCAGGCGCCGCAGGGTGCCGTTGCGGTCGGCATCCGAAACCCGCAACGACACCATGTCCCCACCGGTGTCGGTCATTGACTCAAATTTACCCGCTGGCGCGGGGCCTGCCTGCGTGTAACGGGTCACGCGTGGGCGGGCTGGGACCGGCTAGGCAAGGAATCCGGGCGGCAACGAGTCCAGCATCACCTTGGTCATCCGGACCGCGTATTCCGAGCTACCACCCCCGACGATCAGCGCCGCGAAGGCCAGGTCGCCGCGGTAGCCGGCGAACCAGGAATGCGATCCCCCCGGGAATTCGGCCTCGCCGGTCTTGCCGTACACCTCACCGCATCCGGCGATGTCTTTGGCGGTGCCGTTGGTCACCACCAGCCTCATCATCGGCCGCAGTGCCTCGACCATTTTCGGGGATATCGGCGTGGTATCGCCCTGCACGACCGTCGGCCGCCCGGCGATCAGCTGCGGAACCGGCGTTCTGCCGGCCGCCACCGTGGCCGCCACCAAGGCCATGCCGAACGGGCTGGCCAGCACCTTGCCCTGGCCGAAGCCGTCTTCGGTGAGCTCGGCGAGGTCGACCGTCGGCGGCACCGAGCCGGTCACCGTGGTGATTCCCTCCACCTGGTAGTCGAGTCCGATGCCGTAGCGCTGGGCCGCCTGGGTCAGACCGCGGGGCGGCAGCTTGCTGCTCAGTTCGGCGAATGTGGTGTTGCAGGAACTCGCGAATGCGCGTGACAAGGGCACCACACCAAGATCGAAACCACCGTAGTTCGGAATGGTCCGGTGGCCGATGTCGAGATGCCCCGGACAACCCAGCATCGTGTTGGGGGTCGCCATGTCACGTTCGACGGCCGCTCCGGCGGTGACCATCTTGAACGTCGATCCGGGCGGGAAGAGGCCGGTGGTGGCGAGCGGGCCGTCCTCGTTGGCACCGGCATTCTGCGCGATGGCCAGGATCTCGCCAGTAGACGGCTTGATCACGACAATCATCGCCTTGCCGCCCCGGGTGTCCACGGCGTGCTGTGCGGCGTTCTGCACGGTCCGGTCCAGGGTGATCGTCACCGAGGGCGCCGGTGTCGGTTCGACCTCGTGCAACACGGCGACGTCGACCCCGTTCTGGTTGACGCTGACCACCCGCCAGCCCGCCTGGCCATCGAGTTCGTCGATGACCGCCTTCTTGACCTCGGTCATGACGATCGGCGCGAAATGGTCGTCGGTCGGCAGCAGGTCGGCCTGCGGAGTAACGACGACGCCGGGCAGGCTCCCGATCGCCCCGAAGACTCGGTTGCTGTCGTCGACGCGCAGCGTGACGCCCAGGTCCATCGGCTCGGTCATGGAGCTGGCCTGTTCGGCCAGCAACTGCGGATCGTTCAGCGCTTCGTTGAAGGGGTGCAGCGCGTCAACTACCGCATGGGCGATCCCGAACAGGTCGCGTCCGGCCTTGGTGGCGTCCAGCGAGTAGTGGTAGAGGTAGCCCGGCGCCAGCACATCGGTTCCGCCGAGTTCGTTCACCGAGGCCCGCCGCGGCTTGTCGGCCCGCAGCGCGAAGGTCTGATGTTCGCCCAGCTTGGGGTGCAGGCCGGTGGTCGTCCAACGGACCTGCCAACGGCCCTCGTCGCGGGCCATCTTGAGCTGGCCGTCGTAGCTGAATGTCCGGTCCTTGGGCAGATGCCAGGTGAAGCGGTAGGCGACGGTGCCCACGTCCTCCGCGTACTTCGACCCGAGCACCTGCGCATCAAGGCGCGTGGCCTGCAGCCCCGCCCACGCCGCGTTGAGTGCCTCGCGGGCCTCGTTGGGGTTGTCGGTGAGCTGGGCGGCCGTCGCGGTGTCGCCGACGGACAGCGCGGCGAAGTACCGCTCCGCCGCCGGGCCGGGCCCGTCGGGTCGCGGGGTGCACGCGGGCAGCAGGGTCACCGCGGCCAGCATCACCACCGCTGTGACAGATGAGGCTAGTGTTGTTCTCGTTACCATCGGTGCTGATGTTAGAGCTGTGGCGTAGCCACGGGCGCCGACACACCGAGACCGAACCGTTACGTCGAGGTTTATTCGCGGCCGAGTTGGTCGCGGGCTAGTCCAACAGCACGGTGGCGAACGTGCCGACCTCTTTGAAGCCGACGCGCGCGTAGGCCGCCCGCGCCACCGTGTTGAAGTCGTTCACATACAGGCTGGCGATGCGTCCGCTCCCGACGATCACCGCTGCCAGCGTGGCCGTGCCCGCGGTGCCGAGCCCCAGACCACGCCACTCGGGATGCACCCAGACGCCTTGAATCTGGCCCACCGTCGGTGATTGCGAACCCACCTCGGCCTTGAACACGACCTGGCCGTGCTCGAAACGTGCCCAGGCCCGGCCAGCGGCGATCAGGTTGGCCACCCGGCGACGGTAACCGCGACCGCCGTCACCCAGCCGCGGGTCCACACCCACTTCGCCGATGAACATGTCGACGGCTGCCACCAGGTAGGCGTCGAGTTCCTCGGGTCGGACCTGTCGCACTTCGGTGTCGAGCGCGCAGTTGGGGTGGCTGTTGAGGGCCATCAGCGGCTGGTTGTCACGGACATCGCGCGCCGGCCCCCAGGCCGATTCCAGCCGCCGCCACATCTGCAGCACCAGGTCGGCCCGTCCCACCAACGACGAGCAGCGCCGCGTCGTGCTCATCGCCTCGTCGGCGAATGCGTTGAGATCGATGAGGCCACCGCGCAGCGGGATCAGGTTGGCACCCGCGAAGCAGAGCGACTCGTCGACACCCCGAACGGTCCACAATTCGCCGCCAATCGCATTGGGCTCGATGCCGTAGTCGGCGACCCGAGCGGCGACCATGCAGGCCTCGACCGGGTCGGCGCCGAGAACCCGCCATACGGCGGCGGCATCGCGGACCACGGACACCCGCCGTTCGCCGATGAGGCGCATGATGGGCGGAGCCGACATTCTGGAACTCTCTGCGCTAGAACTCTGGATGAGAACGGGCGGCCGTGAATTCGGCCACCATTAGCTTACGGTGACAATTGGCGAACCGCTCGCAGTCGAACCAGGATCGTGATCGTTCATTTCACCCATTTCGTACGCGAGTCGCATCGCCTCTTCGATGAGCGTTTCGACGATCTGCGCTTCCGGCACCGTCTTGATCACTTCGCCTTTGACGAAGATCTGGCCTTTGCCGTTGCCCGAGGCCACACCCAGGTCCGCCTCGCGCGCCTCACCGGGGCCGTTGACGACGCACCCCATCACGGCCACTCGCAACGGCACGTCCAAGCCGTCCAGGCCGGCCGTCACCTCGTTGGCCAGGGTGTAGACGTCGACCTGGGCGCGGCCGCACGACGGACACGACACGATTTCCAGTCCCCGCGGACGCAGGTTCAGCGATTCCAGAATCTGCGTGCCGACCTTGACTTCCTCCACCGGAGGGGCCGACAACGAGACCCGGATGGTGTCACCGATTCCCTTGGACAACAGCGCGCCGAAGGCCACCGCGGACTTGATGGTGCCCTGGAATGCGGGACCGGCCTCAGTGACGCCCAAATGCAGGGGGTAGTCGCACTGTGCGGCCAATTGCTCGTAGGCGGCGACCATGACGACGGGGTCGTTGTGCTTGACGCTGATCTTGATGTTGCCGAAGCCGTGCTCCTCGAAGAGCGAAGCCTCCCAGAGCGCTGACTCGACCAGGGCCTCGGGCGTGGCCTTGCCGTACTTCTGCATGAACCGCTTGTCCAGGGAGCCGGCGTTGACCCCGATGCGGATCGGGATATCGGCGGCGGCCGCGGCCTTCGCCACCTCCCCCACCCGGCCATCGAATTCCTTGATGTTGCCGGGGTTCACCCGTACCGCCGCACACCCCGCGTCGATGGCGGCGAAGATGTACTTCGGCTGGAAGTGGATGTCGGCGATCACCGGGATCTGGCTGTGCTTGGCGATCTCGGCGAGCGCGTCGGCGTCTTCCTGACGCGGGCAGGCGACTCTGACGATGTCGCAGCCGGCCGCCGTCAACTCGGCGATCTGCTGCAGGGTCGAGTTCACGTCGTGCGTCTTGGTGGTGCACATCGACTGCACCGCAATCGGATGATCACTGCCGACCCCGACGTCGCGGACCATCAACTGACGCGTTTTGCGCCGAGGGGCCAGCGTGGGCGCCGGGGGCTGCGGCAGGCCCAGGCCAACAGTCACTGCCATGCCTTCTTTCTGGCTATTGGAATAGCCGAATCGGATTGACCAGGTCAGCGGTGACGGTCAACAGCATGTACCCGACGACGAAAACCAAGACCACATAGGTCGCGGGCATGAGCTTGAGGTAGTTCACCGGAGCGGCAGCCGCCTTGCCGCGTGCCGACCGGATGGAATTGCGGATCTTCTCAAAGATCGCGACGGCGATGTGCCCGCCATCAAAAGGCAACAACGGCAGCAAATTGATGGCTCCCAGCACCAGGTTCAACTGGGCCAGGAAGAACCAGAACGCCACCCAGAGCCCATGGTCGACGGTGTCGCCGCCGATGATGCTGGCGCCCACCACGCTCATCGGTGTTTCCGGGTCACGCTGCTCGCCGCCGATGGCATGCACCAGAGCACCGACCTTGGTCGGAATCTTGGCGATCGCCTTGCCTACCTCCATGGTCAGGTCGACGGTGAATCCGATGGCGCCGGGCAGCGCGGTGATCGCGTTATAGTGCCTGGGCCCGACGTGTTGCGCGGCGACGCCGATGGCGCCGACGTTGGCGGCCTCGAGTTGTTTGCCCTCGTTGTTGGGGATATAGCGCTGAGTGCTCTGGACGTTGACGTAGAGCGTGATCGGGGTGCCGTTGCGTTCGACGACGATCGGAACACTGCCGTGCTCCTTGCGTACGGCGGCGGCCATTTCCTCGAACGTGGACACCGGCTTGTCGCCCACTTTGACGATGACATCGCCTGGGCGAATTCCCGCCTGCGCAGCCGGGCCGTCGCCGTTGCACTGCGCGAGTTGCCCTGGGGCTGTCTCCGCCGCGACACACCCGGTTTCGCCGATGATGGCCTTAGTGGGCGGGTGCAGGTTGGGCAATCCCCAGATCACCGCGATGAAGTAGATCAACACCAGGCAGATGACGAAGTTCATGCCGGGTCCGGCGAACAACACCGCGACCCGTTTCCAGGTCTTCTGCTGGTACATCGCGCGCTCGTGCTCGTCCTCCGCGAGTTCCTCGACCGGGGTCATTCCGGCGATGTCGCAGAAGCCACCCAGCGGGACGCCCTTGACGCCGTATTGGGTTTCGCCGCGCCGGGTCGACCACAGCGTGGGACCGAAGCCGACGAAGTAGCGGCGCACCTTCATACCGGTGGCGCGCGCCACCCACATATGACCGCACTCGTGCAGGGCCACCGAAACCAGGATGGCCAGCGCGAAGAGCACTATGCCGACTATGAACATCATCGAGGTGTCAGGACCTTTCTAAAGCCATGCGGGAGACTGCGGCGACCGCGCGTTGCGCTCGGTCTCGGGCCCAACGCTGCGCCTCCAGTACCTCATCCACGTTAGCTGGTTCCGAGGCCCACTGGTCGGCAGCTTGCAGCACTTCAGCGATGGTGCCGACGATCGCCGGGAATCCGATCCGCCCGGCCAGGAAGGCTTCGGCGGCTTCTTCGTTGGCGGCGTTGTAGACCGCGGTCAGGCAGCCACCGCGTTCGCCTGCCTCGCGGGCCAGGTCGACCGCCGGGAACACCTCGGCGTCCAGCGGCTCGAACTCCCATGTCGATGCGGTGGTGAAGTCGCAGGCAGCGGCCGCGCCGGGGACCCGCCGCGGCCAGCCCAACGCCAGCGAGATCGGCAGCTTCATATCCGGCGGGCTGGCCTGGGCGATGGTCGAGCCGTCGACGAAGGTGACCATCGAGTGCACGATCGACTGCGGGTGTACGACGACCTCGATGCGGTCGTAGGGAATGCCGAATAACAAGTGGGTCTCGATTAGCTCGAGCCCCTTATTGACCAGCGACGCCGAGTTCAGCGTGTTCATCGGACCCATCGACCACGTCGGATGGGCTCCCGCCTGTTCGGGGGTCACGTCCTCGAGGTCCGCCGCCGACCAGCCCCGAAACGGACCGCCCGAGGCGGTGAGCACCAGCTTGGCGACTTCGTCGGCGGTGCCGCCGCGCAGACACTGGGCCAGAGCGGAGTGCTCGGAGTCGACCGGCACGATCTGACCGGGCTGGGCCGCCCGCAGCACCAAGGGGCCGCCGGCGACCAGTGATTCCTTGTTGGCCAGGGCCAGGCGCGCACCCGAGGCGAGCGCCGCCAGGGTCGGCCGCAGGCCCAACGCCCCCACCAGGGCGTTGAGGACGACGTCGGCCTCGGTGTTCTCCACCAGCCGGGTCACGGCCTCGGGTCCGCAGTAGGGGATGTCGCCGGCCAGCCGTGCCGCGTCGTCGTCGGCGACGGCAACATTGGTCACCCCGGTCTCGGCCCGTTGGCGTAGCAGCGTGTCGAGGTTCTTGCCGCCGGCGGCCAGACCCACTACCTCGAAACGGTCCGGGTTCGCGGCGATGACTTCCAGCGCCTGGGTACCGATCGAGCCGGTGCTGCCCAGCACCAGCACCCGCACACGGCGCTCGGGCCACTCATCGGTCGGGGTGGTCACTCTCCCATTGTGCCGCTTGGCGGCGCCAAATTGCGGATCCCCGAAGACGAACCCCAAGACGAAGAAGTGCCGTCCGGACCCATCTATGACCCCGGTCACTCCGAATCACTTGTGTTCAACCAGCAGGACGGCACCAAAAGCCGTCAACAGCAAAGGAATCAACACGTGATGAGGAAAATGCATGCCAAGACAGTCGCGGCGGCGGGCCTTGCAGCGATGGCCATCGCGGGATTGGCGGGGTGTTCGGACACCAAACCCGCAGCGCAGAACGCCGGCAGCCCAGCACCCGCGGCGATGAGCGCGTCGCCGGCCGCCGGAACACCCGCGATGGCCGATCCCGCGGCCGATCTCATCGGTCCCGGGTGCTCGCAATACGCGGCGCAGAATCCGACGGGTCCGGGGTCGGTGGCCGGAATGGCGCAGGACCCAGTCGCGACCGCCGCATCCAACAACCCGATGCTCACCACGCTGACCTCAGCGTTGTCGGGCAAGCTGAACCCGAACGTCAACCTCGTCGACACCCTGAACAGCGGCGAGTACACCGTCTTCGCACCGACGAACGCCGCCTTCGACAAACTTCCCGCGGCCACCATCGAACAGCTCAAGACGGACGCCAAGTTGCTCAGCAGCATCCTGACCTACCACGTGGTGAACGGTCAGGCGAGCCCGAGCAAGGTCGACGGCACCCACAAGACGCTTCAGGGCAGCGACGTAACGGTGAAGGGCGGCGGCGACTCGCTCATGGTCAACAACGCGGGGCTGGTGTGTGGAGGGGTACACACCGCCAACGCGACGGTGTACATGATCGACACGGTGCTGATGCCTCCCAGCTAGCACCGAGCTAGCACCGTCCCCTGTTACGGCGAAGCAGCCCGTCCCCACGGGCTGCTTTGTCGTTTCTGTGGTTGCCGGCATGTGCAAACCTGTTGTCGGCCTGCCCAATCCGCGCCGGGCCCGGCAACGAATAGTAGATATGTTGACCCTCGCACTCGTCGGCTTCCTCGGCGGCCTCATCACTGGAATATCGCCATGCATCTTGCCGGTGCTGCCGGTGATCTTCTTCTCCGGCGCTCAAAGCGCCCCTGGCTCGGCGGCGAAACACGAAGGCGCCGTTGCCGTTGAAGCAAAGACCAAGAAGCGCTCGTTAGCGGCCGCGTTGCGCCCCTACCGGGTGATCGGCGGACTGGTGCTCAGCTTCAGCGTGGTCACCCTGCTGGGCTCAGCACTGCTGACGGTGCTGCACCTTCCGCAAGACGCCATCCGCTGGTTTGCGTTGGTCGCCTTGGTGGCGATCGGCGTTGGACTCATTTTCCCACGCTTTGAGCAGCTGCTGGAACGGCCGTTCTCGCGCATCCCGCAGAAGCAATTCGATTCCCGTGGCAGCGGTTTCGGGTTGGGTCTGGCGCTGGGTGTGCTGTATGTCCCGTGCGCCGGCCCGGTCCTAGCCGCGATCGTGGTGGCCGGGGCCACCGCGACGATCGGGGTGAGTACCGTCGTGCTCACCGCGGCCTTTGCGATCGGTGCCGCGCTGCCGCTGTTGTTCTTCGCCCTGGCCGGTAAGCGGATAGCGGAGCGGGTGAACGCCTTTCGGCGACGCCAGCGCGAGATCCGCATCGGCGCAGGCATAGTGACGATCCTGCTCGCGGCCGCGCTGGTGTTCGACCTACCCGCGATGTTGCAGCGCGCCATTCCCGACTACACGGCATCGCTGCAGGACAGGGTCGGCGGATCGGACACCATTCGGGAGAAACTGAACCTCGGCGGCATCGTCAACGACCAGAACGCGCAGTTGTCGAACTGCAGCAATGGCGCCCAGGAACTCGAAAGTTGCGGCACTGCACCGGATCTCAAGGGTATCGAGGCGTGGCTCAACACACCGGACGGGCGGCCCGTCACCTTGGAGTCCTTGCGCGGCAAGGTCGTTTTGATCGACTTCTGGGCGTACTCGTGCATCAACTGCCAACGGGCCATCCCGCACGTCGTCGGCTGGTATCAGGCTTACAAGGACAGCGGTTTGGAAGTCATCGGAGTGCACACCCCCGAGTACGCGTTCGAGCGGGTCACCGGCAACGTCGTCAAAGGGGCGGCCGATCTTGGCATCACCTACCCGATTGCGCTGGACAACGGCTATTCCACCTGGACGAACTACCGCAATCGCTACTGGCCGGCGGAGTATCTGATCGACGCCAGCGGCACCGTCCGTCACATCAAGTTCGGCGAGGGCGACTACGACGGCACCGACGCCCTGATTCGGCGGTTGCTGACCAACGCCAAGCCCGATGTCAAGTTGCCCAAGCCGGTCGAGGCGCCCGACATCACCCCACGCACCGTTCTGACGCCCGAGACGTACCTCGGGGTCGGCAAGGTGGTCAACTTCGGCGGCGGTGGCGTGTACGACGAAGGGTCAGCCGCGTTCGCTTACCCGCCGGATCTGCCGGCTGACAAGTTCGCGCTGAGCGGGCGCTGGTCGCTGGATTATCAGGGTGCAACGGCCGACACCGAATCCTCGGCGATCAAGCTGAACTACCACGCCGCCAACGTCTACATCGTGGTCGGCGGGACCGGGACCCTGACGGTGCTGCGGGACGGAAAGGAAACCACCGTGCCGGTGAGCGGTCCGCCCACCTCGCACCAAATTGCCGCTGGTGGTGCGCAGCGCGCCGGCACGGTCGAGGTGCGTCCCAGTAAGGGACTGCAAATTTTTTCCTTCACTTACGGCTGATCACCAACCGCGGGCACACCGGCTCCGAAGCACTTATGTCGGGGACCCAGCGGACCGGCGCCAGCCGTCCAAGAACTAAGGAGCGAACACCCATGAAACTGCAAAAGACACTGCCGGCAACCGGTTTCGCAGCCGCTGGCCTGATGGCCCTGGCGGTGGCCATGTCCCCGGTCGCGTCGGCAAGTGATCCGGTCGGTCCGGGTTGTGCCGACTACGCCGCGGCCAATCCGGCGGGGCCGGCCTCGGTGCAGGGCATGTCGCAGGTGCCGGTCGCCGTGGCGGCGTCGAACAATCCGTTGCTGACGACGCTGACGTCGGCGCTGTCCGGCAACCTCAATCCGCAGGTGAACCTGGTCGACACGCTCAACAACGGGCAGTACACGGTGTTCGCGCCCACCGACGCGGCCTTCGCGAAACTGCCGGCCGCCACCATTGAGCAGCTCAAGACGGACTCGGGACTGCTGAACAGCATCCTGACCTACCACGTCGTCTCCGGCCAGGCGAGCCCAGCTCAGGTCGTCGGCACCCACAAGACCCTGCAAGGCGCCAGCGTCGCCGTGACCGGAGCCGGCAACAACCTGCGGGTCAACAACGCGGGCGTGGTCTGCGGTGGTGTGTCCACGGCGAATGCGCAGGTGTACATGATCGACACCGTGCTGATGCCGCCGGCCTGAATCCCCAGCTGATCCCTTCCGGTGCGGACCGGATTGCGGGCAAACCCGCGTGTGCCAGAATGTTGACGCAGTGCATGTCAGTTCGCAGTCCAGTCCAAACCGGAGGGATCGCTGTGGCCAGTACCGAAGTGGATAAGTTCAACGGCGTGGACCCCGCCGAGGTGCCGTCCGCAGCGTGGGGTTGGAGCAAGATCAACATTCGCACCTGGCACCTCACCGGCCTCTTCATCGTCGGCTTTCTGCTGGTGATGCTGCGTGGCAACCACGTCGGCCACGTCGAAGACGTCTTCCTGATTGTGTTCGCCGCACTCGCACTGTTCGTTCTGGTCCGCGACTGGTGGGGCCGTCGCCGCGGCTGGATCAGGTAACACGCACCGGGTCTGCCCGGTGAATCTCGACGCCTACGGCAACGTCTCAGCTGCTGTTGTGCGCCGACACCCTTGTCCAGGGCGTGTCTGCCGTCAGCGACGTGCCCGACCGTAGCGGCTGCGGTACCACGAACCGGCGAACGCGCCGATGACCAGCACCGCCAACGCCAGTAGCCATGGCCACCCCCCGTGGTTGTGGATCCAGCCGGCCACCAGACCCTGGAGTCGTCCGGCCGCGGAGATCACCGCATCGTTCGGATTCGCGCTGGCGCCAGTGATCAGGCGCAGCTCGTAGACCCCGTAGTAGCCCACGTACAAACCGACTACCACCAGCAGCACACCGCTTGCTTTGTTGACGAACGGCAGGATCCGGCGCAGCCGGTCCGCCACCGCCGAACTCGCCGTCGCCGCAGCGATGGCAAGCACGCCGACCACCAGGGTCAGACCGCCGACGTAGGCGAGATAGATCGCCACACTTCCGATCACCGAGCCGCCACGAAGGCCGGCCCCGGTCACCGCGAGGAAGGGCCCGATGGTGCAGGACAGCGACGCGATCGCATAACTGACGCCGTAGCCGTACATGGAGCCGATCCGCACGGTCGGCGCCCATTGCGTGCCAAGCGATTTCGGGGCCAAGCCGGCCAGCTCACGTCCCGACAGCAGCCAGACCCCCAGGGCAACGAGCACCACACCGATCAACACCGTGACATAGGGGAGGTATCGCTGCACCGTCGAGGCTGCCGAGATCGTCAGCGCCCCGAAGAGACCGAACACCGTCAGGAAGCCGAGCGCCATTCCGACGGTGGCCGCCAGCGCTCTACCGACCGCGCTGAGGGGGCTGGATTTTTCGGCGGACCCACGGACCACCAGCAGCAGGTATGCGGGCAACAAGGCGAATCCACATGGGTTCAGCGCGGCTACCAATCCAGCGGCGAACGCCAAACCGATCAGGGCAATATCCACGGGAGGGCGGCCTCAGCGGGTGAGAGCTGCGACTCGGCCGGACAGTTCGTCCTGGGATATAGCAGACGTGGTGTTGTTGACGAAGGTCGAGGACCCATCGGCGCGGTAGAACACCCAGGCCGGCTGCCACGGCACGTTGTAGCGAGCCCAAATCGCGCCATCGGCGTCATTGAGGTTGGTGAAGTTCAGGCCGTACTTCGACACGAAGCCCTGTATGGCGGCCGGGTCGGAATGGGCCGCGATGCCGACGAAGGTGACCGCAGGATTGGCGGCCGCCACTTTGCTGATGGCGGGAGCCTCCGCGTTACAGAACGGGCACCACGGCGTCCAGAACCACAACACCGCCGGCTTTCCCTGCAGACTGGCGCCGTCGAACGGGGCACCGCTGAGGGTGGTTCCGGTGAAGTTCAGGCGGTCATCGGCGGCAGACGCACGGGGCGGGGTCGCCAAACCGCTCATCAAGGCAACCGTGGCTGCCACCGCCGCGATAATTCGGAGCAGTGACACCGGACGAAAGCTCATCAAGGACTCCTTTGCTGTGGATATGCCTTGATGACGGAATCCCCGGCCGCTCGGTTCATCACCAAGAAGCAACAATTTGCGCTCCAGCTACCCGCCTTCGGCGGCCAGCTGTCCGCAGGCGGGACCTGATTCGCCTGCGCTCCAGCTACCCGCCTTCGGCGGCCAGCTGTCCGCAGGCTGGACCTGATTCGCCTGCGCTCCAGCTACCCGCCTTCGGCGGCCAGCTGTCCACAGGCTGGACCTGATTCGCCTGCGCTCCAGCTACCCGCCTTCGGCGGCCAGCTGTCCACAGGCTGGACCTGATTCGCCTGCGCTCCAGCTACCCGCCTTCGGCGGCCAGCTGTCCACAGGCTGGACCTGATTCGCCTGCGCTCCAGCTACCCGCCTTCGGCGGCCAGCTGTCCACAGGCTGGACCTGATTCGCCTGCGCTCCAGCTACCCGCCTTCGGCGGCCAGCTGTCCGCAGGCGGCGCTGATCTCTCTGCCGCGAGTGTCCCGCACCGTACACGAAACCCCTTGCGCACGAATGCGTTTGACGAATTCCCGCTCCACCGGCTTGGGGCTCGCATCCCAGTCGCTGCCCGGCGTCGGATTGAGCGGAATCAGGTTCACGTGGACCAGCGGCCCGAGCGCCCGGTGCAGCCGCTTGCCCAGCAGATCTGCCCGCCACGGCTGGTCGTTGACGTCGCGGATCAGCGCGTATTCGACCGATACCCGCCGGCCCGTGACGTCGGCGTAGTACCGAGCGGCGTCCAACGCCTCGCTGATCTTCCACCGGTTGTTGACGGGCACAAGCGTGTCGCGCAGTTCATCGTCGGGCGCGTGCAAGGACAGCGCCAGCGTCACACCGAGCCGTTCGTCGGCAAGCTTGCGAATTGCCGGGGCCAGACCGACCGTCGATACCGTCACCGAGCGCGCCGAAATCCCGAAGCCGGACGGCGGAGGTTCGGTGATGCGTCGCACCGCCGCCACCACCCTGGCGTAGTTGGCCAGCGGCTCCCCCATGCCCATGAAGACGACGTTCGACAGCCGATCCCCGAAATCGTCGCGTAGCGCGGCGGCGCCGGCACGCACCTGTTCGACGATCTCGGCCGTTGACAGGTTGCGGGTCAATCCGCCCTGGCCCGTGGCACAGAACGGGCAGGCCATGCCGCAGCCGGCTTGCGACGAGATGCACACGGTATTGCGCTGGGGGTAACGCATCAGCACCGACTCCACCGTGGCGCCGTCCAAGGCCCGCCACAGTGTCTTCCGTGTCTGACCGGCATCGCATGTGACGTCACGCGCCGGGGTGAGCAGCGTCGGGAACATCGACTCGGCGATCTGCTCGCGAACGGCGGCGGGAAGGTCCGTCATCTGCCGCGGATCGGCAATCAGTCGCCCGTAGTACTGGTGCGCGAGTTGCTTTGCCCGGAAGGCCGGCAGGCCCAGCTCGGCCACCGCCGCCGCGCGGCCCGCCGCGTCGAGGTCCGCTAAATGCCGCGGCGGTTTCCCCCGACGCGGTGCCTCGAACACCAGTTGTTGAGCCATGACCCGTCCATTATCGTCGCGTTTCGCCGCATTGCGGTCAGGGCAAGCGTCAGGGCAGCAATGTCAGGACGGTCCATGCGGCCACCGACGACGGCAGCACACCGTCGAGACGGTCCATCAAGCCACCGTGACCGGGCAGCAACCGACCCATGTCTTTGATGCCCAGGTCGCGCTTGACCTGCGACTCCACCAGGTCGCCGAGCGTGGTGGTGACCACGAACAACAGCCCCAGCAACGCGCCAACCCACGGCTCCTTGTGGGCCAGGAAGGTGACGGTAAGCACAGTCGCAGTGATTCCGCAGACCAGTGAACCGGCGAAACCCTCCCAGGACTTCTTCGGACTGATCGCGGGAACCATCGGATGCTTACCGTAAAGGGCTCCTACCGCGTATCCGCCAGTGTCGGAGCTCACCACCGCGATCATCATGCAGAACACCCAGTTCGAACCGTGCCGCGGGTCGTACAGCATCGCGGCAAAGGCCGCGAACAGGGGGACCCACGCACAGAGAAAAATCGTGGCGGAAACGTCCCGCAAGAAATTGCTCGATGACGGCGGACCTTCACCGTTGTGCTCGCGGGCATCTTGCATGAACAACCGCCAGATCATGCAGACCACGACCATGCCGCCGAAGCCCGCCAGCGCGCCCTTGGCGTG
This sequence comes from Mycobacterium intermedium, assembly GCF_002086275.1. Lineage (GTDB taxonomy): Bacteria > Actinomycetota > Actinomycetes > Mycobacteriales > Mycobacteriaceae > Mycobacterium > Mycobacterium intermedium. The sequence continues at coordinate 13,358 of NZ_MVHT01000066.1, read as the reverse complement.
ATACGGCCAGGTCAACCAGACGGTGGCCTGTCCCCCGACCAGCAACGGGATAACCGGGATCAGATATCCCGCTTCCCGCAGCCGCCGAACCACCTCATGGCTTGCTACCAGGGCTGCCCCGGCGCAATAGAACATCCAACTTTGCGGGACGAGTACCAACGTCGCAATGAGGACGGCGCCAATGCCGGCGCCTACCGCGATCGCGGCGGGCAGGTTACGTCCAGCCCTCGACGTCTTCTTGGCAGGCTGCGACGATCCGTTCGCCGGTTCGTCGGGGTGGGTGCCGGCGCCGGCATCGGTACTTGTCACGGAAGTCAATGAACTCGGCTACTGAGTGGTCCCTAGACCTCCAGCAGCTCGCCTTCCTTGTGTTTGACCAGCTCATCGATCTGGGCGACGTACTGGTGCGTGGTCTTCTCGAGGTCTTTCTCGGCCCGAGTCACCTCGTCTTCCCCGGCGTCGCCGTCCTTGCGGATGCGGTGCAGTTCTTCCATCGCCTTGCGACGGATGTTGCGTACCGAGACCTTCGCTTCCTCGCCCTTGTGCTTGGCCTGCTTGACCAACTCCCGGCGGCGTTCCTCGGTGAGCTGAGGTACCGCGACCCGAATCAGGGTGCCGTCATTGGTGGGGTTGACGCCCAGGTCAGAGTTGCGAATCGCCGTCTCGATCGCGTGCAGTTGGCTGGCTTCATAGGGCTTGATCACCACCAGCCGCGCTTCGGGCACATTGATGCTGGACAGCTGGGTGATCGGCGTCGGCGAACCGTAGTAATCGATCGAGATCCGGGCGAACATGCCCGGGTTGGCGCGCCCGGTGCGGATGGTTGACAGGTCATCACGGGCTACCGCCACGGCTTTTTCCATTTTCTCTTCGGCGTCGAAGAGAGCCTCCTCAATCATTTCCGCGTATTCCCCTCATCGCTGCGCTGTGCATGTCATTGGCGCCAATCATGTGCGCGGTTTTCGCTCAGGTGGTAACCAGCGTTCCGATCTTCTCACCAGAGACCGCTCGCGCGATATTGCCATCGGTCAGCAGGTTGAACACCAAGATCGGCATGCCATTGTCCATACACAGGCTGAACGCGGTGGCATCGGCCACCCGCAGCCCCCGGTCGATCACCTCGCGGTGGCTGATCGCGGTCAACAGTTCCGCATTGGGGTCAACCCGCGGATCCGCGGTGAACACGCCGTCGACGGCTTTGGCCATCAACACGACGTCCGCGTCGATCTCCAGGGCCCGCTGCGCCGCCGTCGTGTCGGTGGAGAAATACGGCAGCCCCATGCCGGCGCCGAAGATCACCACCCGGCCCTTTTCGAGGTGGCGAACCGCCCGCAACGGGAGGTACGGCTCAGCCACCTGCCCCATGGTGATCGCCGTCTGAACCCGAGTGACGATGCCTTCCTTCTCCAGAAAATCCTGCAGAGCAAGGCTGTTCATCACCGTGCCGAGCATGCCCATGTAGTCCGACCGGGTGCGCTCCATACCGAGTTGTTGCAGTTGCGCGCCGCGGAAGAAGTTGCCGCCACCGATCACGACCGCCATCTGCACGCCGTCGCGGACCACGTCTGCGATCTGCCGAGCCACCTGGGACACCACGTCGGGATCCAGCCCGACCTGCCCGCCACCGAACATCTCGCCGCCGAGCTTGAGCAACACTCGTGAATACCGCGACGAGGAACGGGAAACTCGGTCGGTCCGCCCGCCGTTCGTGCTCGTTGGCTCGGTTTCCGTCATCAGACTCCTCGCATGACAGTGCCATCCCGGCAACCACCCGGAACGGCATCTCACATCCTGCCTCATTGCCAGGCTTCATTGTGGGCCGGGTGCTTTAGCTGACCTGCTACCGCCCCCACCGAGCCGGCATGTTTGACCGCGGAACGGTTTGGGAATCGTTTCAACGCGGCGGTGCACCGCCCGACGGACCAGATTCCATCATCGAGGAGAGTTCACATGGGCGACAACAAGTCAGGTCCCGCCGAGGCCGTCAAAGGCGTCGTCGAGGAAGTCAAAGGCAAGGCGAAGGAAGTCGTTGGCACCGTGACGGGCCGCGGCGACCTCATCAACGAGGGCGAAGCCCAGCAGGACAAGGCAGAAGCGCAGCGCGACGTCGCCAAGAAGGAAGCCCAGGCGGAAGCCGCCCGCGCTGCGGCCGAGACGGCCGAGCAGCGCCAGAAGTCACACCAATAGCTTGTCGGAACGATGGGCCCGGTCTGTGGGGACAGGCCGGGCTCATCGGCTTTCCTGTGAATTCACGCCGCTTTCCTGTGAATCCACAACGCGGTGCCACCCTTTTGCATAGTTGCGCCCTGTATTGGGTACTCCGCGCTGCGCTAGCAGTCATCTCCCAAGGAGGTGCCTACAAAGTAGTGGGACCCTGTTGAGGGGTTGGGAGATGTTGTCGTGGAAGTCCTTCTGGTTAGTAACGATGCCGACTTCGTGTCAGGGTTACCGACGTTGGACTCGTTCGCGCAAATCATTCGGCGCTTGCCCATAGACGCCCACAACCTGCCGGGTGGCGAACCCGACATCGCGATCATCGACGCGCGCACCGACCTTGTGGCGGCCCGTCGTGCGTGCCGTCGATTGACGGCCAGTACACCGGCATTGGCCCTGGTCGCCGTGGTGGCGCTGGCCGACTACGTCGATGCCGACATCGACTGGCAATTCGATGACGTGCTGCTGGGCGCTGCCAGCGGTGTCGAGTTGCAGACCCGGCTGCGCTTGGCAATCACCCGTCGTCGCAGCGCTTCGCAGGGCACCCTGCAGTTCGGCGACCTGGTGCTGCACCCGGACCGCTACACCGCCACCCGGAACGGGGTGGACCTGGGACTCACACTGACCGAGTTCAAACTGCTGAACTTCCTTGTAGAGCACGCTGGGCGGGCATTCTCTCGGACCCGGCTGATGCGTGAGGTGTGGGGCTATGACTCCCAGACGCGGGTCCGAACCGTCGACGTCCATGTCCGACGACTGCGCGCCAAGCTGGGACCCGACTACGAGTCGATGGTTGAGACCGTGCGCGGCGTCGGCTATATGGCGGTGACGTCGCCACAGCCCAGGTGGGCTTTCACCGAGCCGCCCTTGCTTGCCGACGGGTCGGTCGCGCGATAGCCGCTCAGGCGAACACCGGCAACGCGCGCTTGCGCGCCAACGCGTCCATCCCCCGTTGGATGCTGTCCTGCACCTCGTGGTACTTCGCCTCGACGTAGGCTTCGTCCTCGGCGCGGTCGGCATCGCTGTCCAGTTCGACCGTGGGCATGAAGCGGGTTCTGATCTTGGCCGGTAGCGGTAGCTGCGGCAGTGCCGCCGGCGCGATCCCCCAAGGCAGCGAGATCGCCAGCGGGAACACCTTGAGCCGCAGCAACCGATCGAGTCGCAGCGTGTGCGATAACCGGTCGCCGCGGATCAGCACGGGCATGGCATCGGCGCCGCCGACCGTCGCGATCGGCACGATCGGCACCCCGGCCCGGATCGCCATCTTCACAAACCCCGTGCGCCCCGCCAGGTTGGCGCGGTCGCGCTCCCGCCAGGGCCGCAACGAGTCCACTTCGCCGCCGGGCCACAGCGCCACATCCCGGCCTTCGGCCAACGCGGTGGCGATAGCGTCCGGGGCAGCGGGCAGGACACCCATGGACCGGAAATAGCGACCAAAGCCCGGTATCGCCATCAGCGCGTCGTGGGCCGTCCCGTGCAGCGGACGTTCCGGGCCGAACCGCCGCCACCATTGCAGGCCGACGGTCCAGGCGTCCCACACGAACGGTGCTCCGGAGTGGATGCCGATCAGCAGCGCCGGCGGTTGCGGGATGTTCTCCCAGCCGTCGATCTCCATCCGAAACCAATAGTCCACCAAGAAGTTCCAGAAGAACTTCTGGCGTTGCATCGTGGTTTCGTCCTGACCTTCGAGATCCCAGTCGCCGGCACGTCTAGCCACCCAGCCGCTCACCCCGCCGTCCTGCTTGGCGCGCTTTTCCTGCATGGACTGGCGGGCTTGATCGGCGTGGTCTTGAGCTTGTTCGCGGACTTCGGGTGGCCGGTGATCGGAACGGGTCATTGGTGGTGCATACCCGATCTGGCAGCAGCGATCACGTCCCAAGTACCCAAAAAAAACGACCTCCCCGCGTCGACATTGACGCGGGGAGGTCCGGTGGGCCGCTATGGGCCCGCAGGGGCGTGAGTTGTTAGCGAATTACGCGGCTCATGCGCCTGACGTTTCGCCGGTTCCCTCAGTTGCCGGGGTCACGGAGCCGGTCCCGTTGGGCGCCGGGGCCATGCCGCCAGTTCCCTCAGGAGCAGGGACGGTGCCCGCGCCCGGAACCGTGTTGCTCACGTTGTTCGTCCAGATCAACACGTCCTGGACGCCGTCGTTGTACACGACACCGTTCGGCGGCGCGCCGGTCACGTCGAAGTAGACCTTGCCGGAGGCCTGGCCGCCCTGCGGGATGGGCGCCGGGTTAAGCCCCTCGGGCGCCGGCGTGGTGTTGACGACCTGGTAGTTCTGGCCGGTCGCCGTCCGCGCGTGGAACGACGAGACCAGTGGGGTCACCGTGCCGCTGGTGGCCGCCGCCGTCACGTCGGCCTCCCACAGCTGCCCCTTCGGGGTGTAACCCGGAATGGTCGTACTGCTCTGCTCCAGGTTGCTGACCGTGTAGGCGGTCACCATCGGACCACTAGCGATCGGTGCACTGGTGCCGAACTGGTGAATACTCGGAGCAGCCATTGCTGGTGCCGCGCTGAAAGCGGCTGCGGCAGCAATTCCTACCGCTCCAATGGTCGTTTTGACTGCTGTCTTGGTGAATTTCATACAGACTCCCTCCGTATTGAGTCGCTTGCGATTCCTCGCCGGCGCAGTGTGCGCAGTTCAAATGCGAGGACCCACCCCTGCCCTGTCCCATAGCCATTGCCCCCCGGCCTCAAACATGAGCGGACCCTGCGCGGGTGGTGGCCCCGTGGGCTCGTCCGTCCGACCTGCGCGTTCTGCGGTGAATGCACTTGGTAGTGACGAAGCCCATACGTCCAGCGCAGGTGCCAGTCGCGACGTGATTGGGCGTGCCTAGCGCATTTTGATGGAGCGTTTCGACATCGCTGCCGTCGAATTATTGATTTGCTGGCGCGACGCTCCCAAGAATTCAATACGCCGTCTTCGAACTCGCCCAGCGAGTGGTCAAGACGCAGCTTCCACGGCAGCAGCCAACGTCGTCGTAAGTCCTGTTCTTGCCGGTGGGGCCGCACTGCGGGGTCAGGAAAAGTTTGCGGAGGGGGCGGTTCGGGTAACCACCCGCCCGCACGAGAGGGACAATTGCCATGATCGACACCGCTTCGAGTGCCCCGAACACCGCATCGAAGTTGCTGCGGCAGCTCGACGCCAACCACGAGCCGGCCACCAAACAGCTCGCCGTGATCAGGGCCTGGCTCGCCGACAACACGCCGACGTCCGCGCTCAAGTGCAGCCTGATCGCCAACGGATACGGCTTACTGCTCAAAGGCCACTGAGCGTCAGGACCACCGAGCGTTAGGCTTCGCCCTCCCCTATATGTCAAGATCCCTGACATGGGTCAGGCCGACGACGCCCCGCTGGGCTACCTGCTGTATCGGGTGGGGGTGGTGCTGCGGCCAGAGGTTTCCGCGGCGTTGGGAACGCTCGGCCTCACGCTTCCCGAGTTCGTCTGCCTGCGCATCCTTTCGCAATCGCCGGGTTCGTCCAATGCCGAACTGGCCCGCCGCGCGGGCGTGTCGCCGCAAGCCATGAACACGGTGCTGCGCCGGTTGGAGGAGATAGGGGCAGTGGGCCGGCCCGCGACGGTGTCCTCTGGTCGCTCGCTGCCGGCGACACTCACCGCCGAGGGACGCAAATTGCTCAAACGCGCTGAAAACGTGGTGCGCGGCGCCGATGCCCGCATCCTCGCCCGCCTCAGCGAGGCTGAACAACGCGACTTCAAGCGGATGCTTGAACTGCTGGGATCGGACTGACGCCCCGTTTCCCGTCCGCGCAGTCCGCTCAGTCCTGGATACGGGCCGGCGGATGGGCCTCTTCGAGTTCGAACGCCAATTCCAGCAACCGCGCCTCGTGGCCGACCTCGGCCGAAAGCATCATCCCCACCGGTAAGCCGTCCGCGTCGTTGGCCAGGGGCAGCGAGATCGCGGGGTCGCCGGTGACATTGTGGAGCGGCGTGAACGCCACCCAGTCGGTCAGCCGGTCGAGGAGTTGCTGGTAATCAGTGGGTGCCAGGTGTCCGATCGGCGGGGTCACGTCGGCGAGCGTCGGCGTGAGCAGCACATCATAGGTACCGAACAGCCGCACGGTGTGCCGTCGCGTCCTGCGCAGGCGGGCGATCGCTACCGGGAGCCGGTGCATGTTGGTGCGGGCGCGGCGCGCGAGTCCCAACGTCAGCGCGTCCAGCCGATCGCGGTCGAAACTAGCGCCGAATGCGCGACGCCCGACACCGATCTGCCCGAGCGCCAGCAGGCCCCAGTACAGCTTGAAATCGTCGCCGAAACTGGCCGGCACGGGAAGCGTGTCGACGTGCTCGACTCGGTGGCCCAGCTCCTCGAGCAGTGCCGCCGTCTTCAACGTCAGCTGCTTGACTTCGGGGCTGGCCTCCCGCTCCACCGAACGCGTGATCACGCCGATCTTCAGGCGCCGCTCACCCGGTCGCGTGATGTCGCCGATCGGCGGCAGCTTGGGGTTGCGCCAGATGCGCTCCGCCTCACGAAATATGGCCGCGGTGTCGCGCACAGAGCGGGTGACCACCCCATTGGCGACGACGCCCACCGGCAACCGTCGAAACTCCGGGTCCAGCGGCAATCGACCGCGGGACGGTTTGAGCCCGACCAGCCCGTTGACCGCGGCCGGGATCCGGATGGAGCCGCCCCCGTCATTGGCGTGTGCGATCGGCACGACGCCGGCCGCAACGAATGCGCCCGACCCCGACGAGGAAGCACCCGCGGTGTGGTCGGTGTGCCACGGATTGCGGACCGCCCCCAGCCGGGGGTGTTCGGCGGACGCACTGAAGCCGAATTCCGACAGCTGCGTCTTGCCAAGCGCGATCAGCCCGGTATCCAGCAACAGTCGGGTGATCTCGCTGTCTTTGGGCGCCGGGAACGGCTGCCACGCATCGGTTCCGTGCATCGACGGCACGCCGGCGACATCGACGTTGTCCTTGATGAAGGTCGGTACACCGTCGAAGAAGCCGCCGTGGGGACGTGGGCCGCGCTTCTCCTGGCGCGCCTGATCGCGCGCACTGTCGAAAGCCGCGTACGCCAGGCCGTTGAGCTTTGGATTGACGGCCTCGGCGCGTGCGATGGCCGCCTCGACGACCTCGGCCCGGCTGACCCGGCCCGAGCGGATCTCTTCGGCGAGAGCGATCCCGTCGAGATCGCCGAGCGCGTCGTCCCCGAAGGCGTGTACGCGTGCCATGGCGCGCTAGGCCTGGCCCACCTCGAAGCGAACGAACCGGGTCACAGTCACGCCTGCCTCGTCGAGCAGGGCCTTCACGGTCTTCTTGTTGTCAGACACCGACGGCTGCTCGAGCAGCACGGCGTCCTTGAAGAAGCCGTTGAGCCGGCCCTCGACGATCTTGGGCAGTGCCTGCTCGGGCTTGCCCTCGGCCTTGGCGGTTTCCTCGGCGATCCGGCGCTCGCTGGCCACCACGTCCTCCGGGACGTCGTCGCGGGACAGGTAGCGGGCCTTGAGCGCGGCGATCTGCAGTGCGGCGGCGTGGGCCGCCTCTGAGTTGTCGCCCGTGTACTCGACGAGCACACCCACCGCGGGAGGCAGGTCGGCGGCCCGCTTGTGCAGGTAGGCCTCCACGGTGCCGTCGAACTGCGCCACCCGACGCAGTTCCAGCTTCTCACCGATCTTGGCCGACAGCGCCGCGATGGCCTCCTCGACAGTCTGGTCTCCAACACTGGCGGCTTTGAGCGTGTCCACATCCTTGGCCTTGGAAGCCACGGCGGCGTCGACGATCTTGTTGGCCAGCTCTTGGAATTCGGCGTTCTTGGCGACGAAGTCCGTCTCGGAGTTCAGCTCGATCAACGCGCCGCCCTTGGCGGCGACCAGACCTTCGGCCGTCGCGCGCTCGGCACGCTTGCCGACGTCCTTGGCGCCCTTGATGCGCAGCGCCTCTACGGCCTTGTCAAAGTCGCCGTCAGTCTCCACCAGTGCGTTCTTGCAGTCGAGCATGCCGGCACCGGTCAACTCCCGAAGTCGCTTGACGTCGGCAGCGGTGTAGTTCGCCAATGGTCAGCCTTTCTTAGGACGCGTCTGTGGTTGTGTCGGGCGCGGCGGCCGGTTCGGCCGTGGCCGTAGCGGAGGCCAGCAATTCCTGCTCCCATTCGGCCAGCGGCTCGGCGGCTTCGGCCTCGGGCTTGCCGTCGCCGCGGCCCAGGCCGGCGCGGGCCTGCAGCCCCTCGGCGACCGCGGAGGCGATCACCTTGGTCAGCAGCGCGGCCGAGCGGATCGCGTCGTCGTTGCCCGGGATCGGGTAGTCGACCTCGTCGGGGTCGCAGTTGGTGTCGAGGATCGCGATCACCGGGATGCCCAGCTTGCGGGCCTCGCCGACGGCGATGTGCTCCTTGTTGGTGTCGACGACCCAGATAGCCGAGGGCACCTTGTTCATGTCCCGGATACCGCCGAGGCTGCGCTCCAGCTTGTTCTTCTCGCGGGTCAGGCCCAGGATTTCCTTCTTGGTGCGGCCTTCGAAGCCACCGGTCTGCTCCATGGCCTCGAGCTCCTTGAGGCGCTGCAGCCGCTTGTGCACGGTGGAGAAGTTGGTGAGCATGCCGCCCAGCCAGCGCTGGTTCACGTAGGGCATGCCGACGCGGGTCGCCTCGGCGGCGACGGACTCCTGCGCCTGCTTCTTGGTGCCGACGAACAGCACTGTCCCTCCGTGGGCGACGGTTTCCTTGACGAACTCGTACGCCTTGTCGATGAAGGTCAGCGTCTGCTGCAGGTCGATGATGTAGATGCCGTTGCGGTCGGTGAAGATGAACCGCTTCATCTTGGGATTCCAGCGACGGGTCTGGTGCCCGAAGTGGGTGCCGCTGTCAAGCAGCTGCTTCATGGTTACGACAGCCATAGTGAGGCCCATATCCTTTTGTGTCGGTTGTCGCCCGGCGTCGGGTGATGCCGGGCCCTGGCGTCTGCTGCGATGCCGAACCCGTATCCATCCCTCCTGACAGGAGGCCGGCCACGGGACCGCTCGGCATGCCGTTGCGGGTCCCCGAAGTACTGGGCCGCGATGCAGGCGCGCGAAGTCAGCCCGCTTTACGAGCTGCGTCGTGCAGTTTACACCGAGTTTTGTTGTCCCCAGAACACGCGCGGCTGAGTGGCCGCGCGAGGGTCGATCCGTTGCACTGAGCGAGTGCGACGGGGGCCGCTGCCGACACTGTTCTGGGCGTTGCTGACTCTGGTCAGTGCGTCGCCGGCGGATGCGGCCGGACCCAGGCTGGCTTGGCCGCTGCGTCCACCCCCGGCGGTGGTGCGCGGGTTCGACGCTCCCTCGCCCAACTGGACTTCCGGCCACCGGGGTGTGGACCTCGCCGGCGTGCCGAACCAACCGGTGTACGCCGCGGGCGAGGCGACGGTGATCTACGCCGGGCCGCTGGCGGGCAGGCTGGTCGTGTCACTGGCCCACCCCGGTGGCCTGCACACCAGCTACGAACCCGTCCAGCCCAACGTCCGGGTTGGCCAGGTGGTGGACGCAGGGTCGGTGCTCGGTGTGCTTATGGCTGGGCATCCCGGTTGCCCGGCGTCCGCGTGTCTGCACTGGGGGGCCATGTGGGGTCCGGCTTCCGAGGCGCAGTATGTCGACCCGGTCGGGCTGTTGGCGTCGACCCCGATCCGGCTCAAGCCGTTACACGGCTGACGCGGCTATGCACGCGGATGGGCCTGATCGTGCACGGCCCTCAGCCGCGAGACCGCGACGTGGGTGTACAGCTGCGTGGTGGCCAGGCTGGAGTGCCCGAGCAACTCCTGGACCACGCGCAAATCGGCGCCGCCTTCGAGGAGGTGAGTTGCCGCGCTGTGGCGCAGTCCGTGCGGGCCCATGTCGGGAGCGCCGTCGACCGCACTCACGGTCTGATGCACCACGGTTCGGGCCTGACGCACGTCGAGTCGCCGGCCGCGAGCACCGAGCAGCAGCGCCGGGCCGGACTCCGCGGTCGCCAGCGCCGGGCGTCCATCGCCGAGCCAAGCCCGCAGCGCTTCCGCGGCCGGATTCCCGTAGGGCACCGTACGCTGCTTGTTGCCCTTGCCCAGGACCCGCACCAGCCGGTGCCGGGTGTCGACATCGTCGATGTCCAGCCCGCACAGCTCGCTGACCCGGATTCCAGTGGCATACAACATCTCGACGATCAACCGGTCTCGCAGGGCGATCGGATCGCCTTGCTCGGCACCGAGTTTCGCCGCGGTCATGGCCTGCAAGGCCTGATCCTGGCGCAGCACCGCGGGCAGCGTCCGATGGGCTTTGGGCGTCTGCAGCCGGACGGCGGGATCTGTGGCAAGTATTCCGCGCCGCACAGCCCAGGCGGTGAACGCCTTGACCGCCGAGGTGCGCCGGGCCAACGTGGTGCGCGCCGCGCCCGCGCCGGCCGCGGTCGCCAGCCAGGACCGAAGTAGCGGCAGGCTCAGGGCCGTCAGGTTGGCACCGCGGTCGTCAAGAAACGCGAACAACGAGCGCAGGTCGCCCAGATACGCGCGACGGGTGTGCGCCGAGCGACCGCATTGCAGCGCCAGGTACTCGTCGAATTCCTCGAGGACGGCCTCCACTCCCCCACCGTCGCAGGTGCGACGTGGCGAAGGTCAGTAGACGCGCCGCAATGTTTCCGGGGTGAGATCTTTGCGGTTGGGATAGCCGTCGACCGCCATGATCAGGTCGGCCTCGGCCAGCAACATGCGCAGCACGTGCACGATCCCGTCGACCCCGCCGAGTGCCAGACCGAACGCGTAGGGGCGTCCCACCGCGACGGCGGTGGCCCCGAGCGCCAACGCCTTCACGACGTCGGCGCCGTGGCGAATGCCGGAGTCGAACAGCACCGGCAGCCCGTCGGCCGCTTCTACCACTCCCGGCAAACATTCCAGCGAGGGCAGGCCGCCGTTGGCTTGTCGACCGCCGTGGGTGGAGACGTAGATGCCGTCCACACCGCCGTCTTTGGCACGCCGCGCGTCGTCGGGGTGGCAGATGCCTTTGAGGATCAGCGGCAGGTCGGTCAGCGAACGCAGCCACGGGAGGTCTTGCCAGGTGAGGGGGCCGCCGAAAATCTGGGCCCAGCGCAGCGTCGCGCCCTGCAGGTCTTCCTCCGGTGGGCGCTGCAGGCCGGCCCGAAAAACCGGATCGCTGAAGTAGTTGGCCAGGCAATGCCCGCGCAGCTGGGGGAAATTGGAGGTGCTCAGGTCGCGGGGCCGCCAGCCGGTGACCCAGGTGTCCAGGGTGACGATGATGCCCTTGTAACCGGCCGCTTCGGCACGGTTGACCAGGCTGGCCGCGACCTCGCGATCGGTCGGCGGATACAGCTGAAAATATCCGGGGGTATCGCCGAACTCGGCGGCAACGTCTTCCATCGGGTCGACCGTCAACGTCGACGCGATCATCGGCACGCCGGTACGGGCCGCTGCGCGCGCGGTGGCCAGGTCACCGTGGCCGTCCTGGGCGCAGAGTCCGATGACGCCGATCGGCGCCATGAGCAGCGGGGAGGGCAGGGTCAGGCCGAACAGGTCGACGGACAGGTCGCGTTCGGTGGCGCCCACGAACATGCGGGGTATCAGGCCCCAACGATCGAAGGCCTCGCGGTTGGCGCGTTGGGTGCGTTCGTCGCCCGCGCCGCCGGCGACGTAGGACCAGACCGACGGTGGCATCGCCGCTTCGGCCTTGGCCTCCAACTCCTCGAAGCTCATCGGCAGCTGGGGCACCACCCCGGCGAGGCCCTTGAAGTAGATCTCGAGTTGGTAGTCGCCGTACGCCATCAAGTCCCCGATTCTTCTCGAGCCAGTTCCTTTTTCCACTCCCGGAACGACTCCTCGGTACGACCGCGTCGCCAGTAGCCGGAGATCGATGAGGCCCACTTCGCTTCCACGCCGCGCTCTTTGCGGATGTAGGGGCGCAGGTTGTGCATGACCGCCTGCGCTTCACCGTGGATGAACACCTGAACCTGCCCGCCGAGCCAGGGTGTGGTGGTGACCGCCTCGATCAGGGGCGCGTGGTCGCCCGCGCGGTCCTCGGGAACCAGATCGGCCCGACCACCCCGGTAGACCCAGTTGACGTCGACGGATTCGGGCGCGGTCAAGGGGATCTCGTCTTCGGGGCCGGCGACTTCGATGAAGGCCTTGCCGACCGCGTCGGCAGGAAGCGCCTCCAGCGCCGCTGCGATGGCGGGCAGGGCGGATTCGTCACCGGCAAGCAGGTGCCAGTCGGCGTCGGGGTCGGGCGCGTAGGCGCCACTGGGGCCCATCAGGTAGATGGGCTGGCCGGGTTGGGCGTTGGCCGCCCACTGACCGGCGACCCCGTGTTCGCCGTGCACCGCGATGTCGATCACGATCTCCCGGGCCTCTTTGTCGACCCGACGAACGGTCAAGGTACGAACCGGCGGCCGCTTCTCGGGTGGCAGCCCGTTGAAGCTGTCGGAGGTCAACGGCTGCGGCAACTCAGCCACGTCGATGTCGTCGGGAACGAAGACCAGCTTGACGTAGGAATCGGTGAAGCCGTTGGGCACGAAGGTGTCAAAACCACTACCGCCGAGGCGCACCCGGACCATGTGCCGGGTGAGTTGCTCGGTACCGACGACTTCAAAGCTCTGTACGGGTCGACCCGCCACGTGTCCTCCTGTCCAGACCCCGACCGCCGTTGACTATACGAGTCGCGAGCGATGCGCCATCGGCCGTCGTCACGCTCGACCAGGCCGGCTACCTCGAGTAATGCCAGCGCCCGGAAACCTGCTCTGGCTTCGGTGATACCGGCTCTGGCGTCGGCGCCGATGCCACCGCGATGTGTCCGACGATGCCCCCTGCGGCTGAGGACGAACGTCTCCCAGCCCCGCCAGTGTGCAATGTGCTCACCGAGGCCAGTGTGTCCAGTGGGCAGATTGCCCTTGAACTCGGTGCCCGCGACCTGAATCCTCGCAGTCACGCCATCGGCCGGCGGTACCCCTTTTTCAAGTTTCAGAGTCAGGATCACCCATTCCGCGCTATCGAGCGGACCGGGTGAGAGAGCTCCTCGCACGACCACGGCTGACGGCTGCCCTGGTGAAGGTCGTGTTAGGAGGCGGCAGTGTCCTTTGTTGTGGTAGCAGCCGACTCGTTGACAACGGCCGCAGCCGATGTCGCACGAATTGGCTCCTCACTGAGCGAGGTCACTGCGGCAGCCGCC
>NZ_MVHT01000065.1 GCF_002086275.1 Mycobacterium intermedium | reverse complement strand
CTGGGCACCTCGAAGTCCACATGATCCAGCGCCACGAAATCGCCGTAATTCTTATAGGCATCGCGCACCACGATCGCGGGGTTGCTCGTGTCCGTCATCGTTAAGTCTCCTTGTCAGGCCTGCTTGACCGCGCGGGATCGCAGGATGTCCAGAACCACCTGGAAGATCAGCACCAACACCGCGACGCCCATCAGTAGCGTCGACAATGCATAAGCGCCATATTCGGCGCCGCGGTTGTAACGGTCGGACACCAACAGTGTCAGCGTCTGCGAGCTGCCCGGCAAGTTGGACGACACCATGATCACCGCCCCGTATTCGCCGAGCGTACGAGCGATGGTCAAGACGATGCCGTAGGTCAGTCCCCAGCGGATCGACGGCAGCGTGATCCGCCAAAACGTCTGCCACCAACCAGAACCCAGGGTCGCGGCCGCTTGCTCCTGATCGGTGCCCAACTCGTGCAACACCGGTTCGACCTCACGCACCACGAACGGCAGGGTGACGAAAACGCTCGCCAGCACAATCCCCGGCAAGCCGAAGATGATCTTGAACCCTAAATCCCGTTCGACAAAGCCCAGCGCTCCAGCCGAGCCCCACAGCACGATCAACGCCACGCCCACGACGACAGGCGACACCGCGAAGGGCAGGTCGATGATTGCCTGCAGAATGCCCTTGCCGCGGAATCGATTGCGCGCCAACACCAACGCCGTAGGAATCCCGAATATGACATTCAACGGCACCACGATGAGCACCACACCCAGCGACAAATTCAGCGCCGATATCGCCGCCGGTGTGCTCACCCAGTCATAGAACTGCCCGAACCCGGGGGCGAAGGTACGCCACAAGATGAGCGTGACCGGAATGATCAGCAGCACAGTCACGTACGCCAGTGCGACGAATCGCAACAGGTAACGCACCACCGGTGACAGCGTCATTCGGACACCTCCTCGCGCTTGGCCGTCCGTGCGCCGATGATGCGCAGCACGAACAACACCACGAACGAAATCGACAGCAGGACAATGGATAGCGCGGCGGCGCCGATACGGTCGTCGTTCTCGATCAGGGTCCGGATCCACTGCGACGACACCTCGGTCTTGCCCGGCACCGCACCGCCGATCAGCACCACCGAACCGAACTCACCGATGGCCCGCGAAAACGCCAGGCCCGCACCGGACAACAGGGACGGAGTCAGCGCCGGCAGCACCACGGAAGTGAAGATCTTGAGGTCGTTCGCACCCAGAGATGCCGCGGCTTCCTCGGTTTCGCGGTCCAGTTCCAGCAGAACCGGTTGGACGGCCCGCACCACGAACGGCAACGTCACGAAGGCAAGCGCGACGCCCACACCCCACTCGGTGTGCTGCAGATGTAGCCCGACCGGGCTGTGATTGCCGTAGAGGGCCAACATCACCAGGCTGGCGACGATGGTCGGTAGCGCGAAAGGCAGGTCGATGACGGTATCGACGAGCCGCTTGCCGAAGAAGTCGTCACGCACCAGCACCCAGGCGATCAGCAACCCGAAGACGGTGTTGACGATCGTGACTGCGGCGGAGATGGTCAACGTCACCCGCAGCGATTCCAGCGCGGCATGCGAGGTGACGGCCAGCTGAAAGGCATGCCAACCGCCTCCGGCGGCCTGCCAGACGATGGCGCCCAGCGGCAACAAGACGATCACCGACAGCCACAGCGTCGCCACACCCACCCGCAGGGACGTGGTGGGCGAGGGGCGGCGGAAGCGGCGCGTTGGCGGCGCCTCGCGGTCGGGTCGGTCCAGTTCGGGACGGATCGCTTCGGGGTCGGGAATTATCGTGGTCATCCGGTGGCCTGCGTGTAGATCTTGGTGATGCTGCCGTTGGTCTTGTCGAACAATTGGGGATCCGCGACACTCCAGCCGCCCAGATCGGTGATCGTCCACAACTTCGCGGGCACCGGGAACTGGTTACGGAACTGGGCTGCTACCGCCGGGTCGACCGGCCGGAAACCCGCCTGCGCCCAGATCGTTTGGGCCGCAGCCGTGTATTGGAAATTCTTGAAAGCCGTCGCCGCCGCCAGGTTTCGGCTGGTGTTGACCACGGCCACCGGATTCTCGATCTTGAACGTCTGCGGCGGAATCACGTGTTCGACGGGCTTGCCCGCCCGTTCCGCCGCGATGGCCTCGTTCTCGTAGCTGATCAGGACGTCGCCACTCCCCTGGACAAAAACATCGGTCGCCTCTCGGCCCGACGCCGGACGCATTTTGACGTGTTCCCGGACGAGTTTGTTGACAAACTCGATCCCCGCCTTGCTGTCTCTGCCGCCTTCGCTCTTCACGGCGTACGGGGCGAGCAGATTCCATTTGGCGGCACCCGAACTCAGCGGGTTGGGTGTGATGATTTCGATGCCGGGCCGCAACAGGTCATCCCAATCCCGGATGTTCTTCGGGTTGCCCTTGCGCACCACGAATGTCACCACCGACCCGAACGGAATTCCCCTCGTCGCACCGGTGGCCCAGTCCTTGGAGACCTTGCCGGACTTGATCAATCGGGTGATGTCGGGTTCAACCGAGAAATTCACCAGATCGGCGGGCTTGCCGTCGGCAACACCGCGGGACTGGTCGCCCGACGCCCCGAAGGAGGTGATCACCTGAACCCCCTTGCCCTCCGGGGTGGCGTTGAACGCCGGAATCACCTTGCTCCAACCCGGTTCCGCGACCGAGTAAGCGACCAGCGTCACCGTTGTATGGGCGTCGGCCAGCCCGCCGCCACCGACGACATCGCTAGGGCCACCCTGGCAGGCAGCGAGAACACCGACGATCTGCGCGAGCGCGATCGCCAGCAGGGCACGGGGTCGCCAGCGCGGTGCGCCCCGAACATCGTTGAGCATTATTGGCCTTCCAGTGCAGAACTGCGGAACTTGCGGATTCGGTCTGGTTGCTGCGAATGGCGGTCAAAGAGAAATCAGTGATTTCCAGACTCAGACCAGCCCGCAAACGGATTGGGAGTCAGCGACAACAGTGCGCGTCAGCCGCGGCGCAGAGCCCCGCGACGACAGTTGCGCAGCAGAGCGCAAGCGGGAAGCGTCGCGCTTCGACGGCTGCTGCGTACATGGCGCGAAGCCTAACAGAATCAGCCTGGCTGTCATCTCGACCGCGTCCCGACCCACCCGGCACGGGTGATTTACGTGAGTCAGCGGTGGGTGAGAAGCCACGTCACGATCACCAGGACCACCAAGGTGACGAGGATCAACGTGACATGTGACCGTGGCATTCGAGCTACCCCGACGTCTCGTCCGAATGGCGGGCGCGATTTGTCAATTCGATTCCTTTTCCCAGCAGCGCGTCCTGCACCACCGCTAGAGCGAAGGCCAAGGCCAACACAACCGGCATCACCGCCAACGCCTGCAGCACAAACGGTAGGCCCGACAACCACAGCTCTACGCCGTCCCACCAGTTCAGGAACCCGGTCACCCAACTCACACTATTAGGCCGCGGCGTGGGCGTACCAATGGAGCATTGCCCCGCTTCCCGCACGGTGCGCTTAATACGCAGGTTGCCCCTGAGTAACGGGTAAATCGCGAGGGTGGACGCCGGGTAGGTCGACAGTCGATGATGTGCGCATGGTCGCGCACGCCGAACAGACAAACGAAGCGTCGGAAGCCAACCCCAATGGTGACGGCGCGATGCCCGGCTTGGACTTGAAGGCCACCTCCGCCGAGGACACGACGGCGTCGGTATACACGCCCAGCCAGGCGCGTCGCAATCCGTTCCCGCCGATCGCCGATTATGCGTTCCTGTCCGACTGGGAGACGACCTGCCTGATCTCACCGGCCGGTTCGGTGGAATGGATGTGCGTGCCCCGTCCGGACTCGCCGAGCGTGTTCGGCGCGATCCTGGACCGCAGCGCCGGCCACTTCCGGTTGGGCCCCTACGGCGTGTCGGTGCCTTCGGCTCGGCGTTACCTACCGGGCAGTTTGATCATGGAAACCACCTGGCAAACACACACCGGGTGGCTGATCGTGCGCGACGCGCTGGTCATGGGCAGGTGGCACGACATCGAGCGGCGCTCGCGCACCCACCGTCGCACCCCGATGGACTGGGACGCCGAGCACATCCTGCTGCGCACCGTGCGATGTGTGAGCGGCACCGTCGAACTGATGATGAGCTGCGAACCCGCGTTCGACTACCACCGCACTGGCGCGACCTGGGAATATTCCTCCCAGGCGTACGGCGAGGCCATCGCCCGCGCCACCAAGAACCCCGACGCCCACCCGACCCTGCGCCTGACCACCAACCTCAACATCGGGCTGGAGGGCCGGGAAGCGCGTGCTCGCACCCGGATGAAAGAGGGCGACGACATTTTCGTCGCGCTGAGTTGGACGAAGCATCCGGCGCCCCAGACCTACGAAGAAGCCGCCGACAAGATGTGGCAGACCACCGAGTGCTGGCGGCAGTGGATCAACATCGGCAACTTCCCGGACCACCCGTGGCGGGCGTACCTGCAGCGCAGCGCGCTCACCCTCAAAGGCTTGACGTACTCACCCACCGGCGCGTTGCTGGCGGCCAGCACCACTTCACTCCCGGAGACCCCCCACGGCGAACGCAACTGGGACTACCGCTACTCGTGGATTCGTGACTCGACATTCGCGTTGTGGGGTCTCTACACCCTGGGGCTCGACCGGGAGGCCGACGACTTCTTCGCCTTCATCGCCGACGTGTCCGGCGCAAACAGCGACGAGCGGCATCCGTTGCAGGTGATGTATGGAGTGGGCGGCGAGCGCAGCCTCGAAGAAGAGGAGCTGCTGCACCTGTCCGGCTACGACCATGCCCGCCCCGTGCGGATCGGAAACGGCGCGTACGACCAGAGACAGCACGACATCTGGGGTTCGGTGTTGGACTCGTTCTACTTGCACGCCAAGTCGCGCGAGCAGGTGCCCGAAACGCTGTGGCCGGTGCTGAAGAAGCAAGTGGAAGAGGCGATCAAGCACTGGCGCGAGCCCGACCGGGGAATCTGGGAGGTGCGCGGCGAACCGCAGCACTTCACCTCGTCGAAGATCATGTGCTGGGTGGCGCTGGACCGCGGCGCCAAATTGGCCGAGCGGCAAGGCGAGTTCAGCTACGCCCAGCAATGGCGCAAGATCGCCGAGGAGATCAAGGCCGACATCCTCGAGCACGGGGTCGACAAGCGCGGCGTCCTCACCCAGCGCTACGGCGACGACGCGCTGGACGCCTCGCTGCTGCTGGCGGTGCTCACCCGGTTCCTGCCCCCCGACGACTACCGGGTGCGCAACACCGTGCTGGCCATCGCCGACGAACTCACCGAGGAAGGCCTGGTGCTGCGCTACCGGGTCGAGGAGACCGACGACGGACTGTCCGGCGAGGAAGGCACGTTCACCATCTGCTCGTTCTGGCTGGTGTCGTGCCTGGTCGAGATCGGTGAAGTGGCCAGGGCCAAGCGGTTGTGCGAACGGCTGCTGTCATTCGCCAGCCCGCTGCACCTCTACGCCGAGGAGATCGAGCCGCGCACCGGCCGGCACCTGGGCAACTTCCCGCAGGCGTTCACCCACCTGGCGCTGATCAACGCGGTGGTACACGTGATCCGTGCCGAGGAGGAAGCCGACGGCTCCGGCATGTTCCAGCCCGCCAACGCCCCGGTGTAAAGCCCTCGGCTCAGCGGCCGCCGGGCTGCGTCAGGTCCGCGCGGTGATCTTGTCCATCATCGCGCGCGCGATCTCGATCGCGCTGGTGTTGGGATCGCCGGTCCCAGTGTCCGACTCCTGCGGGGAGAAAAAGCTGACTTGCACCTCGACCAGGCAGTTCACCCGCACTCCGAGGGCCCGGGCGACCGCCCTGGATGTTGGAGTAGATGAGCTTGACTCGGCAAGTGTCGCTGCGAGAACGGAATTGGCGACGCGCACATCACTGACTTCGTCGGTGAAGCTGATGTCGTCTCCATCCAGTGTCACCGATTTGCCGTTGCAGGCCTTCCACTGATCGGTGAACTTGTCGAAGAGCGCCGAAGCGTCCTTGACCGACGGCAGCGCGATCACGCTCTCGGCGACGCTGATGACCTTCACCGTGTAGCTGGTGTGCCACCACGTTTCGTGGGCGACGTTGACCACCGGGGTGCCGTCGTAGGTATTGCGATTCGTCAGGCTCACGACGCCGACGCACTCGGCGGGCGACACCTCCCCGTAGGGCGACAGCAGCTTGTCGCCGCCGCCGAACCGCGGCGGCAGATCCGGATCACTTTCGAACGGCTGGCCCAGCATGTCCGCCAGCGCGGAATCGTCCAGGAGGACCTGCCTGAGCGCGTCGCCGGTGAGCGGGTGCGGTTTGGTATTCGCCCCTGGGCGCGCGAGGCCGTTGACGACGTCGGTGCAGCCAGCGGTCAGCAGGGCGACGAGCGCAGCAGCGACGACGCTGCATCGGAATCTCATCCGGTTCTGGCCCTTCCTAGTTCGGTTGGCGTCGTGCGGTTGCGCTGCTACTTCTTGCCCTTGTCCCCGGCGGTGTCGGTGGACAAAGCCGCGACGAAGGCTTCCTGCGGCACCTCGACCCGCCCGATCGTCTTCATCCGCTTCTTGCCTTCCTTCTGCTTTTCCAGAAGTTTGCGTTTACGGGTGATGTCGCCGCCGTAACACTTCGACAGCACGTCCTTGCGGATCGCTCGAATATTCTCGCGCGCAATGATTTTCGATCCGATCGCGGCCTGCACCGGCACCTCGAACTGCTGGCGCGGGATCAGCTCCTTGAGCTTGGTGGTCATCTTGTTGCCGTAAGCAAACGCCGAATCCTTGTGCACGATCGCGCTGAACGCGTCGACCGCCTCCCCCTGCAACAGGATGTCGACCTTGACCAGATCCGCTTCCTGTTCGCCGGACTCCTCGTAGTCGAGGCTGGCGTAACCCCGGGTCCGGGATTTCAGCGAGTCGAAGAAGTCAAAGATGATCTCCCCCAACGGCATCGTGTAGCGCAGCTCCACCCGTTCGGGCGACAGATAGTCCATGCCGCCCAACTCGCCGCGCCGCGACTGGCACAGTTCCATGATGGTGCCGATGAATTCGCTCGGCGCGATGATGGTGGTCTTGACGACGGGCTCGTAGACGGTGCGGACCTTGCCTTCCGGCCAGTCCGAGGGGTTCGTCACCCGGATCTCGGTGCCATCCTCCTTGATCACCCGGTAGACGACGTTGGGCGACGTGGAGATCAGGTCGAGGTCGAATTCGCGCTCGAGGCGCTCGCGGGTGATCTCCATGTGCAGCAGGCCCAAAAACCCGCACCGGAATCCGAAGCCCAGCGCCACCGATGTTTCGGGTTCGTAGGTCAGCGCGGCGTCGTTGAGTTGCAGCTTGTCCAGGGCGTCGCGCAGGTTCGGATAGTCCGAACCGTCGACGGGATAAAGCCCCGAGTAGACCATCGGCTTCGGCTCGCGGTAGCCGGTGAGCGCCTCCTTGGCCCCGTTGCGGGCGGTGGTCACGGTGTCGCCGACCTTGGACTGGCGGACGTCCTTGACGCCGGTGATCAGGTAGCCCACTTCCCCGACGCCCAGGCCCTCACTGGCCTTCGGTTCGGGCGAGACGATGCCGACCTCGAGCAATTCGTGCGTGGCGCCGGTGGACATCATCGCGATCCGCTCGCGCGGCGTGATCTTGCCGTCCACCACGCGGACGTAGGTCACCACGCCGCGGTAGATGTCGTAGACGGAGTCGAAGATCATCGCGCGGGTGGGCGCATCAGCGTCGCCTTGCGGGGGCGGCACCTCCTGCACCACGTGATCCAGCAGGTCGGCGACGCCCTCGCCGGTCTTGCCCGACACGCGCAGCACGTCTGACGGCTCGCAACCGATGATGTGCGCAATCTCACCCGCATACCGGTCCGGGTCAGCGGCCGGGAGGTCGATCTTGTTGAGCACCGGGATGATGTGCAGGTCCCGGTCCAGCGCCAGGTAGAGGTTGGCCAGCGTTTGCGCCTCGATGCCCTGGGCGGCGTCGACGAGCAACACCGCACCTTCACAGGCCTCCAGCGCGCGCGACACCTCGTAGGTGAAGTCGACGTGGCCCGGCGTGTCGATGAGGTGCAGGACGTACTCTTGGTCACCCACTCGCCAGGGCAACCGCACGTTCTGGGCCTTGATGGTGATGCCGCGTTCCCGCTCGATGTCCATCCGGTCCAGGTATTGGGCCCGCATCGAGCGCTCGTCAACCACCCCGGTCAGCTGCAGCATTCGGTCGGCCAGCGTCGACTTGCCGTGGTCGATGTGAGCGATGATGCAAAAATTCCGAATCTGCGCCGGCGGGGTGAAGGTCTTGTCGGCAAAACTGCTGATGGGAATCTCCTGTAGCGCTTGTTTGAGGGTATTCAGACTATCCGTGCGGGGCAGCTGAAACATATTTGAGGCCCACCGTGCTCACCCGATCGCGTCGTATGCTGCGAACATGGCGTCCTCCCGGAAATCGCAGTGGAAGACGTTTCAGCGCTTCGCGGAAAACCTCGTCTTCAACGAGGGCCCCAAGCTCGTGCGTCAGATCCAGAACACACAAAGCACGCTGCGGACCATTCAGCAGGCCGTCAAGATCACCGCGAACATCATGACCTCGCCGCCACCGCCGGCCGGGGAGATCACCGCGGGCCGCCCGGTGACCAGCACCAGCTTCCCCACCGCTCAGCGGGCCCGCAAAGTGCTGTACGCACCGGATCTGGACGGTCGGGCGGACCCGGGCGAGATCGTGTGGACGTGGGTGGTCTACGAGGACGATCCGACCCGCGGAAAGGATCGCCCGGTGCCCGTCGTGGGCCGCGACCGCGACGTGCTGTTGGGGCTGATGATGTCCAGCCAGGAACACCACGCCGACGACCGGAACTGGCAACTCATCGGTTCCGGCGACTGGGACTACGAGGGCAAGAAGAGTTGGGTCAGGTTGGACCGCGTGCTCGACGTGCCCGAGGAGGGCATTCGTCGCGAAGGCGCGATCCTGGACCGGGACATCTTCGAGGTAGTCGCGAGCCGGCTGCGCGCGGAGTACTCCTGGCGTTGACGCAGCGCCTCACCGGGCCGGCGAACAAGCCGCGTGGTCAGCCTTGGGTGATGTAGGACTGCAGCTGTTGTTGCTCGGCCTCGAGTTCGCCCATCCGCGACTTGACCACGTCACCGATGCTGACGATGCCGATCAGCTTCTTCCCGTCGAGCACCGGCACATGGCGAACCCGATTTTCCGTCATCAACACGCTGATCTCATCCACGCTGTCCGACTTTGAGCAGGTGGCGACGGCCTTCGTCATGATCTTGGAGATAGGGCGCGACAGCACGCTGGCGCCGTGGATGTGCAGTTGACGCACCACGTCGCGTTCGGACACGATGCCGACCACCCCATCGTCGCCGACCACCACCATGGCGCCGATGTTCTGCTCGGCCAGGCCGGCGAGCAACTCCCGAACCGTCGCCTCGGGGTTGATCGTCGTCACGGCCGCCCCCTTGTTCCGCAACACGTCCGCGATTCGCATCCAACCTCCTGCCATGGTGATCTGGTTCACACCAGGCTACGACTATCTCGCGCGGCGGGGAAGCCGCCACCCGAAGCTCGCGGCAACAGCAACCAAACCGTCACCGCGGCCGCACCGCCGCTGGTCCGGGCACCGCTGGAGTTGCTTTGTTGCCCAATCGATTCCGGCAAATGCTTGACGCCGCGCACCGTCGACTTGCAAGGATGGGGCCCATGATTGAGGTGACATTGCTGGGAACCGGAAGCCCCATCCCCGACCCCAACCGTGCCGGCCCGTCCACGTTGGTGCGCGCCGCAGGGCAGGTTTTCCTGATCGACTGTGGACGCGGAGTGCTGCAGCGCGCGGCGGCCGTCGGCGTCGGCGCCGCCGGTCTGTCGGCGTTGTTGCTGACGCACCTGCACAGCGACCACATCGCCGACCTCGGCGACGTGATCATCACGAATTGGGTCACCAACTTCGCGCCCGATCCGCAGCCGCTGCACATCATCGGACCGCCGGGCACCCGCGAGGTGGTCGAGGCGACGCTGAAGGCCTTCGGTCACGACATCGGCTATCGGATCGCCCACCACGCCGACCTGAACGCGCCGCCACCGGTCGAGGTTCACGAGCACACCGAGGGGCCGGTGTGGGATCGCGACGGCGTCACGATCCGGGTCGCCCCCACCGATCATCGGCCCGTGGCACCGACCATCGGCTTCCGCATCGAGGCCGACGGCGCTTCGTTGGTGTTGGCCGGGGACACCGTCCCATGCGCCAGCTTGGACGAATTAGCAAGTGGGGCAGGAGGATTGGTACACACTGTGATTCGCAAGGACATCCTTGGCCATGTCCCGCAGCAGCGGGTCAAGGACGTGTGCGACTACCACTCCTCGGTGCAGGAGGCGGCAGCGACCGCACAACGCGCGGGCGTCGGAACCCTGATCATGACCCACTACGTCCCACCGCTCGGGCCAGGACAGGAAGACCAGTGGCGGGCGCTGGCCGCCGCCGAGTTCAGCGGACAGATCGAGTTGGGCGACGACCTGCACCGGGTTGAAATAGCGGCGCGCTAAAGCCGCCGCTAAATCCGGCTGGACCGACGCCGGCCGCGATACGATCCGCGGGATGTCGTTCGTCACTGCGGTGCCGGGTGGGATGGCTGTGGCCGCCACCCAGTTCGCCGGGATCGGGTCGACGATCGCGGAGGCCAACCGCGCCTTGGCGATCCAGACAGCCGGCGTGCAGGCGGCCGCCGCCGACGAAGTGTCTGTTGCCATCGCGGCATTTTTCGATGCGCACGCCCGGAGCTATCAGACCCTCGGCGCCCAGCTGGCGACATTCCACGAGCGGCTGGTGCAGCGTCTTGCGGCCGGCGCCGCCTCCTATGCCGGCGCCGAAGCCGGCAACGTGCAGCAGGCGCTGCTCGATGCGATCAACGCACCCTTCCAGACGTTCCTCGGCCGCCCGCTGATCGGCAACGGCGCCGACGGCGGAACCGTCGGTGGCATCGGCCAGCCCGGCGGCCCTGGCGGCCTGTTGCTCGGCAACGGTGGCCGCGGCGGCGACAGCACACTGCCCGGCGTCTCCGGCGGCGGCGGTGGAGCCGCCGGGCTGATCGGCAATGGCGGACCCGGCGGCACCGGGGGGCCGGGCGGCAGCGGCGGGCTGGGCGGCAACGCCTGGCTGCTCGGTACCGGCGGGGCCGGTGGAACCGGCGGCCTCGGCGTCGCCGCCGGCTTCGCAGGCACCGGCGGCAACGGCGGCCTGGGTGGACTGTTCTACGGCAACGGCGGTCCCGGTGGTGGCGGCGGCGCCGGCGCGGCCGGAGCCGTCCAAGGCGGCATGGGCGGCATCGGCGGCGACGCGCAGCTGTTCGGCGCCGGGGGCGCGGGCGGCAACGGCGGCAACAACGCCGACGGCAGCCAGGGCGGACGCGGGGGTGACGCCGGCAACGGCGGCGCGTTGTTCGGCAGTGGCGGTGCCGGGGGCGCCGGCGGCCGAGGCGGTGCATCCGGCGGCGGAGGTGGGGCCGGTGGTGCGGCAGGCTTCGTGTTCGGTGTCGGCGGCGACGGCGGAATCGGGGGCGACGGCGGCGATCCGGCCAGCGTCGGTATCGGCGGCACCGGCGGGGCCGGCGGCCGTGGCGCGGTGATCCTTGGCGCCGGCGGCAATGGCGGCACCGGCGGAACCGGCGGCGGCATGGCCGGCAGCTCGGGTGGCGGTGGCGGGGCCGGAGGCACGGCGGTGTTGTTCGGGTCCGGCGGCGCCGGGGGGCACGGCGGGCTCGGCGGCGGTGTCGGTGGCCAGGGTGGGGCCGGCGCGTTCGTGATCGGCAGCGGTGGTGCCGGCGGTAGCGGCGGCGGCGGCAACACCGGTCACCTCGACGGTGGCGCGGGCGGTAATGGCGGGAACGCCCGCTTCATCGGGAACGGCGGGAACGGCGGCACGGGCGGGCCCGGTTTCGGCGGCGGGACGAACGGCAGCGGCGGAGCCGGTGGGGCCGCCGGGATCATCGGCTGCCCCGGCATCACCCCATAGGGTTCCTGCCGCGCCTGCTGCTCGGCCGGCTAGGCCAACCGGGTAATCTCCACGACCACCTCGAGGTCGGTTGCGCCGCGCCCGGAATAGATACCCTTCAGCGGTGCCACGTCGGCGTAGTCCCGCCCGATGCCGACACTGACGTACTGCTCGCTGATCTCGGTGTCGTTGGTCGGATCGTAGTTCCACCAGCCGCCGGTCCATGCCTGAATCCAGGCGTGGCTGCGTCCGTCGACGGCCTTTCCGATCGCTGCATCACGTTTGGGATGCAGGTACCCGGATACGTAGCGTCCAGGAATTCCCATGCTGCGCAACAGAATCAACGTCAGGTGGGCGAAATCCTGACACACGCCCTTGCCTTTTTCCAAGGCGTCCAGACCCGATGAATGCACGCCCGTAGTACCCGGAAGGTAGTCCAGTTCGCTGCGCGCCCAACGGGCCGCCGCCACCACCGCATCCGCCGGGTCGTGGTTTTTCATGATCCGTTTGCCAACGGCGGCAACGCGTTTGCTCGTCGGGGTGTAGTCGGTGGGGCGCAGCACCTCGTCGAACCGGTCGATCACGGCCTCCGACTGCAGCTCGTCCCAGGTGGCCTTGGCCACCGGCGGCTCCGGACGGTCGGTCTCGACGACCGACGAAGACGTCACGGTCAGTTCGGTGTGCGGTGCGTGCAGGTCGAAGGCCGTCACCGCGGTGCCCCAGTAGTCGATGTACCGGTAGGAACGGGTGGCGGGAATGGTTTCGATGCGGTTGAGGATGACGTTTTGCCGGGTGTTGGAGCGCGGGGTCAGGCGCGCCTCGTTGTACGACGCGGTCGCCGGTGCCTGGTATTCGTACCCGGTGGTGTGCACCACCCGCATTCGCCACATCAGGCTTCTCCCTGTTCCGTGACCAACTGTCGGGCGCCGGCATCCAACCAAGCCACCCAGGGCGCCACATGAAAATACTGCAGCGCCAACGCATCTCCAACATCACGACAGGTTTGTTGTAACCCGCCCAGCCGGTCTTCCAACGACTCGAGAAGGACGCCGGGCCCCACGAACTCCAGCTGGCTGCGCGCCTGACCCAGTAACCGCTGCGCCTCGGTGGTGGCCCCGACCCGGCTCTGGGGTTTGTGCATGAGCTCGTCCAGATTGCGTTCGGCCAGCTTCAGCGAATAGTAGACCGAACGCGGGAAGAGCCGGTCGAGCATCATGAACTCGACCACGCGTTCTGCATCCAACGCCCCTCGATAGGTGCGCAGGTACGTGTCGTGCGCGCCCGCCGAGCGCAGCAGCGTCACCCACGCCGGCGATGATGCGCTGTCCCCCACCCGCGACAGCAGCAGCCGCACCGTCATGTCGACCCGTTCGATGGCGCGGCCCAGCATCATGAATCGGTATCCGTCGTCGCGGGAGAGCGTGCTGTCCGCCAAGCCGGCGAACATCGCGGCGCGGCCTTCGATGAAGGACAGGAACTCATGCGGCCCAAGGCGTTTGGCCGCACGCTCGCGTTCTGGGAGGGCGTGGTAGGTGGTGTTGATGCACTCCCAGGTTTCACTGGACGTGACTTCCCTTGCCGACCTTGCGTTTTCACGCGCCGCCGTGATCGCTTCCACGATCGAACAGCCACCCTCGCTGTTGGTGCTGAAGGCCACCAGGTCGGTCAGCGACCAGACATCCAACTCGTGGTCCGGGGGTTCGATGCCCAGCACCCTGAGCAGTAACCGGGACGCCTGGTCGGGATCGACGCTGGAGTCCTCCAGCAGGTGGTGCACGGCGACGTCCAGAATGCGTGCGGTGTCGTCGGCGCGTTCGACGTAGCGGCCGATCCAGTACAGCGCTTCGGCGTTGCGGGCCAGCATCAGCGGATCTCCTGCTGTTGCTGTTGCTGCTGAGGTTGCTCGTCCTGCTGTGCCACGGGCAGCAGACCGTCCGACTTCTGCTCGGCCACGGGCTGCGGTAACGAACGCACCACCTTGGCCCTGCCCAGTTCGCGTTCGACCACCGACGTCCGCGGCGCCAGCACCCAGGTGTCTTTGGAGCCCCCACCCTGGCTGGAGTTGACCACCCTGGACCCTTCGACCAGCGCCGTCCGGGTCAGCCCTCCCGGCAGCACCCACACGTCATTGCCGTCGTTGACCGCGAACGGGCGTAGGTCGACATAGCGCGGTGCCAGGGAGTCGCCCACCCGCGTCGGCACGGTCGACAGCTCCATCATCGGCTGGGCGATCCAGCTGCGGGGGTCCTCGCGAATCTTCCTGCCGATAATGGCGAGCTCCTTGTCCGAGGCCTCCGGCCCGAAGACGATGCCGTAGCCGCCCGATCCCTCAACCGGCTTGATCACCAGCTCCTTTATCCGGTCCAGCACCTCTTCGCGCTCGTCGTCCAGCCAGCAGCGATAGGTGTCCACGTTGGCCAGTAGCGGCTTCTCCCGCAGGTAGTACTCGATGATGGTCGGCACATAGGTGTAGACGAGTTTGTCGTCGCCGACCCCATTGCCGATCGCGCTGGAAATGACGACGTTGCCGGCGCGCGCGGCGTTGACCAGCCCGGCCACGCCCAGCACCGAGTCGGCGCGGAACTGCAGGGGGTCGAGGAAGTCGTCGTCGATGCGCCGATAGATGACGTCGACCTGCCGCTCCCCCTCGGTGGTGCGCATGTAGACCTGGTTGTCGCGACAGAACAGGTCGCGGCCTTCGACCAGCTCCACACCCATCTGCCTGGCCAGCAGGGAGTGCTCGAAGTACGCCGAGTTGTACACGCCCGGCGTCAGGACCACCACCGTCGGGTCGGCCTCGTTGGTGGCCGCCGAGTTACGCAGCGCTCGCAGCAGGTGCGACGCGTAGTCGTCGACCGTGCGGACCCGGTGGGTGGCGAACAAGTTGGGAAAAACCCTCGCCATGGTCCGGCGGTTCTCCATGACGTAGGACACGCCCGATGGCGAGCGCAGGTTGTCCTCGAGAACGCGGAAGTCGCCCTTTTCGTCGCGAATCAGGTCGATGCCGGCAACGTGAATGCGCACCCCGTTGGGCGGGACGATGCCGACCGCCTGACGGTGAAAATGCTCACAGGAAGTAATGAGCCGGCGCGGAATGACCCCGTCGCGAAGGATCTCCTGATCCCCGTAGATGTCGTCGAGGTACATCTCGAGTGCCTTGACACGCTGGGTGATGCCACGCTCCAGCCGCGACCATTCGGCCGCCGAAATGACCCTCGGCACCAGGTCCAGCGGGAAGGGCCGTTCCTGACCCGACAGCGAAAAGGTGATGCCCTGGTCGATGAATGCGCGGCCCAGTGCGTCGGCGCGGGCCTTGAGGTCCGAGGCGTCCGAGGGCGCCAGTTCGGCGTAGATGCCCTTGTACGGCCCGCGGACGTTGCCGTTGGCGTCGAACATCTCGTCGAAGGCCCGCGAATAGACCTCGTCCGCCGTGTTGTAACCGTCGAAGATGCGCTCGGTACGACGGCGCGGCCGCTGGATGGTGTCTACGGTCGTCTTCGGAAGGCTCACCTGTGTCATGCTGCCTCAATTCAAGGTTTCCGGCAGGGCGAGAGTTCCTGTTTTGGGCGAAAACGTAACCGACTGATAACCTGGGCAGTCGCTAACAGCCGTACGAATCGATCCAAGAGGGAATTATCGCGTGGCCAACATCAAGTCGCAGCAGAAGCGCAACCGCACGAACGAGCGCGCGCGACTGCGCAACAAGTCGGTGAAGTCCTCGCTACGTACCGCTATTCGCGCATTTCGGGAAGCTGCCCACGCCGGCGAGAAGGAGAAGGCCGCCGAGCTGTTGGTGTCGACCAACCGCAAACTCGACAAGGCCGCCAGCAAGGGCGTGATTCACAAGAACCAGGCCGCCAACAAGAAGTCGGCGCTGGCAAAGTCCTTCAACAAGCTGGGCTGACCGCTCAGCTACGGTCGGCCGCGAGTTCGGCCACCTTCCGGACGGCGGACTCCAGGGCGTAGTCGGCGTCCGCGACCGCTCCTTTGACGTTGGCGTTCAGCTCGGCCACCACCCGCATGGCGACCGCCACCGAATCACGCGACCAGCGTCGAGCCTGCTTCTGCGCTTTCTGTATCCGCCACGGCTGCATCCCTAGTTTTCCGGCCAAGCGGTACGGGTCACCGGACAGCGGCCCCACCACTCCGATGGTGTGCACCGCTTCGGCCAGCGCGTCGGCCAGCACCACCAGCGGCTCACCGCGCAGCATCGCCCAGCGCAGCGCTTCCGCCGCCCCTTCCACATCGCCGGCGACCGCTTTGTCGGCGATGTCAAAGCCCTTCACCTCCGCCTTGCCGCTGTGATAGCGACGCACGGCGGCGGCGTCGACGGCACCGCCGGTGTCCGCGGCCAGTTGCGAACAGGCAGAAGCGAGTTCGCGGATGTCGGAGCCGACGGCATCAATCAGGGCAGTGACGGTCTCTTCGTCGACCTTGACCCGCATCGCGCGAAATTCGTTGCGAACGAACGCGACGCGCTCGCTCGCCTTGGTGATTCGGGCGCAGGGGTGCACTTGGGCGCCGAGCGACTGCAGCTTGCCGGCCAGCGCTTTGGCTCGTCCGCCACCCGAATGCACCACCACCAGCACCGTGCCCGACGGGATGTCAGCGGCCGTGGCGGCGATCAATTCGGCCGCGTCCTTGCCCGCCTCGCCGGCGGCCTCCAGCACGACGATCCGCTCCTCGGCAAAGAGCGACGGGCTCAACAATTCGGCCAGTTCATAGGTGCTGACGTCCCCGGCCCGCATCCGGTTGACGGGCACGTCGACGGTGCCGGCTCGCTGCCGCGCAGATCGCAACACGTCCGCGACTGCCCGCTCGACCAACAGTTCTTCGTCGCCAAGGATGAGGTGTAACGGCGAATCTTCGCTCACGCCACGATGGTGTCATGCCGGACTGACCAACCCGGCCAGCGACCACGCCAGCACGCACGCGAGGGCGAGGACCGCCACCAACCCCAGCCCCGCACGAACCCACCGCCATCGCCAGCACGCAGCCACGACGAGGGTGAGGCCGCCGACCACGACGACGCCGGGCAGACCTTTGGGAACCGGCACGGTCGCCGCCGGCACACACGCGGCCCAATGGGCCGTGTGAAGCACCCACCACACTTCGGGCCCGGTGAAGCGGATCAGCAGCTGCGCCGCGGCCGGCCACGGGATGGCCAGCACGGCGGCCGCGCTGCCCAGGATGGTGATCGGCGCGATCACTGCCGTCGCCGCCAGGTTGGCGACGGCACCGACCAGGCTGACCCGACCCGACATGCCCGCGATCAGCGGCGCGGTCACCACCTGCGCGACCCCCGCAACCGCGACCGCGTCGGCCAGTGGCTTGGGCCAGCCGCGGCCGGTGAGGCGTCCCGACCACACCGGCGCGATCACCACCAACGCGGCCGTCGCCACCACGGACAGCGCGAAGCCCATGTCGACGGCCAGGTGCGGGGCGGCCGCCATCAACACCAACACCGTCGCCGACAGCGCGGGGATCGCTTGGCGCCGACGGGAGGACAAAATGCCCGCCAGGGCGATGGCGCCCATGACGGCCGCCCGCAACACGCTTGCGGTCGGCTGTACCACGACAACGAACGCCGCCAACGCCACCGCGGCAAGCAGCACAGCCACACGCGGCCCGAACAACCGCGCCGAGAACAGCACTGACGCGCACACAATGGTCACGTTTGCCCCCGACACGGCCGTCAGGTGCGACATCCCCGCTGTACGGAATTCGCGGTTGGTCTGCGCGGTGACCATCGTGGTGTCACCGAGTACCAGTGCGGGCAGCATCGCGCCCTGGTCGGCGGGCAACACCTCGCGCACGACGCCGGCGAACCGTTCCCGCACGGCGTGGGCGGAGCGCTGCATCGCACTGGCGCTGCCCAGCGTCGGGCGGCCAACAGCGGTAAGCACTGCCACCGTCAGGTCACGGCGAGTCGGCCGGGTGATGCGCGCGGTGAAACGTGCCGGCTGACCCACCATCACGTCGGCAAACTCGGCGGCGCGGGCGAAAACCACCACGCAGCCATTGACCTGGTCGTCGCGCAACCGCTGCAACGTCGCCCGGAACATCAACCGGTTGCGCCCCAACCCGAGTGCGCTTTCGCTTGGTGTAACGGTCACCACCGCGGTCGTCCCGAACGCCGCGGTGATCGGGTGGTGATCGAGCGCGTCGGCCCGCAACGCAATGGCAAGCCCGTAGCCCGCTCCCACCACACCAACGGCCAACACGCCGGTCCAGATCGCGCGCGGGCTTGCGACTCGTGCCGATCGGAATGCAATACACCGCAATGTGATTGACACGGCTAGCAGCGCGGCGCCGCACGCGGCCAAGGCGTAGCCGACGGACCACACGGTGCCGGCGGCCGTCACCATCCAGCTGGTCAACGCGGCAGGGACCAGCCGCACGTCCAGCCGTTCGGCGGCGGCTCCCGGGCGATTGCCCACCGGTCTCAGACACGGACCAGGGGGCGCAGCTTGTCCAGTCGAGCGCTGCCGATGCCATCGACGTCGGCGAGTTGGTCGACGCTGGTGAACCTGCCGTTGGCCTGTCGCCAGGCCACGATCGCCGCGGCGGTCACCGGCCCCACGCCGGGCAGGGCATCCAACTGCTCCACGGTCGCGGTGTTGAGGTCCAAGGGCTCACCCGGTTTGGGGCTCGCCTTGGTGCCCGGCTTCGGGCCGGCGGCAGTCGACGCCGGCGCGGCGGTGCCCGCGGTCACGGAGCTGCCGAGCGTGGGCGGCTGACCCGGAACCGGAGCGAGCCCGACGACGATCTGCTCGCCGTCGCCGAGTTGGCGCGCCAGGTTCAGCCCGATGGTGTCAGCACCGTCGACCACGCCACCCGCCGCCTGCAGCGCGTCCGCGATGCGGGCGCCCGGCGCGAGGGTGACCAGACCGGGCTTGCGGACCAGACCGACCACACTGACCACCACCGGCCGATCCGGGATGGCGCCGGGACTGGGCCCCGGACCCGTCCCCGGATCGGCCGAAGTACGGGTGCTGACGGACGAAACGTGCTCCACCGGAGGCAATTTGGCCGCCATCACCGGTGCGGGCTGGTCGCGCACCAAAGTGAATACGGTTATCAGTACGGCGAGGGCAGCAATCACCGCCAGCGCGATGGCGCCGGCGCGGCCGGGATCGGCCCGCAGCCGCTCCAGCCAGCCTTGACCACCAGCGGCGTCGGGTAGCCAGCGAGGCAGCAGCGAGTTCGGGTCGTCCTGCGAATCGTCGGCGGATCCATCGGGTTCGGGCTTATCCGGTTGCGAGTCGGCGGCAGAATCGGGGCGCTGGTCCGCACCGAGGCGTCGGTGCAATCGTTCGGCGGGCAGTTCTGTTCGCATGAGCCGACCGTAGGTTGGCCGACCGCCACTCATGGCCCGCCGACGGCGTCGAGATCCCTGCCTGTGGATCAACCCCGGACTGTGCATCCACCCCAGCACAGGGTTGGCTCTCCGACGGTCAAAGTGGTCGCAAGAACCCGGGATGAGGCCCGGGAAGTGGCGCCAACACCGGCGATAGCGGCTTTCGTGCACGACCCGGTTAACGACCGCTGGTCATGGGCGCATAACGTGCAAGTGAAGACTGCCGGGTCCATGGCATGCGGATTAGCGCCGAACGAGGGGCGCCCCACCGGCAGTCACCCCGAAGGAGGAGGCTGCCGATGAAGCTAGCGCTCACGCCCGAAGAAGCCGCGTTCCGCGACGAACTTCGCACTTTCTACACGACCAAGATCCCCGCCGAAATCCGCGACCTGGTCCGTGAGGGCGATTCCCTGACCCGCGAGCAGATCGTCGAGAACCACAAGATCCTGCACGAGCACGGGCTGGCGGTCCCCAATTGGCCGACGGAATGGGGCGGCAAGGACTGGACACCTACCCAGTTCCAAATCTGGGCCGACGAGATGCAGCTGGCGAGTGTTCCCGAGCCGCTGAACTTCAACACCAAGATGGTGGGACCGGTCATTGCCGAATTCGGCTCACAGGAGATCAAGCAACGCTTCCTGCCGCCGACGGCCAGCCTCGACATCTGGTGGTGCCAGGGCTTTTCCGAACCCGAGGCCGGCTCCGACCTCGCCTCGCTGCGCACCACCGCCGTCCGCGACGGTGACAGCTATGTCGTCAACGGACAGAAGACGTGGACGACGCTGGGCCAGTACGCCGACTGGATCTTCTGCCTGGTACGCACCGACCCGCAAGCGCCCAAGAAGCAGGCCGGCATCTCGTTCCTGTTGATCGACATGAACACCCCGGGCATCACCCTGCGGCCTATCAAGACGATCGACGGCGGCCGCGAAGTCAACGAGGTGTTCTTTTCCGAAGTTCGGGTGCCCGCCGATCAGCTTGTCGGCCAAGAGAATCAGGGCTGGACGTACGCAAAGTTTCTACTGGGCAACGAACGCACCGGCATCGCGCAGGTAGGGCGGACCAAGGTTCGGCTCGCCGAAGTGAAGCGGCACGCGACCGAGAACGGGCTGATCGACGATCCGCTGTTCGCCGCGCGACTGGCCGAGGCCGAAAACGAGGTGCTGGCTTTGGAACTCACCCAGGCGCGGGTGGTTTCCAGCTCTTCGGGCGGCAAACCCAACCCGGCGTCATCCGTGCTCAAACTTCGCGGCAGTCAACTGCAGCAGGTCGCCACCGAGTTGCTCGTGGAGGTGGCCGGGGCGGACGCGCTGCCGTTCGATGCCGGCGACATCGCCTCGCCGGACTGGGCACAAACCAGCGCCCCGCACTACCTGAACTACCGCAAGACCTCGATCTACGGCGGCAGCAACGAAGTGCAGCGCAACATCATCGCGTCGACGATTCTGGGATTGTGAGGCTGTCATGGACTTTCAATTGAGCGAAGAGCAGACCCTGCTGCGCGACACCACCCGCGAAGTACTGTCCCGCACCTACGACGCGGAGACCCGCAACAAGGTGATCGACACCGAACTCGGCTGGAGCCGCGACGTCTGGAGTCAATTGGCGGACATCGGGATTCTCGGTCTCGGCTTCGACCCCGACGAGGCAGGCCAGATCGAAATCATGCTGGTGTCCACCGAAGTCGGTCGTCGGTTGGCGCCTGAACCCATCGTGCACGCCGCGCTTGGGCCGGGTGCATTGATCGCCGAACACGGCTCGGACGCACAACGCGCGTTGCTCGACGAGGTCGCGGCCGGCGAACGACTGCTGGCCTTCGCGCACCTCGAGCCGGGACATCGTCAGCCGACCGCGGTAACCGCCACCGAGGCTGTTCAGCAAGGTAATTCGTGGGCGTTAAGTGGCCGCAAGAACCCGGTGCTCGCCGGTGACAGCGCCGACACGCTGGTGGTCAGCGCCGCGTTGCCGGACGGCGGCACCGGCCTGTTTCTGGTCGACGCCACGAACGCCACCCGAACCGCCTACCGGACCTTCGACGGCCAACGCGGCGCCCAGATCGAATTCAACGAGACACCGGCCGAGCCGCTGGGAGACGTGGTCGATGCGTCACCGGCCATCCGCAATGCCATCGTGCGCATTCAATCCGCCCTGTGCTCCGAAGCGCTGGGCGCGATGGAGGAGGCGTTGCGCCTGACCACGGATTACCTCAAGACGCGCAAGCAGTTTGGGGTCACGCTCAACAAGTTTCAAGCCCTTACCCAGCGGGCCGCCGACATGTACGTCTCGCTGGAGCTGGCGCGCAGCATGAACCTCTACGCGGCCATGTCGATCGCCGACGGCAACCTCGACCCAGTGGTCGCATCGCGGGCCAAGCTACAGACAGGCCGGTCGGGTCGGCACATCGCCCAGGAAGCGATCCAGCTGCACGGTGGGATCGGCGTGACCGCGGAGTACCCGATCAGCCACTACGCGGCGCGACTGACCGCGATCGAGCACACCTTGGGTTCCACCCAGGACCACCTGCGGCTGCTCGCCGACAATGTCGGTAGCTACGACCTCGTGCGGATCTGATCCGTTGCGGCACTAGGCCGTATCGGGTGCGTCGGCAGCGGGCGCGTCGTCGGATTCCGCGTCCGACGCAGGGACCGCTGCCGGCGCTGCACCTGACGCCGCATCCACCTCAGGCAACTGCTCGGCGAGGTATTCCGCCAACGACCTGATGGTCGGGTAGTCGAATACCGCGGTGGCGCTGATGGTGAATGCGCCGCCGAATTGGTTGTAGAGCCGGTTGCGGAGTTCGACGGCCATCAGCGAGTCGGTGCCGAGATCGAGGAACCTGCTGGTTGCGGCGGGGGGTTGGGCCAGCCGCAGGAATTGCTGCACCTCGCGTTGCAGGAATTCGGTGATGAAGTCGGCGCGTTGGGCTTCGGGAATTTCGTGGAGTTGGCGCAGCAGCTCGCTGTCGCCGGGTGTGGTCGTGGCAGCGCTGGGCAGCACGTGGTCAAGAATCGGTGGGCGCGAGGCGCCCAGCACCTTGGCGGTACGCTGCCAGTTCGCTTTCAGAACCGTCGCTTGCCCCGTTCCGTGGCCGATGACCTCGCCCAGTGCGTTGAGCGCGGCGCCGGGATCCAGCGAAATCAGGCCTTGGGCACCAAGATTGGCTTGCGCGGCGTGCGAGGTGGCCATGCCGCCCTTGGCCCAGGGACCGTAGTTGACCCCGGTCGCGGGCAGGCCTTGGGCCCTACGCCAAGCGACCAGCCCGTCCAACATTGCGTTGGCGGTGGCGTAGTTCGCCTGCCCGGGTGAACCCAGAACGGCCGAGATCGAGGAGAAGACGATGAAGAACTCCAGGTCGTCGTCCTCGGTCAACCGGTGCAGATGGCAGGCCCCGAACGCTTTGGGCGCCAACGTGGTGCGGAACCGCTCCGGGGTCAGCTGCGGCAACAACCCGTCGTCGAGCACCCCGGCCAGATGGGCCACCCCCGCCAGCGGCGGCAACTCCGCGCGGATGCGCTCGAGCAGCTCGGCAACCTCGGCTTCATCACCCACGTCGGCGGTGAAGGTGTGGATGCGGCAGTGGAATCGCTCGGTGATGGCCGCGATGGCCCGTTGCGCCTCGGCGTCGGGCGCCCGCCGGCTGGTCAACACGATGTCACCGGCCCCGTGTTGGGCCAGATAGGCGGCGGTGTGCAAGCCGAGGGCGCCCAGCCCGCCGGTGACCAGATAGCTGCGGTCGCCGCGCGGGGCCAGCGGGGTGGGCATCTGCACCACAATCTTGCCGATGTGGCGGGCCTGCTGCATGCGCCGGAACGCCGTCTTGGCTTCGGTCAGCGGGTAGATCTCCGAAGGCACCGGCGAGATTTCGCCGTTGGCCAACCCGTCGGACACCTCGGCCAGCAGTCGCCGGATGCGTTCGGGGTCGGCGACGATGGTTCCGTCCAACGCCACGATCTCGTAGTCGATGTCGGGACGGATCTCGGCCATCTGCTCAGGTGTCCAGATGTCACGCTTGGCGATCTCGGCGAAACGCCCACCCTGGGCGGTCGCGCGCACGGTCGCGGCGACGAAGCCCTCGTTGGTCAGGCTGTTGAGCACCACGTCCACGCCGGCACCGTCGGTGTCGGCCAGGATCTGATCGGCGAAATCGGTACTGCGTGAGTCATAGACGTACTTGACGCCCATCCTGCGCAGGGTGTCGCGCTTGTAGTGGCTCGCGGTGGCGAAGACTTCGGCCCCGCGTTGCCGGGCCATCTCGACCGCAGCCAGGCCCACACCACCGCTGGCGGCATGCACCAGCACCCGGTCACCGGGTGCCACCTTGGCCCAGTCGAATGCCAACCGCGCCGTCAGCGCCGCAGCGGGGACGCTGGCCGCGGCCACCGGCCCCATGCCTTTGGGAACCGGGGCCAGCAATTGTGCGGGCACATTCACCCGGCTGGCGAAGGCACCGGGCATGAACCCGAAGACGCGTTGGCCGATTTCGTAGTCGGTGACGCCCTCCCCCAGTGCGGCGACGACACCGCACAAGTCGCCGCCGATCGGGCCTGGGTCACCCGGGTAGAGGCCCAGGACGTTGAGCACATCGCGGAAGTTCAGGCCGGCGGCCTCGACCCGGACCTGGACTTCACCCGCCGGGGGCGGGGGCAGGACCAATTCGGTCAGCCGCAGGTTGTCGATGGCGCCGCGTTGGGTGGGGGCCAGGATGTAGTCATCAGCGCGCGGGAGGGCCAACAGCCCGCTGCGCGACCACGGCAGCAGCCGTGACACCAGGAATTTCCCTTGCCGCAGCGCCAGTTCGGGTTCCTCGGTGGGTGCCGCGAGCAGCCGGACCAGCGACGCCACGCCATCGTCGGCTCCGTCGTGGTCGACCAGTCGGCACCGCAGGGTGGGTTGTTCGGCGATGATGGTGCGCCCCAGGCCCCACAGCGCGGCCTGGACCGGGTCGACCTGCTCACCGGACTCGGTCGCCACCGCACGTTCGGTGATGATCCACAGTCCGCCAGGCAGTTTCAGCGTCTCTTCGCCCAGCAGCGTCTGCACAGCGCGCAGCAGATTGTCGAGCTCAGCATCTAGCCGCGCGGCGAATTCGGTGCTGGACTCCGCCGCACCCGCCCGGGCGCGCCACAGCACCCCGGAGATCGGCCTGGCGTCCTGCTGGGCTTGATCGAACAGCTCACGCCACTGCTGCGCTGTCGCACTGACCTCGACCCCAATGGAATTGGGCAGTTCGGCGGCCAGCTCGTCGTATCCGGCGATCAACCACGTGCCACGCACGTCCTGCGCGGCATCGTCAGATGCCGGTGGCGGGATCTCGTGCCAGCCCAGCGTGTAGAGCAGTCGGGTGGTATCCCCGCCCAGACCGCGCAACAACGCCTCGCGCGGGGCGCGTTTGACGGTGAACTCGCTGATCCCGCCCAGGTGTTTGCCGTCGCGGTCGATGAAATCGAGATCGAAGACCTGGGTTTCGGCGTCCAGTGCGCTGGTGTGCCAGCGGGCGTGGCAGTAGAAGCGACTCGGAATCTTGCCGCGCAGCGTCACCCGCCCATACCGCAGCGGCAAGAACAGATCTGACACCCCGTGCTCGGCGGCCAGCAGGGCGGGGAAGGCCGGGAAAGCCACGCCGGTGCACAGGTCCAGCAACACCGGATGGATCGGCTCGCTGCCCAGATGCTGGTTCAGTTCGTCACCGACGACGACGTCGCCGAGGGCCTCACCCTCACCGACCCACAGCGATTTCAGGCAGCCCGACCAGGTGGGGCCCCAGGACAACTCCATGTCGGAGAACGTCTCGAACAGCTGCTGCGGGCGGGTGCGGTTCAACCGCTCGGCGACGGCCTCCACCGAATCGCCTGCCTGCGAGGGTGTTTCGTCGACACCGGTGAGCACGGTGCCATCGGCGTTCAGCGACCATTCGGCATCGCGCACGCCGTAGGGGCGGCTGTGCACCTTGAAACTCGCCCCACCGCCATCGTCGAGCGGATGCACCGTGAGCTGCACCTCGCGGGACGTCTTCTCGCCCAGGATGATCGGCTCGTAGAAGAACACGTCCTGCACCCGTGCGGGCGCTCCGACGGCGGCAAGAGCCATCGCGGCATATGTCGCGCCGGGAACCACGACGGTGCCGTAGATGACGTGATGGGCCAGCCACGGCTGGGTCTTGACCGAAAGCCGACTGGTGTAGACCGCATCACCGGAGGCAAGGTCTTTGGCGCTGCCCAAAATCCCCGACACCGCAACACTTCCGGCTTCGACACCCACCACACCGGAGGTCTTGGGCCAGAACTGGCGGCGCTGGAAGGGATAGGTCGGCAATTCCAGCCGCCGTCCCGGAGTCGGGTGCAGCGCGGCGAACTTCGGCCGGTGCCCGGACACGTATACCGCGGCAAGTGCTTCAGCGATCTGGCGGCGGGCATCGGTGCCCTTACGCAGGGAAACGATCGCCTTGGGCGGGGCCGATGATTCCGGCCACACCTGCACCGCCGCCGCCGTCAACACCGGCTGCGGGCCGATCTCCATCAACACCGTGGCGCCCAATCCCGCGACCGTGCGCACACTTTCGGCGAACTGCACCGGCTGACGCGAATGCCGTCGCCAATACTGCGCATCCAGCGGGGTCTCCCCGGTGAGCACCGCGCCGGTGCGGTTGCACACCAGCGGCAGCGTCGGGGCGGCGAAGTGCAATTGCGCTGCGTAAGACTCGAACTCACCGAGTACCGGCTCGAGCAACTCCGAATGGAACGCATGGCTGGTGTCCAGCCAGGTACAACGAATCCCTTCCTCGGTGAAGCGGGCCACGATCTGCTCCAGATCCTCACCCGGGCCCGAAAGCACCGTGTTCGGGCCGTTGTAGGCCCCCACCGAAACCCGCGGGAACTCCCCCGCGACACTCTCCACCTGCCCGGTGTCGGCGAACACCGCCACCATCCGGCCACCTTCGGGCAGACTGCCGAACAACCGACCCCGTTCGGCGATCAGCCGGGCACCGTCTTCCAGGCTGAACACCTCGGCCACACACGCCGCCGCGTACTGACCCACACTGTGACCCAGCACCACATCGGGCTCAATGCCCCACGACTGCCACAACCGGGACAGCCCCATCTCCACGGCGAACAGCGCCGGCTGGGCAAACGAGGTGTGCCGCAACGTGTCGGCGCTCTCCCGATCGGTGGCCAAGAGCACGTCGAGCAGCGGACGGGGCAGGATGCCGTCGACCGCCTCAGCGCACCGCCGCACGGTTTCGGCGAAAACCGGCTCGGCGTCGAACAGTTCGCGCGCCATCCCCAGATACTGGCTGCCCTGGCCGGTGAACAACCACGCCGTCGTCGGCGGATCACCGCACTCACCACGCAACAGACCCGGGCGCACCCGGTTCTGCGCCAACTCGCCCAACTCGTCGCGGGCGCTTCGCACCGAATCCACCACCAACGCGGCCCGGTGTTCGAAATGCGAACGCCCCACCCCGGCGGTGAAGCACACGTCGGTGATATCCACCTGGGGGTGCGCGTCCAGCCAGTCCCCATACCGCTGCGCCAAACCGATCAGTGCCTGCGGTGAACGCGCCGACAACGGCAGCACATGGAACGATTCGCCCGCGGCCTCGGACTGCGGGGTCGGGACAGCGTCGTCGGCAGCATCAGCGCTGCCCACCGGCGTGGGCGCCTCTTCGATCAGCACGTGGGCGTTGGTCCCGGTGAAACCGAACGAACTCACCCCAGCACGGCGCGGCCGGCCATCGGCATGCCAGGGAATCGGTTGGTCCACCACCCGTACCGGCAGCGAGTCCCACGGAATATGCGGCGACGGGGTCTGGAAGTGCAGGTTCTGCGGCAGCACCTCGTGCTGCAGGGACAACACGACCTTGATCAGACCCGCCACACCCGCGGCCGATTCCAGGTGGCCGATATTGGTCTTGACCGAGCCGAGCAGCAACGGCCGATTGGGATCCCGGCCAGCGCCGTAAACCGCGGCGGCGGCCTGCACCTCGATCGGGTCCCCCAGCGCGGTGCCGGTGCCATGAGCCTCGAGATAGTCGACATCCGCGCCGCTGAGGCCGGCCCGGTCCAGTGCTGCCGAGATCAGCCGTTGCTGCGCACCGCCGTTGGGCACCGTCAAGCCACTCGAAGCGCCATCCTGGTTGACCGCCGTTCCCCGAATGACCGCACGAATCTGATCCCCATCGCGTACCGCATCGCTGAGACGCTTGAGGACCAGAATCCCGCATCCCTCGCTACGCACATAGCCATCGGCGGCCGCGTCGAAGGTCTTGCAGCGGCCGTCCGGGGACAGCATCCGGGCCCGCGAGGCGGCGACGATGGAGGCCGGGCTCAACAACACGTTGACCCCACCGGCCAGGGCGAGATCGCAGTCACCGGAATGCAACGCCTGGCAGGCCTGATGCACGGCCACCAGCGAGGAACTGCACGCGGTGTCCACCGCCACCGCCGGTCCTTCCAGCCCCAGCGCAAAGGCGACCCGACCCGCAATCGCGTTCAGCGCGTTGCCGGTGATGAAGTGTGCCTCGATGCTGTCAACCGAATCCGCCGACAGCAGATGCGAATATTCATTAGCCGCCACGCCGACGAAAATGCCGCTCTGGCTGCCGCGCAACGCCGCAGGCGAATAGCCGGCCCGTTCCAGGCCCTCCCAAACGATTTCCAGCATCAACCGCTGCTGGGGGTCCATCCACACCGCCTCGCGGGGCGAGATGCCGAAGAACTCCGGATCGAATCCGTCGATCCCCTCGAGGTATCCGCCGTTGCGGCTGTAAATCTTGCCCGGCGTCTCTGGATCCGGGTCGTAGAACTCGTCGATGTCGAAGCGGTCATCCGGGATCTCCCGGATCGCATCGACAGCACCAGAAAGCAAGTCCCAGTACCCGTCCGGATCAGGCGAGCCCGGGAAACGGCACGCCACGGAGATGATGGCGATCGGCTCGTCCGCCGGCGACCCCGAACTCGCCGCCCGCGCCGCGGCGGCGGGGGCGGGTGCACTCAGGCCCAGCACCTCGTCCAGCAAGTAGTCGGCCACGTCGACCAGACGCGGATGGTCCATCGCCAAAGTGGCCGGAAGCGCCTTGCCCACCGCGTGCTCGACCCGACGGCGCAGTTCCACCGCCATCAACGAGTCCATCCCGAGATCGAAGAATCCGGCCTCTTCCCGGATCTCGGCGGCATCGATCTTGGTCACCTCCGCCACCACTTCGCGTAGGTGCTCGACGATCATCTTCTTGCGCCGCTGCACCGGGGCCGCGGTCAACTGCTCGACCAACCGAGTGGGTCCCGACGACGTCGCTGTCGACACCAACTCGGGGACCTCGCGCTCCAGCTCCGCCAAGAACGCCCGCCGGCCCGTCTGCTGGTAAATGGGCAGGAAACGCGCCCAATCGATTCGCGCCACAACACCATTGGCGGCACCATTGGCCGCGGATGCTGCGATGACATCGGCCATTCCCGCCAACGCATCCGCGGGTGGCAACGTGCGGACCCCGCGCTTATCCAGTGCGGCTCGGGCGTTTTCATCGGCCATGCCCGCCAGCCAGGGACCGAAGTTGACGCTGATCCCGGCTACGCCCTGCTCGCGCAGCCGCCACGCCAACCCGTCCAGGAAGGCGTTGGCCGCGGCATACGCGGTCTGGCCGAAGCTGCCCCACACCGAGGCAATCGACGAGGTCGACAGAAAGAAATCCAACTTCAGATCAGCGGTGGCTTCGCTCAAATGCCAAGCACCCCAGACCTTTCCATTGAAGACGCGCTCCAGCTCGGCGTCATCCAAGTCGTGCAGCGGGGTGGTGCCCATCTCGCCCGCGGCGTGCACCACCCCCACCAGCGGCGGCAGCTCCGAATCGACGGTCGCCAA
The DNA here is from genome assembly GCF_002086275.1 of Mycobacterium intermedium. GTDB lineage: Bacteria > Actinomycetota > Actinomycetes > Mycobacteriales > Mycobacteriaceae > Mycobacterium > Mycobacterium intermedium. Next base: position 8,730 of record NZ_MVHT01000065.1, on the reverse strand, counting down.
CAGGCGCGCAACATCATGCGGATTGGCGACATCGGCCGTGACGACCCGGAATTCGCAACCACTGTCACCACTCAACGCATCCAGGCGCCGCTGGATGGCCTCACTCGGCGAGCGACGACTGGTCAACACGACATGCCGGGCTCCATGCACGGCCAGATATCCGGCGATCTCCAATCCGACCGCACCCAGGCCACCGGTCACCAGATACGTTGCGTCGTCGCGCAACTTCAGCGGCGTCGGGTTCGGCTGTGCCGCGCGGCGGGTCAGCCGAGGAACGTAGACCGCGTGATCCCGCAGGGCGATTTGGTCTTCCTTCACCACCGAGCCGGGCGATGTCGCCACCAAGTGTTCGATCAACCGGGACCACTCGTCGGCGTCCCCTTCGGACAGATCGACCAGCCCACCCCACAGTTGTGGGTGCTCCAACGCAGCGGCGCGACCGAACCCCCACAGGCACGACTGCACCGGAGATACCGTGTCGACAGCGGTAACCCGTTGCCCACCACGGGTTGTCAACCACACCGGCAGGTGGGCCTGTGCGGCGACCGCCGCGCGGAAGAGGTGTTTGACTCCTCCGATCACGCGGTGCTGCATACGCAACAACGACCGCATCGACGGTGCAGGATCATCCAGCGCTGTCAGGTACAAGATTCGCGGCGTCGGCTCGGCCGCGGCCGCGGCCCGCAACACCGCTTCCAGCCGATCCTCGTCCGCGGCGGAGACAGCGGGCGCGATGATCTGGTACTGGTGGCCGTGCGCGGTCAACGCCTCCTTCAACGGCGCGACGGCGTCGGTGTCATCACCGATCAACAGCCAGCTAGCTTCGTCGGTGGCCTGCGTCCCCGCGCCGGCCGCCTTTTCCCAACGGATTTCGTAACGGGCATCAGTGACCGACCGGGCACCCCGTTGCTGGTTGTGTTGAGCGACAAGCTTGGTCAACACCTCGGTGGTCTGCTGATCGCCGCTGCCGCCGTCAAGCAGCGCAGCGAGCTCAGCGACGCGCCCATCCTCGATCAGCCGGATGGTTTCGGTACTCGCCGCACCAGTGTTCTTTGGCGGGGTGCGCTTGTCGCGGAACCAGTAGTGGCGATGCTGGAACGGATAGGTGGGCAGGTCGAGCTTGCGCACCGGACCGTGGCGCAGCGCGGCGAAGTCGGGCAGGTGCCCGGCGACGTAGGCGTTCGCGACGGCCTCGGTGATCTGCCGGCGATCGGCAACGTTTTTCCGCATCGAGGCGATCGCACGTGGCGCGGTCGCGGGGTCAGGCCATGCCCGCAGGGCCGCGGCGGACAAGATCGGTTGCGGGCCCACCTCCAGCAAAGCCGCGCAGCCCAGCTCGGCCAATGTGGCCACGCTCTTGGCGAATTCGATCGGCTGGCGGGCATGCCGGCGCCAATAGGCGGCATCCAGTGTCACGCTGCGGCCCAGGGCTGAACCGGTCCTGTTGCACACCAAGATCCGCTGCGGCGGCTTGTAGTCGAATTGGCTTGCGTACGCCTCGAATTCGTCAAGGGCAGGGTCCAGCAACGCCGAGTGGAAGGCATGGCTGGTATCGAGCCAGTCACAGCGCACACCGTCGGCCACCAGCGTTGCCACCACCGGGTCCAGATCCTGTCCCGGACCCGACAACACCGTGTTGGCGCCGTTGTAAGCGGCCACCGACAAGCTCGGATACTCGTCGATGAAACCCTCGACACGCTCGGCGGCGGCGAACACCGCGACCATCCGCCCACCGGCGGGCAGGGCGCCGAACAACCGGCCGCGCTGCGCGAGCAACAACGCCCCGTCCTCAAGACTGAACACACCCGCCACACAAGCCGCCGAATACTGGCCCACGCTGTGGCCCAACACCACGTCCGGCTCGAAACCCCACGACTGCCACAACCGCGCCAGACCCATCTCCACGGCGAACAGAGCGGGCTGTGCGTACGCGGTCTGACGCAGCGTGTCCTCACCGTTGGGGTCGAAGATGACGTCCAGCAACGGCTTTTCCAGCACCTCGGCGACCACGTCCGCACACCGGCGCATCGTGTCGGCGAACACCGGCTCGGTGTCGAACAACTCCCGCGCCATCCCGGCGAACTGGCTGCCCTGACCCGGGAACAACCACGCCGTCTTCGGGGTGTCGGCACACTCGCCCCGCACCAAACCCGGCGCCGGGCGATCATCGGCCAACGCAGCCAGCAGCTCACCGGCGCCCTCCGTCGAATTCACCACCAACGCGGCCCGATGCTCGAAATGCGATCGCCCCACCCCGGCGGTGAAGCACACATCCGACAACGCCGCGTCCGGATGCGCGCTCAACCAGTTGCGGTACCTATCGGCGAGCGCCACCAGCGCCACCGGGCTGCGCGCCGACAACGGCAGCACGCTGAACCGACCGCCGCGCTCGACCGGCACCGGAGCCGGGGCCACCGCCGGCTCCACCGGCGCGGGCGCTTCCTCGACGATGATGTGCGCGTTGGTCCCGGAGAACCCGAACGAGCTGATCCCTGCAATGCGCGGCCGGCCATTTCGGGCCCAAGCGGTGGCCTCCTTGACCACCCGCACCGGCAGTCGATCCCAGGGGATATGCGGCGAGGGAGTCCGAAAGTTCAGATGCTTGGGCAACTCCTCGTGCTCCAACGCCAAGATGACCTTGACCACACCGGCAACCCCGGCCGCGGCCTCCAAATGCCCGATGTTGGTCTTCACCGACCCGATCAACAACGGATCACCGGCCTCGCGCCCGGCGCCCAACACCGCGCCGGCGGCCTGCACCTCGATCGGATCGCCCAACGATGTCCCGGTGCCGTGCGCTTCCAGGTAGCCGACCTCGCCGGGCTCGACGCCCGCACGCGCCAGCGCCTCGGCGATCACCCGCTGCTGGGCCACCCCGTTGGGCACCGTCAAACCACCCGAGGCGCCGTCCTGATTGACCGCACTCCCCCGGATCACCGCCCGAATCCGATCCCCATCACGCAGGGCGTCCTCAAGCCGCTTGACCACCAGGACCCCACAACCCTCACCGCGCACATAACCGTCCGCGGCGGCGTCAAAGGTCTTGCACCGACCATCCGGGGCCAACATGTGCGCATGCGAGAACGTGATCATCGTCGCCGGGCTGATCAACGCGTTCGCGCCCCCAGCCAACGCCAGATCACACTCACCCAACCGCAACGCCTGACACGCCTGATGGATGGCCACCAACGACGAACTGCACGCCGTGTCGACCGTCACCGCCGGACCCTGCAACCCCAGCCGATAACTGATCCGCCCCGCCGCCGCAGCCGCGGCGGTCCCGATCGCCATATAGGCCTCGATCTCGGGATAAGTCAGCTCATCCGAAGCCATACCCAAGTAGTCATGGGTGGACAACCCCACGAACACACCCGTGTTGGAGTTCGCCAAACTCATCGGCGCGGTCCCCGCATGCTCCAGCGCCTGCCAAGCCGTCTCCAGCAACAACCGGTGCTGCGGGTCCATCAAATTGACCTCGCGCGCCGACAAACCAAAGAACGGTGCGTCGAAACCCACTACATCGTCGAGAAACCCCGCTCGGCGCGTGGCCATCTTTCCCGGCGCATCCGGATCCGGGTCGAAGAACGCCTCAACATCCCACCGATCCGAGGGCACTTCCGAGATCGCATCTCTTCCTGCCCGCAGCACATCCCAGAACTGCTCGGCATCGGCAGCACCCGGCATGCGGACTGCGTAGCCGACGATCGCAAAACCCGATGTCGGCCCCACCGGATCTACGACGGATGCCATACGGTCGTCCTCTCTGCCCCCACTGGTATAGCTACTGTGGACCAAGCTGTTGGCCTACGGGTAGCGATCCCGCAAAACGATGGTCTTTGATGCCGCACGAGCCCGGTTGCGCAGCGGCGTTCACTCCTCGGGGGCGATTATTGCAAGTATGTGCAGCGGTTCGTGACGACACCGGGCAAACAGTGTGCCCGGCCCGGGCCGACGGCAAGACGTCGCACGCGAGCTCCGTCTCTGTGCCTGCCGACGGCCATGATTGCCGAACGGTTATGGTGTTTACACTACCTCGCGGTGCCGAACTCAGGATCGCCCGGCCACTGGAGGAATATTGCGCATCGGAAAAATCACTATTGGCTCGATTGATGATTGGACTGTGCGACCAGGCAGGATGATCTCGTGGCACCCCACAAATGCTGCGCGAGAAGCCGCCCGTCGAGCACCGGTGAGCCCGGTACCGGTCAGCTACATGCAGGACCAGCATCTACGCGGATATCGCGACCGGACCACCGCGGGGCTCGACTACTCGCGCCTCCTCATCGCGACATGTGAAGCACCTGGACACTGCGAGATCAGCGTCATGAATGACGCCCTCAACAAATATTTGCGCCGCCACGACACATACCGAAGCTGGTTCGAGTTCACCGATGACGGCGAAATCATCCGACACACCATGGACGATCCAGCCGACATTGAATTCGTGCCAGTCGACCATGGCGTGATGAGTGCGCAAGAAATATACAAACATGCGGTTGCCACTCCGGATCCGCTGCAATGGGAATGCTTCAGCTTCGGAATTATTCAGAGCGAAGACCACTTCACGTTTTACGCGAGCATTGACCACGTGCACGGGGACGCGACGCTCATCGGCATCACGATGTTGGAGGCGCACGCCATGTACACGTCGTTAACCGGTGAGAACGGTCCCCTGACGCTGCCGGAGACTGGCAGCTACGACGACTTCTGCGTCCAGCAGCGTGAATTCACTTCCTCCTTGACCCTGGACTCGCCAGAGGTGCGTACCTGGATTGACTTTGCCGAGAGCAACAACGGGAGCCTTCCCGAGTTCCCCCTCCCGCTCGGCAACCCGATGGAACTGACGCCCAGTGACATGGTCACGGAATTGTTGATGGATTCCGACCAGACGGCCAGATTCGAATCGGCGTGCAAAACGGCCGGAGCCCGCTTCATCGGCGGCTTATTCGCCTGCATGGCATTGGTAGAGCACGACTTCACCGGCGCTCCCACTTATTACGGGCTGACCCCCAGAGATACCCGCCGAACTTCGGAAAATTTCATGACACAAGGATGGTTCACCGGCCTGGTCCCGATTACCGTCCCAATAGCCGCAGCTTCCTTCCATGAGGCCGCTTGGTCGGCACAAGACTCCTTCGATTCGAATTTGCACATGGCAAAGGTTCCATACTATAGAGTATTGGAACTGGCACCGTGGTTGAGCAGACCCCGACCCAATTTCCCGGTGTCGAACTTCTTGCACGCCGGCGCCGCGCCGTTGAACGCCGTTCTCGCCGCCGCGGAACTGGGCGCTGCCGACAGTTTCGGCATTTATTCCGATGGGAGATTCTCCTATCAGCTGACCATCTATATATTTCGATACGGGGAGGGCACAGCAATGGCGGTGATGTTTCCCGACAATCCGGTAGCCCAAAAATCCGTTGCACGGTACATAGCGGCGATGAAATCCGTATGCGGTCGTGTCGCCGACACCGGGCATTGGGGACGAGTTGCATAGCAGGCCGATTCCGGCAAGCGCTGCGTTTTTGGAACGTACACTTTCCGTGCAGGCGGGGTATGCGGGTCCCCAGCGCACACGGCTGCAAAACGGTGAGACGGGGGCGGGGCGGGCACTATGCGAGGACTAGCCGCCTTTGTGGCACGGCGGCCCTGGGTGGTCATCGGGCTGTGGATCGCGCTCGCGGTCGCACTGCCGCTCTCATTGCCGTCGCTCAACTCGATGGCGCAAAAGCATCCGCTCGCCATCCTGCCCAGTGATGCGCCGTCCAGCGTCGCCGCCAAGAAGATGGCCGAGGCGTTTCACGAATCCGGCTCGGCAAACCTGCTGCTGGTGGTTTTGACCAACGAGCACGGGCTTGGGCCAGAAGACGAAGCCGCATACAAGAAGCTCGTGACCGCGTTGCGTCAGGACACGCGGGATGTCGTGATGCTGCAGGACTTCGTCAGCACCCCGGAGCTGCGCGCGGTGCTGACCAGCGAGGACCACCAGTCCTGGGTGGTGCCGGTGGGCCTGGCGGGCGAGTTGGGTACGCCACGATCGGATGCCGCCTTCAACCGGGTCACCGACATCGTGAAGCGCACGGTCGCAGGAGCACCGGTGACCGCCTATCTCACCGGACCCGCGGCCACGGTCGCCGACCTCACCGCCGCAGGGCAACGGGATCGCCTCCCCATCGAGCTCGCGATAGGCGTTCTGGTGCTGCTGGTGTTGCTCGTGGTTTACCGCAATCCGTTCGCCATGCTGTTGCCGTTGATCGCGATCGGCGTGTCCTTACTCATTGCGCAAGCGGTGGTAGCCGGATTCTCACAACTGACCGGTCTGGGCGTTTCCAACCAGTCCATCATTTTCCTGAGCGCAATGATTGCGGGCGCCGGAACCGACTATGCGGTATTTCTCATCAGCCGCTATCACGACTATTTGCGAATCGATGGGGATTTGGATCGCGCGGTGCAGCGGGCGATGCTGTCGATCGGCAAAGTCATCGCCGCCTCCGCCGCCACCGTGGGAATTACCTTCCTCGGCATCAGCTTCGCCCGTATGGGCGTTTTTTCCTCGGTCGGTGTATCAGCTGCGATCGGAGTCGGGGTGGCCTTCCTGGCCGCGCTGACATTGCTGCCGGCCATTTTGGTGGTGGCCGGACCGCGCGGCTGGGTCGCGCCGCGCCGCGAACTGACCGCCCGCTTCTGGCGGCGTGCGGGCATACGCATCGTGCGCCGGCCGAAAACCCATCTGGTGGCCAGTGTGCTGGTGCTGATCATTCTGGCCAGCTGCGCGAGCCTGGTGCGCTACAACTATGACGACCGCAAGGCGGTGCGTCCTTCCGCGCCCAGTTCGGTGGGCTATGCCGCGCTGGACCGTCATTTCTCGGTCAACCAATCCATTCCCGAGTACATCCTCGTCCAGTCACCGCACGACCTGCGGACGCCTCAGGCCCTGGCCGCCTTGGAACAGATGGCGCACCGCGTCAGCGAACTGCCGAACATCGAACGCGTCAGCGGTATCACCCGCCCGACGGGAGCGGTGCCGCAAGAGTTCCGGGCGACGTACCAGGCGGGAATTGTCGGCGATCGGTTGGGCGGCGCGTCCGACCTGATCAGCGACCACAACGCCGATCTCAACCGGCTCGTCGGCGGCGCTAATACGCTGGCCGACAACCTTGGCGACGTGCGCGGCCAGGTCAACCAGATGGTGTCCAGCATGCAAAGTCTCATCGACGCCTTCTCCGCGATGAAGGGGCAATACGGTGGCGACAAGTTGGTCCGGGAGGTCGTCACCGCGGCCAAGCTGGTCAACAGCATCAACACGCTCGGGCACAACATGGGCTTGAACTTCGCAGTCGTGAAGGACATGTTCGCCTGGATCGGCCCGGTGCTGGCCGCCTTGCAGAACAACCCGGTCTGCGATGCCGATTCCTCCTGCAGCACTACCCGGGCACGGTTCGAGCAGTTGGCCAACGCAAGCGGCGACGGCAGCCTCGACCAGATCAACGAGCTGGCCCAACAGATGCAGTCGTTCCAGGACAAGCAGACCCTCAACGCGACGGTCGACCAACTGCGTACGGCGCTCAACGCCTTGTCCAAGGCACTGCACTCGTTGGGATTCGATCAGCCGGGGGGCGTGGAGAAGAACCTCACCAACCTCCAGCAGGGTGCGGATCGCTTCGCCGGCGGAAGCCGGCAACTGGCCGACGGAGTGGAGCAACTCGTCGCCCAGGTCAAGGAACTGGGCGCCGGGCTCAGTGAAGCGGCGGCATTTTTGCTGGCGATGAGGAACGAAGCGTCGGACCCCGCCATGGCCGGCTTCAATATTCCGCCAGAGATTTTGCATCTCGACGAGTTCAAGAAGGCCGCCAAGATGTTCATCTCGCCGGACGGCCACACGGTCCGATATGTGGTCCAAACCAAACTCAACCCGTTCAGCGCGCAAGCGATGGATCAAGTCAATTCGATATTGGCCGCCGCGCGCAGCGCCCAACCGAACACCAAATTGTCCGACGCGACGATATCCATGACCGGATATCCCGTTACCCTGCGTGACACCCGGGACTATTACCAGCACGACATCCGCTTCATCATCGCGATAACCGTCATCGTGGTGCTGCTGACGCTGATGGCGCTGCTGCGAGCGGTTGTGGCACCGCTGTACCTGGTTGGTTCGGTCGTGTTGTCGTATCTGTCAGCGGTCGGAATCGGCGTCCTCGTGTTCCAATTCGGGCTCGGTCAGCCATTGCATTGGACCGTGCCGCCTTTGGCGTTCGTGGTGTTGGTGGCGGTGGGAGCCGATTACAACATGCTGCTCATCTCGCGAATGCGCGACGAATCGCACCGCAGCATTCGCTATGGCGTCATTCGGACCCTGGGTTCGACAGGGGGCGTGATCACCGCCGCGGGATTGATTTTCGCCGCCTCGGTGGGTGGCTTGCTGTTCGCCAGCATCAACACGGTCGTCCAGGGCGGATTCGTGATCTCGGTGGGACTCCTGCTGGATACCTTCCTGGTTCGCACCATCACGGTGCCCGCCATCGCTACGCTGGTCGGCAGCGCCAACTGGTGGCCGTCACGACCGACAGCACGCCGAGCGGAGCCAGAGGCGGAGCCACAAGCGGGGCGGGAGTCCGTATGAAACAACTTCACGAACAACTACTCGCGGGATTCGGCGCGCTGGTAACCGTCGGTGCCACAATATTTTCCGCCATCGGGATCGCGACGGCCGACGAAACCCCGGACGAC
>NZ_MVHT01000064.1 GCF_002086275.1 Mycobacterium intermedium | reverse complement strand
CCATCGAGTCCGACTCGCTGCGCGAGTTGGAGGGCAAGATGTTCTCGTGCTTCGCCCCCGGCACCTCCTCGAGATACCAGGAAAAGTCCTCGCCGCCGCCGGATTGTCGGGTGTCGGCCAGCACATCGGGCCCAATCGCCTCGATGGCATGGGTGAGCATGCGCGTCGAGACGTCCTCGTTGACCACGGGCGGCACCCCACGCCGATATTGCAGCGTGTGCTCGATGGCCAGCGGGGCGAGCAGGCCCGCGACAGACTCGCGGATCAACTCCTCGAGGTCTATCCAGGTGTGACGGCTGGCGGTGCGCACAGTGCCGGAGAGCACACCTGTCTGCGGGATGGCGTTCGGAGCCACGCCCGCGTTGACCGCACCCCACACCAAGACGGTGCTGTTGCGCGGGTCGATGCGCCGCGACAGGACCCCTGGCAGGCCGGTGATCACCGTGCCCAGCCCATAGACCAGGTCGGCGGTCAGGTGCGGGCGCGACGTGTGGCCGCCGGGTGAATACAGCGTGATCTCGATCTGGTCTGCCGCCGAGGTGATGGGCCCCGGCCGCACAGCGACCTTTCCGACCTCCAGCCGCGGATCGCAGTGCAGCGCGAAGATCCGCGACACCCCGGTCAACGCCCCCGCCGCGATCGCGTCGATGGCCCCACCGGGCATCAGCTCCTCGGCCGCCTGAAACACCAGGCGCACGGCGACCGGCAGTTCCGGAACCGAGGCCAGCGCCAACGCCGTCCCGAGCAGGATCGCGGTGTGCGCGTCATGCCCACAGGCGTGCGCGACATTCGGCATGGTGGAGGCGTACGGCGCCCCGGTGCGCTCGGCCATGGGCAGCGCATCCATGTCGGCGCGCAGCGCGATCCTCGGCTTGTGCTCGGGGCCGAAGTCGCACGTCAGCCCGGTCCCGCCGGGGAGCACCTTGGGATTGAGCCCCACGTCCGCCAGCCGCTCGGCGACGAACTGTGTGGTCGCGAATTCCTGACGGCCCAGTTCCGGGTAGCGGTGGATGTGCCGACGCCACGCCACCAGATCGTCGTAGTGCGCGGCCAACCACGATTCGGCGCTGTCGACGAGACTCATGATTGTCCCCCGCCGGCGGCCCCGCTGGCCCGACGCTGCTGGGCGGCGAGCACCCGGTCGCGCTCGTCGGGGTTCTGCGCAAGCTGAACAACGGTGCGCGCCAACATGATCGCGCCATCGACGACCGCGCGGTCCGCGCTGGGTCCGGCGGCCGCGGCCGCGAATGCGCGCTGATGAACCGTGGCGCCTCCGGCGTCGACACCGATCACCGGGTGAATCCCCGGAAGCACGTGGGTCACGTTGCCCATGTCGGTGCTGCCCAACGGCAACACGGCCTCCACATCCGGCGGCACCGGCACGCGCCCGAGACGACGCAACTCCTCCCGGCATACGTCAACCAGCCAGCGGTCGGGTTTGAGCTCGAGATACGCCGGCGCGGAATTGTCGATTTCGTATTCGCACCCAGCCGCCAACGCACCGGCGGCGAAGCACGAGAACATCTTGCCCTCCAACTCGCGCAGCGAGTCGGACTCGATGGCGCGCATCGCGTAGTGCAGGCTCGCACGCCCGGGGATGATGTTGACCGCCTCACCGCCGTGGGTGACGATGCCGTGCGTCATCTGGCCCGGCGCCAGGTGTTGGCGCAGCAGCCCGATCGCCACCTGCGCAACCGTCACCGCGTCGGCGGCATTGAGACCCAGGTGCGGCGCGACGGCGGCATGCGATTCCTTGCCCCGGTAGTCCACCGTCACCTCGGACAACGCCAAAGACCGGGTGCCGGCGATATCTGTCGGGCCGGGGTGCACCATCACCGCGACCGCGACATCGTCAAAGGCGCCCGCCTCCAGCATCAAGGCCTTCCCGCCACCCGACTCCTCGGCGGGAGTGCCCAGCAAGGCCACGGTCAGGCCCAGATCGTCGGCCACCTCTGCCAGCGCCAGCGCGGTCCCGACCGCCGACGCCGCAATGATGTTGTGCCCGCAGGCGTGCCCGATCTCCGGAAGCGCGTCGTACTCGGCGCAGATGCCGACGACCAAAGGCCCGCTACCGTAGTCGGCTCGGAACGCCGTCTCCAATCCACCGGCTGCCCGAGTGATCTCGAATCCCCGCTCGGCGACCAGCGTCTGCGCCTTGGCACAGCTGCGGTGCTCGGCGAAGGCGAGCTCCGGCTCGGCGTGGATGGCGTGGGATAACTCGACCAGCTCGTCGCCGCGGCGGCGCACCAATTCCTCGACGTCATCCAGGGCGGTGGCTGCGGGCATGTTGGCAGTATCCCATCCACCACGCATCACGGCCCAAACTCCGCCAACGGGCGTACCGGCGCTCGCCGTCACCGGGCTAGCCCCAATTGCCCGCCTCCTCACTCGCGCCGTACCGGCGCTCGCCGTCACCGGGCTAGCCCCAATTGCCCGCCTCCTCACTCGCGCCGTACCGGCGCTCGCCGTCACCGGGCTAGCCCCAATTGCCCGCCTCCTCACTCGCGCCGTACCGGCGCTCGCCGTCACCGGGCTAGCCCCAATTGCCCGCCTCCTCACTCGCGCCGTACCGGCGCTCGCCGTCACCGGGCTAGCCCCAATTGCCCGCCTCCTCACTCGCGCCGTACCGGCGCTCGCCGTCACCGGGCTAGGCTCCCCCAGTGTGACCAGCCCGCCGCCAGACCCCGCAGCGCTCGCGCGACAGGCGGCACAGGTCATCGCCGAACGCACCGGAAGCCCCGAGCACGACGTCGCGGTCGTTCTCGGGTCGGGGTGGGCGCCCGCCATCGCGGCCCTCGGCCCTGCCGAGGCCGTGCTGCCACAGGTCGAGGTGCCCGGCTTCGCCCCGCCCCGCGCCGTCGGGCACACCGGCGAACTGCTCTCCATCCGGATAGGCGCGCATCGGGTGCTGGTGCTGGCCGGTCGCATCCATGCCTACGAGGGACACGACCTGCAACATGTCGTGCATCCGGTACGCACGGCGTGCGCCGCGGGGGCGGAGATCATCGTGCTCACCAACGCTGCCGGCGGACTGCGGCCGGACCTGCGGGTCGGCCAGCCGGTGCTGATCAGCGACCACCTGAACCTGACTGCGCGCTCGCCGTTGGTCGGGCCCCACTTCGTCGACCTGACCGACGCCTACTCCCCGCGCCTGCGCGCGCTGGCCCGGCAAGCCGACCCGGCCTTGGCCGAGGGCGTCTACGCCGCGCTGCCCGGTCCGCACTACGAGACGCCCGCCGAGATCCGGATGCTGCAGACGCTGGGCGCCGACCTGGTGGGCATGTCCACCGTCCACGAGACCATCGCCGCGCGTGCCGAGGGCGCCGAGGTGCTGGGGGTTTCCCTGGTGACGAATCTTGCGGCGGGGATCACCGGCCAACCGCTCAGCCACGCCGAGGTGCTGGCCGCCGGAGCCGCTTCGGCGGCGACGATGGGCGCCCTCCTGGCCAACGTCATCGCTCGCATGTGACACACCAGTGAAGCCCGAAGACTGGATCGCGCACGATCCCGACCCGGCGACCGCCGCCGAGTTGGCCGCTTGCGACCCCGACGAACTCGCGGCGAGGTTCGCGCGCCCGCTCAAGTTCGGCACCGCCGGGCTGCGCGGCCCGGTCCGCGGCGGCCCCGACGCGATGAACCTGGCAGTGGTGCTGCGTGCCACCTGGGCGGTGGCCCGGGTGCTCACCCGACGCGGCCTGGCCGGTCAGCAGGTGATCGTGGGCCGAGACGCCCGGCACGGGTCGGCCGAGTTCGGCGCCGCAGCCGCAGAAGTACTTGCCGCCCAGGGGTTTTCGACGCTGCTACTGCCCGGACAGGTGCCCACCCCGGTGGTGGCGTTCGCGGTGCGCGCCACCGGCTCGGCCGCCGGCATACAGATCACCGCCTCACACAACCCGCCCTCCGACAACGGCTACAAGGTGTACTTCGACGGCGGGCTGCAGATCATCTCCCCCACCGACCGGGACATCGAGGAGGCGATGGCCGCGGCGCCGCCGGCCGACCAAATACCCCGCACACCTGTTTCACCCGCCGACACCGACCTCGTCGAGCGCTACATCGAGCGCGCGGCCGGCGTGCGACGCGGAGGCGGATCGGTCCGGGTCGCCCTGACGGCGCTGCATGGCGTGGGCGGCGCGGTGGCCGTCGAAACGCTGCGGCGCGCCGGTTTCGACGACGTGCACACCGTCGCAACACAATTCGCTCCCGACCCGGACTTCCCCACGGTGGCGTTTCCCAATCCCGAGGAGCCGGGCGCCGCCGACGCACTGCTCACCCTGGCTGCCGACGTCTCCGCCGACGTCGCGATCGCGCTGGATCCCGACGCCGACCGCTGCGCAGTCGGAATCCCCGTGGGGAAGGTAGGGGAAGCGGGCTGGCGAATGCTGTCCGGCGACGAAACCGGTTGGCTACTAGGCGATTACATCCTGTCCGGCCAGCAAGGCGGGCAACCCGGAATCCGGGTGGTCGCCAGTACCGTGGTGTCGTCGCGCATGCTGTCGGCCATCGCGGCCGATCATGGCGCCGTCCACGTGGAGACCCTCACCGGATTCAAGTGGCTGGCGCGCGCCGATGCGGACGTCCCCGGCGGCACCCTGGTCTACGCCTACGAGGAAGCGATCGGACACTGCGTCGACCCCGCCGCCGTGCGCGACAAGGACGGCATCAGCGCGGCGGTGTTGGTGTGTGACCTGGTGGCCAGCCTGAAGGCCAAGGGCCACAACGTTTCCGACGTCCTCGACCGGCTCGCCCGGCGGTACGGGGTGCACCAGGTTGCCGCGGTGCCGCATCGCCTCGCCGACGTCGACGAGGCCGCGGACATCATGCGCCGACTCCGCGCGGATCCGCCGCGTCGACTGGCCGACCTCGACGCGGCCGTCACCGACATCACCGATGCGCTGATCTTCACCGGCGGTGACGCGGACGCCTCGGTCCGGGTGGTGGTCCGCCCGTCGGGCACCGAGCCAAAGCTCAAGTGCTACACGGAGGTTCGCTGCGCGGTGTCCGGAGAATTGGCAGCAGCCCGACAGCGGGCGGAGGCCCTGAGCCGGCAACTCGTCGCAGAGATACAGCGCTGGTGACCTACCGGGGGCCGAACTGGCGGTCCCCGGCATCACCCAAACCGGGCACGATATAGGCGATCTCGTTGAGCCCTTCGTCGATGGCCGCGGTGAACAACCGCAGGTTCGGGGCCACCTTCTCCAGCGCGGCGATGCCTTCCGGCGCGGCCACCACACAGAGCACGGTGATGTCGACGGCGCCGCGGCGCTGCAGCAGGCCGACGGTGTGCGTCATGGAACCCCCGGTGGCCAGCATCGGGTCGAGCACCATCACCGGCACGTCGGAAAGGTCGTCGGGCAGCGACTCCATATACGGCACGGGTTCATGCGTTTCCTCGTTGCGGGCGACGCCGATGAACCCGACATGCGCCTCCGGCAGCGCCGCGTGCGCTTCATCGACCATGCCCAACCCCGCCCGCAGCACCGTTACCAGCAGTGGCGGCCTGGCCAGCCGCGACCCGACCGTCTCGGCGAGCGGCGTGCAGATCGGGACCGGTTCGCTGGGCAAATTGCGCGTGGCCTCGTAGACGAGCATCAGGGTCAGCTCACGCAACGCTGCCCGGAAGGCGGCGTTGCCGGTGCGCTTGTCGCGCAGCGCGGTCAGTCGCGCCGCGGCCAGCGGATGGTCAATGACGTGCACGTCCACGGGGTGTGACCTTATATAACGATCGGGTGCAGGGGGCCTGACACGCGAACTTCCATCCCCAGCGCGCCACGGATCCGCCCATATACTCCCGGCATGTGGCGGTTGCGGGGGCCTCTGACCAGGGCATATCGGGCGTTGGTGGTAGTCGGCGCGGTGGCGTTGGCGCTGCCCGCAGGCGGGCTCGACACCGCGCCCGCCGCGCCCGCGCCGCCGTTGACTCTGAGCGCGGCCCCGCTGCCGACCTACTCGCACGTGGTGATCGTCGTCGAGGAAAACCGGTCGCAGTCCAACATCATCGGCAACCCGTCGGCGCCGTTCATCAATGCGCTGGCCGCCGGTGGCGCCATGATGGCGCAGTCGTTCGCCGAAACCCATCCGAGCGAGCCGAACTACCTGGCGCTGTTCGCGGGCGACACCTTCGGGCTGAAGGAGAACTCTTGCCCGGTGAACGCCGGCGCGGCGCCCAACCTGGCCTCCGAACTGCTCGCCGCCGGCCGCACCTTCGTGGGCTACGCCGAGGACTTACCCGCGGTCGGCTCGACGGTGTGCGCCGCGGGCAAGTACGGACGCAAGCACGTGCCGTGGGTCAACTTCACCAATGTGCCGCCGACGCTCTCGGTGCCGTTTACCGCGTTTCCGACTCCGGCCAACTACGCCAGCCTGCCGACGGTGGCGTTCGTCATTCCCAACGGCGACAACGACATGCACGACGGCTCGATCGCTCAGGGCGATGCCTGGCTCAACCGCAACTTTTCCGCCTACGCCAACTGGGCCCGAGCCAACAACAGCCTGCTCATCGTGACCTGGGACGAGGACGACGGCCATAGCCGCAATCAGATCCCGACCGTGTTCTACGGCGCCCACATCCAGCCGGGCACCTACAACGAGACGATCAGCCACTACAACGTGCTGTCCACGCTGGAGCAGATGTACGGCTTGCCCAAGACGGGCTACGCGGCGACCGCCCCGCCCATCGCCAGCATTTGGGCCGCGTAACCCCACCGGGGACGGGCCCGCGGACGGGTCGTCGCTATCCTTTGCCGCATGGCTGCTGACCTCGTGCCCATCCGCCTGAGCCTGTCCGAGGGTGACCGCTACACCGTGTGGGCACCCCGCTGGCGCGACGCTGGAGACGAGTGGGAGGCGTTCCTGGGCAAGGACGAAGACCTGTACGTCTTCGAGAGTGTCGCGGACCTGGTCGCCTTCGTGCGCAGTGACACCGACAACGACCTGGTGGACCACCCGGGGTGGCAGCGGCTGACCGAGGCGCACGCGCACAAGTTCGAGCCGGCCGCCGACAAGGAGTTCGATCTCGTCGTCGTCGAGGAGTTGCTGGCCGAAAAGCCGACCGAGGAGTCGGTGGCCGCGCTGGCCGGGGCCCTGGCGATCGTGTCGTCCATCGGTTCGGTGTGCGAGCTGCCCGCGGTGTCGAAATTCTTCAACGGCAACCCGATCCTGGGCACGGTGTCCGGCGGAATCGAGAACTTCACGGGCAAGGCGGGCCAGAAGCGCTGGGACGCGATCGCCGACGTGATCGCTCGCAGCTGGGACGACGTGCTCAACGCCATCGATGAGATCGCGACCATCCCGGAGGTCGACGAGAAGCTTTCGGAGAAGGCCGCCGAGGAGCTTGAAGAGGAAATCGAAGAAGAGGAAGAGGAGTCCGAGGGCGGCGAAACCGACGAGGCGGCCGACGAAGCCGAGGCGGAGGACGCGGACGAGGACACCGACGAGGAAGACGAAGAGGAAGAGCGCGCCGCCGGCGACACGGTGATCCTGGGCAGCGACGAGGACTTCTGGGCGCAGGTGGGCATCGACCCGATCCAGATCATGACCGGTGCCGGTACCTTCTACACGCTGCGCTGCTACCTGGACGACCAGCCGATCTTCCTGGGCCGCAACGGCCGGATCAGCGTCTTCACCTCGGAGCGTGCTTTGGCTCGCTACCTTGCCGACGAGCACGACCACGACTTGTCGGACCTGGCCACCTATGACGACATCCGCACCGCCGCGACCGACGGCTCGCTGCAGGTCGACGTCACCGACGACAACGTCTACGTGTTGAGCGGCCTCGCCGACGACTTCGCCGACGGCCCCGACGCGGTCGACCGTGAGCAGCTCGATTTGGCCGTCGAGTTGCTGCGCGACATCGGCGACTACTCGGAGGAGAGCACGGTCGACAAGGCGCTGGAGACGAACAAGGCGTTGGGCAAGCTCGTCGCCTACGTGTTGGACCCCGACTCTGCACCCGAGCCCAAGCCGCCGTATGCCGCAGCCGTGCGCGAGTGGGAACGGCTGGAGGCCTTTGTGGAAGGCCGGCTGCGGCGCGAATAGCGGCTTGGGCGTGTCGCGTCATACCGTTCATACCGCTGGATCTGCGGCGACCCGGCGCTAAAGGCACCATCTGAAGGCACCAAAGGTATAGCCAGCAAAGCGCCGCGTCGGACAAAATAATCCTCTACGCCGGACCCGGGGCCGGTCATTGGGGAGGATGAACTATGTCGTACGTGATCGCGGTGCCGCAGTTTGTGCAGGCGGCGACGACGGATTTGGCAGCAATCGGTTCGGCCGTTGACGCGGCACGCCTGAAGGCGGCTACTCACACCGGGGCCCTGCTCCCCGCGGCTGCCGACGAAGTTTCGGCGGGCATCGCGCAGCTGTTTGCCCAACACGCGGCCGAATACCAGCAAGCGGCGGGACACGCAGCGGCCTTCCACGAGAAGTTCGTGCAGCAGTTAACGGCGACCGCCAACGCCTACGCCAGCGCCGAAGCCGCCAATGCATCCCTGCTAGCGCCGAAGATCCCCGAGGCGGCGCCGGCCGCCGGTACCGGAATTCCCTGGTACGACGCGTTGAACATGGCCATCAACAACTTCATCGATACCGTGGTCAACCAGATCTTCCTGTTCCTGTTCTGGCCGTTTTGGATCCCGATCGCTCTGTCGTATCTGCCGTTCTACATAGTGCTGTCCGCGTTTTTCCCGAACGCATTCCCGCTAGGGGATTTCTGGAAGATCTTGTTCCTGCCTTTCCTCGAAGGTTGGACCTTCACCGTCACATAGCATCAGCCGTGTGCTGCTCAACCGCGCCACCGCCGAGGGCATCGCGAACGGCAGCATCAGCCTGGTATTGCGGCGCTGGGACGCTCCGCGAGCCAAACCCGGTGGCACGCAGCGGACGATGGCCGGCACCATCCGCATCGACGAGGTCGTCGAGCACCCACCCGACTATCAGGTGACCGGACATGAAGCGCGGGCCGCGGGCTATTCCGATGCGGCGACCGCCCAGGCCGAGTTGAACCGAAGGCCGGCCAAGCACACCTACCTCATCTCGGTCTCATTCGTGGGCGCCGACGAGCGTCCCGCGCTGGCCGCGGACGACGCCTTGACGGCCGCCGACATTGCCGCGATTGCCGCCCGCCTCGACCGGCTCGACGCCGCCAGTGACTCCGGTCCGTGGACGCGGCACTACCTGCGACTCATCTCGGACAACGAGGCCGTGCGGGCGCCGAACCTGGCGGCCGGCGAGGGACTGGACGTGCCGCGGTTCAAGCGGCGGGTGCGTCGACTCAAGGAGCTCGGCCTGACGATCAGCCTCGATGTCGGCTACCGCTTGTCGCCGCGTGGGCGCGCGTTCCTGGAAGCCACTTGCTGATGCTGCCCGAACGCACCCGCAGCGACGAGGCCGAGCTCTGCACGCTGCCCGACGGGCGCGTTCTCGCCTACCTCGAGTGGGGCGACCCCGCCGGCTATCCCGCGTTTTACTTTCACGGCACACCAAGTTCGCGTCTGGAGGCGGCATTCGCCGACGGCGCCGCGCGGCGCAACGGCTTCAGGCTGATTTCCGTCGATCGCCCCGGGTTTGGTCGCTCCACCTTCCAGGAGGGACGCACGTTCCGCGATTGGCCGACGGATGTGTGCGCGTTGGCCGACGCGCTGGGGCTGGACGAGTTCGGTGCCGTCGGGCACTCGGGAGCGGGGCCGCACCTGTTCGCCTGCGGCGTCTTCATCCCGCCGGCGCGACTGACGTTCATCGGCGCGCTCGGACCGTGGGGACCGCTCGCGACGCCGGAGATCATGGACAGTCTCAACACCGCGGACCGTTTCTATGCGCGCGCGGCACAGCACGGGCCGGGTCCGTTCAATGCCTTATTTGCGCCACTCGGCTGGTGCGCCAAACATGCGCCGGGGCTGTTTTGCCGAATTGTGGCGGCTACGGTCCCCGCCGTCGACCAGCGTCACCTGCGCGACGAAAGTTTTTCGCGTCATTTCCGCGCCATGCAGTTGGAGGCGTTCCGGCAGGGCAGTCGCGGCGGAGCTTACGAGTCATTTCTCGAGTACCGACCGTGGGAGTTCGAGGTCTCCGAGGTGGCGGTGCCGACTCATATCTGGCTAGGTGACTGCGACTCATTTGTGCCGCGCGCGATGGGTGAGTACTACGAGCGCACGATTCCGGACGTCGACTTCCACTGGGCCCGCGGCAAGGGGCATTTCGCCATCGAAGACTGGGACGCGATCTTTGCCGCCTGCGCCCGCGACGCCGGTCTGCCTCGCTAGTAGCCCTACTAGGCGGACCAGGGACCGGCGCGACGCATGTCAGCGGAAAAAGATGCGCTGGGACCTCGTCGGGAAAAAGGTTGGCGATACTCGCAGAGACCTCATCGGCGGCGGGGGGCAGCATCGCGAGCGTCGGACCCGCCGCTTCCAAGTGCGCCGCCTTCAGCGTGTCACCAATGTTCGCCAGATCCGTTGCCGTTGCCTCCATCGACTCCGGCACCACCATCACGTGTGACATGTAGCCCTCCTACCGAGTACCGATTACGCCGGCATGAGGCTCGCGTCTCTGTCGAAGACCTTCTGCGCCGATATCGAGCTGCCATTACACGGCTATGGCACCTTAGTTCCATTGATGCAACATCCTCTTGAATCATTCTCTGAGGGCCTTATGCCGGAATAATATTCAGAGCAGTGCAACTGGTTCATCAAAGCCGGTTCATCGCACGCGCCATGCAGGAGTCGTCAAGGAACGAGTAGCGCTTGGGGGCTTGTTGGCGCGGCTGGTGGCGACTGCGGCGCTCGGTCGAGCCGGTTTCTGAGCCGGAGACGGTACGGGTGCGAAACTTCATGGTCGGATCCCTTCAGGAAGTGCTTCAAGATTTGGACACTTCGAATGTCCCAACTTCCGCCGCGCCCTCCATCGGTTGGAACGCGTAAATCCGCCAGACCCGAGTCGTACGCATCCGGTAGGGACACGACTTCTCCCTAGGTAATTTCGCTGACTCGGCGGCGCTGACCTGCCGCTACCCGATCAGCACCGCGTACCGCGGCTTGATTACCTCGTCGATGATCGCCAGCCGCTCATCAAAGGGAATGAACGCCGACTTCATCGCATTGATGGTGAACCGCTGCAGATCGGCCCAGCCGTAACCAAAGGCCTCCACCAGACGATGCATCTCCTGGCTCATCGTCGTATCGCTCATCAACCGGTTGTCGGTGTTGACCGTCACCCGGAAGCGCGTGCGGGCCAGCAGATCGAAGGGGTGCTCGGCGATGCTTTTGACCGCGCCGGTCTGCACATTGGAGCTCGGACACATCTCCAGCGGAATTCGCTTGTCCCGCAGGATTGATGCAAGCCTGCCCAGCTTGACGCTACCGTCGGGGGCCACGGTGATGTCGTCGGTGATTCGCACGCCGTGCCCCAGCCGATCGGCTCCACAGAATGCGATCGCCTCGTGAATGGAGGGCAGACCGAACGCTTCGCCAGCGTGAATTGTGAAGCGCGCGTTGTTATCCCGCATGTATTCGAACGCGTCCAGGTGCCGGGTCGGCGGGTGCCCGGCTTCGGCGCCGGCGATGTCGAAGCCGACGACGCCCTTGTCGCGGAACCGGATCGCCAATTCGGCGATCTCCCGGGACAGTGCGGCGTGCCGCATCGCGGTGACCAGACACCGCACGACGATGGGATGACCGTCTGCGGCACAAGCCTTTTCGCCGGCGGCAAAGCCGGCCAACACCGCGTCGACAACCTCGTCGAACGACAGCCCGCGTTCGATGTGCAACTCGGGCGCGAACCGAACCTCGGCGTACACCACCGCGTCGGCGGCCAGGTCCTCCACGCATTCGTAGGCGACCCGATACAGCGCGTCGGGGGTCTGCATCACCGCGACGGTGTGGGAGAACGGTTCCAGATAGCGCTCCAACGAGCCGCTGTGCGACTGGGTGCGAAACCAGTTCGCCAACGCGTCGGCCTCGGTGGCCGGCAACTCGTCGTAACCGATCTGGCCGGCTATGTCCAGGACGGTCTCCGGGCGCAACCCGCCGTCGAGGTGGTCGTGTAGCAGGGCCTTGGGCGCTTGTTTGATGGTTTCGAAGTTCAGCGGGGTGGTCATGGGGTGATCCGATCGATGATCAGCGGCCGCGGCTCCGATGGGTCGCCCACGGTCCAGGCGCCGTCCAGCTCGCCAATCGCGGCGCCGAGACGTTCCGGGGTGTCGGTGTACAGCGTGAACAACACTTCACCGGCCACCACAGGATCGCCCGGGTGGCGGTGGATCCGGACCCCGGCCCCGTGCTGCACCCGCGCACCCGGCGCAGATCTGCCTGCGCCGAGCCGCCATGCCGCCAGCCCTACTTGCAACGCGTCTATGTTGCCCATTGTGCCGCTTCGGCCGGCGACCACGGTGTCCGAATACCGACCAATAGGCAACGGTTGCGACAAATCCCCACCCTGTGCGGCCACCAGCCGGCGAAAGCGGTCCATCGCCGTGCCGTCGCGCAGCGTCTGCGCCGGATCGCGGTCGTCGATGCCGGCGAGCTCGAGCATCTCGGCCGCCAGCCGCAGCGTGAGCTCCACGACGTCCGGCGGACCGCCGCCGGCCAGCACGTCCAGCGACTCCTGCACCTCGAGCGCGTTGCCGACGGTCGCGCCCAGCGGGCAACTCATATCCGTCAGCAGCGCGCGGGTCGGCACCCCATGCGCGACGCCCACTTCAACCATGGTCTGGGCCAGCTCGCGACTCTCCGCCTCGGTCTTCACCAAAGCCCCCGACCCGACCTTCACGTCGAGCACCAGCGCGCCGGCCCCTTCGGCGAGCTTCTTGCTCATCACCGAACTGGCGACCAACGGCAGCGACTCGGTGGTGCCGGTGATGTCACGCAACGCATACAACTTCTTGTCGGCCGGCGCCAGGCGGCCGGCGGCAAAGATCGCCGCACCGATGTCGCACAGCTGTTCACGCACCCGCTGATCGGACAGCTCCGCGGTGAAGCCCGCGATCGATTCGAGCTTGTCCAGGGTGCCGCCGGTATGACCGAGCCCGCGGCCCGACGACTTCGGTACCGCGGCGCCACAGGCGGCGATGACGGGCACCAATACCAGCGTGGTCTTGTCCCCCACCCCGCCGGTGGAGTGCTTGCCCACCGTCGGCAGCGGCTTTCCAGGCTCGCCGCTGGACCTCAGATCGCGGAAGTCGAGCATCTCGCCCGAGTTCAGCATCGCCTCGGTCCACCGCGCGATCTCGCCACGATCCATGCCGCGCAACACAATCGCCATCAGCAAAGCCGACATCTGTTCGGGAGCGACCCGGCCGTCGGTGTAACCCTGAACGATCCAGTCGATGGCGGCATCGGACAACCGACCGCCGTCCCGCTTGGTCCGGATGATCGTCGGCGCATCGAACTCTAAGTCACTCAACGGAATTCCTGGCGAGATCCTCGGGACCGAAGGCGTCGGGCAGCAGGTCGCCCAACCGGCGCGGCCCAGCCGGATGGTCGATCAACAACTCCGGCCCGCCGTGCTCGAGCAAGACCTGACGACACCGTCCGCACGGCATCAGCGGGTCCCCGGCACCGTCCACACAGGCCAGCGCCACCAGCCGTCCGCCGCCACTGGAATACAGGGCACACACCACCGAACATTCCGCACAGAGACCAAGACCATATGAGACGTTTTCCACATTGCAACCAACGACGACACGCCCGTCGTCAACCAGGGCGGCCGCACCGACAGGGAACCCCGAATACGGCGCGTAGGCGGCGGATGCGACTTGTATCGCTTTGTCGCGCAACACTTTCCAGTCAACATCACTCATTGCACGAACCCCGCCCTCCAATGAGTCGACCCAAGATAGCCCACCCTAACCTGTGCCACGACACACAATCGGAAGGGGATTGTCTGGTACCGCATCAACGTTACAAACGTTAAGCTCGCGTTGCCCGGCCAAAGCGTTTGATGACGGTGTGTATAAGGCGGTAAAGACATGACGGCAACCGCGGATCCGGCCCTCAAAGCGCCGGGATCATCGCGCAAGCGGCGACCACCCCGGACTTTGTATCGGGGAGATCCCGGAATGTGGTCGTGGGTGCTGCATCGCATCAGCGGAGCGACGATTTTCTTTTTCCTGTTCGTCCACGTACTTGACGCCGCGATGCTGCGCGTCAGCCCGCAGATCTACAACGAGGTTCTCGCGACCTACAAAACCCCCGTCGTCGGGCTCATGGAATACGGCCTCGTGGCCGCCGTTCTGTTTCACGGACTGAACGGAATTCGCATCATCCTCATCGACTTCTGGTCGGAGGGACCGCGGTACCAGCGGCTGATGCTATGGATCGTCGCCGTCGTATTCCTGCTGCTGCTGGTCATGGCCGGGGTCGTGCAGGGCATCCACATGTGGGAGCACTTCCGATGAGCACAACAGACCAGCTCGGCTCCCGAAACACGCGGAGCCAGATCGCGCCGGTTCGGCAACGCTTCCACGACCGTCCGGCAAGCCTGGACAACCCGCGCTCGCCGCGGCGCCGCGGCGGCATACCCAACTTCGAGAAATTCGCCTGGCTGTTCATGCGGTTTTCCGGCGTCGCGCTGGTGTTCCTTGCGCTGGGGCACTTGTTCGTGATGTTGATGTGGGAAAACGGTGTCTATCGCATTGACTTCAACTACGTCGCGTCGCGCTGGGCGTCGCCGTTCTGGCAATTCTGGGATCTGGCGCTGCTGTGGTTGGCGCAATTCCACGGTGGCAACGGTCTGCGCACCATCATCGACGACTACAGCCGCAAGAACAGCACACGTTTCTGGCTGAACAGCCTGCTGCTGTTGTCGATGGGGTTCACCTTGGTGCTCGGCACCTACGTACTGATGACGTTCAACCCGAACATTTCCTGAAAGGCTGTCATGTTTGCGCCACCTGTTTCTCATCGCAACGCGCATTGTCGGTGGCGGCGGTGATTCAGCAACACCGATACGACGTTGTGATCGTCGGCGCCGGGGGCGCCGGAATGCGTGCCGCCGTGGAGGCGGGCCCGCGTGTTCGCACGGCGGTGCTGACCAAGCTCTATCCCACCCGAAGCCACACCGGGGCCGCGCAAGGCGGCATGTGCGCCGCGCTGGCCAACGTCGAAGACGACAACTGGGAGTGGCACACGTTCGACACCGTCAAGGGTGGCGACTATCTGGCTGACCAGGACGCCGTCGAGATCATGTGCAAGGAAGCCATCGACGCGGTGCTCGACCTGGAAAAGATGGGGATGCCGTTCAACCGCACCCCCGAGGGCCGCATCGACCAGCGCCGGTTCGGCGGGCACACCCGCGAGCACGGCAAGGCCCCGGTGCGCCGCGCCTGCTATGCGGCCGACCGGACCGGCCACATGATCCTGCAGACGCTGTATCAGAACTGCGTCAAACACGATGTGCAGTTCTTCAACGAGTTCTACGCGCTCGACCTGGTACTCACCCAGACCCCGACCGGCCCGGTGGCCACCGGGGTGGTCGCTTACGAACTGGCCACCGGGGATATCCATGTGTTCCATGCCAAGGCCGTGGTGTTGGCGACGGGCGGCTCGGGGCGGATGTACAAGACCACGTCCAACGCGCACACGCTCACCGGCGACGGCATCGGCATCGTGTTCCGCAAGGGACTTCCCTTGGAGGACATGGAGTTTCACCAGTTCCATCCGACCGGTCTGGCCGGCCTGGGCATCTTGATCTCCGAGGCGGTCCGCGGCGAGGGCGGCCGGCTGCTCAATGCCGACGGCGAGCGGTTCATGGAACGCTACGCCCCGACGATCGTCGACCTGGCACCCCGCGACATCGTCGCCCGCTCAATGGTGTTGGAGGTCCTGGAGGGACGCGGTTGCGGTCCGCACAAGGATTACGTCCACATCGACGTCCGGCACCTCGGCGAGGACGTGCTGGAGTCCAAGCTGCCCGACATCACCGAATTCGCCCGCACCTACCTCGGGGTGGACCCGGTCACCGAGTTGGTCCCGGTGTACCCGACGTGCCACTACTTGATGGGCGGCATCCCCACCACCGTCGGCGGTCAGGTGCTGCGCGACAACACCAACACCGTCCCCGGCCTGTACGCGGCCGGTGAATGTGCCTGCGTGTCCGTGCACGGCGCGAACCGACTGGGCACCAACTCGCTGCTCGACATCAATGTGTTCGGCCGGCGGGCCGGCCTCGCGGCGTCCGCTTACGCCCAGAACAACGACTTCACCGACATGCCTCCGAATCCGGAGAAAATGGTGGTCGGCTGGGTCGGCGACATCTTGTCCGAGCACGGCAACGAGCGCGTGGCCGATATCCGGAGCGCGCTGCAGCAGTCGATGGACAACAACGCCGCCGTGTTCCGCACCGAGGAGACCTTGAAGCAGGCGCTCAACGACATTCACGCGTTGAAAGAGCGTTATTCGCGAATCACAGTGCAAGACAAGGGAAAACGCTTCAACAGCGACCTGCTGGAGGCCATCGAGCTGGGCTTCCTGCTGGAGCTGGCCGAGGTCACGGTGGTCGGCGCCTTGAACCGCAAGGAATCCCGCGGCGGGCATGCCCGCGAGGACTATCCCAACCGCGACGACGTCAACTACATGCGGCACACCATGGCGTACAAGGAGGGCACCGACCTGCTCAGCGACATCAGGCTGGACTTCAAACCCGTCGTGCAGACCCGCTACGAGCCGAAGGAACGGAAGTACTGATGAGCGCTGAGTCCGCTGGCGACACTGTCGAGGTCCAGACACTGCAGCCGCCGCTGCCTCCGGTTCCGGACGGCGCGGTGATGGTGACGCTCAAGATCGCCCGGTACAACCCCGACGACCCCGAGCGGTTCGCCGCCACCGGCGGCTGGCAGAGCTTCCGGGTGCCGTGCCTGCCCACCGACCGGCTACTCAACCTGCTGCTCTACATCAAGGGTTACCTGGACGGGACGTTGACCTTCCGCCGCTCCTGCGCACACGGCGTGTGCGGCTCGGACGCCATGCGCATCAACGGCGTCAACCGACTGGCCTGCAAGGTGCTGATGCGGGACCTGCTGCCCAAGAAGCCCGGCAAGCAGTTGACCGTCACGGTCGAGCCGATTCGCGGGCTGCCGGTCGAGAAGGACCTGGTGGTCGACATGGAGCCGTTCTTCGACGCCTACCGCGCCATCAAGCCGTATCTAATTACCAGCGGCAACCCGCCCACCCGGGAACGGATCCAGAGTCCTACCGACCGCGCCCGCTACGACGACACCACGAAGTGCATCCTGTGCGCATGCTGCACCACCAGCTGCCCGGTGTTCTGGAACGAGGGCAGCTACTTCGGCCCGGCGGCGATCGTCAACGCGCACCGGTTCATCTTCGACAGCCGCGACGAGGCTGCCGGCGAGCGGCTCGACATCCTCAACGAAGTCGACGGCGTGTGGCGCTGCCGGACCACGTTCAACTGCACCGAGGCCTGCCCGCGCGGCATCGAGGTCACCAAGGCGATCCAAGAGGTCAAGCGCGCCCTGATGTTCTCCCGTTAGTCGGCAGCGCGGCTCAATCCCGCCGGCAGCCGCAAAATCCGCTGTTCCCTGCAAGGAAATGGGGATTTTGCGTCCGCCTGCCACAGCTGGGCCGGCCGCAGCACCACCCGCCAGCGGGAACACCCCCGCCTCGGTGTCCCCCGCCGGGCAGCAGACCGTGTCCACCCCCACCATCAGGGCGATGAGTGAAAAGTGCTTAGCTGCAGAAGTGCAACGGACACCTGAACTGGCTCGGCAGTTCTATGACCGCTTCGAGCCCATCCATGCCGTCACGTACTTTGCGCCCGAAGCGCGTGAGGCTTTCGACGACCTCGGCTATCGCGGCTTCTTCATGGGCTACTTCGCAGCACGGTCCGCACCCTTGGGCCAGGTCCCGCCCGAGGTCGTGACGGCCGTCTTCTACAACTTCGCCCCGGCGCGGGTGGCCAAGGCGATTCCGGCGGCGTGGGAGATCGCCGGCCCACAGCAAGCCTTGCGGGCCCGCGAACATTCTGCGGTCGCGGCACTGCGGCGCTTGGGTGTCACTGATGACGAAAACGTCCGCACCGCAGCACAATTGGCCGCCCGTGCGGTAGAGGGTGCGGCGGTCGACGGTCGGGCGCTGTTCGCGGCGAACCGCGCCCTGCCGTGGCCGGACGACCCGGTGGCAGCGCTGTGGCACGCGACCACGCTGCTGCGCGAGCACCGCGGTGACGGCCACGTGGCGGTGCTGACCGCCGCGGGCGTCTCCGGGCGGGAATCCAACGTGCTGCACAGCGCAGCCGCGGGGGTGCCGAAGGAATACTTGATGCGGTCCCGTCACTACGACGACGCCGAATGGAGTGCGTGCGAGCAGAGCCTGGCCGCGCGTGGCCTCCTGGCTGACGATGGCTCGCTGACGTCGGCGGGACGCCAATTCAAGGACCAGATCGAGACGGTCACCGACACGCTCGCGCTGCATGTGTTCGACGGTCTCGACGACGCCGAACTCGAAACGTTGTTTCAGGCGCTGACGCCGATCGCCCGGCAGGCTGGGGCCGACATACCCGACGTCACACCAATGAGCATTCGGCGCGACTTCTAAGTCCGGTCGGCTTCGGGTTCCAGCTGGCCCGCGTCATAGGCCGTCACGACCTCCTCGACCACGGCCTGCCACGACTCGTCGTCCACGCACAGGTGACTGGCGGTGAGCACCAGCCGGTCGGGAGTTCCGGGCAACAGCGACACCCCGAACAATCTGCCGAGGCGCATGTCGAAGGCTGAGCGCTGACGTGCGATGACCTCGGCGACCGTCGCGCCCGGCGGCTCCACCGCCCAGGCCCACGAACCCCCCGGACGCGCCATCCAGCGGTCACACCACGGTTCGAACACCGACCCCAGGGTGGGGTTGGCTTCGAAAACCTCGTCGACGGCGGCGCGGATCAAGCTCTGGTCCAACCGTGAATCGGCGACCAGCACCTCAGCGTGTGCCAAGTCCTCGATGTCCTGCGGCCGCGGAAGCTCGGTGAAAGTCCAGTAGGAAGACGTTTGGTAGGTCACTCTCAGAGCCTCTGACGTGCTACTTGTCGGATTCTTGATGGATTCTTGGAAAATTCTTGGACC
Source organism: Mycobacterium intermedium (assembly GCF_002086275.1). Taxonomy (GTDB): domain Bacteria; phylum Actinomycetota; class Actinomycetes; order Mycobacteriales; family Mycobacteriaceae; genus Mycobacterium; species Mycobacterium intermedium. The sequence continues at coordinate 20,269 of NZ_MVHT01000064.1, read as the reverse complement.
GCATGTCACAGATCGGCGGGCTGTCTCGTCAGATGGGCATGACACAGAAAACACGCATCCAACCCCTGTCCCCCGACCGCGCCGGGTTCCTGACCCGGCTCATGTACCGCGTCGCCAAACGACGCTTCGGCGAGGTCCCAGAGCCATTCTCCGTCGTCGCGCATCATCCCCGCTTGTTAATGGCGAATGCGGTGCACGAGACCTTGCTGCAGCGAGCGTCGCAGACACTTCCCGTCAGCGTGCGTGAACTGGCGGTGTTCTGGACCGCCCGCACCATCGGCTGCTCCTGGTGCGTGGACTTCGGGTCCATGCTGCAGCGTCTGGAAGGCCTCGACATGGAACGGCTCAAGGACATCGACAACTACGCCACGTCACCGCGCTTCAGTGACGACGAGCGCGCCGCCATCGCCTACGCCGACGCCATGACCACCGACCCGCATTCGGTGACCGACGAGCAGGTCGCCGATCTGCGGGCCCGCTTCGGCGACGCCGGCGTGCTCGAGCTGAGCTACCAGATCGGCGTAGAGAACATGCGCGCCCGGATGTACGCGGCGCTGGGCATCACCGAGCAGGGCTTCAATTCCGGCGACGCCTGCCGGGTTCCCTGGGCCACCGAGGTTTCCGCCGAAAGCTAGTCACTCCGAGCGCGCGCAAATGTACGCGTTTCACCGGTGTGTCGCGTACAAATGAGCACGCTCGCGGCGCGACCCCTTGGCGAGCGCGCTACTACTCCCCCGCCGCCCTGAGCGGTGAGCCCGTGAACTTGTCGGGATTGGCAATGTCCCACAGCGCGACCACCTTTCCGTCGCGCACCGTCATCGCGGTGATTCGTGGCGCCATCTCCCGCTTGCCTTCCGACGCGGCCAATCCTGGCGTGTAGCAGCCCAGTTCGCCGTTGACCAAAGCCAGCTGATTAGCGGTGTAGAAAGCGTCGCCGTAGCGGTTGGCCAGGCCGAGCATGAAGCGGACCACCTTGTCGACGCCGCGGATGACCTGGACGGCGGTCGCCACCTTGCCGTCCGAGTCGCCGGTGAACGTCACGTCCGGGTGCAGCAGCGATACCACGGTGTCGATGTCCCCGGCGGCCATGGCCGCCATCAACTTGCCCACCACCTCGTTGTGGGAGGGGTCCGGTTCGGGCGGGGGCGCGGATGCGACAGCCTTGCGGGCGCGCGACGCCAGCTGTCGCGCGGACGCTTCGCTGATGTCCAACACCTCGGCGATCTCGGAGAACGGCACCGCGAACCCGTCGTGCAGCACGAACGCCACTCGCTGATCGGGGGTTAGTCGCTCCAGCACCACCATCGCCGCGAACCGGGCATCCTCGTTGGCCACCACAGCGGAAAGCGGATCGCCAGTGTCGAAACCGGTGACGACGGGTTCGGGTAACCAGTTACCGGTATAGGTCTCCCGTCGGTGCGCGGCTGAGCGCAACTTATCCAGGCCGAGTCGGCTGACGACGGTGGTGAGCCATGCCTGCAGATTGTCGATCGGACTGTCCTGGCCGTCCCAGCGCAGCCAAGCCTCCTGGACGATGTCCTCCGCGTCGGCCACGGTGCCGGTCAGCCGGTATGCGACCGACATCAGATGAGGTCGCAGCTCCTCGAATTCGGCTACCACCGTCATAGTCGCGAGCCTAGCGCGGCGACAGCGAGTGCCGGGCACGGCGACGCGAGCACGGGGACGGCGCCACAGCGCTCGACCTGCGCATCCAACCGAGCGGATAGCATCGCGATCACAATGACTAACAACCTTTGGCTCCACTTCGCCCAGCACGGCAACGGCATCACGCCTCCCGTCATCACCCGCGGCGAAGGCGTCACCATCTACGACGACCGCGGCAAGAGCTACCTCGACGCACTGTCCGGCCTGTTCGTCGTCCAGGTCGGCCACGGCCGCACCGAACTCGCCGAAGCCGCCGCCCGGCAGGCCGAGAAGTTGGCGTTCTTCCCGCTGTGGGGCCACGCGACGCCGCCGGCAATCGAACTCGCCGAGCGCTTGGCGCACTACGCGCCGGGCGATCTCAATCGCGTGTTCTTCACCAACGGCGGCACCGAGGCTGTCGAAACCGCATGGAAAGTGGCCAAGCAATACTTCAAGCTCGTCGGCAAACCCAATAAGTACAAGGTGATTTCGCGCGCCATCGCCTACCACGGAACCACCCAGGGCGCCCTGTCCATCACCGGTCTACCGAAGTACAAGGAAGCGTTCGAGCCACTGGCGCCGGGCGGTTTCCGGGTGCCCAACACCAACTTCTACCGAGCTCCGGAGCCTTTCCACACCGACATCAAAGCGTTCGGCCAGTGGGCCGCGAACCGCATCGCCGAGGCGATCGAGTTCGAAGGACCCGACACCGTCGCCGCCGTCTTCCTCGAACCCGTCCAAAACGCGGGCGGCTCGTACCCGCCGCCCCCGGGATATTTCGAGCGGGTGCGCGAAATCTGCGACGAGTACGACGTACTGCTCGTCTCCGACGAGGTGATCTGCGCCTTCGGCCGGATCGGATCGATGTTCGCCTGTGACGACTTTGGCTACGTGCCCGACATGATCACCTGCGCCAAGGGTCTGACGTCGGGCTACTCCCCTTTGGGCGCAATGATCGCCAGCGACAAGGTCTTTGAGCCATTCAACGACGGCAAGACGACATTCCGGCACGGCTACACCTTCGGCGGCCACCCGGTCTCGGCCGCCGTCGCGCTGGCCAACCTCGACATCTTCGAACGCGAGGGACTCAACGAGCACGTCAAGCAAAACTCCCCCGCACTGCGCGCCACGCTGGAAAAGCTTTACGACCTGCCCATCGTGGGTGACGTGCGTGGCGAAGGCTTCTTCTTCGGCATCGAGCTGGTCAAGGACCAAGCCAGCAAGGAGAAGTTCACCGACGACGAGCGCGCTTCGCTACTGCGCCACGTGTCCAAGTCGCTCTTCGAAGCCGGCTTGTACTGCCGCACCGACGACCGCGGCGACGCCGTCATTCAACTCGCCCCGCCCCTGATCAGCACTCAGGCCGAATTCGACACCATCGAATCGATCCTGCGCGGTGTGCTCGCGCAGGCCTGACCTGACTACTCCCAGAAGCGCAGCTTTCGGCCCCCTCGAACGTCTTTCAGGGCTTTCTTCACCTCCGCGACGGCCTCCCACACTTGCGTCGCACCCGCGTCACTCGGGCTCGACACATACGCCCGCAGTGCGTCGCAAAGGCTCTCCAGCGCTGCCTTCAACGCCGCATCGGAAGTGGCTGCGTGCTCGACCTCGAGTTGTCGCAAGTTGCCGGGCAGTCCCGTCTCGTCGTGACCGATCGCCCTCTCCACCGCTTTGAGCACATCCTTCAGAGTCAGCTGAGTCTGCTTGGGCGCCACGCGTTTTCCGAGCGGCGCCGGAGCCAAACGGTCAAACTCCGGGCCGGTCCTGCGGCGGGCAGCGGCGCCAACGAAAGGCGCCCCGGCCGCAGCCGGCGGCGGGCCCATTGGCGCGGCCATGGGGAAGGCTCCCGTGGTCGGCGCTGCCGCGGCCAGCATCGCCCAACCAGCGGGCTGCTCGACGGGCTGCATCACCTCGGTGAGCGGACCGGCGTCGGTGCGCTCGGGGTCGACCGCGACGAACGCGGTGAACCGCGACAGCACCCCAAATCGGATCGAGTGCGCCACCAATTGTGCGGCCAACTCCGTGTCGCCACGGCCCGACGCGTAGTCATCCTCCATGTCCCGGACCAGAGAGCGTGCCCAGATCGTTTGCACGGCAACGGCTTCAGGTGCGGGCTTGGCCGGTACCGTGACCGCGAACGGCCCGGTCGAGGCGTCGGCCGACACACGAAGAGATGCACCGGCGGCAGACCCTCGGTAGCGCCCGGAAATCACACACGGCACCCCGGCGAACGCGTCGGGGGCGCGACCGGGGGTGACGGTGCCGTCGATGAGCTCGACCCCGGCGCCGCTCACCCGCACGTCGGTCAGCGCCGGGCGGCCGATGGTTCGGGCCAACCTGCCCATCGCCTCGTCGAGGCGGTCTTCGGATTCGACCAACTCGACTCGGCCACTGTTCATGCCGGCCAGCCGGTCGAGGAAGCCGGCGTTCACGGCGCGGTCGATCCCGACGCAGTAGGTGCGGGTCCGCCCGGCGATCGTGGCCAGCGACCGGAGCAGATGGTCCTCACCGCTGATCTGGCCGTCGGTCACCAAAACCACACTGGCGCGGCGGTTTTCATCTGAATTGGCCAGCAGCCGGAAGGCCATCCGCAACGGTTCGGCCATTTCCGTGCCGCCGCGGCTCTGCAGCGAACCCAACCACGATGCCGCGGCAAACCGGTTGCGGTCGGTGGCCTCGACGAGCCGGTTGGGCAGCGCGGCGGGAGTGTCCACCCGGTCATCGAAGGCGATCACACAGAACCTGTCGGCGGTGTCGAGCATGTCGACGATGCGCCCGGCAGCCCGTCGCGCCGCGATCATCTTCCAGCCGTGCATCGACCCGGAACGGTCCAGTACGACAACGACATCGCGTGGGGCGCTGGACGTTTCGGCGGGCGGCAACAACGTCACCGACCAGGTGCCTTCGGCACCTTCTGCGTCGGGAACCAACAGCGCCGATGACGACAACTCCGTCCGGTCGACGCGGAACCGCAGGATGAAATCCTGGTCGGCCCGCAAACCCGGCTGCAACTCCAGCCGGGTCACCCCATCCGACTCGAGCACCGCGGTCGGCAGGGACGACCGCAAATCCGAGACCGCGAAGCCGCCGCCGTCCACCGTCAGCGAGATCTGCAGGTCCGGCCGCTCGTCACGATCACCAAGCCGGGGCGGGGTCACCCGTGACGCATCCGGAACGGCGTCGGTGTCGAGCGCCTCGCCGGCGCCGGTCCGATCCCCGGGCAGGGGCGTGCCCGTCGTGTAGCGCGGCGCGACCACGAGCGGGAACCGGAACGCCGCCTCACCGTCTTCGAACGCCAGCGGGCCGGTCAGCCGCATCTCGATGGTGGCCTCTTCCCCGGGGCCGAGGTTGCCCACCCGCACCGAGAACACGTCGGAGCGGTCCTCCTCGACGATCGCCGCGCGCTGACCCGAGACCAGCGCCTGCTCGTAGTCGGCTCGCGCCTCGCCGCGCTCCTTGAGCACCCCGACCACGCGCCGCCCGGCCAGGTCGGCCACGAAGTCGGTCACCCCGGCGCGCGCGGGCAACGGGAACACGTAGGTGGCCTCGATGGCGGTGTCGAGGTTGTTGACGAAACGCTGTCGGACCGTCGAGGTGGCGGTCATACCGACGATGACGGTGTCGACGTCGATTGCCTTGAGTGGCAGCCGAACGCCCTCGGCCGAGCTCAACTCACCGCACGTCGGCCCCGCGCTGGGGATTTCATCTGCGGCGATGAGGGGGAGCAACTGAGCGTTCATCGAGAGTCCTTTCGTCGATTGTCCAGGAGGTCTAAGAGCGGCGCAGCCGCGCGGCGCAGCGCAGCGAGTTCGGGCAGCGGCCCGTCGATGAGCAAGGTGACAGTGTCGGAAAGCCGGACGGCCTGCAGGCTGGTGACGGCGGGCTCGGGCCCAGCCGGTTCGGCGGGCTCAGCGGGCTGTTCGGCCACCAAACCCGGAGCGGCCTCCCAGAACCGCCCCGCAGCGCGCGACGGCTCGGGGAGCGGCTCGGGGTCGCCCAGGTCGGCGGGAATCGCGTTCGGCGGGATGGCGGCCAAAGCCTCCAGTTCCGACGGCGACAGATCCGCCAGGCGCTGCCCGATCTCGTCGAGAGAGAGCCCCTGACCCTGCAAGCGCTTGATCGCAACGAGGCTTACCAGGTGTTTCCGGCCGTAGGTGAGCGCACGCCCCCGATTTCCCGGCCGCGGCAGCAGGCCCCGCGCGGTGTAGTACCGGATCATCCGCTCGGCCGGGATCGGCTTGGCCTGACGATTTTCGGGCACGGCGCCGGACGCCTGGACCGCGTCGGCGGCCGCGGCGGCGAACTCGGAGAGCGTCAGCAGTGATTCCATTGATTGACAGTGTCATACACATATCCAACACTGTCAAATAACATCCGTCACAACAGTCACAGCGTGCCAACCTGCGTTTGCCACCTGGATCGCCTAGTCTGCTCAGCGATGCTTTGCTCACGGTCTCTGTCCCGCGGCGCGGGCCTGGCGGCAGCGGCATTCCTGCTGGCCGGGCCGGTCACGCTGGGTATGCCGACCGCCCTGGCCGACCCAACCCCCGTCGCCAACGGCTCAACCACCAACTGCCCCTACCGAGTCACCACCCCACCCGCGGTGGACTCGTCAGAAGTTCCCCAAGCCGGTGATCCGCCGCTGCCGTTGGCGGTGCCGGCGGCCCCGGTCGGCGGCAGCGCACTGGGCGGTTGCGGCATCATCACCGCGCCCAACACGCCGCCGGTGCCCAATGACATCTCCGCCGAGGCGTGGCTGGTGGCGGATCTCGACAGCGGTGCCGTGATCGCCGCGCGGGACCCGCATGGCCGGCACCGTCCCGCCAGCATCATCAAGGTGCTGGTCGCGATGGCCACCATCAACACGTTCAACCTCAACAAGACGGTGGAGGGAACCGAGGACGACGAGGCGGCCGAGGGCACCCAGGTCGGCGTCGGGCCGGGCGGCACGTACACCATCAACCAGCTGCTGCACGGCCTGATGATGCATTCGGGCAACGACGCCGCACACGCCTTGGCCCGGCAACTCGGCGGCATGGAGGCCGCCCTGGAGAAGCTCAACGTGCTGGCCGCCAAGCTCGGCGGCCGCGACACCCGGGTTGCCACGCCATCGGGATTGGATGGACCGGGCATGAGCACGTCGGCCTACGACATGGCCCTGTTCTATAGGTACGCCTGGCAGAACCCGGTCTTCGCCGACATCGTTGCCACCCGCACCTTCGACTTCCCCGGGCACGGCGACCACCCCGGCTATGAGCTGGAAAACGACAACAAGCTGCTCTACAACTACCCGGGAGCCATGGGCGGCAAGACCGGTTACACCGACGACGCCGGCCAGACCTTCGTGGGCGCGGCCAACCGCAACGGCCGACGGCTGGTGGCGGTGCTGCTGCACGGCACCCGGCTGCCGATCCCGCCGTGGGAGCAGGCGGCGCACCTGCTGGATTACGGATTCAGCACCCCGCCAGGCACCCAGATCGGTTCGCTGGTCGAGCCCGACCCGTCACTGCTGCCCGGCAAGCCCAATCCCGCCGACCGACAGGGCACCGACCCCCAGGCCGCCGGGCTGATGTCGCCCGCGGATGCTATGCCGGTGCGGGTCGGCGTCGCCGTGATCGGCGCCGTGGTCGTGTTCGCATTGATCCTGGTAGCGCGCTCGATGAACCGCCGAGCCCAGCACTGAGCCAGGCTTCGGCGGTTCATTGACCAGCCCACGCGGCTGTGTCACGGTATCGGGCATGACTGCCCTTTACGAGGACGCCGGCCTGACGCTGGATGACGAAGGAATCACCATTCGGCACTACTACTTCCCCTTCGGCAACGCGAAGCGGGTCGCCTACAGCGACATTCAGGGCATCAAGGCCGAGTCGATGGGTTGGATGTCGGGCAAGGCCCGTTGGTGGGGCGCGGCGGATCCGCGCTACTGGTTCCCCTTGGACGTGCACCGGGGCGACAAGAACAAGCTGCTAATCCTCAACGTGGGACGCAAAGTGCGGCCGTGCATCACGCCGGAAGATCCGGAGAAGGTCATAGAAATTCTGAAGGCCCGGGTCAGCTGCTGACCGGGTCCGCAGGGTGCGCAAGGGACTCTTCGCCGGGCTGACCGCCGCCAGCGTCGGCGTCGTCTACGGCTACGACCTGTCCACTATCGCGGGTGTGCTGCTGTTCGTCGGCAAGGACCTCGCGATCGCCTCGGACAGCCAAAAAGGGCTGCTGACAACGATGGTGGTGATCGGCCAGATCGCCGGGGCGCTCGGCGCCGGTGTGCTGGCCAACGCGATCGGGCGCAAGAAGTCGATGCTGCTGATCCTGCTCGGTTACACCGCGTTCGCACTGTTGGGGGCGTTCGCGGTGTCGGTGCCGATCTTGTTGACGGCACGCATGCTCATTGGTGTCGCCATCGGCGTGTCAGTGGTGGTGGCTCCGGTGTACGTGGCCGAGTCGGCACCGGCCGCCATACGCGGGTCGATGCTGACCGCTTACCAGGTGGCCATCCTGAGCGGCGTCATCCTGGGCTACGTCACCGCATACTTCCTGGCCGGGTCGCAGAGTTGGCGCCTGATGCTGGGATTCGCCGCCGTCCCCGCAGTGCTGTTGCTGCCACTGATGTTGCGCATGCCCGAAAGTGCACGCTGGTACCTGCTCAAGGGACGGACCGACGACGCGCGCCGCTCGTTGCTGCGAGTCGAGCCGGAAGACAACGTCGACGCGGAACTTGCCGAAATCGCGCGTGCCATTGGCGAGGAAACCCACGACAGTTCCGGCGGCGGCATTTCCGAACTAGTGCGACAACCGTATCTGCGGGCGACGTTGTTCGTTGTCGCCCTGGGATTCCTGCAGCAGATCACCGGAATCAACGCGATCATCTATTTCAGCCCGGGCCTGTTCACCGCCATGGGATTCCACGGAAACTTCGCGCTGCTGGCACTGCCGGCCATGGTCCAGGTGGCCGGTTTGGCTGCGGCGATGAGTGTTTCGCTGTTCCTGATAGACCGCATGGGCCGACGGCCGATCCTGATGTCCGGCATCGCATTGATGACCGTCGCCGACATCGTGCTGGTCGCCGTCTTCGCCAACGATGCCGCCCATGCCGGCGGTCTCGCGCTGGTCTTGGGCTTTGGTGGCGTGCTGCTGTTCATCATCGGGTTCAACTTCGGGTTCGGCTCTCTGGTCTGGGTTTACGCCGGGGAGAGCTTCCCGTCTCGGCTGCGCTCGATTGGGTCGAGCGTGATGCTCACCGCGAACCTGACCGGCAATGCGCTGATCGCCGCGTTCTTCTTGCCGATGCTCCAAATACTCGGCGGTGCAGGCGTTTACACCGTGTTCGGCCTGTTGGCCGTGGTCGCCCTCGGCGTCGTGTACCGGTTCGCTCCCGAGACCAAAGGCCGACAACTCGAAGAGATCCGGCGTTACTGGGAAAACGGCGGAAAGTGGCCCACCCCTGTAGATTCGCCGGACACCTCTGACGCCCCATGACGTTGATCCGTGCGGGAACCGCGGTCATCGACGGGCAGATCTGCCGGCCCGGGTGGGTGCACACCGCGGCGTCGCAGATCCTGGACTGCGGTGGCGGCGACCCGCCCGGGGCTCCCGACGCTGACTTTCCGAATTGCGTTGTGGTACCGGGTTTTGTCGACATGCACGTACACGGCGGTGGCGGCGCGTCCTTCACCGAGGGGGAGGTCGCGCGAGCGGCCGAGTTCCATCTGGGCCACGGCACCACATCGATGCTCGCCAGCCTGGTCACCGCGGGGCCCGAAGAACTGCTCTCCGCGGTGGGCGCCCTTGCCGAGGCAACCCGGGGCGGCTTGATCGGCGGCATCCATCTGGAAGGACCGTGGTTGAGTCCGGCGCGCTGCGGCGCCCACGACCACAACAAAATGCGGCCGCCGGATCTCACCGAGGTCGATGCCGTACTAACCGCCGCCGACGGCGCCGTCCGCATGGTGACGCTGGCTCCTGAACTGCCGGGCAGCGACGGGGCGATCCGGCGGTTCGTCGAGGCTGATGTCGTTGTCGCGGTGGGACATACGAATGCCAGCTACGAGCAGACCCGCCATGCGATTACCCTGGGCGCGACGGTCGGCACTCACCTGTTCAACGCGATGCCGCCGTTGCATCATCGCGAACCCGGGCCCGCGCTGGCGTTGTTAGCCGACCCGCGCGTGACCGTGGAATTGATCGCCGACGGCGTGCACGTCCACCGCGACATCGTTCGCACCGTCCTCCAATGGGCCGGCCCCGACCGGGTCGCCGTCGTCACCGATGCCATCGCTGCGGCGGGCTACGGCGACGGGGCGTACTGGCTCGGTTCAGTGCCCATTGATGTCGAATCAGGGGTGGCACGGGTCCGCGGTACGTCGACGATCGCCGGCAGCACGGCCACCATGGATCAACTCTTCCGGGCTGTCGCCGGGGCGGTCGTCGGCTCCGGCACCGACCGCGACGCCGCGCTGCTGACGGCGGTCCGGACCACCTCGACGACGCCGGCCAGGGCGCTGCGGCTCAACAGGGTTGGCAGCCTCCGACCGGGCTATGACGCCGATCTGGTTGTGCTGGAAGAGGATCTGCAGATACGGGCGGTCATGCGGCACGGCACTTGGCAGAGCAACCCCTAGGATCCCCGCCCGCCCCGGCCGTCCCGATCGCGAGGGCGAAGCAGCCGTGAAAAGGCCAGCGCCCCAAGGGCTCCCAACGTCGCGGCGGTGACCGTCTGGCGCGCGTTGGGGCCTTGGCTGACCTCTATGCGCGGACTGATGATCGCGGGTGCGGGCGGGTCGACATGCCGGTCGCGCGGGTCCTCGGGTTCGGCCGTCGCGGCCCAGGCGGTGGCGAACATGAGCAGCGACCAGGTGACGAACGTGAAGACCATCAGCCCCAACACCGGCCCGAACGTGGCGCCCGCCGGGCTGCGCACCACCGCCTGCAGATAGATCGAGCCCAATTGCTTGAACAACTCAAACCCGATGGCCGCCATGAATCCCGCGCGCAGCGAGGTCACGAAGCCGGCCGGCTCGCGCGGTAGCCGGGCGATCATCCACGTGAACAGCAGCCACGCCACTAGCACCGAGACCAATATCGAAACACCGCGGAAGATCTCGTCGAAGATCGAGAACTCCGGTATGCGAAGCAATCTCAGGACGGCCCGCATCGGCTTGGTCTGACCCAACGCGCTCAATGCGACGGTGAAAGTAATCACCAGGAACGTGCCCAGCATGGCCAGCAGATCAGACAGCTTGGTGCGCACGAACCCGCCCGAATTCGCGGGCTGCAACCACATCTCGCTCAGCGCTTCGCGCAGGTGATACATCCACCCCAGGCCCGCCCAGGCCGCGGTGGCCAACCCGATCACGCCCACCGACGTACGCGCGTCGATCGCCGAATTCATCAGGTCGATCAGTTGCTGCCCCAGCGAGCCCGACACCGCGGATCGAATGTTGTGCTCGATCGTCTTGATCAGCTGGGGATGGCGCGACAGGCTGTAGCCGGCAACCGCGAAACCGACCATCAGCAATGGGAATAACGAAAAGATCGTGTAGTAGGTGAGGCCCGCCGCGAAGAAGGTGCCCTTCTGCTCGCGGAAGCGTGTAGCGGCGCGCAGCACGTGGTCAAACCACGGATACTGGAAACGCCACCGCTCTAGGAACCCGAGCTTCGCGGCTTCGGTCATTGACCACCTATTCCTTGTGCCGTCACGTTCGCGGCAAGAAACCTAACCGATCGTAGACCCGCTGCACGGTCTTGCTGGCGACCTCGGTGGCGCGCTGCGCACCGGCCGCGAGCACGGACTCCAATTCGGCGAGATCGGCGGTCAACTCGTCGACGCGGGTCTTGATCGGGCGGACGTATTCGACGACGGCCTCGGCCGTGTCCTTCTTCAGGTCTCCGTACCCGCGCCCCGCGTAACCCTCGACGAGAGTGTCGATGTCGACCCCGCTGACCGCCGACTGAATGCTCAGCAGGTTCGACACCCCGGGCTTGGCCTCGACGTCATAGCGGATCTCGCGCTCACTGTCGGTGACGGCAGAGCGAATCTTCTTCGCGGACCGAGCCGGATCGTCGAGCAGGTTGATCAGCCCGGCGTCGGTGCTGGCCGACTTGCTCATCTTGGACGTCGGGTCCTGCAGGTCGTAGATCTTCGCGGTGACCTTGGGAATCAGCACGTCGGGCACCACGAAGGTGTCCGGGAAGCGGCTGTTGAACCGTTGGGCGATGTCGCGCGCCAGCTCCAGATGTTGGCGCTGGTCCTCCCCCACCGGCACCAGGTTGGTGTCATAGGCCAGCACGTCGGCGGCCTGCAGCACCGGGTAGGTGAACAGGCCGACGGTGGTGGAATCGGCCCCCTGCCGGTTCGACTTGTCCTTGAACTGCGTCATCCGCGACGCCTGACCGAAGCCGGTGAAGCAGCCAAGAACCCACGCCAACTCGGTGTGCGCCGGCACGTGACTCTGCACAAAGATGGTCGCCCGCGCCGGATCGATCCCAAGCGCCAGGTATTGCGCAGCGGTGATCAGCGTGCGGCGGCGCAGCGCCTCGGGGTCCTGCGGGATGGTGATCGCGTGCAGGTCGACCACGCAGAAGAAGGCGTCGTGGTCGTCCTGCAACCCCACCCACTGGGCGACGGCGCCCAGGGCGTTCCCAAGGTGAAGCGAATCAGATGTCGGCTGTACGCCGGAGAAAATCCGGCTCGTCCCGGTTGCGGTGCTCATGATGCCCACGATCTTTTCACGGCGATTCGGGCCGGGACCGGACCGGATCCGGTGTGCTTGCGATACCGCTGGTACCGCATTTAGTGTCGAGAGAGTGACGACTCGCCCGCCCATTCACCTGGGGGCCAATGACGGCCAACGTGAACCTGTCCTGCTCCTGCACCCATTCCTGCTGTCCCAATCGGTGTGGGAGGTCGTGGCCCAGCAATTGGCCGAGACCGGCCGCTACGAGGTTTTCGCCCCCACCATGGCCGGCCACAACGGCGGACCACGTGCGGGTACCTGGTTTCTGTCCTCCTCGGTGCTGGCCGACCACATCGAACGCCAAATGGACGAGCTTGGCTGGCAGACGGCCCACATCGTCGGCAACTCGTTGGGCGGCTGGGTCGCCTTCGAACTGGAACGGCGCGGGCGGGCGCGCAGCGTCACCGGCATTGCCCCGGCCGGGGGATGGCACCGCTGGACTCCGGCCAAGTTCGAGGTGATCGCCAAGTTCATCCTGGGCATCCCGCTGATGATCGCGGCCTGGTTGTTCGGGCCACGCGTGCTGAGCCTGCCGTTCAGCCGCCCGCTGGCCACCTACGCGATCAGCGCCTCTCCTGACGGGGTCGGCGAGCGCGAACTGCACGGCGTCATCGACGACGTCGCCCATTGCCCGGCGTACTTCCAGCTGCTGGTCAAGGCGCTGCTGGCACCCGGCCTGCAGGAGTTGGCCGAAAACGCCGTCCCGGCGCAACTGGTGATCTGCGAAAAGGATCGGGTCGTCCCCGCGCCGAGGTTCAGCCGGCACTTCACCAACCACCTGCCCGACGACCACCGCCTCGTCAAACTCGACAACGTCGGGCACGTGCCGATGTACGAGGCACCCGGCCGCGTCACCGAAGTGATCCTCGACTTCCTCGACGAGCTGGTAGAGCACGCCGCCGAAGCCATCGACCCGCCGGCCAGTTAGCCGACGCAGCGCCGCGCCTACGTTCGGTTGGCCAGCGCCTTTTCCAGATTGTCCGAGATGGCTTCCAGGAATTCCTCGGTGTGCAGCCAACCCTGCTCCGGGCCGATCAGAATCGCGAGATCCTTGGTCATCTTGCCGCTCTCCACCGTGCCGATGACAACCTGTTCCAGGGTCTGAGCGAACTCGACGACCTCCGGGGTGTTGTCCAGCTTGCCGCGGTGCGCCAGACCTCGCGTCCAGGCGAAGATCGAGGCGATCGGGTTGGTGGAGGTGGGCTGGCCCGCCTGGTACTGACGGTAATGGCGGGTCACGGTGCCGTGCGCGGCCTCGGCCTCCACCGTCCGGCCGTCGGCCGTCATCAACACCGAGGTCATCAACCCCAACGAGCCATAACCCTGTGCGACGGTGTCCGACTGGACGTCGCCGTCGTAGTTCTTGCACGCCCAGACGTACCCGCCCTCCCACTTCAGGCACGCGGCAACCATGTCGTCGATGAGGCGGTGCTCATAGGTCAGCCCGGCCTCCTCGAACCGCTCCTTGAACTCCTCGTCGTAGATGCGTTGGAACTCGTCTTTGAACATGCCGTCGTAGGACTTGAGGATGGTGTTCTTCGTCGACAGGTAGACCGGCCATTTCGCGTTCAGCCCGTAGGAGAACGTCGCCCGCGCGAAGTCCTGGATCGACCGCTTGAAGTTGTACATCCCCATGACCACCCCGCCGTCCTCGGGAATGGACACCACCTCGTGCACGATCGGCTCGCTGCCGTCCGCCGGCGTGAAAGTCAGTGTGACAGTGCCAGGTTTATCCACCTTGAAGTTCGTCGCCCGGTACTGGTCGCCGAATGCGTGGCGGCCGATCACGATTGGCTTGGTCCACCCCGGAACCAGCCGCGGCACATTGGAAATCACAATCGGCTCGCGGAAAATGGTCCCGCCCAGGATGTTTCGGATCGTTCCGTTGGGCGACAACCACATCTTTTTCAGGTTGAATTCCTGAACCCGGGCTTCGTCGGGGGTGATGGTCGCGCACTTGACGCCGACGCCGTGCTTTTTGATCGCGTAAGCCGCGTCGATGGTCACCTGGTCGTCGGTGCGGTCACGGAACTCGATGCCCAGGTCGTAATAGTCCAGCTTGATGTCCAGGTGCGGCAGGATGAGCATGTCCTTGATCAGCTTCCAGATGACTCGCGTCATCTCGTCGCCGTCGAGCTCAACAACCGTGCCCTGGACTTTGATCTTGGCTGAGTTGGACATCTTGGACATCTTGGACATCGAAGTCGCGGCCTCCAGACCCTCCGCCGTGCGAAATTCGCTCGTAAAGCCAGCGTACTAGGGCTCACCAGGGCGGCTCAGCCGTCGAATTGGCACCGACCAGCCGCCATGCGTTAGGCTTCAGATCGGTCATGAGCGCCAGCGTCAAGCCCCGGCTTGCTGGCCGGCAACCCTCCAACCGCGGTGGGGTGCCCCGGGTGATGACCAGGTTGAGTAGCCACACCCAACGGCTACACGGCAAGCGCGGGTCCGCCATGACGGGCCCCTGACTCAGAACAGGGCGGCGTGATGTGCACACTTCCTCCCCCTCCCGCACCTCGTGCGGTCCTGCCCACCATCGGTTCCTTCGCGTAGAAAGTGCCTTTTCATGAGCAGTGAGAGCAATAACCCCGACACCGATCCGACCGCGCATTGGTCGTTCGAAACCAAGCAGATCCACGCCGGTCAGCGACCGGATCCGACCACCAATGCGCGCGCCCTGCCGATCTACCAGACCACGTCGTACACCTTCGACAACGTCGCCCATGCCGCCGCGCTGTTCGGGCTGGCGGAGCCGGGCAACATCTACACCCGGATCGGCAACCCGACCACCGATGTCGTCGAGCAGCGCATCGCCGCCCTCGAGGGCGGGGTGGCCGCGTTGTTCCTGTCCTCCGGGCAAGCCGCCGAGACGTTCGCGATCTTGAACCTGGCCGCCGCGGGCGACCACATCGTGTCCAGCCCGCGACTCTACGGCGGGACGTACAACCTGTTCCACTACTCGCTGCCCAAGCTCGGCATCGAGGTCAGCTTCGTCGAGGACCCCGACGACCTGGACTCGTGGCAAGCGGCGGTTCGCCCGAACACCAAGGCGTTCTTCGGCGAGACCATCTCCAACCCCAAGATCGACGTGCTGAACACGCCGGCCGTCTCTGAGGTCGCGCACAGCAACGGGGTGCCGCTGATCGTCGACAACACCATTGCGACGCCGTATCTGATCCAGCCGCTGACCCAGGGCGCCGACATCGTGGTGCACTCGGCCACCAAATACCTGGGCGGCCACGGCACGGCCATCGCCGGTGTCATCGTCGACGGCGGCACCTTCGACTGGACCAACGGCAAGTTCCCCGGCTTCACCACCCCGGACCCCAGCTACCACGGCGTGGTGTTCGCCGAGCTGGGACCGCCTGCGTTTGCCCTCAAGGCCCGCGTCCAGCTGCTGCGCGACCTCGGCTCGGCGGCAGCACCGTTCAACGCGTTCCTGGTGGCCCAGGGTCTGGAGACGTTGAGCCTGCGGGTGGAACGCCACGTCGCCAACGCTCAGCGCGTCGCCGAGTACCTGGAGGGCCACGACGACGTGGTGTCGGTCAACTACGCCGGCCTGCCCAGCTCACCGTGGTACGAACTCGGAAAGAAGCTGGCGCCCAAGGGAACCGGCGCCGTGCTGGCGTTCGAGCTGGCCGGCGGCGTCGAGGCCGGCAAAGCCTTCGTGGATGCACTGCAGCTGCACAGTCACGTCGCCAACATCGGCGATGTGCGGTCGCTGGTCATCCACCCCGCGTCGACCACCCACGCCCAGCTGAGCCCGGCCGAGCAGCTGGCGACCGGCGTCAGCCCGGGTCTGGTGCGGCTGGCCGTCGGCCTGGAAGGGATCGACGACATCCTGGCCGACCTGGAGTTGGGTTTCGCCGCCGCCGCCAAGGTGAGCAAAGTCAGCGGCGACGCACAGTCCGTGGCGGCCTTCTGAGGAACTGACGTGACAATCTCCGACGTGCCCACCCAAGCGCTGCCCGCCGAGGGCGAGATCGGCGTCGTCGACATCGGCTCGCTGCGGCTGGAAAGCGGCGCCGTTCTCGACAACGTCAGCATCGCGGTCCAGCGCTGGGGTGAGCTGTCGCCCACCCGCGACAACGTCGTGGTTGTCCTGCATGCACTCACCGGCGACTCGCACATCACCGGGCCGGCCGGGCCGGGGCATCCCACGCCCGGGTGGTGGGACGGCATCGCCGGGCCCGGTGCGCCGATCGACACCGACCGCTGGTGCGCGCTGGCCACCAACGTGCTGGGCGGGTGCCGCGGGTCCACCGGGCCCAGTTCGCTTGCCCGCGACGGAAAGCCTTACGGCTCAAGGTTTCCGCTGATATCCGTGCGAGACCAGGTCGAGGCGGACATCGCCGCGCTGGAAGCGCTGGGAATAACCGAGGTGGCCGCCGTTGTTGGCGGGTCCATGGGCGGCGCCCGGGCGTTGGAATGGATGGTCGGCCACCCGGACCGGGTGCGGGCCGGGTTGCTGCTGGCGGTGGGCGCGCGTGCCACCGGCGACCAGATCGGCACCCAGTCGACCCAGGTCGCGGCCATCAAGGCCGATCCGAACTGGCAGGGCGGCGACTACTACGACACCGGGCGCTCACCCGACGACGGGCTGAAGATCGCGCGACGGTTCGCGCACCTGACCTACCGCGGGGAGGTCGAGCTGGACACCCGGTTCGCCAACAAGCCGCAGGACACCGAGGACCCGGCCAACGGTGGTCGTTACGCCGTGCAAAGCTACCTGGAACACCAGGGCGACAAGCTGCTGGCCCGGTTTGACGCCGGCAGTTACGTGATCCTGACCGAGGCGCTCAGCAGCCACGACGTCGGCCGCGGCCGCGGCGGCGTCGAGGCGGCGCTCCGCGGTTGCCCGGTGCCGGCGGTGGTCGGTGGCATCACCTCCGACCGCCTCTACCCCTTGCGTCTGCAGGCGGAGTTGGCCGAGTTGCTGCCCGGCTGCAACGGCCTGCGCGTCGTCGAATCCATCTGCGGCCACGACGGCTTCCTGGTCGAAACGGAGGCCGTCGGCGAACTGGTGCGCGAAACGTTGGCTCTGGCAGCCGGTTCAGCCGACGGCTCGGCCGCTGCGGCCGCGCCGCCCGACTCGAAAGGCGCGTGTCCGAGGTGACCCGCTCCAGGCACGACCGCTCCCTTTCGTTCGGCTCGGCGGCCGCTGCCTACGAGCGAGGACGCCCGTCCTATCCGCCCGACGCGATCGATTGGTTGCTGCCCGCCGGTGCGCGCGACGTGCTCGACCTGGGGGCGGGGACGGGCAAGCTGACCACCAGGCTGGTCGAGCGCGGTCTGGACGTGGTGGCCGTCGACCCGATTCCGGAGATGCTGGACGTGCTGCGCCACTCGCTCCCGGACACCCGGGCTCTGCTGGGGACGGCGGAAGAGATTCCGTTGGAGGACAACAGCGTTGACGCTGTGCTGGTCGCGCAGGCGTGGCACTGGGTGGACCCGGCACGGGCGATTCCCGAGGTGGCTCGGGTGTTGCGGCCGGGCGGACGGCTGGGTCTGGTGTGGAACACCCGCGACGAAAGACTCGGCTGGGTGCGCGAATTGGGCGACATCATCGGCCGCGACGGCGACCCGGTCCGCGACAAGGTGACACTGCACGAGCCCTTCACCGACGTGCAGCGCCATCAGGTCGAGTGGACCAATTACCTAACTCCGCAAGCACTTATCGACCTGGTTGCGTCCCGAACCTATTGCATCAACTCGCCGACCGAGGTGCGGACCAAGACGCTCGACAAGGTGCGGGAGTTGCTGGCCACCCATCCGGCCTTGGCGAATTCGGCGGGTTTGGCACTGCCGTACATCACGGTGTGCGTAAGGGCGACGCTGTCCCCCTGAACGGACCCGGGCGCTTCGCGCGCCACGCGCCGGCCAAGCGATTAGCATCTCCTGCTATGGAAAACCGCTGGCCCCTGACAGGCCGGTCGGAGGAACTGAGGCTCATCGACGAGTCGCTCAGCGGTACCGAATACAAGGGCATCCTCATCGCCGGCGCCGCCGGAGTCGGCAAGACACGGTTGGCGCGTGAAGCCGCCAGCGCGGCAGCGGAAACCGGATGGTCGGTGCGACGGCTGGCCGGCACCGCGACCGGTCGGGCGGTGATGCTGGGGGCTTTCGCGCCGTGGGCCGACGCCGCCGATGGATCGCCAGCGGCTCTGGCGCGCAAAGTTTTTGCTGAACTTGCCGAGGGCGCCAACGGGGCGCCTTTGCTGTTGCTCGTCGACGACGCGCACCTGCTGGATGACCTGTCCGCGTTGCTCCTGCACCAACTCGTCATGCAAGACGTGGCGAGCGTCATCGCCACCATTCGCAGCGGGGAGCCCACACCCGACGCCGTCCGGGCGTTGTGGAAAGACAGTCTGCTGCGGCGGTTGGAGCTGCAGCCGTTGGCCCGCGTCGAGACCGAAACTCTGGTGCGGACCGTCCTCGACAGTCCCGTCAGCGCCGACGGCCTCGAACGGTTGTGGAAGTTGAGCCAAGGGAACGCCCTCTATTTGCGCCATCTCGTGGAACACCTGCGGGAAATGGGCAGCCTCGCGCGCATCGACGGCGAATGGCGTTGGGCAGGAACGCTATCGGCTTCGCCGTCGCTGATCGAACTGGTGGAGGAACAGATCGGCGCCGTGGCCCAAGACATCCAGCACGTCGTGGATTTGGTGGCTATCGCCGAGCCCATCGACCGAAAACTCTTGACCACGCTGGCCGACCCGTCGGCGATTGAATCCGCCGAGGAACGCGGCCTGGTCGTCGCGAGTTCGGCTGCCGACGCCCTGTTCGTCGGCCATCCGCTGTATGGGGAGATCCGGCTGAGCAGCTGCGTACCGGCGCGGCTGAAGCGATTACGCGGAAATGTGGCCGCCGCGATGGCAAAGACGGACGGCGCCGACGCACTGCGGCTCGGATTGCTCTGGCTTGAATCCGATCTTGCGCCGAACGCCGAAATCCTGTCCCACGCTGCGAAGTTCGCCGCGGCACGATTCGACCTGGGTCTTGCCGAGCGACTCGCGCGTGCGGCGCTGGCCGCGAAATCCGTTCCCGAGACGAAGATCTCGCTCGCCTACATCCTGTTCACGCAGGAGAAGGGCCACGACGCCGAGGAAATTCTCGACACACTCGGGCCAGGTGAGGTCGCCGGGCACGGCTTCTTTGACGGGGCGATCCTGCGTGCCACAAACCTGCTGTTCAACCTGAGACGGCCCAACGAATCCCGCAAGGTGCTCAACGACGCGATCCGACTCGGCGATGCCGATCGCAACCATGTGCTGCGCACGTGCCGCGCCGTGATCGAAGTCATGGCCGCCCAACCGGCGGCCGCGATCGAGACGATGGCCACGGTCGACCACGATCGGTTGGCTGGTTTCAGTGTCGTCGGCTCCGCAGCAGAGACGATTGCCCTCGGCGACCTGGGCCGCACCCAAGATGCCGCCGCGTGCGCCCGGTCGGGCTACCACGGGCTGGCCGGAACACCGGAGGAAGAGTCGTTTCACCGCTCAGGTCTGGGCGAGTATCACGCCTACGCGCTGCTGGCCGCGGGATACGTCGACGAGGCCGTCGTCGTTGCCGACGAGCAGTACCGCCAGTACGCCGATATGCCCGGGCTGTCGCGCTCGATGGCGATCGCCGCCCAGGGAATGGTTGCGCTGGGCAAGGGCGATCTCGCCGCGTCCCTGCGGTACTTGGATTCGGCGATCGGGAGTTTCGGCGGCTATGGCGAGGCCTCCGGGGTCCTGTATCGATTCAAGATCCTGCAGACCGAGGCGTTGGCCCGGTCCGGCGCCGTCGATGCCGCCCTGGCGTCCCTGGAGAGGACTCTCAATGAAGATGTCAAGCCGCCGACTGTGTGATTGGGGGTGAGTCGGGTTGCCAGGTGCGGTTGTCACGGA
>NZ_MVHT01000063.1 GCF_002086275.1 Mycobacterium intermedium | reverse complement strand
CCGCCGGCCCCGCCAACGCCGCCGACCGCGCCCACCCCGCCGGCGCCGCCGGCCCCGCCGTTACCGAACAGGCCGGCCGCGCCGCCGGCGCCGCCAGCCTGCCCGGCCGCTCCTGACCCGCCGTTGCCGCCATTGCCGAACAAGAGGCCGCCAGCGCCACCGGCCTGGCCAGTCTCCGCGGCGCCGTTGGCGCCGTCGCCGATCAACGGGCGGTGGAACAGTGCCTGAGTCTGCGCATTGACCGCGTCCAAAACTTGCTTTTCGAGCGCTTGCAGCGGCGATGCGTTCTCCGCCTCGGCCGCCGCATACGCCCCAGCGCCCGACCTCAGCGCCTGCACAAATTGGTCGTGAAAGGTGGCCGCCTGAGCCCCCAACGCCTGATACTCCCGAGCGAACCCGCCGAACAGGGTCGCGATCACCGCAGACACCTCGTCGGCGCCGGCAGCCGCAATCTGCGTCGTCGCACCCGCCGCGGCCGCATTGGCCGCCTGCACGGTCGAACCGATCCCACTCAATTCCGCCGACGCGCTACCAATAAATTCAGGGGTGACAAAAATAAAAAAGGACAACTTAAGGCTCCATTTCGGAAGACGATCTCAGCAGGATCCAGCCAGAATCCGCGAGACGTAGAAGGCAATTGGAGCGGACCATACCGTGGGGTTTCAGGTTCGCGACTCCAATTTCTGCAGCCTGATTCTATGGATATTAATTTGCTCCACGTTGATTCTTTGTCTATCCACGTCAGCCGAACTGTGTTGGTATTGTGGCGGATTCAACTATCTTCCACGGGGTGCCCGCTCGTTCCCGAGTCCGCCACCGCGCGTAATTACGGCCTTCCGGCGCCAGTTTGGTAATGGGGATCGTGGTCCCCGCTTGTCAACGTTTCGCGGAAGGCGAAATGTGCCGCCTTCGGATATGCGTAACGTCGTTGGTGGCCACGCGCGCCCACCAATAACCTGGCGAAATGACGCTCTTGACGGCGTGACGTCGTCGTTCCGACCCGCCGTCTCGCGCACGGCCAACGCATCTCGTCGACACGGAAGCACCGGGGTACCCTTGAGTGCTAGCACTCTCGTGTATAGAGTGCTAGGTGGCAGTCGGAAAGCCCCAGTGTCGGCACCCGCGACGACGGCGCGAGGGCACCGGAAGACTGCCGAACACCTGGTAATTCGGACGTTCGGGGGATGCCCCGAGCGGCCGTCAACTCGGTCCGGGGCTCGCGGTCCCGGACCCGATCCAAATAGTGGAGGGCTCCAATCGTGGCGAAGGTGAACATCAAGCCACTCGAGGACAAGATTCTCGTGCAGGCCAACGAGGCCGAAACCACGACCGCTTCCGGTCTGGTCATTCCCGACACCGCCAAGGAGAAGCCCCAAGAGGGCACTGTCGTCGCAGTCGGCCCCGGCCGTTGGGACGAGGACGGCGAGAAGAGGATCCCGCTGGACGTCGCCGAAGGTGACACCGTCATCTACAGCAAGTACGGCGGCACCGAAATCAAGTACGGCGGTGAGGAATACCTCATTCTGTCGGCGCGCGACGTGCTGGCTGTCGTTTCCAAGTAGAACCGTGTTCCGCCCCGGCGATCCCCGCGTACCACCGCGGGCGATTTCCGGGGCGGCATGCGTAGTGGGGAAGGACCCTGATGAGCAAGCTGATTGAGTACGACGAAATCGCGCGTCGCGCCATCGAGGCGGGCTTGGACAAGCTCGCCGACACGGTACGGGTGACGCTGGGTCCGCGTGGCCGGCATGTGGTGCTGGCCAAGGCTTTTGGCGGGCCCACGGTCACCAACGACGGCGTCACGGTCGCCCGTGAGATCGACCTGGAGGACCCGTTCGAGAACCTGGGTGCCCAGCTGGTGAAGTCGGTGGCCACCAAGACCAACGACGTCGCCGGCGACGGCACCACCACCGCAACCGTCCTGGCGCAGGCGTTGGTGAAGGCCGGGCTGCGCCTGGTTGCCGCCGGCGCCAACCCGATCGCGTTGGGGTCGGGCATCAGTAAGGCCGCCGACGCGGTGTCGGAGGCGCTGTTGGCCTCGGCCACACCCGTTTCCGGCAAGGAAGCCATCGCCCAGGTGGCGACCGTTTCCTCGCGGGACGCCGTCATCGGTGATCTGGTCGGCGAGGCGATGAGCAAGGTCGGCCACGACGGCGTGGTGAGCGTCGAAGAATCGTCGACGCTGAACACCGAACTGGAGTTCACCGAGGGCGTTGGCTTCGACAAGGGATTCTTGTCGGCCTACTTCGTCACCGACTTCGACTCCCAGGAGGCCGTGCTCGAGGACCCGCTGATCCTGTTGCACCAGGACAAGATCAGCTCGTTGCCTGACCTGCTGCCGCTGTTGGAGAAGGTCGCCGAGTCCGGCAAGCCGCTGCTGATCATCGCCGAAGACGTTGAAGGTGAAGCGCTGGCGACACTGGTCGTCAACGCCATCCGCAAGACGCTCAAGGCCGTAGCGGTCAAGGCGCCGTACTTCGGCGACCGCCGCAAGGCATTCCTGCAGGACCTCGCTGTGGTCACCGGAGCCCAGGTGATCACTCCCGACACCGGACTGGTGTTGCGCGAGGTCGGTCTCGACGTCTTGGGTTCGGCGCGACGCGTGGTGGTGAGCAAGGACGAGACCATCATCGTCGACGGCGCAGGCTCGGCGGAGGACGTTGCCCACCGCGTGAAGACCCTGCGTGCCGAGATCGAGGCCAGCGACTCCGACTGGGACCGCGAGAAGCTGCAGGAGCGAGTGGCCAAGCTGGCCGGTGGCGTCGCCGTCATCCAGGTCGGCGCAGCGACCGAGACCGCGCTCAAGGAACGCAAGGAAAGCGTCGAGGATGCCGTGGCTGCAGCCAAGGCTGCGGTCGAAGAGGGCATCGTCGCCGGCGGTGGGTCCGCGCTCATCCATGCCCGTGAGGCGCTGAAGTCGCTGCGCGAGGAACTCAGTGGCGACGAGTTGCTGGGCGTCAACGCGTTCTCCGATGCCCTTGCGGCACCGCTGTATTGGATCGCGGCGAACGCCGGGCTGGACGGCGCGGTCGCGGTCAGTAAGGTCACTGAGCTACCGCCAGGCCACGGGCTGAACGCGGCCACGCTCGAATACGGTGACCTGGCCGGCGCCGGCATTGTCGACCCGGTCAAGGTGACCCGATCCGCGGTGCTCAACGCCTCTTCGGTGGCGCGCATGATTCTGACCACGGAGACGGCCGTCGTGGACAAGCCCGCCGAGTCTGCCGACGATGGTCATGGTCATCACGGGCACGCGCACTAGTTAGATCCGTTTACGAGGACACCCCCGGTTCGTCGCCGGGGGTGTTGTCGTTTCACCACACCACTGTCAATGGCACCATCTAGGTTGTGGATCGTGGCTGTGATCGCCCGCACTTGGCCGGACTGCATCACCTCGGGATTTCTGTGACGAGCCTTGAGCGCAGCATGGGCTTCTATCGCGACGTGCTGGGAGCAGATCTCTTGGTTGGACCGCACGGCGGCACGAGTCCGTCGTTTATCGGTCGCATGGCTATCCTTTCCCTGGGCGGATGCATCTTTGATCTCTACGAACATTCAGGTAACGAGGGGGAGCGATTCCACCCGATGCGTACCGGCCTCGATCACTTCGCATTGACGGCGACGTCTTTGGATGAGTTGCAGGCGTGGGCGACTTGGCTTGACGTTCGAGGGGTGGCGCGGTCAGCCCTTCGGGAAGCGGCAGACGGTCGCGCACACATCTTTGACTTCGTCGATCCTGACGGAATCCAGATCGAATTCATACACCTAGATCTCGCTTAGATGAAACGCCGCTGCGCGATTCGTCGCTCGCGCTCGCAAGATTCGGCACCCGCGTAACCGACCGGTCCAGAGCGGGCCGGGAGGAGGAGCCCCTTGCGGAGGGGGCCGCGCCACCGCTCCGTATAGCTAACACTCGATCGACGCACACAACCGCTTCTAACCCGTTCAGCTGGCCGGGGCGTTTTAGTGGCTCAGCCATCAGATGCGTCTAGTCTCGCGCCATGGACCGCTTCGTGAAGTGGGCGTGGGACCGGTTCGGCGCGCAGTACTCGTGGGTGATCTACGGGGTCTCCGTCCTGGTGCCGTTCCCGATATACCTTTTCTTGTCTTGTGCCATAGTGACTTTCGAGAAATCGGGTCACTACCTCCAAGCGGCGACCGCCGCCGCCGTTGCGATGTTGATGCTGGCGTACGGGATTGTCCTGCCCGGCCGCGGCGCATGGCGGCTTGTCGAGCGATGGGCAGCGGGTGAAGCGGTGGATCCGGCGAAGGCACTGGAGGCCACTTATACCTGGTCTCGTCGTGCCGTTCTGCGTGGGTTAGCGGCCGTCACCGTATGCGGCGCCCTGCTGTCGTTCGTCGTTGGCGTCATTGCGGGCGCGGGGGGACCGCGGTTGATCCAGTATGCCGTCCTGGGTGGCGTTGTCGGGGCCGGCACACACCTGATCGGTGTGCACAGCGTGCCGGAAGGGCCCATGCGACCGGTACGGGCCGCCATCGCCGGTAACTCCGGGATCGGCGACTCCCTGCCCCGGTCGCGCCCCACCTTCGCCGCGTGGTCGAACTTGTGCATCCTCTCGGTCGCGTTCGGTTTCTCCCTCGCGGGCGCGACGGTGGCGGGCGAGTTCGATCAATCCGAGCAGTCCCCACTGCTGTGGCTGGCCATCGGCTGTGTGTTGACCCTGGGCTTCGCCGTGCCGATCACCGTCATCAGTGTGTTCGGGCCGTCGCTGCAGCCGATTCGGGATCTTGCCGAGGGCACTAAACGGGTTGCGGCCGGGGACTATTCGCGACGTCTGCCGGTGGTTCAAGACGATGATCTTGGCGCATTGGCGGCGTCGTTCAACCGCATGCAGGCCGGTTTGGCCGAGCGTCAACGACTTCACGCCGCGTTTGGGACTTACGTCGATCCGTCCCTGGCGGCGCGGTTGCTCGAGCAAGGCGATGACGTGTTCACCGGCGAACGCCGCGAAGTGAGCGTGATGTTCGTCGATATCCGCGATTTCACACCGTTCGCCGAGGCACACACCGCAGAGGAAGCCGTCGCTCATCTCAATACATTGTTCGAGATCGTCGTGCCTGCCGTCGTCGGGGCTGGTGGTCACGTGAACAAGTTCCTCGGCGACGGCGCTCTGGCCGTCTTCGGCGCTCCCAACGAACTTGCGAAGCATGCCGACGCCGCGCTCAGGGCCGCGGTATCGATCAGCCGCCATGTCGCCGAGCGACTCGGTGGGAGGCTTCGCATCGGCGTCGGGATAAATACCGGCGTTGTGATCGCCGGAACCATTGGCGGCGGTGGCAAACTCGAGTTCACCCTCATTGGTGACACCGTCAATGTGGCGGCCCGCGTCGAGCAGCTCACGAAAATCACCGGTGACGTGATTCTTATGACTCAGCAGACCGTAGCGGCCTTGGGTTCTCGACCACCCGGACTTGCCGACCGGGGTGCTCACGCACTGAAGGGCAAGTCGGCCCCGATAACGCTTTTCGGACTCGATCCAGCGGTCAACCCTCATCTGCTCGGCTGAATGTCGAACTCTCGTCGGCAGGGACAGGGGATGGAGCCGACACCGTCCGGGTCACTCAGGCCCGGGTTAGATCGATGGCGAGGGGGACCGGGTTGCTGACTAAGTCGCGGACGGGCGAGTAGCGAGTGAGGCTGGCGAGCTCGGCGAGCTGATTGTCATCGAAGTCCCCGGTGGCCTTG
Source organism: Mycobacterium intermedium (assembly GCF_002086275.1). Taxonomy (GTDB): domain Bacteria; phylum Actinomycetota; class Actinomycetes; order Mycobacteriales; family Mycobacteriaceae; genus Mycobacterium; species Mycobacterium intermedium. Next base: position 34,077 of record NZ_MVHT01000063.1, on the reverse strand, counting down.
ATCGTGACCCTGATCTGCTCGTACCCAGGGCGCACACTGTCGTTGAGCCCGAGGACGCCCTGTGCGTCAAGGTCTCCCTGGATGGTGGCTTCTAGCCCCTTCAGTGCTATGCGGCCGACGATGGCCACGGTCAGCGGGCACGCTCACTAGGTACAGCAGGACGGAACATCCTCGGTTGCGGCCGGGGGGTGTTCTCCTTATCGTCGGACGCTCGCCGCAAGGAAACGACACCTGGCGGCGTCGGACGTCTACTCTTCCGCCATGGACCGCATCCTGCAGGCGGCATGGAACCGCCACGGAGCGAGGTATTCATGGGTACTGGCCGGGGTGGTGGTGATGCTGGCCTTGCCGATCTACCTTTTCCTGGCAGTTGTCATCGTGACCTTCGAGGAGTCGACCCGGTACCTCGAGGCGACGGGACTCACCGTCATCGCGGTGCTGATGTTGGTATGCCTGCTGGGTCCTCCCGGACGCGGAGTCTGGCGGCAGGTTGAGCATTGGGCCAAACGGGAGCAAATTGATCGGACCGCAACGCTGCAGGCCACCTACAACTGGGCGCGAAAAGCGCCGGTCCGCTTGGTGATCATCAACGGCGTTCTTGCCGCGGCGTTTTCGGTCGCGGTGGGAACCGTTGCCGGAAGCAGTCCATCAAGACTTGTCCAGTATGCGGTCGTGGGCGCCACAATTCAGGGTCCGTGCCAGTTGATCGGGGTGCATAGTCTGGTCGAGGCGGTGATGCGGCCGGTGCGGGTCTCGCTGATCGGCGACACCACCATTGGCGACGCCCTACCGCGCTCGCGCCCGACCTTCGCCACCTGGTCGGAGATATCCATGCTCGGCGTCGCGTTGGCGTTCGCAATCGAAAGCGCAATGCTGATGGCTGTATTCGGTGGGGTGCGCCAACCGCCCCTGCTTTGGGTAGCGATTGGGTTTGCCCTGACTGTGGGCATCGGTGTTCCATTGACGGTCGGTGCCGCGTTCGCTCCATCCCTGCGGCCTATCGCGGAGCTTGCCGAAGGCACCAAACGCGTTGCGGCTGGGGACTATAGCCGCCGCTTGCCGGTGGTGCAGGATGATGACCTAGGTGCGCTGGCGGCCTCATTCAATCGCATGCAAGCGGGCTTGGCAGAGCGACAACGACTTCAGACGGCTTTTGGGACTTACGTCGATCCGGCGCTGGCGGCGCGGCTGCTCGAGCAGGGCGACGACGTCTTCACCGGTGAGCGCCGCGAGGTCACAGTGATGTTCATTGACATTCGCGACTTCACCTCCTTCGCCGACGCAAATACCGCTGAGGACACTGTCATTCGCCTCAACGCACTGTTCGACATCGTTGTGCCGGCCGTCGTCGAGGCCGGTGGGCACGTCAACAAGTTCCTCGGTGACGGCGCACTGGCCGTCTTCGGCGCCCCAACGACCTCGCCGATCACGCTGACGCCGCGGTGAGCGTTGCGGTGTTGATACATCGCCTGGTCGCCGAGCGATTTGGCGGACAGCTTCACATCGGCATTGGGATCAACACGGGGGTAGTGATCGCGGGGACCATCGGGGGTGGAGGCAAACTGGAGTTCACCCTGATCGGTGACACCGTCAACGTCGCGGCCCGCGTCGAGCAGCTCACCAAGACGACGGGCGACGCCATCCTTCTCACCCAGCAGACCGTCGACGCCATGGCTTCCGGACTGCCCGGACTGGTCGAGCGGGGGGCTTATGCGCTGAAGGGCAAGTCAGCCCCAGCAGAGGTCTTCGGCCTCGACCCCGCGATGGCCGGTTGAGGGCTTACATCCGAACCACTGCGACCGCGCGGTCGTCGACAAGCCGGGCGAGGCGGCCGACAATGGTCCTGGTTATCACTCGCACGCGCAACGGCCGCGGCTGTAGTTGCGCAATCCCGGGAGGATCCATGAACCATCGTTCCTGCGGCGCGTGCCATTACCTGTTTGGCCACATCATTGCCTTGGTGCTCGCCGCGGCTTTGCTTCTTTCGAGCAGCCCGGGCGCGTTGGCATCTCCCGAGAAGGATCCCGTCCTCGGGGACTGGAACGTGAAGTACGGCGCGCCGGCAACGGTCACGATGACCCTTGAAGGCGATGTATATACCGAAACGGCCAAGACCCCGGTGCGGGTCACGGGCAGCTCCTGCGATCTGCCGTCCGGCACGGTAATCGCAAAGTTCAAATCAACGGGAGCGGGTACATATGCCGGGCAGCACGGCCTGTGGTCCACCAGGGATTGCTCGTTCGCAAGCTGGACCGATACGACCTTTAACCTCAGTAGCGACGGAACCACTTTGACCGCAAAACTCGGACAGGGCTACGAGACCACGACCTTCACCAAGACCTAGAGCGGCGGCGTTACTGGCGGACGCCCGGGGCGACTGCTAGCCTCGCGCATCCATTTTCGTGGCTTCCCCAGTGAGGACCTTGCCGACCACCTCATCGACGGCCCTGCGGAACGTCTGCACTCCCAGACCAATTGCCAGGGAACGCAATTCAATGGTCCTGTCGGCGACTTGGTGCCATTGGTCGACCGGCAGGCCGGCATCGACGAACGGCTTCCAGATACGGTCGCGGCATAGATCAACAAGAGCCTGGACGCTCGCAGATTGGTGCTCGGCGCCAGCCGACGCACGTCAGGCGCGGACCCAGGGGGCCTGATCCAATATCCGCCGGCTGACATCGAGGAAACCCTTGTGCCCGAAGCGATTTGGTGCGTTGGATGCGCGACATGTGGTCGCCGGTGTAAACGCCGACGCTAAGGCGGGGGAGCAGGCCGTTCGTTTGCCATTCGCGGATGTCCGCGTCGCCATATCGACGCGGCGGGCCAGTTCATCAATGATCATTTCCACCGGCGTCGTTTTGCTTGTTAATTGCGTGACTAATCGTTACGGTCCGATCTGTAATCCTGGTCGGAGGCGTGACGCATGACTGTGACTGAAACCGTTCGATTCACTGGTACCGCGGTCAAGGCTTTTGGCGGGTCTATCCGCGCCAACAGCAGGGGGATCCGTGCCCGCCGCGAAGCCCGGAACGGGGCGGCGATCACAAGTTACGACCCGCTGGACCCGGCGACCGCGGCGCAGCCGCACGAGGCCTACCGCCAACTGCATGCCGGCGGTCGCGTGCAGTACAACCCGAAACGGGCGGTGTGGATCCTGAGCCGTCTAGACGACGTGCGGCGGGCGCTTCGTGACGACACCGCGTTGTCTAGCGCTGACGGGCCGGCCCGGGTCAGGGTCCGCGCGCCGACCCTCGTCTCGACCGACGGTGAGAAGCACGCCAAGCTGCGCCGCCAGGCGATGCCCGCGTTCACCAAAGCTGCGTTGGAGAATTGGCGCCTGACAATCGATGAGCTCGCGGCCGAGACGGTGCGCGACGTTCTTGAAAATCCCGGTTGCGATGTCGTACAGCGGTTGGCTGTACCGGTTCCGGTACGTCTGATCGCACAGCTGCTGGGCATCCCCGACACGGACGTCGCAGATTTTCGGAAGTGGTCCGAAGCGACGACGCAGATCACCGGTGTGGCGTTGACGGCCGAGGGTGCCCGCAAGTTGGCGCAGATGCTCCGCGGTTCCTGGGCGATGCATCAATATTTCAGACGCCAGTTCGCCCTCGGCGGCTTGAAGGGCTCAGGCACGATCCTCGGCCGGCTGCTGGCCGAGAATGATGCGGGCTCCCTTTCCGATTCGGAGCTGTTTCAATTTGCGATCTTGCTGCTGCTGGCGGGCAATGAGACCACCACCAATCTGCTCGGCGGGTTGTTCGCCACGCTGGCTGCCCACCCGGAACAGTTCGACATCGTGCGTACCGATACCGCCCTGATCCCGATGGCGATCGAGGAAGGCCTGCGATACCTATCACCCGCCCAGAACGTGCATCGTACAGCGGTGCGTGATTACCGAGTGGGCGACGTAACCATTCCGGCCGGCGAGCGTGTCTTGCTAAGCATCGGTGCCGCCAACCGCGACCCACGGGTCTTCGACGAACCCGACGAGTTCCGGGCAGACCGAAAACCGACCCAACACATTGCCTTTGGTTTTGGTGTCCATCTGTGCATCGGCGCGCAACTCACTCGCATGGAAGCCCAAGCTGTGCTGCGCGAGTTGGTGACGCAAGCGAGTGGGATTTCGGCGGTGGGTGAAACCAGCTGGTCAACCAACAGCTTGTTGCGCGGCCCCACTTGCTTGCCGGTGTGCCTTACTCCTGCCTAGAAGCGTGCTTAGTCGGCGATCGCCGCCGAGTCCGGAACGACTACCGCGAACAGGTCGGCGATGGCGGCCAGGCTGGCGGACTGAAGGGCTGCGGCCGATACCGTGCCCTCGATGCCTGGCAGCGCCCGGGTCGCGGTGGCCGATGCGACGACTGTCGGTGCGTAGCCGAGATTGAATGCACCGCGTGCGGTCGAGTTGACGCACATGTGGGTCATGAATCCAGCGAGGATAAGGTGTTCGGCACCAAGACTTTTGAGACGCTCGTCAAGGTCGGTCGAGACGAATGAGTTGGGATAGGACTTCACCACGACGGGTTCGTCGCCACGGGGCGCGACCTGTGCGACGATCGCACCCGACTCGCCCTCGATGTCGTAGAGCGATCCCGGACCCATGTTGTGCTGGATGTGGATGACGGGCACGCCAATGGTGCGGGCTCGTTCCAACAGGGCGGCTGCTTCATTTAATGCAGGCTGTACACCGTCGAGTTCCATTGTGCCGCTGGTATATGTGTTCTGGCAGTCGATGAGAATGAGTGCGGAGTCGGCTAGTCGGGGTGGCTGCCCGGGCAAGCCGGCCAGCGCCCGCAGGGTGTCGGACATGAACTACCTTTCTTGAACTAGTGGCTCGCCGTCGCGGCCGCGACGTCTGCGGAAAATGGGCTCAGCGCAAACCATTTGGGGAAGGCGCGAGCAAGCTTGGCAGGTCCCTCGATGATGATGTCTCCATCGGCGATCGCTTGCTTGAGTTGGCGGTGACCATACCAGATTTCATGCCAGGTGCGGCCACTGCCCGTCACGTGCAAGTCGACGACGAATCCTGGATCATGAAGGCAGACAGACACTTCGGTGTTGGTGGCCACGATCCATCCCCGCTTCACATCGCCGTCGGTGAAGTCGAACAGCATGGTGGTGCGGCCCTCGGGCAACTGCGAGGTGATGCCGGCCCGCATGCGCCACAACAGCAGCGCGTTGTCGACCTGCTCGGGTCGGGGCGCGGGGAACCACCATCGCACCGTCCATCGCCCCAGGGCATGGATCACCTCATGGAGGTCTTCGCCGGCGGGTGTGAGGCGGTACTCGTGTGTCCGACCACTCCCGGTCGGGACGCGCTTGAGCACGCCGAGTTCTTCCAGATGGCGCAGGCGGGTGGTCAGCAGGCTGCGCGACAACCCCGGAAGTCCGCGCAGGATCGCGTTGAACTGGTGGGCGCCGACCATCACCTCTCGGACGATCAACAGGCTCCACCGGTCGGCGAGCATGCTTGCACCGATTGACACGGGGCAGTATTCGGCCGGCACTACGGACATAGCGGCGACGCTACCCGATCGCCACCGGTTCGAATCTAGTACCGGAATAGTCGTGAATTTAAACCTATTGCGGGGAGGCTGCGGTGGTGTTGAGTGGCGGGCATGACCAGCACACCAACAAGCCGCACGCTCGAGCTCATCTACGAGGCCCAGGCCAAACTTGACCGGCTCACACCGCAGCAGGCGGCGGCCGCGCTTGATGACGGCGTGCTGCTCATCGACACCCGCACCAGCGAAGAGCAAGCGGCCGACGGCATCATCCCCGGTGCAATCCGAGTGCCCCGCAACGCCGTCGAGGTATTCCTGGACCCGACTCACCGCCCGCTGTTCACGCCCGAGGAGGCGGCCGAGCTGCCGCCAGTGCCGCAACCGGATGACCAGATCATCGTCCTCTGCAATCTCGGACTCGCCTCCAGTCTTTCCGCGGCCAACTTGCAGCGGATCGGGCTCAGCGGTGCCACCGACGTCGAAGGCGGCTTCCAGGCGTGGAAGGCGGCCGGTCTCCCAGTCGTGGACCTGGAGTCCTAGGCAAGTACCAGCGCTGCTTCCGGGTCGTAGGGGAGGTGGGCAGGGCGACCGGGGGCGCACGATGTGGATTGCAGTTGCCGTGTTCGAGCGCTCAGCGATCTTTGTCATGGTGCTGGGGACCAGGTCTTTGTGGTGGTCCGTCGATGAGCACTGGCAATATTCGCCCTGACTCGATCGCCGCACGTCCGACGACGCAGCGTCGCCATTCCTCGCTAGGTTGTCGGCTGACCTCAACCTTGATTTCGCACTTGTCATTTGCACGCGCGACTAGCGCCTGAACTTCCTGATCGAATCGTCGCATAATGCTGTCAATTGTTTCGAGGAGCCCTGGCGGACAAGCGGCTCGACCATTTTCTATCGGGTCGTAACTGTCATCGCGCATACCGAGCTGTTTAGCCATACCATCTTTGCTGAGGCCCATATACAGGCGGTGTGCTCGGATCAGCTCGCCGAGCCCGTATGTGTATTCGCTGGGCTTCGACTTTTCAGTTCCGAAGGACAGAGTATGGCTTTCTACGGCTAGATCAGCCACCACGATCGCATGGTCGGATAGCTTCTCTTTCCGGACTGTGTGAATGTGTTGTCCACTGACGATATTGTCACGTAAGCAGGGTGATACGAATACATAGTCGAGCCGGAAGCCGTTGTAGTCTTCGGAGATCCCGGTCTCCTTGTTTTTCCGCTTCGTATACCACGTGAACTCGCGTGCATTCGGATGAAGTGAGCGCCATACGTCGGTGTAGTTCTGTGCGTAAAGGACCCGCATGTAGTGAGAAAGCTCAAACGGCGTTCCCTGGGCATCCTCTTCGAGTCCAGTGTTGAAATCACCTAGAAGTACGACTCTTTGGTCCTTGTTTTGAGTGGCATATCGGATTACTTCGTTCCAAAGACGTTTTTTGCGCATTTTTCCGGAGATGCCATAGCCATCTGCGCCAAATTTGTCATCTGTAGTGCCGGGAATATGGATAGAGAGCACTTTCAACTCGACACTAGGAAGATAAACTGCAAGCCAACGCTCTTGGTCCTGCTCAATGTTATCGGTCTCCACATCGAACGGCATCTTCGATGCCACTAACACGCTGTAGCCCCGTCCGCCGTCGCACGTCGTAGCGATATGAGTGAGTCCCTGCCTCGAAAGCGATTCCTGCAACTGTGTCAGGTTGCCGGATGTTACCTCGGTCAACGCAACGAAGTCGGGCGATAATTCTTCAACAGCCTTGGCGATAGATGAAATTCTTTTCCCGCCTCCGCTTTGGATATTCCACGTTAGAAATCTCAAAATCATCCCTCCAAGTGGTGCTTGACCGCCCGCATCCGCCACTGGCAGTTCTGCAAACTAGCACGTACAGACGACAACGTAAGAGAAATGACGGTTGACGGGCAGATTAGCCACTGACTCGGCTCATGCCGTCGTCGGCTGCGACGGACGTCACCCGAAATCGATTGCTGCAAGATGCGCGGGTGTGACTCCGGTGGTGGGCCGAATCCGCCGTTGATTCCTGCGCCGATGCGCAGTCCCGCCTGCGAATAGCCCCTCCCGTTGGGTCGCGGTTGCGAGTCTTACTGGCGTGTCGGCTGAATCGACACGAGCCGGAACCAGCCCGGCTGGGCATCATCGGGGGTGAAGCGGACCACCAGGATGTTCGGGGGGAACTGGGCGGCAAGGCTATTCAAGGTCCTGGGCAGGAAGGCTTTAGACTTGGCGTTGCCATACCAATTGGGATCGGACGGGTCTGTGGGCAGACCGCTGACCTTGTCGATGGCGTCGTCCCACTCTTGAACGAGTGCCGGCCGCGCATCTCCGAATCCTGCCGACTTCTGGTACGCATCGCCTTGTCCCGCAAGGGTAATCGTCGCTCCGCCACCCACGGGGGTCCCGGTGATGGTCCCGTCGGTGACATTGTCCGTCACTGACGTCAGTCGCGCGGTGCAAACGTTGTCGACGACGCTGGACGGCACGCAAAAGGCGGGCAGTGGGTCAGCCTGAGCCGTGGCGATGTTCAGGACGGTCGGCAGGGCCAGGACGGCCAGGGCGGCGCAACTGGCGGCCACCGCACGGCGGTAATCGTTCGGCATCGGAAAATCCCTCCTTTGTCCCTCCACTGTATTCGCCAACGCGACCCGGACCCGCCTATGCCTGACCCGTCAGGGCCTCGGCGGGCAGGGCGCATTCGGCGCTATTCCGCACATTTCGTGGTGCAGATAGCTTGGGACTCGTTCGGCGGGCTGGGTGTCCGCGTGCTGGTTGACCAGGTTGAAACCCAACATGAACACCATCATGATCAGGTTGAATACCGCGCTCAGCGCCAGGATCCGCACCAGCGGCACCGTGCGCTTGTTGCGCAGCTTCTCGATGCCGATGTCGCTGATCATCCGTCCCTGTCCATCCCGGAAGCAGTAGATGGCAATGGACAACACACTGACCACCCCGCCGAAGAAAACCCCTTCGTACAACGGGAACTGGTACAAAGTGCCGGGGAAGATCGACCAATCACCGTCGACCCGGAGGTAGGTCCACAGCCTGACCCGGTGGAAAAACTGTTCCAGGGTGATGTCCAGCACGATGAACAGCACCAGCATCGCCGCAATGACCCCCGCCCGGTTCAGGCGCGGAACGGCCTTTCGCAGCCGGACGATGAGCGTGTCGATGCCCATGATCGCCAGCGGCGTCAGCACGATATAGCTGGCCAGGAAATAAATGATCGGCTGTGGGTTCTCGGCTCCCTTGCTCACCCAGCCGGGAATGAATTCCCCCCAGGTACCCATGTTGAAAAAGGCGCTGTTATAAGCGAATACCGGGCGGGTGGCATTGACGCCGACATCCTGCCAGGCGGCGAGCAGCCAGGCGACCACAAATACACCGACAGCGGGGAACTCGCCGTCGCGACGTGTCTTGCGGATGATCCACCACACCAGACCGACGCCCGCGGCGACGCAGCCGATCTCCCAGAACCGGACCCAGAAGATGGCCGAGCCGGGGACCGGGTCGGGCCCGCTCGGCATCGGGGTGAACCTGTCGGAGAAGATCCAGCGCAGATACACATACGCCTGGAAGACCAGGAACACGCCACCCAGGCGGGCAAGCCAGACGATCGGCGGCGAGTCCTTCGCTCCGTCAAACAGCCCGGTGTGGTCCTCAACGTCGGTGCGGGTGTTCTGATCTGCGGTCACTGGAACACTCCTATCTCCGGGATGGCCGCCAGGAGGTTCGCGCAGTAGTTCGCTCGACGCCGTGGGCTCACCAGAAATGCCGGCGGGGAAAGGATTGCGAGCTCTGGAAGACGCCGCCGATTCGACAGCATTTCCTTGGCCTGGCCGACGTCTCCGCACACCGCCATCGACCACAGCATCTCGTCACTTACGTGATTGCCTAGCTTCCGCGGGTCGCCGGAGGCGAACTCCTGGCGTATCGCGGCAACCTCGTCCTGCCAGCCGTGCAACGTCACCAACGAGTCGTAGGTCCTGACGGTGAGATAGAACGCGATCTGACGTTTGGCGTCCTGGATCGCTCGCTGCGGATCAGCGTCGTCGATCGCGGTGATCACCCACCCCCACCGCAGCAGTTGCGCACTGTCGCGTCGCTCGCGTTCGGCGCCGAGCTGCAGCTGTGGATCCACCACCTCGCTCCACCACCGGTCGGTGAACAGGCCATGGCCCAGCACCCCGTCGGCGACGGCGCCGGCGGTGCGAATCATGTGGATATTGAACGCACCCAACAGGATTGGTATGTCGATGGGGCCCATGACGGGTGCCTGGATGCGGGCATTCACCTTGTAGAACTTCCCGTCGAAGGCGATCGGCTGATAGTCCTCCGCCGTCAGAAAGGCGCGTATGCAGCTGACCAGCTCCCGCATCCGGGGGGCCGGGTGGCTGGAGTCCACGCCGAACCAATCGCGATTCATCCGCCCCGTGCCCGCCCCCAGCCCGAGGAAGACCCGGCCCCGCGCGATCTTGTTCAGGTGTCGGGCCGCGGCCGCATGCACGAACGGCGATCGAGCGAACGCGTAGGCGACACCCGGCCCTATCCGGGCCGCCGTCGTGGCGTGCGCCATCTCCGAAGCCGTCACATACGCACTGGCATCGGCGAATTCACCGGCGCAGAACGCCGTCGCTCCCGCCTCCTCGCATTGTTGTGCGAGAACCTTTCCCGGCCAGGGCATTCCCCATTTCATCAGCGTTTCAGTTGCTCCCTGAGTACATGTTTTTGGACCTTGCCGCTGGCCGTCCGGGGTAATTCGGGGACCACGACGACGCGCTCCGGCGTCTTATGCCGGGCTAGACCGCACTCGCTGAAATGGCGGGCAGCGTCGGCCAACTCGAAGCGCTGCCCGGCGTTGACCACGACGAATGCGCAGACCCGTTCGCCGTACACTTCGTCGGTCGCGCCCACGGCGGCCGCCTCGGCGATGGCGGGGTGACTGCTCAGCACGTCTTCGACCTCTTTGGACGAAATGTTCTCGCCGCTGCGGACGATGATGTCTTTCTTGCGGTCGGTGATGGTGAGGTAGCCGTCGGCATCGAGCCGCCCGACGTCCCCGGTGCGGAACCAGCCGTCGAGCATGCTGTCCTGGTTGTGTCGATGATCGGTGTAACCGCAGAACAACTCGGGTCCGCGGGTGAGGATCTCGCCGGCCACACCGGTCTCGACGTCGGCGCCGTCGTCGTCGACGATCCTGATGGCGGTTCCGGGTGTGATCCGGCCGTCGGTGTCGGCGCGCTTGTCCAGTGGATCCTCGGGTCGCCCGGAACTGATGGTCGGATGCTCGGAGGACCCGTAGCAGCGAAATGCCCCGACCCCGAACCGGGCCGCACGGCGGATCAGCGCGCCGGCCACCCCGGCCGCGCCGGTGACGTACTCGCTCAAGCTGGACACATCGAGCCCGTCGCGCTCTGCTACATCGAGAATGCCGTTGAGGTGGATCGGCGCCCCGGCGGAGACGCCGACGGAGTGGCGTTCTATGAGCCGGGCGGCCCGTTCTGCGTTCCAGGAGTCCAGAGCGATGGTGGTACCCGGCCGACAGAACAACCGCAGGATGCCCAGGGTGCCGGCGATGTGCCCGGACGGGAACACCGTCAGCGTAGTGAGATTCGTTCTCGCCGAGCGCATTTCGTCCATCGACCGCATCTCACCGAGTAAGCTGGCGTGGCTGTGCTGCACACCCTTGGGTTCGGCGGTGGTGCCGGAGGTGTACACCAGCAGGCACCGGTCGCGGGGGTCGGCCGGGGCCACCGGTTCGAAGCCGGTCGCCACCGTGTCGGCCAGTTCGGCGTAGCCGACGGTGCCCGGCAGCGGGTCGCCCACCAGGATGACATGGTCGAGGCCCGGAACATCGGTCAATGCGGCGACCACGGGAGCGGCATCGCGTTTGCCTGCCGCCCGGGCCAGTATCACCGCGCGCGCCCCGGCCCGTCGGGTGATGAACTCCAGCTCTGCCGGTCCGTAGCTGGGCACGATCGGCAGTACCACGGCGCCGCAAAGCCAGATCGCGGCATGCGCGGTGAAACACTCGCGCCAGTTCGGCAGTTGCACCGCCACCACGTCACCCGGTCGCACACCGAGCGCAGCCAGACCCGCTGCCACGCGGTGACTTTCGTCGACGAGGTCACCCAGGCTGCCCGAATCGGACCGGACGTCGCTGTGTACCACCACCCGCTTGTCCCGGAAACTGGCCGCGGCACTGAGGATTTCACCGGGGATGTGCTGGGTCAACATTGGGCCGTGGCGGGGACGTTGCCGGAATGTGTCAGCGGCGGCCAAGTGCGGCGACTCAAAGCCCCCGAGGCCGTACGGGTCAGATAGTCATCGCGTTTGATGCCGCGCCAGAGTTGTGCGACGTAGTCGCGGTGGTCGATCTCGCCGCGTCCGGCCAGCTCCGCCAGTGCCGCGCGGCCCTCGGATACCGAAGCCGGCGTCGATCCCAGGAAGGTGGCGAGTTCGGCGGTCTCCTGCGCATCAACGATCGGTCCAATCCGATCGACCTCGGCGAGGTACTTCACCAACCGCGCCGCACCCTTGACGTAGCGCAACGCCAGACCGTCTGTGGTCCGCTCGGCGGCACCGGCCATCGCGGCCGCGGCCGCCTCGTACACCGCCGCGTATTCCGACCGGTGATCGGCGTCCGGCAGCTCGACCTCGACTTCGGGGATGCCGACGACATGAGCCAGTGCCTCGACCAGCAGCCGACGGTGCAGCATGCCGTAGATCAGCCGGTTGCCGGCATCCGGTGAGCCGGCCGGCGCCGAAGCGCGCACGTCGGTGCTGCCCGGGTTGACCGAGGCAAGCCGTGTTTCGGCGAACAGCCGGTAGTACCAGACTCGCTGCGGGTCGATGCGGTGGCCGGAGGCTTGCTCGTACTCGGCGAGCCGGGCCGGAAAATCGGTGAAAGTGTCTTGCACCGTACGCAGTGACAACCAGGCGATGTCGTCCATGGGGTCACCGAAGTGCGCCAGTTCCCAGTCCACGATCGCGGTGACCGCGCCGTCGGCGTACATGAAATTTCCCGGGCCGGTGTCGCCCTGCACCAGCACGGTCGGCCCGTCGTAGTCGGGCACATTCCGCTCCAGCCAGTCGATGCAGAACCGCAGCAACGGCGCGGGCTTTCCACATGCGTCCACCCGGCGCCGCATCGCGGCGAGCTCGGCACGGACGTGCCCGTCGACCGGACCCGCCGGCCCCAGGCTGGGGATCTCCAGAAGTCGCGCGTCGATACGGTGCAGCACAGCCAATTTCGCGATGAAGTCTTGCGCGGTGCGGACCTGTTCGTCGGGGTCGGCGATCAGCCGAAACCAGGTCTCCCCGCCAACCCGCTCCAGCAGCACCGCCTGAATGGCCGGATGGGCCGCCACCACCCGGGGCACCGTCACTCCGTGGCGGTGCAGCTCCGCCATGATCTCGGCCTCGACCTGCAGCGGATGAAATGCGCTACCTGGCTGTGGATCTCGCGGGTCGTACCGCAAGAACAGGGCTTGATCATCGGCATCGACGAACCAGGCCTGCCGGCTCGCGCCGCCCGGTACCTGCTTGACCTCGATCCGTTCGGCGCCCGTCGTCTCGGCGATCCAATCCCTGACGCCGGCCGGTATCTCGCGACGCGTGCTGGTCACCGCTTGCCCACCTTGGCCGCCGCCAACCACGCCTTGACGGCATCCCGATGCTCCTGAGTGAGTCCGGTACGTACCATCCGCTCACTTTCCAGGAGCAGCGCCTCGGCTAGCGGGAGGCGCTGTGCATCAAGGATATTGGCTTTGGTGGAACCGTAGGCAAATGTCGGCCCGGCGGCGATCTCGGCGGCCCAACGCAACGCCTCATCGGGCAGGTCGGCGTCGTCCACCACTCGATTGAACAGCCCCAGCCGCAGTCCGGCAGCGGCGTCAATCGGCTGGTCGGCGATCAGTAACTCCAGCGCCTTCGCCGGGCCCACCAATCGCGTCAAGAACCAGGCCCCACCGAAATCGCCGGAGAATGCCAGCTTGGCCCACCCAGGGATCAGCCGGGCCGAGGTAGCGGCGATCCGCAGGTCGGCGGCCAGCGCGATGCTCATGCCCGCGCCGACGGCCGCGCCCGGCAACGCCGCAATCGTCACCTTCGGCATCTCGTGCAGCAGTGTCACCATGCGGGCGTTGTCGGCCAACAGGGCACTACGAGCGGCGATTTGGGCTTCTTGGTCATCCCGGCCGCCGGATGCCAGCGCCCCTTTGGTCGCTTTGGCCGAGCCGCCATCACGCACATCGCCGCCGGCGCAGAATGCCTGCCCCGCTCCGCCGATGACCACGGCGCCGACGCCGTCGTCGGCGGCGAACCTTTCCAAGATCCGGGGCACCGCCTCGTACATCTCGTTGTGCAGGGCGTTGCGGCGCTGCGGCCGGTTCAAGACGACGACTCCGACACCGTCGACCACCGCCGCCAGCACCATGTCGGTACCGGTATCGAGGTGGGTGCCGGCCGGGATCACCGCTTGGTTCCGCGGGCCAATTCGTTGTGCCGTGCCATCATCGCGATGGCCTTGCGGCGTACCGCCGGATCCGGCTCGGGAAGCACCACCGGGCCGAACTCACGGCTCGGCAGCGCCACCGTTGCGGTGGCCGGTGCGGTGACCTCGCCACGCTGATTGGTCGCCCGGAATTCGAGATCGACTACGCCGTTGCCGTTTTCGACGCGTTTACCGACCACCTCACCGGTGATGAACTGGGTGTCGCCGATGTAGTTGAACTTGCGCATCTCGTCGTGCTGGCGCAGCAACCAGCCGTCGTCACCCATCCAGTCGGTGAGGTAATGGGTCAACCAGCATTCCCGCATGATCCCGTAGTCGTAGGCCATCGGGTTGCCGATCGACTGCGACCACTCGTTCTCCCAGTGCAGCCGCTGCGCGACGTCGGGGATGCCGGCGGCGTTCTTGATGTAGAACTTCGGCACCCGCTGGCGGTTCTTGTATCCGACTCGGGCACCGCCGATTCCATACGGTCCGAAGCCGTAGCCCCCGGCGTGGAAGCAGATCATGTCGGTCAGTGTCAGCGGGCCCTTGACCATCCGTGGGAGCTGCTCGCCGACCCGGACGTCCTCGTAGTAGCGCGGCTCGGCGCCCCGCGGCCCCTCGGCCGCGTAGATCGCATCGATCTCCGCGATCTGCTCGTCGGTATAGGTGGCCGGCTTGATGTCCATGTACTTGCCGCGCTCGCGCGATTTTTTGCGTTCGGTGGCGATCAGGATCGTCCGCTCGATGGCGACGACCTCGGCGCGCTGGTTGATCCGCACCGCGCGCCGCACCCGGATGACCGAGCGCCCGGCGAACTCGCTGTGCTTTTCCTCGATCGACTCCAGACCGCCGAACCCGTACAGTTCGTCGCCCGGGCGCACCGGTTGGTACCACTCGGTGTGTTGGCCGGACACGAAGATGTGGATGCCGGAGAACAATCCCCGGGTGGCCTTGCGGATGTCCTCGGGAATCTTGTCGCCCAACAACTTTTTCGACAGCGCCGAGTGGATCATCGGCGGGGCGATGGGGCCGCCCCAGCGGGTTCGCGCCGCGTAACTGGGGTCGACGAACAGTGGGTTGTCGTCGCCGTATCCGATCGCAAACTGACGAATCGCATCGACACTCAGTTGGCGGTGATGTTCGTCGATACTGATCGGGGCGTCGAGGCCCAAAAGGAGTTTGGCACGTTCGATGTCCTCGTCCTTGATGGCGTGGTCGAAGTCCCGGGCTTGCTCGGTCTGTGTCATGTCAGTACATCCGTATCGGTAGTTCGTTCAGGCCCCGAAGCGACACCGTGGGCTTGTAGTGCAAGCTCTCTCGCGGCGCGGTCAATTCCCAGTTGGGAAAGCGTTCCAGCAGCGTGGCCAGCGCGGCGCGGCCCTCCAGCCGCGCCAACTGATGACCCAGGCAGTAATGGATTCCGAACGCAAAAGCCAAGTGCTTGTTCGGCTTTCGGGTCAGGTCGAGCGAGTCCGGGTTGTCGAACACCGCTTCATCCCGGTTGGCCGACACGATGGAACCGACCACCTGCGAACCGCGGGGGATGGGGACCCCGCGGATCTCCACATCCTCCGTCGCCAGCCGGGTGGCGCCGTCGGCGACCGGGGAGGTGAACCGCAGCAGTTCCTCCAGCCCGGTGGTCTCCAACAATTCCGGCTGCTCCCGCAGCAAAGCTTGTTGGTCGGGATGCTCGATCAGGGCCAGCACGCTGCTGCCGATCAGGTTGGCTGTGGTGTCATGTCCAGCCAACAGCAGTAGGAAGACCATGGCGATGGTCTCCTTGTGACTGAGCTGATCGCCGCCCTCGTTGGCGCGCACGAGTTCTGAGATCAGTCCCTCGTCCGGGTGCAGGCGGCGTTCTTCCACCAGTCCCTCGAACAGTTTGACGAGCTTTCGTGCGGTGGCGAATCCGCGCAACGTGTTGGACTCCGAACTGACCTTCTCGACCAGCATTTGGAACCGGTCGCGGTCCTCGTCGGCGACCCCGAGCATGGTGGCAATAACGGCAAGGGGCAACTTGACCGCGAAGTCATGCACCAGGTCCACATCCCGATTGGCCTTGACGTCTTCGGCGAGCCGGTCGGCGATCTTGGCGATCTCGGGCGTCATCGCGCGGACAAACCTGGGGGTGAAAGCCTTGTGCACCAACGTGCGTAGCCGTTTGTGATCCGGATCGTCCTTGAACACCATGGTCTGCGTCAGCATCCGGATGGTGGGCGGCAATAGCCAGATGAACTTGCCGACCGATGTGTACTTGACGACATCGGTCGAGAACCGCTCATCACTGTGGATCGTCACGACATCGTCGTACCGGGTCAGCAGATACCCACCTTTGCCATGCAACAGCAGCGATGCCGTCGCCCAGGACACCGGGGCGTGCTCCCTCAGGTACGCGAGCCGGGCGAACGGGTCGTCGAGCATCTGGCGACTGTCCAACGCGGTTTTCGGCATGGTCGCAGTGATTTTTGACATGTTGCTCGGCTGCCTACTTCGACTTCCTTGTGTCTGTGGCTCGGGCTCCGTTTATTAGTACACTGATTTCTATGATTTCCGCTACCCCGGACACACTCGAGGCCATCGAGTTCGATGTTGAGGAGCACGTCGCCACCATTACGTTGGACCGTCCGGACGCGCTGAATGCGATTGATGCCCGGATGGCCAATGAGCTCGCCTGGGCATGGCAGACCGTGCGAGACACCGACGACATCCATGTCGTCGTCGTACGGGCCGCCGGTGATCGCGCCTTCTGTACCGGGGTCGATGTCAAAGGGGATGGCAGCTGGTTCTTCCGGAGCAATATTTGGAACACATTCGACCCCGGCACCGTGGTGGCCCCGAAGATCGTGCATCGGTGCTGGAAGCCCGTGGTCACGGCGGTGCACGGGTATGCAGCCGGGGGTGCTCAGTATCTGCTCAACGAGTCCGACATCATCATCTGTTCGGAGGACGCCGCTTTCTTCGACCCGCACGCCAACGCCTCGATCGTCTCGGCACTGGAACCAATTGGCATGCTGCACCGTGGAATACCCCTCGGCGAGGTACTGCGCTGGGCTCTCATGGGCACCGAGGAACGGATCTCGGCCGACACGGCGCTGCGAATCGGGCTGGTGTCGGAAGTCGTCAGCCGGGAAGAACTGTGGCCGCGGGCGCACGCGATCGCGAGTTCGATCGCCGCGCGCAATCCCAAGGCGATCCAGGGCACCATCCGCGCGATATGGGAATCCCTCGACATGACCCGGTCGGCCGCACTGCAGAACGGCATGGCCTACACCCATATCGGTAATCCGCCACTTGCCGAGCGGCGGGCGGCTCCCCGGCGTAACGGACCCGCTTACTATCGGTGACTACGTGAATCCACAGCTGATCGCGCCGCGCGTCGATTCGCGTCGCGCCAAACTCGCCGGTCGCGCCGCGGAGCAGATCGTCGCCGACGTGATCGAGCTGGGTTGGCCGGTGGGCCACGTGCTGGGTTCTGAGAGCGAGCTGTTGAAACGGTACGGGGTCAGCCGCGCGGTGCTGCGCGAGGCCATCCGGCTGGTCGAGCACCAGCGGGTGGCGCGGATGCGGCGGGGCACCGGTGGTGGCCTGGTCATCGACGCGCCGGATATCGATGCGGTAATCGGGCCGGCCATCATCTACCTGCTGCGCATCGGCGCCACCCTGGACGAGGTCGCCGACACTCGAATTCTGTTGGAGGAGTTGGCCGCCGAGATCGCTTCGCAGCGGGTCAAAGAATCCGACATCGCCGGTATCCGCCGGACCATCGAGCGGGAGTCGTCCGGAAACATCTCCAACTACCGGCTGCTGCATTCCCAAGTGGCAACGCTGACGGGCAACGCGGTGCTCGAACTGTTCGTCGAAACGTTCGCCAGGTTGACCAACTTCTACTTCGATGACACCGCCGCCCTGCCGAACGATATCGACCAGGAGATCGCGCGGGCCCACGCCGGCATCGCAAAAGCGGTATTGAGCAACAATCCGGGCCTGGCCCGCGATCGGATGCAGCGCCACCTGCGTGCCGAGGCTGACTTCATCCGGGCGCATCCGGCCGCATCGCAACGGCTCGAACCGGCGGTGGCACTGTCGGGAACGCTCGGCGACAAGCGGGGCGAGGCACTGGCCCGTCAGTTGTGCACCGAGATCGTCCGTTCCGGCGCCACCCCGGGGAACTTCATCGGCTCCGAAACGGCGTTGATGGGCAAGTATCGGGCCAGCCGGGCCGTCGTGCGCGAGGCGATCCGCATTCTGGAGTACCACCAGATCGCGTTGACCCGCCGCGGACCCGGGGGAGGCTTGTTCGTCGCCGAACCGGACATCTCCGCGCTGACCGACATCATCACGATTTATCTGCGCCGTCGCGGGGTGCGCTTGCGCGACATCGCCGACCTGCGCATCGGTCTGGAGTTGGCGGTGGTCGAGCGGGCCGCGGCAGCCTTGCGCGCCCATCCGGAAGGCGTAGCAGCGCTCGAACGGTCACTGTGCCGCGAGTCCGAGGAGGGCCTCGCCCCGGCCTTCGACCACGGCGAGGATTTCCACTCGACGCTGGCCGCCATCACCGGCAACCGGGTCCTGCAGTTGGCTCACCGCGTCACCATGCGGCTGGGTTGGCAGTTCTTCTCGCAGCTGGCCGCCAGCGATCCGGCGGTGGGTGCGATGTCCCGGCCATCGAAGATCGAGCCGGCCCACCGAGGCGTCATCGACGCACTCGTCGCCGGGGACACCGAATTGGCGGTGATGCGAATGCGTACGCACATGACCGAGACCTCGTCCCCCAAGCACTGACCGGCCGCGCGCCGCATGCGACCTTTCCGCCACCCGGAGTTCAGGATACTGTTCTATCTAATAGAGCACCGGGAGGTTGGATGCGGCATCCGTGGGACCGACGCCTTGGCGTGTGGTGGATCGCAGAGGATCACCCCGAGGCGCCGGCCATCGTCGCCTCGCCCAGCGGTCGCACACTGACCTTCGCCGAACTGGCCGCGGCCGCGCACCAGGTGGCAAATGCCCTGCGCGCAAACGGGCTTGGCGATGAGGCGGTGGTGGCGTACGCGCTGCCCAATGATGTGGACGCGGTTATCTGGCAGCTGGCCACCAACGAGATCGGGCTTCGCTATCTCACCTTGAACACCGCGCTCTCGGCGGCCGAGTTCGCCTCGATCCTCGATCACTCCGGCGCCGCCGTGCTGGTCACCCACGCCGATTACCTGGACCGGTTCGCGGTGGTCCCCGGCAACATCCAGCTTCGGATTGTCGTCGGCGACGACGCGGAAGTGCCGGCCGGGTTCATCGCGGAGCGTGATTTGTTGGTTGGGCATCCGACGACGGCGCCCGCCGGGCGCAAGCAGGGCGATGCCATCCGCTACTCGTCGGGCACCACCGGCAAACCCAAGGGCATCGTGCGACCTCTCGATGGCCGCGATCCGTCCGTTGCGGCAAATTCGATGGCAATCTTCGGCCGTGCCTTCGACTTTCGTCCCTTCGAGGGTGCGCACCTGGTGTCGACAGCCATGCACCACGCCGGATGCCAGAGCTTCTATCTCGGCGCTCTCAATGTCGGTCAGGCGCTGGCGATCCTGGGCCGATTCGATCCGGAACAGACGCTGGCCGCCATCGAGCGGCATGCGGTGACGACCGCCTACATGGTGCCCACCCAGTTCGTCCGCATGCTCAAGCTTCCCGCCGAGGTCCGGGACAAATACGACCTGAGCAGCCTGCACTCGGTGGTTCATTCCGCCGCCCCCTGCCCGCTGCAGGTCAAGAAGGACATGATGGCCTGGTGGGGTCCGGTGATCTGGGAAACCTACGGGGGTACCGAGGGAGCCGCCACCATCGCCAAGCCGTACCGCTGGCTGCAAAAGCCCGGGACCGTCGGCCGGCCGGTGCGCGGCATGCGCGTCAAAATCCTGGATGACGAAGGGAATCCGTTGCCGCCCGACGAAGTCGGCAACGTGTACCTGGAGCGACTGGACGGCGCCCGGTTCGAATACCGCAACGACGCCGACTTGACGGCCTCGGTGCACCGCGGCGCCGCCTTCACCCTCGGTGACGTCGGCTACCTCGACGAGGACGGTTACCTGTTCATCTGCGACCGCGCCAAGGACATGATCATCAGCGGCGGGGTGAACATCTATCCCGCCGAGGTCGAGGGCATACTCACCGCGCACCCCTTGGTCGCCGACGCCGCCGTCATCGGAATCCCGGACCCGGAATGGGGTGAGCAGGTCAAGGCGGTGGTCGAGTTGGTCGGCGACGCCGAACCATCGGCGGGGTTGGCCGACGACATCATCGCCCATTGCCGCGCTCACCTGGCCGGCTTCAAGTGCCCACGCTCGGTGGAATTCCAATCCGCCTTGCCTCGAACCGAATCCGGGAAACTGCTCAAACGCCAGATCCGCGACGTCTACTGGGCCGATGCCGGCCGTCGGGTCTAGTAACGAGAAAGTCAGTAACTACTAAATGAGTATCCTTTTAGGATAGGATCGCGTGATGGCGCGGGTGCGCACTCCGGACAGGGCGGACGGGACCGAACCCATCACCGCCGCAACTCCGTTCCTGCCGGCCGACGACGACTTCCACGCACCGCCGGATGACAACCCGTTCTGGACCGAGACCACGTGGTGGTCGTTCAACGTCCCGGACCGCAAGCTAGGCGGGTGGCTGCACGCCGCGTTTCACACCAACCGCGGCACCGTGACCTGGCGGGTCTACGTCTGGGACCCGAGCGGTGCGACGCCGGAGCAGTTGCCTTACTGCAAGGTGGTTTCCGACGTGCCGGTCACCGATCCCACCCCGGATCTGCGTGACATCACCATCCCCGGCGGCGGCTTCAGCGTCCGGATGCTGCGGCCACTGCGCGACTACCGCATCGAATTCACCGATGCCGAAGCGGATTTCGCCGTCCGACTCACCTACCAAGGCGTCCATGAGCCACGCCGCTTCACTCCGGGCGAGCCGCCGTTCATGGAGCACACCCACCTCGACCAGCTCGGCCATGTCACCGGCGAGGTGGTGTTGTCCGGCCAGTCGATCCCCATTGACTGCTATTCCGTCCGGGATCGATCCTGGGCGCCGCGGGGCGGGCCACCGCCAGCACGCGACAAGCGCGACAAGTCTGTGGGCCCACCGACCGACGAGTCCGCCCGGGTGCGGCATCCCGGCGGCCCGCGCTGGCGCGAGATCGAAAGGGAACGGGGGCGCGGGCGAATCCAGTACATCTTCGGCCATGCCGGCGGGGACATTGGGTTTCTTGCCTTCGTCCGGGTGGCCGACGGTGACGCTGCGGGCTACGCGCCGCTGAACCACGGGTGGCTGCTACGCGACGGACGTTTCGAACTGCTGGACAAATCCGCCAGCCGGATGAAGAACTACCGGGACCCGGTCACTGGCTGGAGCTCCCACATGGACGTGCAGCTGCGAGATGTCACCGGGCGGGTGATGGCCGCCGAAGGTGTTGCGGTGAGCCACATCTGTGAGCGTGGCGGCGGCAGCACCGCACTGATGCGTTGGGATCTCGACGGCAAGGTGGGTTGGGGCGAGGACCAAGACATCTGGCATCCGAAACATTTCGCCCGCATGCACGACGCCCTTGCGACCCAAGCGGCGCAGGCACCAGAAGCGCCGGGAGTAACCGACCCGAGGAGATGGGTGTGAGATGGGTGTGACCGGACCATTCGAGGGCGTGCGTGTCATCGAAGTGGCGTCGTGGACATTCGTCCCGGCGGCGGGCGCCATCATGGCCGATCTCGGTGCGGAGGTGATCAAGGTCGAGCCCCCGGCTGGCGATCCGCAGCGTGCCTTGCTCAACGCGATCAATGCCGACAAGTCGCTGCCCGACCCCTTTGTGCAAGTGCCCAATCGGGGCAAGCGCAGCATCACGCTGGACCTGTCCCACGAGGCCGGCCTGACCACGTTGCGCCGCTTGGTTTCCGGCGCCGACGTGTTTCTCACCAGCTATCTGCCCAAGGTGCGGGCCAAGCTGGGGATCGACGCCGCAGACCTGCGAGCCGACAACGAACGCTTGATCTATGTCCGCGGATCCGGTTGGGGCAGTGCGGGTCCGATGGCCGACGCGGGGGGATTCGATGCCGCCGCAGCGTGGTCGGCGGCAGGCATTCAGCACAAGTTGACCGCGCCCGGTGGCGCCGCACCCGCCGCGCAACCCGCGGCGTTCTTCGACCTGCAGGGTTCGAGTGCGATAGCGGGCGCCGTGGCCATGGCACTGTTCCGACGCGAACGCACCGGCGTCGGCGGTGTGGTCGATGTCTCGCTGTTGAACACCGGCATGTGGACCATGAGCCCCGATCTGGCCGCCAGCGCAGCGGGTATCGGCGAGTTACCTCGCACGGACCGAACTGCGGCCCCCAATCCGATCGTCAACAGTTACCGCACGTCCGACGACCGCTGGCTCAATCTGGTGTGCCTGCAGTCCGACCGGTTCTGGTCCGAGTTGTGTGAACTCATCGGCCGGCCGGACTTGGCGGACGACCCACGCTTCGGCGACGCCGTCGCACGCTACGTCAACCGCGCGGCCTGCATCGCCGAGCTGGACGCCACGTTCGGCAGTCGCACGCTCGCCGAATGGCGCGATCTGCTCGCCGGATTTTCTGGAGTATGGTCTGCCGCCGCAACATTCGATGAGGTCTGCGACCACCCCCAGGTCGCCAGCAATGGATACCTGCCGACCGTCACCGGTCTCGACGGCAACGCCTTCCGCCTGGTCGCCCCGCCCTATCAGTTCGATGGGAAGCCGACCACGCCGGCCGGACCCGCACCCGAACTCGGGCAGCACACCGAAGAGATCCTGCTGGAGAGCGGGCTGGAGTGGGACCAGATCAGCAGCTTGCGAGACGACGGAATCTTGGGCTGATGGCAGTCTTGTCAGACGTAGAGGTCGATCACCCGCTCGGTCGCCAGGTCGCCCCACAACATCTTGCGGCCGGCCCGATCCATGTGCGTGGTCCAGAACTCTCTGGCCGCGACACCGTCGCGGGCCTCGATGAGCCCGATGAATTTGGTGAACGCACGGACGGTCTGCTTGAACTGCTTTTCAATCTGGGTGTGACTGCTGGTCGTGGACACCGCGCGCGCCATGTGTCGGGTGACCACCTCGCGCAGCACGGCTCCGATCAGGGCCACCGTGTTGTTTCCGGCCCGTTCCAAAATCAGGTCGTGGAACCGGAACGTCGCCGCCGTCCACTCGCCGAAGTCGGCCCGCTCGGTGCCTTCGTTGACCAATGCCGCCAGCTCGGCCGCCGCGGCCTTGAGATCCCCGATGTCCTCGGGCGTCGCTCGGGCTGCCAGCATCTCGGCGGCGGCCGGTTCGAAAATCTTGCGGGCCTCGTACACATCCGCCAACGTGGTGCCCGACATCTGCAGCAGCAGGCCGAAATCCCTTGCGGCCACCGATGTTTCCGGGGAGGACACCAGCACTCCGCCGCGGGAACCACGGCGGACCACGATCAGCGATTCGCTCTCCAGGATGCGAAACGCCTCGCGCAGGGTGGGGCGGGAGACGCCGAACTGCTTCACCAATTCCACCTCGGTGGGCAGCGCGTCGCCTTTGCGGAGAACACCGCGAACGATGCTGCTGCGCAGTTGATCCGCGATGATCTCGGCGGTCTTGGGGGCCCGCACCAATTTGGTCGCGCTGTTCACCCGCTTCGTGGCGTCCATCAGACAAATGATCTTACTCATTTCGCCAATTCACGGATTATTGGGAGGAATCAATGACTTCGACACCGCTGATCACCCGCGAACTGTTCATCGATGGGAAGTGGACCGCCGGCGCCGGTGACGAACGTCTTGAGGTGCTCAACCCGGCGACCGAGCAGACGATCGCCGAGGTGCCCCAAGCCACCCCGGCCGACATCGATGCCGCAGTGCGTGCGGCCCGTCGCGCCTTCGACGAGGGACCGTGGCCGGCCATGCGTCCCGCGGAGCGGGCAAAGATCCTCGCGGCGATGGCCGACGAAATGACCCGCAGGCGTGCCGAACTGGTGGAGCTGAACATCACCGAGGCCGGATCGACGCGGATGATCGCCGACTTCCTGCAAGTAGGCACGCCGATCGACCATTTCGCCGACATGGCACACCGGGTATTGCCGCAGTTCGCCTTCGAACAACCGGTGCCGCCGATTTACGGTCGCGGTATCGGCCAGGGCGCGGTGGTGCGCGAACCCTATGGCGTCGCGGCGCTGATCACCGCCTTCAACTTCCCGTTCCTGCTGAACCTGGCCAAGCTTGCCCCGGCATTGGCCGCGGGTTGCACGGCCGTGCTGAAATCGTCCCCGTACACGCCGCTGGAGGCGTTGGTGCTCGGCGAGATCGCCGAAAGCGCCGGTCTGCCACCCGGAGTGCTCAACATCGTGACCGGTGACGTGGCCGCGGGCGAGGCGCTGACTCAGCATCCGGGGGTGGACATCGTGAGCTTCACCGGGTCGGACGCCGTGGGCCGCAAGGTATATGCCCAGGGAGCCGACTCGATCAAGAAAGTGGTGCTGGAGCTCGGCGGCAAATCCGCCAACATCCTCCTCGATGACAGCGACCTCGACAAGGTGATGGAAAGCGTACTGGGCGGCATCATCACGCACGCCGGACAGGGCTGCGCGTTGCTAACCCGCGTCCTGGTACACCAGTCGCTGCACGACGAATTGGTGGCGCGGATCGTTGGAACCCTCGGCTTCATCACTGTCGGCGACCCGGCCGACCCCGCCACCATGATGGGTCCACTGATCCGCGACGTGCAGCGGCAGCGGGTGGAGTCGCTGATCGCCGCCGGGGTGGCCGAGGGTGCGCAGATCGCATTCGGCGGCGGTCGCCCTGCCCACCTGGACCGGGGGTTTTTCTTGGAGCCAACGCTTTTCGTCGGCGTCGACAACCGCATGCGCATCGCCCAGGACGAGTTCTTCGGGCCGGTCGGCGTGGTGATTCCGTTCAGCGACGATGACGAGGCCGTTCGGATCGCCAACGACAGCCGCTACGGACTGTGCGGCGGTGTCTGGTCCGCCGACTCCCAGCGGGCTGTCGCCCTGGCCCGACGGTTACGCACCGGCATGGTGACCATCAACGGTGGCGGCGGTGGACTCAACCCCGCGGCCCCGTTCGGCGGCTACAAGTACAGCGGCGTGGGCCGCGAGTTCGGCGAATACGGCCTGTCGGAGTACCTGCAGCACAAGACGCTGCAGTGGCCGGTCGGCTAGCGGCTCACCCGCGCTGGATCGCGGAGCCGAATCTCCGCTTGAAAGCCTCACTCGTCCGTTGCTCGTGCCGGTACCGCTCGGCGCCCACCTTCAAGACGGCGATGCGCTCCTCGATCCGGCGGATCGCAATCGGGTCCGGCGGCGTCATTGCACGCAGCCTGTCCAGTTCGTCGTACTGGGCGGCCAACTCCTCGGCCAGTCGCGCCGCGACCTCACCGAACGTCAGTAGGTCGTAGTCGTCGGTATCGGGACGTTCCTCGTCGGAAGTCATTGCGGGTCAACCAAAGCGCAGCAGCGCGCGGGCATTGAGTTCCACGATTCGATGAGCATCGTCGTCGTCCACCTCGATCAGGTTCTCGGCAATGCGTTTGCGGCTGTTGGGCCAGTTCGAGTCGGAATGCGGATAGTCCACCTCGATCAGGATTCGGTCGATGCCGATCGTCTCCCGTGACTTCACGCCGTGGACGTCGTCGATGAAGCAGCCCCAGATGTGCTTGCGGAAAAGATCCGAGGGGCGGTCGGTGCGGCTGATGTTCTGATACCACCGGTGGCGCTCCCAGGTGTAGTCGAGACGCTCCAAAAGGTAAGGTATCCAGCCTATTCCGCCTTCGGACAGCAGAAACTTCAGATTCGGGTGACGTTGCAGCATTCCGGAGAACACCAGATCTGCGGTACTCCACATCAGGTTGGTCGAAAAGGTGGCGATCGCCACGGCGAACGGGGCGGGGTCCTCGGCAGAGGGCTTGACGAACGAGAAGCCCGGGACAAACCCGCCGGAGCCGAAGTGCAGGCACACCGGGATGTCGGCGGCTTTCAGCGCGTCCCACAGCGGTTCCCAGTGCGTGGGGTGGTGGAAGGACGGCAGTCCCAGCGGAACCGGGCTGTCCGGGAAGGACACCGCTCTGGTGCCGATCTGCGCCAGTCGTTCGACTTCGGCCGCGGCCAGTTGCGGGTCCCAGGTGGGCAGAATCCCCAACGGGATCAACCGGTCTGGTGCTGTCGCGCACCACTCGTCGACCTGGAAGTCGTTCCAGGCCCGCACGCAGGCCAGCGCTAGCTCCTTGTCTTTCGCGCGGTGGAACACGTTTCCGCCGAAACCCGGGAACGACGGGAAGGACAGTGCTGCGTGCACGCCGTCGATGTCCATGTCTTTGATCCGCTCGACCGGGTCGTAACATCCCGGGATCATCTGGTCGTAGCGCACCGGGTCCATTCCGTATTCTTCGGGAGGCCTACCGGCGACGGCATTGAGTCCGAGTTGGGGAAACAGCTGTCCCTCGAACCGCCAAACATGATGACCCGCAGGGGTTTCTATGATCTGCGGGCCCTGCTCGCGATGTGCTGCCGAAAGCCGGTCCTGCCATACCCGTGGATGTTCGATGACGTGGTCGTCCACCGAAATGATCTTCATCCAGTCCTGTAGTGGCATGTGTCTCCTTTGATCGACGGCCGATCAGCGAGGGAGGCCCAAGGCGCGCTCGGCGATCAGGTTGCGCAGCACCTCGTTGGTCCCGCCCGCAATGGTGAAGGCGCGCGCGTACAGAAAGGCGTCCTGCCACCAACCGCTGTCCCACACGCGAGTGTCGCCCTCGATCCGCACCCCGTCCTGCCCCTGTAACTCGAGCCCGAATTCGTGCATTGCCAGGTTGATTTCGCTGAACAGGATCTTCGACAGCGGGGCGTCGGCGGCATCGCCGGTACCGTGCAGCGCGCGACTGTCGCCAAACGCCGAAACCAACGAGTTCACCTGCACGTCAGCCGCGAAACCGCCGATGGCCTGGCGGACGTCGTCGTGCTCGATGGCCGGACGCCCGTCTCGAGTCACCGTGCCGGCCAATCGCACGAGTCGCTCCAGCGCACCGAACAGGGAGGCCCCGCTGCCGGCACTGGAACGCTCGAGCGCCAGGCTGGCGGTCGTCACCGCCCAGCCCTGGTTGACTTCGCCGATGACACGCCCGGCGGGAATCCGGACGCCATCGAGAAACACCTCGTTGAAATCGGCGGTACCGGTGATCTCGCGCAGCGGTCGCACCGTCACACCGGGGGTGCTCATGTCCAGAGCGAACGCCGTGATGCCGGCGTGCTTGGGTGCCTCGGGGTCGGTTCTGGCGAGTAGGTATCCCCAGTCCGCGTGTTGTGCGTTGGTTGTCCATACCTTCTGTCCATCGACGACGAAGTCGTCGCCGTCCCGGCGGGCACGGGTCCGCAGACTCGCCAGATCGCTGCCCGCGTCGGGCTCGCTGAACAGCTGGCACCAGATATGCTCTGCGGTACGTATTTTCGGCAGAAAGTAGTTCTGCTGGTCGACGGTGCCGTAGCCGATGATGGCGGCGGCCGCCAGCAGTCCACCACCGACCGGGCCCGCCGCGCCGGCCCGAATCAGTTCGTCGGTCACCACCGATTCGTGCAGCGGATGTGGGTTGGCCAGTCCACCGTGCGCCACCGGCCAGTGCACCCCGAGCAACTGGTGCTCGAACAGCATCCTGGTCCACTTCCGGAGCGCAGGAACCTCGTCGGCTTCGGGCGCACGCACACCGGTGCGCCCGTGGCGCGGTGGCGCATGCCGCGATGCCAACTGCCGGACCCGCTCGCGTAGCTTGTCCAGTTCGGCGTCTTGCCCGAGTTGCACGGAATCCTTCCCACGACGGAACCCGCATTTAACTTAATCAGTATCCTGTATATTCCCCAAGAGTTTTTCCAAATCCGAGGAGCAACGGGTGGATTTCGAGTTCACCGAAGAACAACGCGGGCTCGTCGATTCCACTCGCTCATTGCTGACCGCCAAGGCTCCGATCGAGCGGACTCGCAAACTCGCGGAGACCGAGCACCGCTTCGATGCCGAGCTGTGGCGGTACGGCGCCGAGTTGGGCTGGCCGGCGCTGGCAATAGCGGAGTCGGACGGCGGCTTGGGTCAACAGATCATCGACCTGACCTTGGTTGCCGTCGAACTCGGACGCGCGCTGGCATCCACCCCGTTCATTCCCGTCGTGGTCGCGGCGGACGTGCTGGCCCATTCGCATCACGAGCGGAAATCGGAACTGCTGCAGTCGATCTGCGCCGGGACGCTCATTGCAACGTGGGCGTTCGCAGAGTTCGGGCAGCCGTGGTCTGTCGCCGGCCTACGCACCCGCGCGGAACCGGTTGGACGAGGTTATGAGCTCAGCGGAGCCAAGGTGTCGGTGCAAGACGGTGACATCGCCGAGCTTGTCGTCGTCGATGCGGTTCTCGACGATGCGCCCGCTAGGTTCCTCGTCCCGACCGACACCGCCGGCGTTCATACCCGGCGGCAGCAGACGCTCGATGTCACCCGCGGTTACTGCGACGTGGACTTCGACCATGTTTCGGTGGACGCGTCCGCCCTGCTCTCTCGTGGCGACTCGGCCCAGATCGGCCGCACGTTGCAGCTGATCACCGTGCTCACGTGTGCCGAGTTGGTCGGGATAGGGCAACGCCTGCTGGACATGACCACCGAGTACGTCAAGAACCGGGTCCAGTTCGGGCGTCCCGTCGGAAGCTTTCAGGCCGTCAAGCACAAGTGCGCCGACATGAGAATGTGGGTGCAAGCGAGCACCGCCGCCACCTACTACGCCGCCATGGCCCTCGATGCCGACCATCACGACACCGAGCGCCTTGTCAGCGTCGCGAAGGCGTACGTCTCTGATGCCGTCAATCGCGTTGCCGGACAGGCACTTCAACTGCACGGCGGCATCGGATTCACCTGGGAGCACGACTTACACCTCTACCTACGGCGCGCCCGGGTGGGTTCGATGCTCTACGGGGATGTCAGGCACCACCGGGAGCGGTTATGCCAAATCCTGCAGTCGGGAGTAGGGGAGCAATAAACCCGTCGCGGGGGCGGGCCGACAAGTGAGGCCCAGCAGTCCCGCGTCAGGTCCCGGGCGGGAGTGAGACGGTGGGCGTCGGCGTCAGCGTGATCGTCGGCGTCGGCATCGGCATCGATGTCGTCAGTGTCGGAGTGCTGGTCACCGTGACCGTGCTGGTGCTGGTGCTGGTACTTGGTGGCGGCACTTCGGTGGTGGTGGTGCTCGTGGTGACGCTGGTAGTCGTCGTGGTGGACGAGGTGGTTGTCGCGGACGCCGCGGCGATCACACCGCAGGCCACGTGCCTGTTCGGTTCGTCCGAAGGGCTACCGCTCAAGTTGTCGGCGTTTTGATGGATGATCAATGCCGTCCCGGAACTGCTCCGCAGGTCTGCCGCGGTCAACTTGTCCGTGGTGGTGACGAGTTTCGCCGACCCGTCGGAACGCACCTGCAATGCGGTCAGTTCACCGCTGGCGGGATAGCCGGTGTGGTCCGGCTTCTGGAACACGCTGCCGGCGGCCTCGAAATCAGCGCCCTCACACTTGCCCACCGAGTGGATCTGGAGCCCATGGAAGCCGGGTGTCAAGACCTGGTTGGGATCCGCATCTACCGTCACCGTCACGTAGCCGTTTGCGAAATCGAAAGTGGCGGTGGCGACTTGGCTACCGTCAGCCGCCTTCAAGGGTGTGGTCATCCGCTCGGTGCCGGGTGCCTTGGTGGACGCCGATGTGGCTTGGCCACCGCCCTGCTGGTTTCCGCATGCGGCTATTGGTGCGGCGGCCACGGCAACTGCCGCGACCGCGACGGATACGCCCATTTTCATGAGCGGTACCTACCCGTTCGACGGGAATCGAAACCCGGTCAGTCGCGACGGCCGGCCAGCAACCCCGCGGAGGCGAATTTCAGCCCGGCGCGCAACTCGTCGAGCCGGATCGGGTCGTCGGACTCGATGTAACGCATGGTCGTCGCCACGGCCATGTTGAAGAACAACCACGCCAACGCGCTCGGACTCAACTCGTCTCGATAGTGGCTGCGGTAGTGATTCATGTGCAGCCTGGTCATCGCGAGCAGGGTTGCGTTGAGTCCCTCGATGGAGTCGAAGGTGCGAATGTGGTCGGGCCGCTCGGCAAGGTAGCGAAACAACCGCCGGTTGGCGATGGTGTAGTCGATGAGCATGTCGATGGACGATTCGATCGCCGATTCCGGACGGTCGAGGGTGATCGCTCTGAGCATCTCCTCGATTGCGGGCGCCTGTTCGGCGGTGAGCTGCTCGATCGCGGCTTTGATGATTTCTTCCTTGTTCGCAAAGTATTGATAGATCGATCCCTTGCTGACGCCGGCTTTCTCCGCGATCAGGTTGGTGGTGATCTGCTCGGGTGCGTACTTGCGCAGCAGCGACGCCGTCGTGGCGACAATTTTTGCGACCATATCGCGGGACCTTGACTGTTGCGGCGCCTTGCGACGCCCTGAACTGGGCTTTGTTGCGCCCACAACCGCTCCTAACGCGACTTGAATACGACCTCACGGTCATATTAGCGTTCATCTGAACCAGTTGAGGAAGGGTTGACGATGACCGCCACTAGGGATCTCGCAGAGCTGGACGTCAGCGCGCCCATCGAATTGGTTCCGCCGGACTCCCTCACCGCCGAGCACACCGGACGGTGGACCTTCCTCATGCTCGAGGGTGCGGCGTTCATGATGCAGGCCATGCATCCGGTCATCGGCGAGATGGTCGGTCGATACTCCGCGGCCTTCCACGGCGACCCCGCCGGTCGTGCGATACGTTCCGTCGACTCGGTGCTGCGCTGGACGTATGGCCTCAACGAAGCCGCGGCCGAGGGCGACCGGGTTCGGGCGATGCACCAGCCGATCACCATGAAGAGCGCCCGCACCGGCAAACAGATCAGCGCGCTGAACCCGGAGGCGTACCAGTGGGTGATCGCCACCGGCTACATCGGCTACGTGCAGGCCGGTCGGCTGCTGATCGGCCGGGAATTCACCGACGCTGAGAAAGACGAACTGCTGCGGGACAATCGTCGGCTGGCTCGACTGCTGCATGTGCCGATGCGCGGCTATCCCGAGTCGCAACAGGAGATGGCCGACTACTACGAGTCGATGATCGACAAGCTGGAAGGCACCCCGGAGGCGTTGCAGTTGATCCACCAGTTGAAGACGGGCCAGGTCGACCTGCCGCCGTTTGTTCCGAAACCGTTGGTTCCGTTGGCGAGAACAGCATTGCGGCCCGCGATGCGTTTCAATTACCTATCGGTCGTCGGGCTGCTCGATCCACGTCTTCGCAAGAAGCTCGGTGTCACTTGGAGCGCCAAAGAGGAACGGGAGCTCACCCGGACGTACGCCGTGATCCGCAACGCCTACCGCGTGCTGCCGGACCGGCTCACCTATTTCCCGTTGGCGTATCACGCGCGCAAGCACCACCAGTGCCTCGAGAAGATGAAGCGACGCCAAGAGAAGTCATTCGCATACCACCTGCCGAAGGACCCGCCGAAGGCGAGATAGCCGGGTCATAATCCGACGGCTCGCTCCAGGTCTTTGAGCGACGTCTCCAGATGGTCGAGTAGACGCTGCAGCTGCGGCACGGCGCGGCGGCATCCCACGAGCCCGAAGTCAAGACGGTCGCCGCTGCCCACCAGGGTGATGTTGAGCGCCTGCCCATTCGCTGCGATCGACATCGGATAGCTGCCCTGCAACTGGGCGCCATTGGCGTACAGCGGTTTCCGTGCACCGGGAACATTGGAGATGCACACATTGAACGGCGGTGGGCCGGCGGCCGTACCCATGACGCCACCCAACACGACCGGCGAGAGCAACATCATTCCCAGCGCCATGGCCTGCTGCCTGGGCAGTTGGGCAAGGACGGCCTTGTTGTTGCGCATGCAGGTGCTGATCGTGTCCAGTCGCTGGGCGGGGTCGTCGAGATGCGTGGCCAAGTTGGCCAGTACCGCCCCGACGGCGTTACCGCCGGCCGCCTCGTCGGCACCGCGAAGGCTGACCGGAACCATTGCAACCAGCGGCTTTTCGGGCAGCGCATCCTGATCGGCGAGGTAGGCGCGCAGAGCGCCGGCGCACATCGCGAGTACGACGTCGTTGACCGTGACGCCGGCGGCATTCTTGACGTTCTTGACGCGCTGTAGCGACCACGACTGCGCAGCGCAACGTCGCGCCCCGCCGATAGGAACGTTGAGCATGGTGTGGGGCGCCCGGAACGGCAACGTGAGCTGCTGCTCGAGTAGCGCGGCGCGCGCCAAGCCGAACGCCGAGGTGCCAAGGCGGGGAACCGATTTGATCGCCGCACCGAGCGTCTGCCACTTCGACGGAGCGCCGACGGGATCAACGACACTGATCGGGCTGGTCCACGGCGCCCGGATCGTTCTGTCGAGTTCGTCCGCTGCGAGCGCATTCTGTAGAAAGTTGATGGCCGATATCCCGTCGACGAGGCCGTGATGAATCTTGGTGTAGACGGCGAAGCGTCCGTCGTTGAGTCCTTCGATGACGTGGGTCTCCCACAAGGGACGGTGCCGGTCGAGCACGCCGGAATGCAGCCGTGAGGTGAGTTCGAGTAGCTCCCTCACTCTTCCGGGGCCCGGCAGCGCCGAGTGTCGGACGTGGTAGTCGAGATCGACCTCGGGCGCGGAAGACCAGAGGACGTTTTGCCCTCCCGTCAGTGTGGTCGGGTGCCTGCGGAAGAGCGGGTGCACGTCATCGCAGGACCGAAGCGCCCGAACGTAATTGCGGACGAAATCTGACCCGGGGCCCTCGGGCGTCTTGAACAGCTGCAACCCCGCGACATGCATCGGTTGTCGGGGCGACTCGGCAAGCAGCATCATCGATTCGATTGGTGACATCAGGGCCATGACTTGTCCTCGGTGTTGGTGGGAGCGTGCTGCAAAGGTAGGGACTGAGCGGGTAGAAAGCCTCGTGCCGCGGTGCCAACGTCGATCCCGGTGATTGTGGCCGCGTCACAAAGAGGAGTACGTTCATCCCCCATGGAGCTCGCGTGGGAACCAATGCGTGAGCCGGACGTCGAGAGCGTCTGGAAGACGTTGCTGCGCCCAATTGCATCCGAAATGCGCACCGGCGCAGTCGAACTCGCAGAGTTGGCCGTCACCCGGGTACAGGCCGAGATGCCGATGCTGTTTCCCGACCCGCAGTCGGTACGGGAAAACGTAGTGAGCACGGCGGCGAGCATCCGCCAATTGGCCGACATCATCGACGTGGCCGGCGACCCGCGTGGAGTTGAATTACCGGCGCCGACCGCGGCGCTCGCCCGGGCCGGAGTGCAACGGCAGATTCCCCTCGCCAGCTTGATGAGGTTCTACCGGGTGACCCATGAGTTGCTGTGGCAGTGGGTGTGGGATCGCATCACCACGGCCGCGATCGGTCAGAAGCAGCAAGCCGATGCGTTACGCCTTGTCTCCAGCTGGATGTTCGGCTACGTCGATGCCGCCTTGAACCGAGCAGAGCAGGCCTACGAGGCCGAACGCGAAAGTTGGCTACGGAATACGGCCGCCGCTCGTACCGATGCCATCGACGACATCCTGGCGCAGCGGGAACGTGACCCGCAGCGGGCGTCCAAGCGGCTGCGCTACGACGTCAACAGGCACCATGTCGGGGTCGTCGCGTGGGTCGACGCGATACCGGAGAGCGGTGACGCTCAGTCCGTGCTGAGCGAGGCGCTCACCATCCTGGGGCGCGAGATGGGCGGGGAAACCACCCTCATTCACCCGGCCGGTTCTCTGGCGGCATTCGGCTGGATCAGTCGGCAAAGCACCTTCGCCACAATCGCTTTCGCTAGTGTCGCCGACGGGGCGGGCGGTCCCGAACTACCCGACGGCGTTCGGGTCGGGATCGGCGAAGCCGGTCACGGTCTACAGGGTTTTCGGTCCACTCACCTGGAAGCATCGAGTGCCCGCCGGGTCGCCTCACTGGCCGGGACACGGGCCGGTGCACTGACCCGGTACCGCGATGTCGCGATCCCGGCGCTGGCCAGTTGTGACGCCGAACAGGCGGCCTCGTTTGTTCT
>NZ_MVHT01000062.1 GCF_002086275.1 Mycobacterium intermedium | reverse complement strand
CTGTTGTTCGGCAATGGCGGCGCCGGTGGTCAGGGCGGCGCCGGAGGTGCTGGCGGGGCCGGCGGGATGGGCAGCGCCGGGGTGATCGGAAATCCCAACGGTGGCACCGGCGGCGACGGCGGCGACGGCGGCGAGGGCGGTGTCGGCGGGGCGGGCGGTCGCGGCTCGCTACTGTTCGGCCAGGCGGGCGCCCATGGCGGTGGTGGTGTCGGCGGTGACGGCGGCACTGGCGGTCAGGGTGGTACCGGCGCGGCCGATACCGGCTCGGGCGCCGGCAAGGGGGGCAACGGAGGCAAGGGAGGGGCTGCCGGACTAGGCGGCGGTGGGGCCGCCGCGGGCACCGGGGGAACCGGCGGTGCCGGCGGCACCGGCGGTGCCGGCACCGGCGGGGTGGGCTTGCAGGCCAGCGCCGGTGGTGACGGCGGCAACGGCGGTGCTGGCGGTACCGGCGTTGGTGGCATCGGCGGTGGTGCCGGCGGCGCCGGTGGAGTCGGCGGTAGAGGCGGCGACGGCCAGTTCATGGGGCTGGATGCGCTGCCGGAGGCTGGTGGCGTCGGCGGGACTGGGGGCATGGGCGGTCAAGGCACCGACGGCGGGCTCTTCGGTGACGGCGGCAAAGGTGGGGCCGGTGGGACCGGCGGCGCCGCCGGCGGTCTCGGCGGAGCCGGCGGCTACGGGATCGCCAGCGTCCTAGGCGCCGGCACTGTCGTCGGTGGTAAGGCCACCGGCGGCGCGGGCGGGACCGGCACCAACGGCGGCACCGGCGGCGCCGGCGGATACGCCGCCATCGCCAGCAACGGCGGCGCGGTTACCGGCGGCACCGCCACCGGCGGTGCGGGCGGGACCGGCAGCGACGGCGGGACCGGCGGTACCGGGGGCTCCGCCAACGTCGGCATCAACGGCATTGACGGCAGCGAAACCATCACTGGCGGCACTGCAACCGGGGGTGCCGGCGGCGCAGGCATCGCCGGGGGCATCGGCGGCAACGGCGGTGCCGCGAGCGTCGCCCGGGAAACTTTTTTGAATTCTGGCGGCACCATCACTGACGCCACCGCCACCGGCGGCAACGGCGGCACCGGCACCAACGGAGGCACCGGCGGCAACGGCGGCCTCGCCAAGATCTCCACCGCCCAAGCCACCAGCGCCGCAAGCGGGGTCGCACTCGGCGGATCAGGCGGCAACGGCACCGGTAGCGGCCTCAGCGGCGGGGCCGGCGGCGACGGCATCATCGCTAGCACTGGGACGGGCACCCAGGCGACAGGCACCGCCATGGGTGGCGCAGGCGGCGTCAGCGGCACCGGGGCTACCGGCGGCGACGGTGGCGCAGGCGGGGCGGGGTCGGTGACAGCTAACTTCGCCGGTGACACCGCCACCGGCACCGCCACCGGCGGCAAGGGCGGGGCAGGCGGCGCCGGGGGCACCGGCGGCGCTCTCGGCGGCAACGGCGGCCAGGGGGGCGATGGGATAATCATTTCTAACGGTGCCGCCTTCAACTCCACCGCTATTGGCGGCGACGGAGGCACCGGCGGCGACGGAGGCACAGGTGCCGGCGCTGACGGCGGCGCCGGCGGCGTCGGCGGTAGGGCCTTGCCTTATAGCAGCTTTGGCGTTGAAGACGCACGAGGCGGCAACGGCGGCAACGGCGGCAACGGCAGCACACCCGGGGTGGGTGGCGATGGACACGGCGGCGCTGGCGGAATGGGCGGCCAAGCGAACATCGACAACGGTGAGAATGGCGGGAATGGCACCAACGGCCAGCCCGACGGCACACCTGGCACCGACGGACCAAACGGCTGAAACTCGCCATAACACCAGCGCTTACGCGGCCCAGACCGCAACAGCCAAGCCGTCAGGACCGGAGCAGACACTGCGGCTTGCCGCAATCGATGACGGCCTCACGGCTGTGTGGGCAGCTAGCACGTGCACACCACGGAATCACCGGCCGGCAGAACCCGGCACGCAGTTGCTGGGATCCGAGACCCGATCGACTACCGCCTTGGAGATGGTCGCCTCAGCGTGGGTACCGGCTCCACACCTTTTGCCAGCGCGACCCGGTGCCGCCGCGCTGGCACCGGTCCTGTCGCACTCGCCCGGCCACACCTTCTGAGCATGTGGCCACGCGCAACACAGTTCTAAGCTCGAAGGAATGACACGTTCTCCTGACTCCCCTCCCCCGCGCATTGACTTCGACGCCCTTTACCGCGGTGAGAGCCCAGGTGAAGGCCTGCCCGCGGTGCAGACGCCGCCCTGGGACACCAAGGCGCCCAAAGAGAATGTCATCGCCTGGCATGCCAACGGTTGGGTGCGTGGCGAGGTCCTCGACGTCGGCTGCGGCCTCGGTGACAACACCATCTTCCTGGCCAAGAACGGATATGACGTGACGGGCCTGGACATCTCGCCGACGGCGCTGGCCACCGCCGAACAGCGGGCCAAGGAGGCCGGCGTCGAGGTGACGTTCGCTGTCGCCGACTCCACCAAGCTGGACGGCTACACCGACGCCTTCGACACCGTCATCGACAGCGGCATGTTCCACTGCCTCGACGACGACGGCAAGCGCAGCTATGCGGCCGCCGTGCACCGCGCCACCAAGCCGGGCGCCACCCTATTGATGAGCTGTTTTTCCGACGCGATCCCGCCGGACGAGGAGTGGCCACGACCCTCGGTGCCCGAGCAGACCTTGCGCCACGTCCTCGGCGGCGCGGGCTGGGAGATCGTGTCGCTCGAGCCGGTGCGGGTGACCCGCGAGCTGGAGGGCAACGAGGTCGAGATGGCGTTCTGGTACTTGCGCGCCCAGCGCCGCGACGACGACTAGCTCCTCACGGTGAGCACCCCGCACGACCCTCATGCACCCACGCGAGCAGGTCCGGCCGGGCGAGTTGGTTGATGCGGTGGTTGTAGCGCCGGTATTCGTCAACGGTGAAGTACTCCTGCCACTCCCCGCTGCGGCCGTGCCGGAAGAACTGCTCGTCGCTGTGCCAAATGCCGTCGGTGGTGTTGGGTGCGTACTGCGCGGCGCGAGAGCGCATCGCCCCCAATGAGGCGTGCTGAGCCAGCTCTGCCGCCCGCTCGCGGGTGAGCCTGATACCCAGCACCGAGGCCAACCGCACCAACTCCCCTGGCAGATCCGCCTGGTAGTCGGCGTAATGGAACAAGGCCACGTTCGGCAGATGCCGCCGCTCCCAGACCTTGCCGAACTGGTGCAGCACGTTCGCGAGCGTGCCGATTCCCTTGGGCGGGGTGAACCCCACCCCCGGCGGTGGCAGGGCCGGCCCCTCCAGCCAGTGCCGGAACTCCTCGGTCACACCACGTCCAGGGCCCGGTTCGGGCGCCGGCGGCCCGGTCCGTTCGGCTTCCGGCACGGCCGCTTCATGTAACTCCCGCATCCGGCCCCGGTCCATGTTGGTGCTCTGGTGCAACATCGAAACGGCGGCGTCACGCGGATCGCGGCCCACGCAGATGTAGGTGACGCGGTCGTCGAGAATGAGGCCGTCCAGCGGTGTGTGGGTCTTGATGAACCGCCGGTGGGTCTGGGCGTCGAGGGTTGCCACGACCTCTTCGATCGGCCGGATGGTCTGGTCCAGCCACGGCGATATCGTCGACAACGGCCCGGGAAGTTCTGGCCCGTCGAAGATCAGCAGCGAGACCAGGCGTTGCGTCCAGGTCATGCCGCACTTCGGCGGGGTCGAGATGATGATGTCGCCGTCGCGCAATTCCAATGCGTCCCAACGTAAGTTGTCCGTCATCAGTTCGCGGTAGAGGACGCGGTCGCTCACCAGCTGATTCCCGTTCATGCCGTCACCTCCTCACTATGTCGAAGAGCATGCCTTCGATGGTCACACCCGGCGCGAACGCGAAGGCCATGCCCGCCGAGATCTCCTTCACCGAGTCAGGTTGGCGCACCATCATTTCCAGGACGAACATCAACGAAACGCTGAGCATGTTGCCGAACCGGGCAAGCACATCCCAGCTCTGCGCCGCACGCTCGACCGGGATTCGCAGTGATCGCGCCGACTGCTCGATGATCTTGGGCCCGCCCGGGTGGATGGCCCACAGGTCGATGTCGGACTTCTTCAATCCGTTGTCGTGCAGGACTTCCGCGATAACCGACTCGACACCGCGGTAGATGTAGTCGGGAAGATTCTCGGACAACTCGCACGTGATGCCGTTGTGATTGACGCCCAGCACGATGCCGTCTTCCGCGTCGTCGAGCAACTGGCTGAAACTGCTGCGAATCACCACCCTGCCCGGATCGAGCTTCTCCTGCACCTGGCTGGCACCGATGACCACGGCACCGCAGCCGTCGCCGAACAGGCTGTGAATGACGACGTCATTGATGTCGTCGGCGAAAACGGCGTTCACCGAGCACAATTCGATGCACACCACGAGAGCCTTCATGGCCGGGTGGGCGCGAACGTACGTCGCAGCGGTGCGGATCGCGTTCATCGCGGCCGCGCATCCCATGAAGTTGATGACGACCCGTGACACCGACCGCGGCAGGCCGAGTTGCTTGACGATCGCGACGTCCACTCCCGGAGCGATGAACCCGGTGCTGGTGACGAACACGACCAGACCGATCTCGTCCATTTGGTACGGCACGCCGGCCAACGCCCGGCCTGCCACGTCGACCGCCAGCGGTACCGCGTGTTCGTAGAACAGGTTCATCCGGTCCCGGACTGTTCCCGGCTCCCGTCGCAGCAGGTCGAATTCGGCGTCGAGGGGGTCGACCGCCATCTGTCGGGTGGCGATCCGCGTCTTCTGGTACACCCGCGGAATGCGTTCCCGCTGTGTCGGATCAAGGAAAAGCTCGGCGACGCGGTCCGCGACGTCGGCCTGGCTGACCATCCGGCTTGGTGTCCCCGTCGCGATGCTCTCGATGACCGCGACCGCCGTCGGTGGCGCCGGCGGCAACTGGGCCAGACCGATTTCGGCATCGTGCTGGCCGTCCCGGTCAGGACGGTCGGTCGGGAGCAGCGCGCCGCTCTCTGCCGGGGCGCTCATACCGACCCGATTCCGACGAAGCCCGAAGCCACGTAGCTGGCACTGGCTTTGAAAGCGGTGGGCGAGAAGTGCTCCCGGATGAAGCCCCAGTTGTGCTCCTTGGCCTGGCGGGATGGCGCCAGCAGGTAGGTTCGGCACAATTTGGGCAACCGGTCGCTGACGAAGCTTTTCGCGGGCAGCCATTCGACACCGAACTTCGCCGATTCTTCGCGCAGCACGTCTTCGGTGACGATGTTGGCGAATCCGCTGCGCTGGAACGGCAGCACGTGGTGAACGCGGTGCGAACTCAGCCCGGCGGACAGGAAGCAGTCAACATAGCGGTTGCCCACCACCTTCAGGTCGTTGGCGTTCTCGACCTGATCGACGCCCCAGTCCTCGCCCTTGACGAACTCGTCCCTTTCGTCCTCGAACTCGTGGCTGGCGACGACCATGAAGGTGCTGACCCACAACGTCGCGACAAATTGCAGTGCCCAGGCCCAGAAGTCGCCTGCCAGCGTGAACGCCACCAACTCACCGACGAGGAGCAGGCGCACCCCGGACGAGCCAAGGAAGTGCGGTAATGCGTTGCGCCAGCTGCCGTAGCCTTCTTCGACCCCCACTCTGCGGGTCATCTTCCACACGTCGGCGATGCGGATGGCCATGCCGGTGATGGTGTGGCCGAGCTTGTGCAGCGTGTGCACGGGAATTCGGTACAGCCGCGGTAGCTGCATCATCATCGTGAAGACGTTTTTCTTGATGTCGACGTCGCTTTGGGTGTACGGATGGTGCAGCAGGGTGTGCCCGTCGGCGACCACGAGAGCCAACGCGATGTAGTTCAAGTCAAAGCTGTTCGCCAGGGCCCGATTAGCGCCGCGCTGCGGGCGATGCAAGGCGTAGTGGCCGTAGCCGACCAACGAACTGCGCAGCAGCACCATGGCGATCACGAAGGCCCACAACGGCATCCAGCGGGGCTCGACCAACCGAACGGCCTGCACCGCGAAGTAGCTGACGGCGAGCATCGCCACCACCAGGTTGAAGAGCCGATCCATCCGCTTGATCCGCGCGGCCAGCGCCGGCTCCTTCAAGCGGGCCTTGACCCGGTGCATCAGGTCGTTGGGGTTGTCGAAGGCGTATTGCGGGGTGTCGCGCCAACTGTTGAAGGTCTCCTTGAAAAGGAACGGCGGCGCATTGTGTTTGGGATGGATGTCACGCGGAGTCGCGTCGCGGCCCAACGCGTAACGCTCCAGCATCCGTTCAACCTTCGCCGTGTCTTTGTGGTACGACGAGACAATCGCGGTGATATCGCGATTCTTGGTGCGACCGATGAAGAACGCACCGCCGGGATGCTTGGAGATCCAGTCACTCAGATCGTAAGCCCGCCCGTTGTAGACCCACACGTCTGACAGCACCGGCGGCCCACCTGGCGGAGGCCCAAGGCGTGGACCGGGCCCACGCTCCTGAACGTCAGGCAGGTCGTTGGTCATTCGTGTTTCCTCCAGGTTCGATCGGGGAAGATCTGGCGCTCGCTCGGGGATTCGAACGAACGGGCCCAATAGTGGGGCGGGCGCCTTGGAGAATTCTCAAAGGATTTTGGCGCGCCGAAACGGGGCGTGTCCAAACGAGTTACACCACTCGCAACTGTTAGCTCCGACGCGGCGTTCGGGTGGGAACCGGCCCGAAGGTGCCCGTGCCTCCGGGCCGGCTCCACGCCGAGTGTTGTCGGGCCTACTGCGTCACGGGCGGGATGGTAACGGCCTCACCCCATTTCGACAGGGTGACTGTGACGTGTCCCTGATCCTTGTCGAGAACCATGCGCACCAGAACCGGGGTGGTGGGCGTGCCACCGCCGGCATTCACATCGGCGATGTACAAGGTGATGGGCAGGGTTTGCACGCCTTTGCCGATCTGCGGCACCAGTGGATCGACGAGCGCCGCATCGATGGTCCCAGTGACCTTGACGGTGGCCACACCGTCGATCGTCTCATTCCCGGCAACCTGCGGATCCTGAACTCTGGCGATAACGGAGCCAAGTCCCTTGTCCTTGTCCAGGACGATGCCGGGGTCATAGATCTTGTCCGCCGGGCCCATCGAGGAGTACTTACCCGAGTCGTCCTTGGTGTACATGGTCTTGTTGGTGACGACAAACTCCTTCGGGACGGCTGGTCCCCCGTTCGGGCCAATCCGCACCCTGGCATCGCCGACCGCCTGACCGCCCTTGTCCTCGGGCTGGTTGGTCACATCGGCGTTGACGCTCTCCATGGGCAACGTCGTGATGTTGGTTGTCTCCAACACGATGTGGATGTTGTGCAGGTCGCCGGTCGCCTTCGCGGCGTCCTTCAAGAGCTGCGGCGTGGCTTGTGGCGCTGGCGCTCCGGACGTTCCGGATGCGCCGGAGGTCGCGGGGGCGCCCGACGTCGCGCCCGACGTTGCGGAGGTCGCGCCCGAGGTCTCGGTGCTCGCGGTGTTCGACTTGCCGCCGCATCCGGCGAGC
Source organism: Mycobacterium intermedium (assembly GCF_002086275.1). Taxonomy (GTDB): domain Bacteria; phylum Actinomycetota; class Actinomycetes; order Mycobacteriales; family Mycobacteriaceae; genus Mycobacterium; species Mycobacterium intermedium. Next base: position 32,454 of record NZ_MVHT01000062.1, on the reverse strand, counting down.
ACTGACGCGAAAAGTGCCGCCGCCGCCACGGTCGCGACGGGCACGCGGGTCAATCGAGGACGGGAGAGCAGACGACGAGAAGGGTTTGCTTGTGAGATCAAGCCAGGCATGACCAACCTTTGCTGAGTTGTCCGACCGGTAGTAATGGGGCAGCGTATTCGCTGGCCTTGTCTTGCCGCATAGCCAGGGCAGCCGAATCACAGGCCCCGTCCATGTCGCGGGCCTCGGTGACTGCACACCCGCACCCTGGTTCACCATGGCGGCTTCGGTGTAGCCGAATGCCGCCGCTCTCACAGCCCGGGTTCCCAGATCACGTTTGCCGGAGAGCGAGACAGTAACACGCGGCCAGCGCGGGGGAAACAGTTTCGCCGAAGGTTCGGAAAGGCTCCCGCTAACCTTTACGCGTGAATCTCGACGGCAATCAGGCCACCATCCGGGAGGTGTGTGAGGCCGGGCTGCTGCCCGGTGCGCTGACGTTGGTCTGGCAGCGCGATAAAGTGCTGCAAGTCAACGAGATCGGTTATCGAGACGTTGACGCGGGCCTGCCGATGCAGCGTGACACGCTGTTTCGTATCGCGTCGATGACCAAGCCCGTCACGGTCGCCGCGGCCATGGCCCTGGTTGACGAGGGCAAACTGTCGCTGAAGGATCCCGTGGCACGCTGGGCGCCTGAACTCGGCGCCGTCCAAGTCCTCGACGACCCGCACGGCCCGTTGGACCGCACCCATCCTCTCCGGCGCCCCATCCTGATCGAGGATCTGCTGACTCATACCAGCGGACTCGCTTACGCGTTTTCGGTGTCCGGGCCCATCTCCCGGGCGTACATGCGGCTGCCGTTCAACCAGGGGTCCGATGCCTGGCTGGCCGAGCTCGCCGCCCTGCCGTTGGTGCACCAACCCGGCGAGCGGGTGACATACAGCCACGCCATCGACGTGCTGGGTGTGATTCTGAGCCGCATCGAAGGCAAGCCGTTCCACCAGGTCCTCGACGAACGGGTACTGGGGCCGACGGGCATGGTGGACACTGGCTTTTTCGTGACGCCCGAAGCGCGGTCGCGCGCCGCGACGATGTACCGCCATGACGAAGAGGGTCGGCTGCGCCATGACGTGATGGGGCCGCCGCACGTCACGCCGCCGGCGTTCTGCAATGCCGGGGGCGGGTTGTGGTCGACCGCCGACGACTACCTGCGGTTCGTCCGGATGTTATTGCGCGACGGCACGGTTGACGGTGTTCGAGTGCTCTCACCCGAGTCGACGCGCCAGATGCGCACCGACCGGCTGACCGTCGAGCAGAAGCGTCACAACTTTCTGGGCGCGCCGTTCTGGGTGGGCCGCGGGTTCGGGTTGAACCTGTCGTTGGTGACCGATCCGGCCAAGTCCACTCCCCTGTTCGGGCCCGGCGGCGTCGGAACATTCAGCTGGCCCGGTGCGTACGGGACGTGGTGGCAGGCAGATCCGAGCGCGGACCTCATCTTGATGTACCTGATCCAGTTCTGCCCGGACCTGTCCGTGAACGCGGCCGACGCCGTTGCCGGCAATCCGGCGCTGGCGAGACTGCGTACGGCACAGCCGAAGTTCGTTCGCCTGACTTACCGCGCTCTCAGCCTGTAAACATGGACGTGCCCTAGGCTCGCCCGCATGTCGAAACCGACCGTGCTGATCAGCGGTGCCGGCATCGCCGGTCCGGCACTCGCCTTCTGGCTCGCCAAGGGCGGCTATCGCGTGGTGATCGTCGAGCTTGCCGACGGCATCCGCCCGGGCGGGCAGACCGTGGATTTGCGGGGCGCGGGACGGGAGGTCGTCGAGCGGATGGGGCTGCTGCAGCAGATGCGCGAACGCAGCCTGGATCAGCGCGGCATCGCGTGGGTGAAAAACGACGGCCGACGAGCCGCGGAGATGCCGGTGGACGCGTTTCACGGCAACGGGATGGTCAGCCAGCTCGAGATCCTGCGCGGTGACCTGGCCGACGTGTTGTACCGGGCCACCGAAGCCGGCGTGGAGTACCGCTTCGGCACCCGGATCGCCGAGGTGGCCCAGTCCGATGACCCCTTGGCAGGCCCAGCGGTAGCGACGTTGTCGGACGGCTCGACGGTGCGCGCCGACCTGATCGTCGGCGCCGACGGCCCGCACTCGGCGGTGCGCCGGCTGGTGTTCGGGCCCGAGGAGACATTCGTCCGACCCCTCGGCGGCTATCACGCCTGGTTCACCGCCCCCGATACCGTCGGCCTGAACGGTTGGTACCTGATGTACCAAGCCCCCGGTGGCCTCAACGCATCGATGCGCCCGTCGCATGATCCAGCCGTCGCCAAGGCGAGTCTCGCGTTTCGGTCCGGTCCGTTGCAGTACGCCCGCAGCGATCTCGACGAACAGCGCGAGCTGTTGGCGGCCCGATTCGCCGGTGCCGGTTGGCAATGCGACGCATTGATCGCCGCCGCGCGGGAAGCCGACGACTTCTACTTCGACGCATTCGCCCAGGTTCACATGGACAGCTGGTCATCCGGACGGGTCGCGCTGGTCGGGGATGCCGGCTACTGCGCCTCACCGCTGAGCGGCATGGGCACCAGCCTGGCCCTGGTGGGCGCGTACGTGCTGGCGGGGGAACTCGTCGCGGGGCCCCTGCCCGACGCCTTGAAGCGGTACGAGACGGTGATGCGCCCGTACGTCGACCGATGCCAGAAGCTGCCCAACGGCATCGACAGCTACGTCCCCAAGTCCGCTTCGGACATTCGGATCAACGCGTTGGTGATGAAGTACATGCAGCGCTGGCCATTCCGCCCGGTCGCCGAGCGGCTGTGGTTCAAGACCGCCGAGGCCGTGCAGCTGCCGGACTACTGAGCGGGCAGAGACATCACCCGACGCAATCCTCGGTCGGTGACGGACACGGTGCCGTCAAAACAAGCGGCGCATTACCGACAGAGCCCGCTTGCTGTGCGGCGGATAGACGAAGCGGGGATCCGGCCTGGCCGGCTTGGCCAGCACCGCCCGGCGGTGGCTGAGCGCTTCGAAACCCCACTTGCCGTGGTAAGCGCCCATCCCGCTGGCGCCGACACCGCCGAAGGGCAGCTGGGGCGTCAGGCAGTGCATCGCAACGTGATTGATCACCGCTCCGCCGGACGGCACCCGATCCACCAGGTCGCGACCTAACCGCGGTGACGAGGTGAAGACATACAGCGCCAGGGGCTTTGGTCTGCTCTTGACGAAAGCGACGGCCGCGTCGAGAGATTCGACCGTCAGCACCGGAAGGATCGGCCCGAAGATTTCTTCGGCCATCACCGGATCGTCCGCGGGCGGATCAACGACGACGGTGGGTTCGATGCGCAGATTCTCCCGGTCTAGAGCGCCCCCGGTGACGACGCGCCCTCGGGTGCCGCGGATCATCTCGGCCAACCGGTCGAACTGGCGCACGTTGACAACGCGCACCCCCGCCTCGGGGCCCGACGACCGGAACTGGCGCAAGTAGGTACTGACCCGGTCCACCAACTGGTCGGTGATCGCCCGCTCCGCCAGGACGTAATCCGGTGCTATACAGGTTTGCCCGGAGTTGAGCAGCTTGATCCAGGCGATGCGGCGCGCGGTGACGTCGATGTCCGCATCGGCGGCGACGATCACCGGGCTCTTGCCGCCGAGCTCCAGGGTGACCGGCGTCAACGTCGGGGCCGCCGCGGTCATCACCTTGCGGCCGACCTCCGTACCGCCGGTGAACAACGCGTGGTCGAAACCCGCGGCGAGTAATTCCCTGGTCACCGACGCGTCCCCCTCCACCACCCGAACAGCCTCGGGATCAACGTATTTCGGTAGCAGTTGGGTGAGCAGCGTCGAGGATTCCGGGGCGAACTCTGATGGCTTGACGACCGCGCAGTTGCCGGCGGCCACCGCCGCAATCAGCGGACCCAGGCACAAATAGAACGGGTAGTTCCACGGCCCGATGATCAGCACGACGCCGAGGGGTTCGTATTGCACCCAGCCGCGACCGGGCAGCTGCGCCAACGGCAGCGAAACCCGCTGCTTACGCATCCACTTCCGGAGGTGACGCAGCGCGTATACCGCCTCGGCCCGAGTCGAGGCGATGTCACCCAGCCAGGCTTCTGCGGGTGCGCGGCCGAGATCCGCGGCCAGCGCCGCGGCGATCGCTGTCTCCTGTTCCGAGACCATCCGTTCGATGCCGCGCAGTTGCTGTCGGCGCCACTGCAGCGACCGCGTACGGCCGGTGGCAAAGGCGCGACGGACGCTCGCGAGGACTTCGGCCTCCCCCACCGTGGGCGGGCTCTCCACAACCAGCATCAAGGACCTCCAAAGGTGTGTCGGACGACGTCAGAACCGAATCAGGCCGCGGAGGTTGACCCCGTCGTGCATGTCTTCGAAGCCCTGGTTGATGTCCTCGAGCGCATATTCGCGGGTGATCAGCTCGTCGAGTTTCAATTGCCCCGAGCGGTACAGGTCCAGCATCTTGGGAATGTCGCTGCGCGGGTTCGAGGACCCGAAAAGTGAACCCCGAACTTGCTTTTCGTACAGGGTGAGATCGAACAACGACATGTCCACGCTGGTGTCGGTGGGGTGCGGAATGGCGGTCATCACCACGCGGCCCCGCTTGCCCACCAGGCTCAACGCCTGCGCAACGTAGGCCCCCTCGGCCGACGACGGGGTCACCACGCAGACGTCCGCCAGCGCGCCGCGGGTCAGCTCGGCGACCAGCCCCTGCGCTTCCTCGACCGTCGCCGCGACGTGGGTGGCGCCGAACTCGCGGGACCTGGTGCGCTTGTACTCGACCGGGTCGAGCGCAATGATGTTGCGCGCGCCCGCAATCCGAGCACCCTGCACGGCGTTCATGCCGATGCCACCCACACCCATCACCACCACGGTGTCGCCGTCGGCCACCTCGCCGGTGTTCACGGCGCTGCCGTAGCCCGTGGTCACCCCGCAGCCGACCAGCGCCGCCTTGTCGAGGGCCGTGCCGTCGTCAACTCTGACCACCGATGACGTCGGCACCACGGTGTACTCCGAAAATGTTCCCAGCACGCACATTTGGCTGAGGTCCTGGCCTTTGGCGTGGAAGCGGAAGGTGCCGTCGAGTTGCGGGCCGGCGACGATCGCCGCACCCTGCACGCACAGATTGCTCATGCCGCGCGCGCACGGCAGACAGCGTCCGCAGGCCGGAATGAAGCTCAGCACCACCGAATCACCTTCGGCCACGTCGGTGACGCCCGGTCCGACTTCCACGACAACCCCGGCGCCCTCATGGCCGCCGACCACCGGCATCCGCATCGGCATGTCGCCAGTGACCAGATGGTCGTCGGAATGACACAGCCCGGTGGCGGTGAGCTTGACCATGACCTCGGCCTGCTTGGGCCCGTCCAGTTCGACCTCTTCGACTTCCCACTTCTGGTGCAATCCCCACAGCACCGCGGCTTTCGTCTTCATCGAGCGGTCCTCTCCGGTGTCCAGGTGGCGGGCAGGCGCTTGATGCCGTTGATGAAATTGGCGACCAGGAAATCTGGCTCGGGAGCGTCGATGTCGGGAATGCGGGTGTAGACCTCGGTCAGCAGCGACCTGAGCATCGTGCGCGCGAGCGCGGCCCCGAGACAGAAGTGGGGGCCACCGCCGCCGAATGCGATGTGCGGGTTGGGACTCCGGGAGATGTCGAACTTGAACGGGTCATCGAACACCTCCTCGTCACGGTTGCCCGAGCAGTACCACAACACCACTTTGTCCCCGGCCTTGATTTCCGAGCCGCCGATGTTGATGTCCTCGGTTGCGGTGCGGCGCATGTGGATCACCGGTGTGGCCCAGCGCAGCACCTCTTCCACCGCGGCGTCGCCCCATCCCGGAACGTCGTCGACCAGCCGGGCCCGCTGCTCGGGGAACTTGGAGAACGCGTGGATGGCTTGGGCCGACGCGTGACGGGTGGTGTCGTTGGCGGCCACGGCCAGCAGCACGAAGAACGCCCTGATTTCGTCGTCGGTCATCTTCTTGCCGTCAAATTCGGCCTGCACCAGCCACGTCAACAGGTCGTCGCCGGGATTCGCCCGGCGCTCCGGGATGAGCTGGGTGGCAACCTCGTGCAGGTCCATCACCCCGCCGGCAAACAGCTCCAAGCCGGTCCGGCCGGCACAAACCTCGGGGTCGGGCCAACCGAGCAGGCGCTGCGCGGCGTCGATGGTCTTGTCGTAAAGCTCGCCTTTGGGCAGGCCGAAGAAGCTGCCGAAAATCCGGCCGGGCAGCTGGACCGACACCAGCTCGACGAAGTCTCCCTCGCCCAGGTGGGCCATCTCAGTGACCAGGTCGCGCGCGTGACCGCGCACCCAACCCTCCAACCGGCGCATGTTGCGCGGCTTGAAGGCGTCCAGGGTGATGCCACGCAGTTGGGTGTGGCGCGGCGCGTCCATGGCGATGAAGGACTGAGCCACCTCGATCATCTCCGGGGCGAAGTCCTCCATGGTGATGCCCTGCGCCGACGAGAACACCTCCGGATGCCGACTGGCATAACGGATGTCGGCCATCTTGGTCAGCGACCAGAAGCCCTTGGTGTTGAGTTCCTCTGGCAGCAAATCGGATTCGGCGGGCCGGCTCCACGGCACCGGGTTCTCCCGGCGCAACGTCTCGAAGGCGGCGTCGCGCTCCTCGGCGGGCTTCGCCCAGAATGAGCGAGCGGCCAGGTCAATGTCTCGGTGCGTTGCGGGCAGCGCGGTAGTCATCAAGGTCCTTCCGTTCCGGCCGCTGGCAGATGGTTTCGACCGTGGCCTCCATCACATGCTCGCCCGCTAGTGACGCAAGCAGCACCGGCGCAAGTGCCAAACCGTGGCCTGTGCGGGCCAATCGATCAGTTCGTCGGGACACTGACGGTGGCGGCCAGCCCGCCGCCGTCCCGCGCCGAGAACGTGAGCCGGCCGCCCATCGTTTCCACGATCTGCTGGACGATCCACAGGCCGAGTCCCGCGGTCCCGCGTTGATCGCCGACGCTGACGTACTTTGCCGTGAGCTCGCCGAGGCTGCCGTCGGGTACGCCGGGGCCCCGGTCCAAGATGGCGATTCGCAACTCGTCACCGTCTCGTGCGCACGTCACATCGACCGGTTCACCCCGCCCGTGCCGGGACGCATTCTCCAGCAGGTTGGTCAGAATGCGTTGCAGCCCTTGCGCATTCACCGCAACGGGGTCCAGGTCACCGGTGGTCAGGCGCAGTCGCGGCGGCTGCAGACCCACGGCGTCGGCCGCGGCAGTGATCAGTTCCGCGACATCGACGCGGCGCACCCGCCCGGACGAGAACGTCGGCCGGCGACTGAGCGCCACGTCACCGAGCGCATCGAGCATGTCGTGCAGGTGCCGGGCGTGCCGTTCGGCCAACTGCAGGCCCGCTTCGCGATCAGGCTCCGACAACTTGTTCGACGCGTCGTTCAGGGCCCGCGCCAACGCCTCTAATGACGCCACCGGGGTGCGGAATTCGTGAAGCAGGACCTGCAGGCCATCCTGCTGCGCCTCGTAGGACCGCAACAGCCTGGCCCGCAGGTCACGCTCCTCCTCCGCGGCCGCATGTTCGGCCTCGGCCTCGAGGATGGCCCGCAGGCGCGACCGCTGTTCACGTTCGGCCAGCGCCGACAAACCCGCCCCCAGCACCGCGATGAACAACAGGTACACCGCCCACCACACACCCTGCAGGGTGCGGGAAGGCCCTTCTACCGCATCCGGTCCGGTGGTCAACGCCAACACGACATACGCAGCGCCGAGCAGCACCGTGATCAGCAGCGTCCCTGCGACCGTCAACCGCGCAGCGGACGCGATCACCACCAGCACCATGACCACCGCGACGGGACTGTGCACGCCCCCGGTGAGAGCGGTCAACGTCAAGGTGAACGCAGAGTCAATGGCCGTGAGCAAGTACCCGTAGCGGGTTCGTCGCACCTCCACTCGGGGGTTCAACAGAAATGCGGCCGAATAGAGCATGGCGGCGACCAGGACGGCTGCGGTGGCGACGACATGTTCTCGCACCCAGGGCGGACCGACGACCAACAAGACCGCTATCGATGTCACCACGCCGATCCGCGCCGTGATGACCAGGCCGGCCAGCCCGTAATCATCGGCGTCGGGTCCCAGCGCCGAACGGATCCGATCCAGCGGTCTCACCCGCCCGACCATAGGGTTGGCGTTAGCATCCGGCAATGGCGCGTAAGCCCCCAAAGCCCTATGTCGTGGTGATCGTGGATGATCACGAGCTTTTCGCCCAGGGCCTGGCGCTGCTACTCAGCAGCGAGTGGAGCGACTTGTTCACCGTCGCCGGGCAGACGACGTATGTCGAAGAGGCTGCGGACCTGGTCGCGAACACGGGGGCCGACCTGGCGATCATCGACCTGGCCATGCCCCCGCTGGGCGGTGTCGCCGCGATCCGGCACGTCCGAGCGCGGCATCCGTCGACCCGCATCCTCGCACTCTCCGGGACCGACGACCTGGGGCTGGCCGAGGAGGCGCTGCGCGCGGGGGCCGACGGGTTTCTGCGTAAGACCGCGCGTCCCGAGGCGCTGGCGAGCCCGCTGTGCACGATCGCCGAGGGGTTGCGCGTGCTGGACGGCGCGGTGCTCGACGCGCTACTGAGCAACACCCGCAAGCCGCCCGCCGCGTTGGTCGAAAGCCTCAATCCTCAGGATCTGCGCCTGTGGGCGCTGCTGGCGGGCGGAATGGAAACGGTGGACATCGCCAAGCGGATGCTGGTGTCCGAACGGACCGCCAAGCGCATGGTGGCCTCGCTCCTGCACAAACTCGGCGTCAGCAACCGCATCGCCGCGGCGGCGCTCGCCGGACAGTGCGGGTTGCTCGATGACCCGGCGGACACCGGCCTGCACTAGCTGACCCGGATTGCCTGGGCGGGACACATCGCGGCGGCGCGAACCACGGCGTCCTGTTCGTCCGCGGCCGGATCCGGATTCAGCACCACCGCCTGCTCGCTGTCGTCGGGCAGGTCGAAGACGTCCGGAGCCGCCATGATGCATTGCCCGTGGCCTTCGCACAGGGTGTAGTCGAGGGTGACGTGCATACCGGCAGTATTGCGCCGTTCGTCGACCCAACGGCGGCCCGCGCGCGCCAACGCTGGCCTTGCCGTGCCAGGTGGTCAGTTCACGCGGACGGTGTGTTCATTCGCCACGATCGGCGCTTCGGGCGCCCTCGAGGGCTCGGAGCCGTTGCCGGGCAGTTTGGCGCGCATCACCGCCTTGCGCTGAGCCTCCATCCGCTCCAACGCCTCCTGAGTGAACACCGACAGACCGAGTTCGTGGTTGTAGCCGTGGATTTCCTTGACGTCGAGTTGAGCCAGGAAGTAGACGATCTCCTTGGAGACCAACTGGCCGGGGACCAGCACCGGGAACCCCGGCGGGTAGGGCACCACGAAGGTCGTGGACACCAGCTTCTTCCCCTCGGCCAGGCGCCGGCCGGCCGTGCCGATCTGCACGTACTCGCGGTCCTTCTCCTCGTAGCCGGCGTAGAACGCGGTCCGGGTGTCGCCGAACACGCTGTTCTCGTCGGGTCGGAAGGCGATGTCGAACTCGCTGAAGTCCGGTAGGTGCGGAAGGTCTTCGGTGATCTCTTCGACGCGGCGCTCGTGCAGCGCCCAGTCCGCGGCGCTGGCCGCCTTCTCGGTCCGGTCGAAGTCGCTGGCGACCCGGCGCAGCACGTCGAGCAAATGATGCACGCTCGACCAGGTCACACCGATGGTGAAAATCAGCAACACGCTGTTGATCGACGTCTTGTTGATTTGGATGCCGAACCGCTCCATCAGGATCTTCTCGCGGAAGTCATAGCCGTTCATTCCGGTCTTGCCGAGGAACAGCGTGACCCGGGTCGGGTCCAGCACGAACTGATCGGATCGCCACGCCTCGTTCCACTCGTCCAGGGCACCTTGCCGGACCTCGCGGTACGAGCTGACGTGTGAGGCCCGATATTCCTCGGGCACCAGGTCGGATTCGTCGAGGATGCGGAACCACTTGCTGATCAACCGGTCTTTGCGGACCCGGTGACGGAACACCAGCGCCATGTCGTAGGTCTGCCGGACCAGCTGGAATCCCTCGATGTCGACCTGGCGGCGGGCCAGGTCCAGCGAAGCCAGCAGCTGCTGGTTCGGTGACGTGGAGGTGTGCGTGAGGAATGCCTCGCCGAAGGCGTCCCGGGCGCGCGCGTTGAAGTCCTGGTCCCGGATGTGGATCATCGACGCCTGCCGGAACGCCGAGAGCGATTTGTGGGTGGAGTGTGTCGCGTATACCCGCACTCGGGCGCGCGCGGGATCTGGAAGCAGCGGGCGATCAACCCATTCCGAGCGCGGTACGCCCGCCATGGACTCACGCCACTTGCGGTATTCCTCAGCGTATTCCGGCGACGCCAGCATCTGCTCCAGGCGTTCGGCCGCCACCATGGCGGTGCGCTGCCGGGCCCACGGCACCGCGGCGGCAAACGCATACCAGGCCTCGTCCCACAAGAAGACGATGTCCGGCTTGATCGCCAGCACTTCTTCCATCACCAGCCGCGGGTTGTAGACGACGCCGTCGAAGATGCAGTTGGTGAGCAGCAGCATGCGCACTTTTTCCAACTGCCCGGCCGCCTCGAGGTCCAACAGCGCCTTCTTGATGGTGCTCAGCGGCACCGCGCCGTAGATGGCGAATTCCGGCAACGCATAGGACTCCAGGTAGCGCGGGTACGCGCCGGCAAGCACCAACCCGTAGTGATGCGACTTGTGGCAGTTGCGGTCGATGAGAACGATGTCGCCCGGACGGGTCAGTGACTGCACGACAATCTTGTTCGCCGTGGAGGTTCCGTTGGTGACGAAGTAGGTGTGGTTGGCGTTCCAGGTGACCGCCGCCTTGTCCATCGCCTTCTTGATGTTGCCGTGCGGGTCGAGCAGCGAGTCCAGTCCGCCTGAGGTGCTTGACGTTTCGGCCATGAAGATGTTGCGGCCGTAGAACTCGCCCATGTCTTGCAACGACTTTGAGTTGAAGATGCTGGCACCACGGGCGACGGGAAGCGCGTGGAACTGACCGACCGGCGCGGCGGCGTACGCGCGCAATGCGTCGAAAAATGGGGTGGAGAAACGGTTTCGGAGGCCCGCGATGACCGTGCTGTACAAATCGGTGACATCGTTGAGCCGGTAGAAGGTGCGGTCGTAGACTTCGGTGTCGTCATCGCTGCCCGCGGCGATCGACTCATCGGTGAGTAGGTAGAGATCGATGTGCGGACGCAGTTCCTTGATCCACTCGCCGCATTCGACCCAGTCGTGCGTGCGGTCGGACACCCCGGTGTCGTCGTTGGCGCCGAGCAATGTGTTCATCAGCGGCACCCGATCACGCGAACGCAGCGGCAGGTCATGGCGAATGATCGCGGCTTGAATCTCGCCGTTCAATGCCACCGCGGTGATCGCGTCCTCGACGCTGGGAGCCACCAGGATCTCGAACTGGATATCGTCGGCCGGATTGCGCAGCGCGCGCAGGCACTCCACCAGGCTTTCCGGTGCGGTGGGCGGGGAATCGTCGGCGAGCAAGACGGTGTAGAACTGCTGCTGCTTGGCCTTGGCCACCAACTCCTGGTCGGCCAGCGGCGCCGAGGTGTCGAAAAGCGCTGTGCGGTCGCCGTATTCCGACAACAGCCGGGTGGCAAGCGACACTTCTTCGGTAAGGCGCACGGTGGACAGGCTCTCCAGATGGGACCGGTAGGCCGCCAGGTTTTCCGCACCGGGATACAGCCAATACCGTTCGTACGCCGCGATCCGGTCCATCAATCGCTTCACCACGGCCAGGTCGTGCGTCTTGTCCAGCCCGGCGAGGTCGACCTCGGCCAGATGACGGCACGCGTCGTCGAGCATGTTCCACGTGTCGACGCGGGTGTATGACGGGTTGGCCACCGCGGCCAACGCGGATACCCGCAGTCGTCGCGGGCGGGCGCTGCCTAGTGTCATGTCTTGCCTCTTCCGTGGGCCTGTTGTCTGGGTTTCTCGCGCGGTCAGTGCAACTCGTAATTGTCGCGGGCTAAACGGAAACAGTGGCCGGAACGGTTGTCCGTGCAGGTGACGCCGGCTTCTTGACTCTGGCAGGTAAGGGAGCCGACCGACCGGCTCTGACCGTACTGCAGCACCGGTAACCCGGGGCCGAGCAGCGTGTCGCTGTGACAAGCCAACTCGGGCGCGGCGCCCTGGTGCAAGCTGATTCGGCTGCCCCAGGCGCCCATACACGACGTCGGGCGGGGCGGCACCGAATAGGTGTGCTCGCCAATGACAGTAGCCAGCGCGACGACTGCCCAGCTTGCGTTGACTTTCATCAGCAGTCATTGTGTCGCGCTCCGGCGCAAAGCGCGATGGTTTTGCTAGTTCACTTCCTGCCGCGTGGGAAGCGCCGGCGGGCGACCCGGCGGACGCGCGGTCCGTACGGCACCACCCTGACCACGGTCACCAGCTGCGGCCTCTCGTCCGGAATCGCATAGAGGCGTTGTTCGCCGGGCAGAGCGCCGACGACAGCGCGACCGAGCGGCGAGGCCATCGAGTAGACCTCCATGCTGGCGCCCTCGCCTTCACGCCTGCCGAGCACGAACGTTTCGGTTTCGCCCGTTGCGTTGTAGCGGATCGTGACCACCATGCCCGGTCCTGCGGCGTGCTCGCCCGGTCTTGTCATGGGGAATGGTGCTGCAGCGGTCATGAGATAAACGCTCCTAATTCCATATTGCCCGCTGTCGGTCAGATGCGGGCCGTCAGTGGCCCGTCTTACGCAGCGGGTCGAATTCGCGCAGGTATTGCGGTTGCTTGCCGGTGGTGATCTGCTCGGCCAACAACCGACCCGTCACCGGCCCCTGGGTCAGGCCCCACATGCCATGTCCGCCGGCCACATACAGTTGCGGTGCCACCTGGCCGATAAGTGGACGCCCGTCGGGGGTCACCGGCCGTGCACCGAACCACACATCGCTGCGATCGTCCCAGCGCACGCCTTCGAGCAGGCGACTCGCCGAAGCCACGATGGCCGCCACCCGCTCCGGCGCAACCGGTTGGCGCGGATCGCAGAAATCCATGGTGCCCGAAACACGCAACGCGCCCCGGTACGGCGTGCACGCCACCCTCGCCTCGGGCAGGTAGATGGGTCCCGGCATCGGGCGCTCCACCGGCACGGTGAAGGAATACCCACGCCCCGCCCCCACCGGTACCCGCAGCCAACGGCTGGCCAAGCGGGGCAGCTCCGCGCCGGTCGCGATCACCGCGGCGTCGGCGATGAGCACCTCGCTGCGACGCGGGCGGACCGCAACGCCGTGGCCCGCACTGACGACCGCGTCGACCTCAAGCTGGCGCAGGGTCGCGCCGCGGTCGATCACCGCACGCCCCAGCGCCGCCACAAATCGGCCCGGGTCCACGAAGCGCTGCCCGTTGATCACCAGCCCGGCCGTGGCCGTCGGCGCGGCCAACGGAACCTGTTCCCGCAGAGCCGCACCCGACAACGCGGTGACATACATTGCCTGCCCGACCTTTTCGAGCTCATCGAGCTCTCGTGACAGGCGCTGCGCCTCGGCGCTGGACTCGAAGACGGCGGTGATGGGCGCATGGCTGACCGGCACTTCCACCCCGTTGTTGACCAGCACATCGAAAGCTTCGAGGCAGTCCTCGTTCAGCCTGACGTTGGCAGTCAGGGCCCGCTGCCACGGCGCCCGCCGGGAGTTGCCCGCGAACTGCGTCAGGAAACGCCCCGATCGAGGAGCCGTTGCCAGGGCGACATGCAGTGGGGCGCTCGAGTCGAACAGGCAACGCAATCCATAACGCAGCACGCGCGGAGAGTTCAGTGGAAGGACCAAGCCGGGGGCGATCCACCCCGCGTTACAGCCGGACGCCCCGGCGCCAGCGCCGCCGCGGTCTACCACCGTGACATCGACCCCGCGCTCCTGCAGGAACCATGCGGTGGACAATCCGACGATGCCCGCACCAACGACGATCACCGAACGGGGTTGACCGTCCATCCGTTCAACGCCGGTCATCGATAACCTCCTGCGAGTTCTGACCGCCGGGTTTCGCGGATCCGTTCCACGACCGCCCAACCAGCTGCCATCAGGACCGCACCCACGGCGGCCACGCTCAACCACGTCGACAGCCCAACGGCGACCGCCTCGTCGAGCGCCGTGCGAGCCGGCTCGCCGAGGTGGTAACCGTCCGCGTCTACCCAGATGTCAACGGAGTCACCGGTTTTCACGCCACGAGGGGCCGAAATCAGACCGGCGTGTTCGGTTCCACCGGCAAACCATCTGGCGGGCACGCTCACCAGTTCGGGGTCGGACGACGCCTGCGGTTGGACCTTGTCGCTGGTGACGACGGCGGTGACCAGCTGACGGTTCTGCTCTTGCTCCGTGTAGACGCGACTGCGCGACTCGTGCACGCCGCCGCCCACCGCGAAGGCCAGGGGCACGCCGACGAGCACGACGACCGTGGCCCACAGGACAAGAAGTACGCGGAAGCCGTCGTTGCTCTGGACGCGGCGGGCGGGCCGCTCACGATCGGGACGCAGGGTAACCATCTCGATCATTCCTATCGATGGTGGCCACCCATCGGGGGCCACCCGAGGTGTTTTTTGCTGACAACACCATGGTGTCCCGCAAGGGGAGTGCGGGCATTGCCGCAGGTGGACAACGCGCCCGTCGCGCGTTGTCGAGTTCCTACAGGGCGGCTACGAAGCGAGCTTTCCGGCGTCAGACTCGGCGTCCGACTGCTGGTCGCCCTCGATGATCTGCTGCCGATTTCCCCGAATACCCAGCGGGTTCTCCACCCACCGCAGCAGGGGAAGCTGGGGAAACTCCCAGTTGCGTCCCGGCAGTTCGCTGACGTCGCCCAGCGACCGGACCACGGCTTGCATCAGGCCGATGATGGCGCCCATCACCGGCACCAGCGGCTGCAGCGGTTTCGCTGCCTGCCGAACGGTACTGATGCGCCGCGCCAGGATGAGGCGTTCGATCGAGTGGTACAGCCAGGCGCCGACCCCGAGCGCGAAGATGGCCAGCACCGACGACACGATCGACCAGTCATACGCGGCGCAGACCACCGCGCCGATGACAACCGCGGCCGCCAGCCAGGCGGCGGCCACCACACGCAATTCAAGCCTGGTCACGAAACATCCCTCCCAACAGTCCCTTGCACCGCTTGCGCAGCCGCGCGGATCTGTGGCGTCACCAGCATGATCTGGCCCAGCACTCCGTTGACGAAGCCGGGCGATTCGTCGGTGGACAACGCCTTGGCCAGCTCGACAGCCTCGTCGACGGCGACCGGTTCCGGTACGTCCCCGGCGTGCAGCAGCTCCCACACCGCGACGCGCAGGATGGCGCGGTCCACCGCGGGCAACCGGTCCAGTGTCCAGGCCTGCAGGTGCGAGGTGATCAGCTCGTCGATGTGGGCAGCGTGCCGGCCAACGCCACGAACCACCTCGGCCGTATACGGATGCAGCGGCGCAACGTCGGGGTTGGCTTCGGCCAGCGCCGTGCGCGCGTCGACCATTTCACCCGGAGTCATGCCGCGCGCCTCGGCCTCGAACAGCAGGTCGACGGCCCGCTTTCGCGCCTGATGACGCCCCCGAACGGGACGCGCGGGCTTACTGTCGGCCATCGTCAGGCGTTGACCCTGCCCAGATAGCTGCCGTCGCGCGAGTCCACCTTCAACTTGTCGCCGGTGTTGATGAACAACGGCACCTGGATCTGCGCACCCGTCTCCAGGGTGGCGGGCTTGGTGCCCGCGCTGGACCGGTCGCCCTGCAGACCCGGCTCGGTGTGGGTGACCTCGAGCTCGACCGTCACCGGCAGCTCGATGTACAGCGGCGCGCCGTCGTGGAACGCCACCTGCACCGGCAGCCCCTCCAGCAGGAACTTCGCCGCATCGCCCACCAGGGACTCCGGGAGGTGGTGCTGCTCGTAGTCCTCGCTGTCCATGAACACGAAGTCCGAGCCGTCGCGGTACAGGTAGGTGGTGTCGCGGCGGTCAACGGTCGCGGTGTCCACCTTCACCCCGGCGTTGTAGGTCTTGTCGACGACCTTGCCCGAAAGCACGTTCTTCAGCTTGGTGCGCACGAACGCCGGCCCTTTACCGGGCTTGACGTGCTGGAACTCGGTGATGGTCCACAGCTGCCCGTCGATCACCAGGACAAGTCCGTTCTTGAAGTCAGCAGTGGTCGCCACGATCCGCAAATCTCCTACAAAAAATGGCCAGTTGCCCAGCACGGTTGATTCTTGCCGCCGCCCGACCTTAGTTCGAATTCCTGCCTACAAGGAGGTCGGCCTGTCCCTGCGTTGGTACACAGGCGGCGGGCACTCGGTGTAGTTTACCCGCCCGCAGGGGCAGCGCCACCAAGCAACGCGGCGCGACTAAGCGGCGCAAAGGGACACGTAGCGGGGTCGAGGCACGATCAACCCGACGAGATTGCCGCCACGGTCGCGGTTCGCGGCCAGCACACAGCCCTCACGGCCATCTCGGCGCGACTCAGCGGCGCAAAGGGACACGTAGCGGGGTCGAGGCGCGACCAACCCGACGAGATTGCCGCCACGGTCGCGGTTCGCGGCCAGCACACAGCCCTCACGGCCATCTCGGCGCAGAAAAGCGCAGCGCCCGCGAAGGCTAGGTCAATATGGCCAGCTCTTTGGGGAAACGGGTCAGCAATTCCGGGGGGTGCACCGCGGCGTGCGACGACGCCGCCCACGGTGACTCGACGGGCACCGCCAAAGTGTCCTCGATGCGAACACCGCCGCGGCCGGGCAGATAAACGCCCGGCTCGACGGTCACGACCGAACCCGCGAGCAACGTGCCCGCGGACGTCGCCCCGATGCCCGGTGCTTCGTGTATCTGCAGGCCCACGCCGTGTCCGAGGCCGTGACCGAAGTTGTCGCCGTAACCCGCGTCGGCGATCAGCCGGCGCGCCGCGGCGTCCACCTCACGCAGGTCAGCGCCCGGCCGCAAGGCCTCCCGACCTGCCTTTTGCGCCTCCGCGACCAGCGCATAGATCTCCAGCTGCCAGTCGTCGGCGCGTTCCAGCACGAAAGTTCGAGTCATGTCCGAGTGATATCCGGCCACCAGGGCGCCGAAGTCGATCTTGACGAAGTCGCCCGCGGCCAACACCGCGTCGGTGGGCCGGTGGTGCGGAATCGCCGAGTTCGCGCCGGCGGCGACGATGGTCTCGAACGAGATTCCGTCGGCGCCGTGGTCAAGCATCAGGGCCTCTAGGTCACGGCTGACCTGCCGCTCGGTTCGACCCGGGCGCAGCCCGCCCCGCTCCACCAAATCCTTCAGGGCGGCGTCGGCCGCCTCACACGCCAGCCGCAACAAGGCCAACTCACCGTCGTCCTTGATCTCACGCAGCGTCTCCACCGTGCCCGACGCCCGCACCAACTCGGTCTGTCCGTCCTCCACGGCGGCCTGCAACGCGTCGAGTGCGTCCACCGTGACGACGTGGCTTTCAAACCCCAGCTTCTGCACCCCGTCCGTCGCGGCCCGGCCGGCCAGGTAGCGGCCCACCGCCCGTTCAATCGCGACCTCGAGGTCGGGCGCTTGTTGGGCGGCCTGAGTCCGATATCGGCCGTCGGTCGCCAAGACCGCCTCACGATCGTCGGCGAACACCAGCAACGCGCCGTTAGACCCACTGAATCCGGATAGATACCGGACATTTATCAGGTCTGTGACCAGCATCGCATCGAGTCCGGCGGCGGCAATATTGACTTTGAGGTTGTGTCGACGCTGGGAATGTGTCACGACCCTTGACGATATCGCTAAGCTGAGGCCCCATGAGACCCTGGATCCTGCGTGGATTGGTGTTTGCCGCCGCGATGGTCGTTCTTCGCCTGTTTCAGGGGGCGTTGATCAATGCTTGGCAGTCGCAGTCTGGCCTGATCAGCCTGGTGCTGCTGCTCATCTACATCGTCGTCGTGGTGGCATGGGGGGTGCGCGACGGTAAGGCCGACGCAAAGGCCAATCCCGACCCCGACCGCCGCGAGGACCTGGCGATGGTTTGGCTGCTGAGCGGTTTGTTCGCCGGCGTTGTCAGCGGCTTCGTGGCCTGGCTCATCAGCCTGTTCTACAAAGGCATCTACACCGGGGGCCTGCTCAGCGAGGTGACGACATTCGCCGCCTTCACCGCGCTGCTGATCTTCGTGGTGGCCATCATCGGCGTCAGCGTCGGCCGCTGGCTGGTGGACCGCAGCGCTCCCCCGCCACCGAAGCACGACGGATCCCACGACCCGGCCAGGGAGCGGGGCGACGGCGACGTCTTTTCGGCCGTCCGCGACGACGACAGCCCAACCGGCGAGATTCCCCGGCAGGGGGGCGACGCCCAGACCGAGCAGCGGACCTCGCCAGTGGCGACCGTCGAACGCGACGAGCGCACCGAGGTCTTTCCCACCGGCGACGACGACAAGACCCAGGTCATCCGCACCGACGAGGCGCGCACCGACCAGCTCCAGACCGACAAGGACGACACGCCGACCGAGGTCATCCGCACCGACCGGCCGGACGACAAGAAGTAGGGCTAGCGCTCGACTTCAGCCAGGTAGCGCAGGGCGAGCAGATAGCCCTGAATTCCCAGCCCCACGATCACACCCGTCGCGATGGGGCTCAGGTAGGAATGGCGCCGGAATTCTTCACGCGCATGCACATTGGAGATGTGCACTTCGATCAGGGGCGCGGCCAGCTCGGCGCACGCGTCACGCAGCGCCACCGAGGTGTGCGTCAGGCCACCGGCGTTGAGGATTACCGGCTCCCCCGCGTCGGCGGCCTGGTGAATCCAGTCCAACAGTTCCGCCTCGCTATCGCTCTGCCGCACGACGGCGTCGAGGCCCAGCGCGGCGGCCTCCCGTTCGATGAGGGCCGCCAGCTCGTCGTGGGTCGTGCTGCCGTAGACGGCAGGCTCGCGTCGGCCCAGTCGGCCCAGGTTGGGGCCGTTGATGACGTTGACGCGCACGTTCGCCTCGCGAGTCATGGGGCGCAAATTCCCGCGTAGGCCGTCACCAACAAACCCGGATCGGGTCCCACCATTCGGCCCGGCTTGGCCAACCCGTCCAGAACCACGAACCGCAGCACACCCGCTCGAGTTTTCTTGTCGCCGGCCATGAACTCCAGCAATTGCGGCAGCGCGTCGGGGTCGTAGCTGACCGGCAGCCCGAGCGAAGACAGGATCGTGCGATGGCGAACGGCGGTGTCGTCGTCGAGACGTCCGGTGAGCCTGGCCAGCTCGGCGGCAAACACCAGGCCCACCGACACCGCGGCGCCGTGCCGCCACTGGTAGCGCTCCCGGCGCTCGATCGCGTGGCCCAAGGTATGGCCGTAGTTGAGGATTTCGCGGAGCTCGGATTCCTTCTCGTCGGCGGCGACGACCTCGGCTTTGACGGCAACGGAACGCCAGATCAGCTCGGGCAGCACGTCGCCCTTCGGATCCATCGCGGCCTGCGGGTCGGCCTCGATGAGGTCCAGGATCACCGGGTCGGCGATGAAACCAGCCTTGACCACTTCGGCCATCCCACACGCGATTTCGTTGTGCGGCAGGGTTTCCAGCGTGGCCAGGTCGGCAAGTACGGCGAGCGGTTGATGAAACGCGCCGACCAGATTCTTGCCCGCGTCGGTGTTGATGCCGGTCTTGCCGCCGACGGCCGCATCGACCATGCCCAGCAGCGTGGTGGGAATGTGCACGATCGAGACGCCGCGCAACCAGGTCGCCGCCGCGAAGCCGGCGACGTCGGTGGCTGCCCCGCCGCCCAGGCTGACCAGGGCGTCCTTGCGGCCGATCCCGATGCGGCCCAACACTTCCCAGATGAAACCCACGACCGGCAGTTCTTTGCCGGCTTCGGCGTCGGGGATTTCGATGCGGTGCGCGTCGATGCCCTTGTCCGCCAGGTGGCTGCGGATTGCCTCCGCCGTCTGGGCCAGCACGGGTTGATGCAGGATGGCGACCCGGTGCCGACCGGAAAGCAATTCGTCCAGCTCGTTGAGCAGGCCGGTGCCGATCACCACCGGATACGGCGGATCGACGGCCACCCGCACGGTAACCGGTTCGGCGCTGGCGCTCATGTGGTGGCCTCACTGGGGCTGGGAGTTGCAGCTGTTTCCGTCGAAGTTGGCAGACGCGACACGATGTAGCGAACCACCGCCCCGGGATTGCGTCGGGTGGTGTCAACCCGGATGGTCGCGACGCGCCGATACAGCGGAATGCGTGCCGCCATCAGGGCGCGGTATTTCTCGTCGCGGTCCGGGCCGGCCAGCAACGGGCGAACGGTGCTGCCGCCGGTGCGTCGTACCCCCTCCGCGGCGCTGATCTCCAAGTAGACGACGGTGTGACCGGCCAGCGCTTCGCAAACGGCGGGACTGGTGACGGCACCACCGCCGAGGGAGAGCACACCGTCGTGGCTCTCCAACGCCGCCCGCACCACATCCTGCTCGATGCGGCGGAACTCCTGCTCGCCGTCGGTTTCGAAGATCTCGGCGATGGTGCGCCCGGTCTGCTGCTCGATGGCCACATCACTGTCCAGCAGGGAAACCCCGAGCGCCTTGGCCAGTCGCCGCCCGATGGTGGACTTGCCGGAACCCGGCAGTCCGACGAGTACCGCTATGGGTGCCATACCGCTTCTACCCTTGCGAGACCCGGGCTCGGGTGGCCGGCGCTTCCCGCTCGGCAACCGTGCGCTGATACGCATCGATGTTGCGGCGGGTTTCAGCCAGCGAATCGCCGCCGAACTTCTCCAGCGCCGCACGCGCCAATACCAGCGCAACCATGGTCTCCACCACGACCCCGGCGGCCGGGACGGCGCAGACATCCGACCGCTGATGGATGGCGACGGCCTCGTCACCGGTCGCCATGTCGACGGTGGCCAGTGCTCGCGGCACGGTGGAGATCGGTTTCATGGCGGCCCGCACCCGCAGCGGCTGGCCGTTGGTCATGCCGCCTTCGATGCCGCCGGCCCGGTTGGTGGAGCGGACGATGCCGTCGGGACCCGGGTACATCTCGTCGTGGGCGCGGCTGCCCCGCCGGCGCGCAGTCTCGAAACCGTCCCCGATCTCGACGCCCTTGATCGCCTGGATGCCCATCACCGCCGCGGCCAGCTGGCTGTCCAACTTGTTGTCGCCGCTGGTGAATGAACCCAGGCCGACCGGCAGGCCCAACGCCACCACTTCCACGATGCCGCCCAGGGTGTCGCCGTCCTTCTTGGCCGCCTCGACCTCGGTGATCATGCTCTGCTCTGCGGCCTTGTCGAACGCACGCACCGGGCTGGCGTCGATGGCGGGCAGGTCTTCGGCCCGAGGCGGCGGGCCGACGTAAGGTTCCGACGCGCCGATGGAGATGACGTGGGACAGCACCTCGACGCCCAGTGCTTGCCGCAGGAAGGCTCGCGCCACCGTTCCGGCCGCCACCCGGGCAGCCGTCTCCCGCGCACTGGCCCGCTCCAACACCGGGCGGGCGTCGTCGAAGCCGTACTTGAGCATGCCCGCATAGTCGGCATGGCCGGGTCGCGGCCGCGTCAGCGGTTCGTTGCGGGCGCTGTTTTCCAGCTCGGCCGGGTCGACCGGGTCGGCGGCCATCACGGTTTCCCACTTGGGCCATTCGGTGTTTCCGATCTCGATGGCGATCGGCCCACCCAGGGTGCTGCCGTGGCGCACGCCGGCCAGCATGGTCACCGCGTCACGCTCGAATTTCATGCGCGCGCCGCGGCCGTAACCCAGCCGGCGGCGGGCCAGCTGGTCGGCGATGTCGGTCGAGGTGATTTGGACGCCGGCGACCATGCCTTCGACTACGGCCACCAACGCGCGGCCATGAGACTCCCCGGCAGTAATCCAGCGCAACACCGCACCATCTTCCCATGGGCGCCGTTGTGACACGTTCAGGCCGTTGATCCTGCGTCCATGGCGGAGAAGTTCGAGTAAAGGCCGCCATGTACGCAGAATCAACCGCAAAGCAGGATGGCGGCTACCGTTGCCAGGCACATCGACGGGCCGTGCGGTACCGCCTGCACACCCCGCGTCGCCGCGGCCGCGCCCACCAACGCCGTCAACAGGGGCGCGCCGATGGCCGCCAGGAACCACACGTCCGGCCCGAAACTCCCGGTGAGGCCGCCGACACCGATCGCCAGCTTGACGTCCCCGGCGCCCATGGCGTGCGGAGCCACCAGGTGAACCAGCAGATACACCGCTGTCAAGGCGGCTGCGCCGGCGAGCGCCCGCGGCCCGCGGCCACAAACCATGGCCGCCAGCAGGATCGCCACAGCTCCGGAGAGCGTGAGCCGGTTGGGCAGCCGACGCTGCGACAGGTCGTAGCGGCTCAACGCCACCAACCAGGCCAGCACCGCAACCGCCCCCGGGATCAGCACCCGGGGGACGTTATAACGCTGCTTGCAATGCGCAAGTCATCGCTTCGCGCGGGGCGGGCAGGCCGGTGAATTGCTCGACCTGGGCGAACGCCTGGTGTAACAGCATCTGCAGGCCGCTGATCACCTGGCCGCCCGCAGCGGACACCGCGGCGGCCAGCGGCGTTGGCCACGGGTTGTAGATGGCATCCAACAGCACCGGGATCGGCGCGAAAGTCGCGGCGTAGCGCTCGGCCACGTCGGCCGGGATGGTGCTGACCAACACCTGAGCGCCAGCCACCTCGTCGGCCAGGGCCCGGTCGGCGGGGTCGTTCAAGGCGCAGAACCGGGTCGTCACGCCGACCCGCTCTCCGAGGTCCAGAAGTCGTGCTGCCTTGTCGCGATCACGCGCGACGATCGTGATGCCGGTGACGCCGAGGTCTGCCAGCCCCACCACGGCGGCCGGTGCAGTCCCGCCCGACCCGCACACCAGGGCGTGGCCGGCCGCCTGGCCAAGCGCTTGTCCAAGGGCGCCCGCGACGCCGTCGACGTCGGTGTTGTCGGCCCGCCAGCCCGTCGTCGCGTGCACCAGCGTGTTGGCGGACCCGACCAGTTCGGCCCGGGCGGTGCGTTCATCGGCGAACCGCAGGGCGGCGAACTTGCCCGGCATGGTCACCGAGACGCCGACCCACTCCGGTCCGAACCCGCCGACCAAGCCCGGTAGCTGCTCGGCGTCGCACTCGATGCGCTCGTAGGTCCAGTCGTTCAGGCCCAGCGCCCGGTAGGCGGCCAGATGCAGCTGCGGAGAGCGAGAATGCGCGATCGGCTTGCCCAGTACCGCCGCCCTGCGCCTAGCGCGCGCTGTCGAGGACACCGTTGTGCTTGGCCAGTTCGATATTCGCCAAATGCTGCTGGTAGTCGCGCGTGAACAGCGTTGTTCCCTGGGAGTCGATGGTGACGAAGTAGAGCCAGTCGCCCGGTGCCGGGTGCGCGGCGGCGATCACGGCGTCGACGCTGGGCGAACAGATGGCGGTCGCCGGCAAACCCTCGGCCATGTAGGTGTTCCAGGAGTTTCGGATGGCGCGGTCGGCGTCGGTGGTGGCTACTTCGCGGCGGTCCAGCGGATAGTTCACGGTCGAGTCGAACTCAAGTTTGCGGTGCTCGTGCAGTCGGTTGTAGATCACCTGGGCGACCTTCGGGAAGTCCTGCACCTTGGATTCCTGCTGCACCAGCGAGGCCACCACGAGGATGTCGTAAGGCGAGAGTCCCAAGGATCTGGCGGTGTCCTCCAGCCCGGCTTTCGTGTACTCCATGGTCCCCGCGCTGATCAGCGTCGCGAGTATGGTTTCGGCCGAGTCGGCCGGATTGATGTTGAAGGTTCCCGGCGCGATGAGGCCCTCGATGCGGCGGTGGTCGCCACCCAGTTCGTTGACCGGCTGAACGGCCCAGAGCGGCACCGTCAGCATGGTCGGGGTGCTCTTGCTGGCCGCCTTGCGCAGCTCGGCTACCGAAACACAGTGCTTGTCACCGTCAAGATCCACGCAGGTGGCGCGGGAGATCAAGCTGAGTATCCCGGGCGTCACCACGTTGGTCTTCATGTCGGTGGTGTCGTCGAGCTGACGCCCCTCGGGGATGACCAGTTTCCCGACCCGGTTGCTGGGGTCGGCCAGGCGTGCGACCGCGGTGGCCGCCGGAATCTCGGTGCGCATTCGGTAGAACCCCGGCTGGATCGACGAAATCGCCGCGTTGCCGTGCGCGGCATCGACAAATGCCCGAACCGTGCGCACCACGTTGTGCTTGTGCAACGTCTCGCCCACGTCGGTGGTCGAATCACCGGACTGGATCTGGATGACGATGTCCTGCTTGCCGCCGCCGGTGTAATCCCCGCTGGAACCCGAGAGGATATGCCACAGCTTGGAACCCAGGCCCACGGCCGCCACCACGATCACCACCAGCAGCCCGAGCGCGAATGCCCCCGCAAGGCGTCGGCGGCGTCGGATCTTCTTTGCGTGTTTGTGGTCGGCGCGCGATCTCCGATGTCGCGCCGATCCGACCGCGGTCGGTTGCGCGCGCTCTGGTACGCCCTCGTCAATCATCGGCGGCCTCGCCCGTCTCCGCTGCGGCGGCCATGCTCCGACGTTGGTCCAGCCACCCCTGCAGGATTGCCACTGCGGCGGCCTGGTCGATGACCGCGCGCTGGTCCCTGGCGCGGACGCCGGCGTCGCGCAGCGACCGCTGGGCGGTGACGGTGGTCAGGCGCTCGTCGAAGAGCCGCACGGGAATCGGCGCGATGCGCTGGCCCAGCGCCTCCGCCACCTCGGTGGCGTCCTGCGCCGCCGGGCCGATCCGGTCGGCCAGGGTGCGGGGCAACCCGACGATGACTTCCACCGCCTCGAACTGCGAGACCAGCGTGGCCAGCCGGCGCACATGCTTGCCGGACCGGTCGCGACGCACCGTTTCTACCGGCGTGGCGAGGATGCCGTCGGGGTCGCTGGCCGCCACGCCGATGCGCACTTTGCCCACGTCGATCCCTAGCCGACGACCCCTCCCCGGCGCCGGGTCGGGCGTCTGGTCTGTGTCGCCCGGCCGATGGGGCGAGCGATGCGCTGATTCGATCACTCAACCAACCCGCGCTATCGCCGTGACCTTGGCACGGACCGCATCGAGTGCGGCGTCGATGCCGGCCGGATTCTTGCCCGAGCCCTGCGCCAGATCAGCCTTGCCGCCGCCGCGACCTTCCACCGCCATGGCCAGCTGCTGGACCAGCTCGTTGGCGTTGAGCCCGAGGTCCTGGGCGGCGGGATTGGCGCCAACGGCGTACGGCACGCTCTGGTTCTCCCCCTCGGCGATCAACGCGACCACCGCGGGATCGCTGCCGAGCTTGCCGCGGATGTCGCCCACCAGGGAGCGCAAGTCGGCGGCGGTCATCCCGGCTGACATCCGTTGCGCCACCAGACGCACGTTACCGATGCGCTCGGCGCCGGCGGCAGCGTTGGCGGCCGCAGCCCGGGCATTGGCCTGGCGCATGCGCTCGAGTTCCTTCTCGGCGGCCTTGAGGCGTTCCACCAGATTGGCCACCCGGCCGGGTACCTCTTCGGACGGCACCTTCAGCGTCGACGCGAGCCCGGCCATCAGGGCGCGCTCCTTGGCCAGGTGACGGAAGGAATCCAGTCCGACGTAGGCCTCGACCCGGCGCACACCAGAGCCGATCGACGACTCGCCCAGGATGGTGACGGGACCGATCTGCGCCGAGTTGTGCACGTGCGTGCCACCGCACAGCTCCAGCGAGAACGGTCCGCCGATCTCCACCACCCGCACCTGGTCCGGGTAGGACTCGCCGAACAAGGCCATCGCTCCCATCGCCTTGGCTTTGTCGAGCTGCTCGGTGAAAGTGTGCACCTCGAAGTCGGCCTGCACAGCCTCGTTGGTGACTTCTTCGATCTGGATGCGCTGCTCTTCGGTCAGCGGTCCCTGCCAGTTGAAGTCGAACCGCAGATAGCCCGGCCGGTTCAGCGATCCGGCCTGCACGGCATTGGGTCCCAACACCTGGCGCAGCGCGGCGTGCACCATGTGGGTGCCCGAGTGACCTTGGGTCGCACCCTTGCGCCAGCCCGGGTCCACCGCGGCGACGACGGTGTCGCCCTCGACGAACTCGCCCGATTCCACGTTGACCCGGTGCACGTGAACGGTTTTGGCGATCTTCTGCACGTCGGTGACGG
Source organism: Mycobacterium intermedium (assembly GCF_002086275.1). Lineage (GTDB taxonomy): Bacteria > Actinomycetota > Actinomycetes > Mycobacteriales > Mycobacteriaceae > Mycobacterium > Mycobacterium intermedium. The sequence continues at coordinate 6,448 of NZ_MVHT01000062.1, read as the reverse complement.
CGGCCTTGGCGCTGGCGCTCGCGCCGGTACCGGTGATGGTTCCCGCGTCGGCGATCTGCCCGCCCGACTCGGCGTACAGCGGCGTGCGGTCCAGGATGAGCTCCACCCGGTCGGCCGCGACGGCATCGGTGTGCGCCACCACCGGAACCCGCTGGCCGTCGACGAAGATGCCCAGAATCTTTGCCTGGGACGTCAATTCGTCGAACCCGGTGAACTCGGTGGGGCCGGCGTCGACCAACTCGCGGTAGGCGGTCAGGTCGGCATGCGCGTGCTTGCGCGCGGCGGCGTCCGCCTTCGCGCGCTGCCGCTGCTCGGCCATCAGCTCGCGGAAGCCGGCCTCGTCAACGGTCAGGCCGGCCTCGTTCGCCATCTCGAGGGTGAGCTCGATCGGGAAGCCGTAGGTGTCGTGCAACGTGAACGCATCCGAGCCCGAAACGACTTTTGTGCCAGCGGATTTCGTTGCTTTGGCGACGTCCTCGAACAGCTTGGAGCCGGACGCCAGAGTCCGGTTGAACGCCGTTTCCTCGGCGACCGCGATGCGGTTGATCCGCTCGAAGTCGGTGACCAGCTCGGGATAGGACGGCCCCATCGAGTCGCGGACGGTGGCCATCAGGTCACCGACGACCGGATCTTCGATGCCCAGCAGCTTGGCGGATCGAATGACCCGGCGCAGCAACCGGCGCAGCACGTAGCCGCGGCCGTCGTTGCCGGGGCTGACGCCATCGCCGATCAGGATCGCGGCGGTGCGGGTGTGGTCGGCGATGATGCGGTACCGCACGTCGTCGGCGTGGTTTCCCACGTCATAGGGTCGGGGCGCACGCTCGGCCACCAGGTCGATCACCGGGCGCAGCAGGTCGGTCTCGTAGACATTGTGTACGTCTTGCAGCACCAGGGCGATGCGCTCGACACCCATCCCGGTGTCGATGTTCTTGCGCGGCAGCGGACCCAGGATCTCGTAGTCCTCTTTGTTGGTCCCCTCGCCCCGCTCGTTCTGCATGAACACCAGGTTCCAGACCTCGAGGTAGCGGTCCTCGTTGACGATCGGTCCGCCCTCGGGGCCGAACTCGGGCCCCCGGTCGTAGTAGATCTCCGATGACGGACCACAGGGTCCGGGGATGCCCATCGACCAGTAGTTGTCGGCCATGCCGCGGCGCTGGATCCGCTCGGGGGGCAGCTCGGCGATCTCCTGCCACAACCCCGCGGCCTCGTCGTCGTCGAGGTAGACCGTGGCCCACAGCCTGTTCGGGTCCAGGCCGTAGCCACCCTCGGAGACAGGGTTGGTCAGCAGGTCCCAGGCCAGCTCGATGGCTCCGCGCTTGAAATAGTCGCCGAACGAAAAGTTCCCGGCCATCTGGAAGAACGTGTTGTGCCGGGTGGTGATGCCCACCTCGTCGATGTCCGGGGTGCGGATGCACTTCTGGATGCTGGTTGCCCTCGTGTACGGCGGTGTGCGTTGCCCCAGAAAGAACGGCACGAACTGAACCATCCCCGCATTGACGAACAACAGGTTCGGGTCGTCCAGGATGACCGAGGCGCTGGGCACCTCGGTGTGACCCGCCTTCACGAAATGATCAAGGAACCGCTTCCTGATCTCGTGTGTCTGCACTGTTCGCTTCCTTTAATTCGATACGGGGTCGACTGCCAGCCTATTAGCCGCAGTATCAGAGGTTTGTCTAACGGCGTATTTTCTAGCCCGCCATAAAGCTAAGTCGTACGGAGCGCCGGGGGTTATCCCGGTTGAGATCGACCAGGACGATGCTTTGCCAGGTACCCAGCATCAGCTCGCCCGCCGTCACCGGCACGGTCACCGACGGCGCGACCAGCGCCGGCAGCACATGGTCGGCGCCGTGCCCCTTCGACCCGTGCGAATGACGGTAGCGGTCGTCGCGGGGCAGCAGTCTTTCCAGCGTGTCGACCAAATCGTCGTCGGAACCGGCGCCGGTCTCGATGATCGCCACGCCCGCCGTGGCGTGCGGGATGAAGACGTTGCACAGCCCGTCGCCAAGGGAAAAGCAGAACCCGCGGACCGCGTCGGTCAGATCGACGATGCGGCGCCGCGACGTGTCCACATCCAGAACATCGGTCTGCACCTGATCAAGCCTACGGTGGGGGCTTATCGGCCTGCCAATCCAATACAAGAACCCCCAAGCATCATTGCCACGGCGCAGCGGTAAGAGGAAGGTATTTGGTGGGACCGGTGGCGCCACCGGGGCGCCGCCCCGACTTCCCTGCAAGGAGGGGCCGATCGTGTACGCGCGCTCAACCACCATCCAGGCGCAACCCTCGTCAGTCGACATCGGAATTGCGCATGTTCGAAATGTCGTGATGCCGTCCCTGCAAGAGCTCGACGGCTGCGTCGGGCTGTCGCTCCTGGTCGACCGGCAGTCAGGCGTCTGCATAGCCACCAGCGCATGGGAGTCCCTGGAATCGATGCGGGCCAGCGCCGAGCACGTCGCCCCCATCCGCGACCGCATGGGACTGATGTTCGACGGCAGCTCCCGGGTCGAGGAATGGGAGATCGCCCTCATGCACCGCGACCATCCGTCGCACGAGGGCGCCTGCGTGCGAGCCACCTGGTTGAAGGTGGTGCCGGATCAGCTGGGACGCTCCCTGGACTTCTACCGCACTTGCGTGCTGCCCGAGCTGGAGCGCCTCGAGGGGTTCTGCAGCGCCAGCATGATGGTCGACCACCCGTCCACCCGGCGCGCGGTCTCCTGCTCGACGTTCGACAGCCTCGACGCCATGGCCCGTAACCGCGACGAGGCGACCGAACTGCGCAGCCGGCGGGTCCGGGATCTGGGTGCTGAGGTCATCGACGTGATGGAGTTCGAATTGGCGATCGCCCGCTTGCGGGTGCCCGAGCTGGTCTGAGCCCGGCTCGGGCGTCGGCGCGGCCGGTCGTCGGCGTCGTCGAGCGTCACGCCAGCGCGACGTTGACCGTCGAGAGCCGCGCCAGCGTGACGTTCGGCGCAGCTGGAGGGCGTCGCCGGGCTAGCGTCGCCGGGCTAGCGTCGCCGGGCTAGCGTCGTCGAGCGTCACGCCAGCGCGACGTTGACCGTCGAGAGCCGCGCCAGCGTGACGTTCGGCGCGGCTTAGCGCAGCGCGTCCCCGGGGAAGCCGATGCAAGGGTGCACCTCGTAGGTGAAGATCCCGGCCGCCACCCCGGGGTCGTCGTCCATGATCGCGATGGTGCGCTCGACCGACTCGGCGAATACCCCGATGCCACAGACCTTCGACCCATCGGTGGTCGGCAGCACCACCGTAAGGACGCCGTCGTCGCGCAGCGCGAAGTTTCTTCGCCCGTGTTCCCAGATGAGCGCGGGCGCTTCGGCCTCACCGAACCTCGGCCCCTGCTTGAGGATGGCGACGGTGTAGGGCTTCGCGGTGGGCAGCAGTTGACGCATTTCTTCGTCGGTGAAGGTTTTCATGCCCGCCCTCGCTTGCTTCGAATGATGGCCCGCAGCCGATCGAGCCGGCCGCCGATCTCTCGTTCCACCCCGCGGCCGGCGGGGCGGTAGTAATCCACACCCACCAGCTCATCCGGTGGATACTGTTGCGCGACAACGCCATCGGGGTAGTCGTGGGCGTACTTGTAACCCTGGGCGTTACCCAACCCGGCGGCCCCCGAATAGTGCCCATCCCGAAGGTGTGCGGGCACCAGACCGGCCTTGCCGGCCTTGATGTCGTTCATGGCGGCGCCCAGCGCCGTGGTCACCGCATTGGACTTCGGGGCGGTGGCCAGGTGGACGGTCGCGTGCGCCAAGGTCAGCTGAGCCTCGGGCAGGCCGATCAGCTGCACCGTCTGGGCCGCGGCGACCGCCAACGGCAGCGCGGTCGGGTCCGCCATGCCGATGTCCTCGCTGGCCAGGATCATCAACCGGCGGGCGATGAACCGGGGATCTTCCCCCGCGACCAGCATGCGGGCCAGATAGTGCAGCGCGGCGTCGACGTCGGAACCGCGCACCGATTTGATGAACGCGCTGATGACGTCGTAGTGCTGGTCGCCGTCGCGGTCATAGCGGACCGCGGCCCTGTCCAGCGACTGCTCGATGGTCTCGACGCTGACGTGCTCGGTCGCCTCGGCCGCGACCTCCAGTGCCGTCAACGCGCGGCGGGCGTCCCCGGCGGCCAGTTGTACCAGTAGATCGACGGCCTCGGGCGTGACCTGGACTCGCCCGGCCAGCCCCCGCGGGTCGTCAATCGCGCGTTGCACCACCGTGCGGATGTCGTCGGCGGTGAGGGGGCGCAGCTGCAGGATCAGCGACCGCGACAGCAGCGGCGCGACCACCGAAAACGAGGGGTTTTCGGTGGTGGCCGCGACCAACAGGACCACCCGGTTTTCCACGGCTGACAACAGGGCGTCCTGCTGGGTCTTGGAGAAGCGGTGCACCTCGTCGATGAACAACACGGTCTGCTCGCCGTGAATCACTCCGGTACGGGCCTTGTCGATTACCGTGCGTACGTCCTTCACCCCCGCGGACAACGCCGACAGCGCCTCGAACCGGCGTCCGGTCGCCTGCGAGATCAAGGACGCCAGAGTTGTTTTGCCGCTGCCCGGCGGGCCGTAGAGGATGACCGACGCCACGCCCGATCCCTCGACCAGCCGGCGCATCGGCGAGCCGGGCGCGAGCAGGTGATCTTGTCCCACCACTTCGTCCAACGACGCCGGACGCATGCGCACCGCCAGCGGAGACCCGGCGGTCGCAGCCAACGGTGCGCCAAGGCCGGGGTCGGTCATATTCGATTCGCCGGGTAGGTCAAACAGACCGTCGGACACGACATCAGGCATACCACGCGAGTCCGACAGCTGCGGCCGGCGGGGATCTAGCGGAGTTCGGCACAAGTAATGGCCTGCAATGCGCGCTTTTTGGGCGCTCATTTGCTAAGTTCCGGTTGCTAGGTTCCGCATGCTCTACCGAGCGACTAAGGACGGCTATGAGCCAGCCACCAGAATATCCAGGCAACCCCGATCCTCAGAGCGGAAGGCACAGCGCTCCCGGCTATCCGCCGCCGCCCTCACCTCAGGGTTACGGTGCTCCTCCCCCGCCTCCGCCCGGTTACGGCGCCCCGCCACCACCGCCGCCCGGCTACGGTCCGCCTCCTGGCCAGTCTTCGAGCCAACCGCCAGGTGACGCCCCCGGCGGTTACGCGGCCCCCGGCTACAGCCAACCTCCGCCACCCCCCAGCTACGGCCAACCGCCCGCGAGCTATGCCCAAGCGCCCGGCGGGAGCCCGTTCAGTGTGGGTGAGGCATTCAACTGGGCGTGGAACACATTCACCAAGAACGCGCTGGCCCTCATCGTTCCGATGCTCATTTATGGGGCGGCGATGGCAGTCATCAGCATCGTGCTGTACATGGTCTTGTTCGCGGTTGTGGCCGGCGGCTCCTCAGTCGACGAATCTGGCGGCGCTTCTACGCTTTTCGGATTCGGTTTCCTGTTTACGTGGGCGCTCTTCGGCTTCTTCTTCTTCTTGGCGTTTTTCTATATACAGGCCGCGTTCGTCTCCGGAGCCCTTGCCCTCGCCGACGGGCAACCGGTGAGCATCAGTTCGTTCCTCCAGCCTCCGCGCAATTTGGGCTCGGTGATCGTTGCCGCACTCCTGGTTTCCATCGGCACCTCTGTCGGCTACGCGCTGTGCGTTCTCCCCGGCATCATTTTCCTTTTCTTCTCGTTGTTCACCATCCCGTTCGTCGTCGATCGATCCTTGGCGCCCGTTGACGCGTTGAAGGCCAGCTTCAGCACGATCAATCGGAATCTCGGCAGTGCCCTGCTGGCCTACTTGGTGGTCGTGGCGGTCGGAATTGTGGGCAACGCGGTCTGCGTCGGCGGCCTCATCTCCATTCCGGTGTCGCTGCTGATCATGACCTACACCTACCGGCGCCTCTCTGGCGGCAACGTTGTTCCGGCGCCTGTGTCGGGGCCGCCGCAGCCGTACCAGCCTCCGCAGCAGTACCCGCCACAGCAGTACCCCCCGCAGCAGCCCTACCAGGGTTGACCGCTGCGGCCGTTAGGCCGGGACGGTCGACTTGCTTCGCCGGGCAGGTCAAACAGACTTTCGGACAACACATCCGGCTCGAATTTGGCGACGCCAATACGCGCTTTCCGGATGCGAATTTGCTAAGTTCCGGGTTGCTTAGTTCCGCGTGCGCTACGAAACCGAATAAGGACGGCTATGAGCCAGCCACCAGATTATTCAGGTACACCCGACCCGGAGAGCGGCGGAAGGCACAGTGCTCCCGGCTATCCGCCTCCCCCGCCGCCCAGTGCTGGGTGAACTTGTTCCAGGCCCAACTGAAGGCGTCTCCGACGTTGAAGTTAGGGCCGTATCCTCCGCCGGGTGCGCCGCCCAAACCCGGCGCGCCGTAACCGTATCCGGGGGGAGGCGGCGGGGGCGCGCTGTAGCCGGGAGCCGAGTAACCTCCCGGCGCGCCCGCTGGCGGCTGGCC
>NZ_MVHT01000061.1 GCF_002086275.1 Mycobacterium intermedium | reverse complement strand
CCATTCTGGCCGGCCCCGACCGCTGAGTTTGCTCCCGACCCGCCAGCCCCACCGTTGCCGCCCAGCCAACCGCCTGCCCCGCCGGGCTGTCCGGTCCCCGGCTTACCGTTGGCGCCGTTACCGATGAGCGGTCGTCCGGTGAACGCCAGGACGGGCCCGTTGATCGCGTCGAGCAGGCCTTGTAAGGGCGAGGCAGCGGCCGCCTCGGCGCCAGCGTAGGAGCCCGCGCCCGCGGTCAGGGCTCGGACAAATTCGGCGTGAAACGCCGCCGCCTGTGCGTTGAGCTTTTGATATTCCTGGCCGTGCGCCGCGAAGAACGCCGCGATGGCTGCCGACACCTCATCCGCGCCAGCGGCCAGCAGCGATGTTGTTGGTGCCGCCGCTGCGGCAGCGGCGTTGTTGGCGGATGAACCGATATTTGTTAGATCAGAAGCTGCGACCGCCAGGACATCTGGCGCTACGACTAAGAATGACATTTGCATCTCCCCACGCGGATGTCTGATGCGTCAAACCGGGCCAGGGGAATGCTCCACAACCGGGGGTTCAACCACCGGCGGGGTAAATCGGCGCTGCAAGCATGCTATCGCGGTTTGAGGACGCTTTTCTCACACTTGGGAAGATTGATCTCTGTTTCTCGAATGCAGGGAATCGCCTGAGGTAAGGGATCGGCGTCGATGGGTCCGCGCAACGTGTGCGGCCTCAGCTCCTGGTTAGCTCAACTATGCTGCAGTTCTTGGCGTTTGGTGATCCAAGAAATGTAATGACCACTAGTCAGTCATCTTTGTCGGAGGACTTCGGCAGTCCGGCGGCGATGAGTTCCTCGTCGGTGGGAAGACGCAGGGAGAGCAGTGCCGCGTACGTTTCCGGCTCGAGTTCCACCCGATTGACCGTCACATGCACCGGCACCCAGTCGGTGTCCGTTCCGGGCAGCCGCAATACCCGGCTGGCCGCTCCGTCGGTGAATTCCTTTGTCATGGAGGTCATCTCGTGCTCGTCTTCGGGATGCACGCGCGGCTTTCCTTCGCCGCCACGCCAGTCGTAGAAGTTGCAGGGTTCGTCGAGCCACTTCAACAGGGTCCAGTTGTTCGGGTCGACCAGCGCCCGATGTACTCCGGCTTGCGCCAGCCCATTCAGGATGCGCTGCGCCAAGTCGTCGACCGTCACGACGGGGCCCTTGTGCTCGGCCCGCCAGTTCATGGCGCGCGCAATCAGGTGATTTCGACCGTCTGGTCCGGGTTCCAGTGCGCTGCGCGCGGCAAAGCCGATGCGGATCGGATTCCCCTCCCAATCGGTGAGATCCCAAGTGCTGCATAGCGTTTGCCCTGGCAAGGCCTTGACTGCCATGGCGAGGACCTTGGTCTCGTTGGGGTTGAGCTTGCGTGATGGCAGGTCCTCGGCGAATGCTCGGCCGTAGGTGATCTCGACTTCCGGATTCTTACCGCTGTTGAGCAGCGACTCACGGGTGTCGGTGGCCACCCCAACGGTCAGATCCCACTTCAGCGGACCGGGGGTGGGCCGCTCTGGCGGCTCCTCGTTAGGCGGCCCCATCCATATATGGACACCGTGTATTCGACCGTCAGACATCGTCACGGGTTCGGTGCGGATGATTCGATCGCTCTTAGGGGTAATGCTGGTGAGGCTCTGCCCAGTTGCCATCGACTCGGCGATCGCGGTGCGGACGGCCGCGAGGTAGGGACTACGGCGCAAAAACGTTGTGATCGGGACGAGGTTCTTGAGTTGGCGCCCTTGTGCTACGACTGCTGGTTCGTCCCCCAACGTCTCCACGAGCAACCAGTCGTGGGTCATACGCGAAGTGTACTGGCGCATTACGGCCCCTGGTCCCGAGGGGCGATTACCGGACTTCCATGGCAATTCCGTTGCAGGACAGCGCATACGGCGATGCGTAGGTTGACGGCAACGTCAAAATTGTTGTCATCGGGAACGCGGCCGTGGTGCGGCGAAGCGGGCCTTTGGGTCAAGGCATTGCACACCGAGTGTCAGCCGGGTAGGTTTCTGCTGCACCCGCGCTTGCCGGTGCTACGAACGGCGTGCGCTGTCCGGTCGTTCGTTGCGCGATCGACTCAGCAACTCCGCCACTTCTTCAGCAGTGAGGAAGCTAATCAGCAATCGCGTGTCGCGATACGGATCCGTGGAAGTCGGCCGTCGAGGGGTCGGGCGGCCTCCAACGGATTTCCGTTTTCGCATCTAGCTCGCGGTTCTTGCGTTTAAGCTCGCGTAACTCGCGGACGGTTCGCCGTTTCCGCCGTTGCCAATCAGCAGAGATGAAATTTGCCAGGACGACCGCCGAATTTACGTTTTCGGTAATTCGGCGCCCAATTCGGCAAGGACCAGTCGCAGCACCCGCACCGCACCCGCCTTGTCGAGCGGGTCGTTGCCGTTGGCGCATTTCGGGGACTGCACACACGACGGACACCCGCTCGGGCACTCGCACGCTTCGATGGCCGCGGCAGTCGCGCCCAACCAGATACGCGCCTGCCGGAACCCGCGCTCGGCGAAGCCCGCGCCGCCCGGATGGCCGTCGTAGACAAAGACACTGGGCAATCCGTCCGGGCCGATCGCGGTGGACAGCCCGCCGATGTCCCCGCGGTCGCAGCTGGCCACCAACGGCAGCAGGCCGATGGCCGCGTGTTCGGCGGCATGCAGCGAACCGGGTATCCGAAGCGGTTCAATATCGTTGATCGCCAAAGCTTCTGGCGTGACCGTGTACATGACCGCAATGGTGGGCAGCACCTGCTCAGGCATCGACAACTCGACGAAGTCGATGACCTCTCCGTTGAGTCGGCGGCGCAGATAGCCGATGACCTGGTGGGTGACGGTCACCGGTACCAGCCCCAGCGTCACCGCGCCGAACGTCAATCGCTCTCCGGTTCCGGTGACCGCGATGTCGGTGACCTCGCGGGCGAAAGTCGTATAGCCGGGATCCTCGGCATGGACGAACGCGATTCCCGCCTCGGGGTCCAGCGAGTCGACGACGTAACTTTCGCCCTGATGCAGGTAAACCGCGCCGGGATGCACCGATGCCGGGGCCTGTCCGGCGCCGCAACTGCCCAGCAGTCGCCCCGTCTCGGCCTCGACGATAACGATCTGTCCGCCGATGGATCCCCGAATGTCCACCGCGCCATGGGGTTCCACGCCAGGCGCGGGGTAGTACTTGCCGGCCCGCCGTCGCAACAACCCGTCGTCAACCAAACCCTCGGCCACGTCGACCGCGTCCAGCGACCGCACTTCGGCTTCATCGAGCGGCAATTCCGTTGCAGCGCAGAGCAATTGCGGACCGAGAATATACGGGTTGGTCGGATCGATCACCACCCGCTCCACCGGCTTGCCCAACAGCGCCTCCGGGTGGTGCACCAGATAGGTGTCCAGCGGATCGTCGCGGGCCACCAGCACTACCAGCGCGCCCTGGCCGCGCCTGCCGGAACGGCCGGCCTGCTGCCAGAACGAGGCCACAGTCCCCGGAAAGCCCGCCAGCACCACGGCGTCCAGCCCGGCGATGTCCACGCCCAATTCCAACGCGTTCGTCGAGGCGAGACCGCGCAGCCGACCGTCGGCCAGCGCATGCTCCAACGCAGTGCGGTCCTCGGACAGGTAACCGGCCCGATACGAGGCCACCAACGGTGACAGGTCCGGGGCCGTCTCGTCCAGCCGTGCCCGGGCGGCCAATGCCGTCAACTCCGCGGCACGTCGGGACCGCACGAACGTCAGCGTCTGCGCGCCCTCGACGATCAGGTCGGCCATGATCCGCGCCGCCTCGGCGCCCGCGGACCGGCGCACCGGGGCGCCGTTTTCGCCCACCAGATCGTCGCGCAGGGCGGGCTCCCACAGCGCCACCGTCCGGGCGCCCTGCGGGGAGCCGTCCTCGGTGATCTCCACTACGGGCTGACCCAGCAGTTCGGCCGCCGTCTCGCCGGGGGAATCGGTCGTCGCGCTGGCGAAGACCACGGTGGGGGCGGCGCCGTAGCGCGTGCACAACCGCAGCAGCCGGCGCAGCACCATCGCGACGTTCGATCCGAAAACGCCACGGTAGTAGTGGCACTCGTCGACGATCACGAACCGTAGATTGCGCAGCAGCACGCTCCAGCGGGCGTGGTTGCGCAGGGTCGACAGGTGGATCATGTCGGGGTTGGAGAACACCCAGCGGGACCGCTCGCGTGCGAACCGGCGGACCTCGGTGGGGCTGTCGCCGTCGTAGGCCGTGGGAGCTACGTCAGCCAGCCGCGGCACCGCCGCGGTCAGGGCGTGCGCGGTGCGCAGCTGGTCGTGCCCCAGCGCCTTGGTCGGCGACAGGTACAGCACGCGTGCCCGCGGATTCGTCGCCAACGCGCTGAGTACCGGGAGTTGATAGGCCAACGACTTGCCCGACGCCGTGCCCGTGCTCAGCACGACATGGCGGCCGGAGTGTGCCAGCTCGGCGGCGGCCCGCTGATGCGACCACGGTGATGTGATGCCTCGGTCGGTGAACGCGCGGATCACGTCGGGCTCGGCCCAGTCCGGCCATTCGCTGGGCCGGCCGAGGCGGGGCGGCAGCTCGGCGACGTGCCGCAGGGGTAGTTCGCTCGACGGGGTGCCGGCGAGGGCGGCGGCGAGCAGGTCGCTGCCAAAACTCGCCATGAGACCCCATTCTCCGGACGGCCCAGTGTTTGGATCGTCGGGACCCTATCGCGAGGTTCGGGCCATCATGCCTGGCAGTTAAGTGACGTCGGAGTAAATTGCCCGTCTCGCGCCGGTCAAGAGGCTGTCGCCGAGGCGGCGAACATGGTTGACTGTGTGCGGTCGTAGCTTCTGTGTTCGTGTCAAACTTTCGCAGGATCGGCGTTGCGGCCGCGGTTCCTGCGAGGTTCTCTGTCGGGTGAAGTTCCGGCGACTCCGCGAGGTATGGCGGTCGCAACGGGCCCGGGGCATCGAAAGGCGGTGCCCCGCACCCAGAAGAAAAGGAAAGATCAGAAAGATGCCACAGGGAACTGTGAAGTGGTTCAACGCGGAGAAGGGGTTCGGTTTCATCGCCCCCGAAGATGGTTCCGCGGATGTGTTTGTCCACTACACGGAGATCCAGGGAACGGGCTTCCGCACCCTCGAAGAGAACCAGAAGGTCGAGTTCGAAATCGGCCACAGCCCTAAGGGCCCCCAGGCCACCGGAGTCCGCTCGCTCTGATTGCAGCGGTTCTCCAAGGAATCCCCCCGGTTGCAAATCGGGGGGATTTTTCTTGACGGGGGACAGCGCACTTGTCCCCGCGGCCAGACCCGAAAGCCCCCGAATCCGCTGGAATCGTGGGCGCTTGCGTCTGCTCGCCATGGCACGTGCGGTCATGACGGGCGGGACGCGCCGGAAACCTGAAGGCGGGGATTGACATGCTGGCCTACTGTCGTGGCGTGAGCCAGCTTTCCTTCTTCGCCGCGGAAGCGGTCCCGCCTGGGGTGGCGGACCTCTCCGGGGTGCTGGCGGCTTCTGGCCAGATCGTGACCGTTGGGTCCGGTGCCCGCATCTCGGTCGTGGTGGACGAACTGTGGCGCGCCACCGCGCTGGCCGAGATGATCCGTGAGGCAGGTTTGGAGCCGGAGATCACCCGCACCGACGAACAAACCCCCTTGGTGCGGACGTCGGTGGCCCCCTCCTTGCGCAGTGTCGCCGCGGAATGGACGCGTGGGGCGGTCAAGACCGTCCCGGTGCGGTGGCTGCCCGGGCCGCGTGAGCTGCGGGCGTGGACACTGGCCGCCGGCAGCCCGGAGGCGGACCGGTACCTGCTCGGTCTGGATCCGCACGCCCCAGACACGCATTCCCCCTTGGCGTCGGCGCTGATGCGGGTGGGGATCGCGCCCACCCTGATCGGCACCCGCGGCACCCGGCCCGCCCTGCGGATAAGCGGCCGTCGACGCCTATCGCGCCTGGTAGAGAACGTGGGGGAACCCCCGGACAGCGCCGAGGCGTTGGCACAATGGCCGCGGGTATGACACCGTTTCACGCCTCCGCCGGGAGGGGCATTCGGGAACCCCGGTTTGCGCAGGCCCGCCCAAGGGTGCGAAATTGTCAGGTGCCCGCGCGGCGACGGTACGGCGGCGTACCTGAATTTGGCGGAATTTCAGCGGCCGACCTGTCATTGTTCGGGGGGCGGCCTCGCCAGGAGGCCGCATAGGAGATGGAGTTAGGCGCAGTTGGCTGACGAGGGCCCCAGCAGGGCTAATAGCGGCAGAAATGGCAGCGGCCGGCGACTTGTCATCGTCGAGTCGCCGACCAAGGCGCGAAAAATTGCCAGTTATCTGGGGTCCGGCTACATCGTCGAGTCGTCACGAGGCCACATTCGTGACCTGCCCCGAGCGGCGTCCGATGTGCCGGCGAAGTACAAATCCGAGCCATGGGCCCGGCTCGGAGTCAACGTCGACCACGACTTCGAACCGCTCTACATCATCAGCCCCGACAAGAAGAGCACCGTCAGCGAGCTGAAAGGCCTGCTCAAGGACGTCGACGAGCTCTACCTCGCCACGGATGGTGACCGCGAAGGCGAGGCCATCGCCTGGCACCTGCTGGAAACGCTGAAACCGCGCATCCCGGTCAAACGGATGGTCTTCCACGAGATCACCGAACCGGCCATCCGTGCGGCCGCCGAGCACCCCCGAGACCTGGACATCGATCTGGTCGATGCCCAAGAGACCCGCCGCATCCTGGACCGGCTCTACGGCTACGAAGTCAGCCCGGTGTTGTGGAAGAAGGTTGCCCCCAAGCTGTCGGCGGGCCGGGTCCAGTCGGTGGCCACCCGCATCATCGTGCAGCGCGAGCGCGACCGGATGGCTTTCCGCAGCGCGTCGTACTGGGACGTCGTGGCCAAGCTGGACGCGAGCGTGTCCGACCCGAACGCCCAGCCGCCGACCTTCACCGCCCGCCTGACCAACGTCGATGGTCTGCGGGTGGCGACCGGACGCGACTTCGACTCGCAGGGGGCGTTGCGCAAGGCCGACGAGGTGGTGGTGCTCGACGAGGCCAGCGCCACCGCGCTGGCCAACAACCTCCAGGGTGCCCAGCTGAGCGTGGCGTCGGCCGAGGAGAAGCCCTACACCCGCCGCCCCTACGCGCCGTTCATGACGTCGACGCTGCAGCAAGAGGCCGGTCGCAAGTTGCGGTTTTCCTCCGAACGGACGATGAGCATCGCCCAGCGGCTGTACGAGAACGGCTACATCACCTACATGCGAACCGACTCGACCACGCTGTCGGAGTCGGCGATCAACGCCGCGCGCACCCAGGCGCGGCAGCTCTACGGTGCGGAATACGTCTCCCCGTCGCCGCGCCAGTACACCCGCAAGGTGAAGAACGCGCAGGAAGCGCACGAGGCAATTCGTCCCGCGGGTGAGACGTTCGCGACGCCCGACGCGGTGCGACATGAACTCGACGGCGACGAATTCCGGCTTTACGAGCTGATCTGGCAGCGCACGGTCGCTTCGCAGATGGCCGATGCGCGCGGGACCACGCTGAGTCTGCGGATCGAAGGCAGGGCGGGTGACCAGCAGGTCGCTTTCTCGGCTTCCGGGCGGACGCTGACCTTCGCCGGCTTCCTCAAGGCGTATGTGGAAACGGTGGACGAGTTGGCCGGCGGTGAGGCGGATGACGCCGAGCGACGGCTGCCGCACCTGACGCCGGGCCAGCGGCTGGACGCCATCGAGCTGACGCCGGACGGGCACGCCACCAACCCGCCCGCCCGCTACACCGAGGCGTCTTTGGTCAAGGCGCTCGAGGAACTGGGTATCGGCCGCCCGTCGACCTACTCCTCGATCATCAAGACCATCCAGGACCGCGGCTACGTGTACAAGAAGGGCAGCGCCCTGGTGCCGTCTTGGGTCGCGTTCGCCGTTGTCGGTTTGTTGGAGCAACATTTCGGCCGTCTGGTCGACTACGACTTCACCGCGGCCATGGAAGACGAGCTCGACGAGATCGCCGCAGGCAACGAGCGACGCACCAACTGGCTCAACAACTTCTACTTCGGCGGCGATCATGGTGTGCCCGACTCGGTGGCCCGCTCGGGTGGCCTGAAGAAGCTGGTCGGCGTCAACCTCGAAGGGATCGACGCCCGAGAAGTCAACTCCATCAAGGTTTTTGACGATGCGGAGGGGCGGCCGATCTACGTTCGGGTGGGCAAGAACGGGCCTTACCTCGAACGGACGATCATCGGTGAGGACGGCGAACCGACGCCGCAACGCGCCAATCTCAACGACTCACTCACCCCCGACGAGCTGACACTCGAAGTGGCCGAGGAACTTTTCGCCACCCCGCAGGAGGGGCGCGTGTTGGGGGTGGACCCGGAAACCGGCCACCAGATCGTCGCCAAAGACGGCCGGTACGGGCCCTACGTGACCGAGATCCTGCCGGAACCGCCCGAAGACCCGAGCGCCGAGCCGGCCAAAAAAGGTAAGAAACCGACCGGTCCCAAGCCGCGCAGCGGTTCACTGTTGCGCACCATGGATTTGCAAACGGTCACGCTTGAGGACGCGTTGAAGCTGCTGTCGCTTCCCCGCGTAGTGGGGGTAGATCCCAACACCGGCGAGGAGATCACCGCCCAGAATGGCCGGTATGGGCCATACCTGAAGCGCGGCAACGATTCTCGTTCGCTGGCCTCCGAAGAGCAGATGTTCACCGTGACGCTCGACGAAGCGCTGAAGATCTACGCCGAACCCAAACGTGGTGCGCGGCAACGGGCTTCGGCGCCACCCCTGCGTGAACTGGGTACCGACCCCGTCTCGGGCAAGCCGATGGTGATCAAGGACGGTCGATTCGGGCCTTACGTCACCGACGGCGAGACCAACGCCAGCTTGCGCAAGGGTGACGACGTCATGTCGATCACCGACGAGCGCGCGTCGGAGCTACTGGCCGACCGGCGGGCCCGCGGTCCGGCCAAGCGGGCCGCCAAAAAGACCACCCGCAAGGCGCCGGTAAAGAAGACGGCGGCCAAGAAGGCTGTGGCCAAGAAGACTGCGGCGAAGAAGGCGTGAAGCGCGGCTAGCGGCTAGCGGTTGGCTTCGCTGGGAATCTCTTCTGCTTCGTCTGCTGCTTCGTCTTCGTCGGGGACTTCGTCGGCCTCGGGGGGGCTGGGGGCCAAATTCAACGGCCGGGCCAGTTGGGTGGGTGCGGCGCGGCCGCGCAGCTCCACGACCTCGCCGACATCCCAGCACAGCGCCTCGGCGTCCAGCGCACCGCTGACCGCGATCGCCGACGCCAGCACGTGGCCCTCTTCGAGTTTGGCCAGCTCCGTGAGTCGAGCCGCCTCGTTCACCGGGTCGCCGATCACGGTGTACTCGAACCGGGCCTGGGCGCCGATGTGACCGGCGATGGCCCGGCCCGCCGACACACCGATGCCGAATTCCGCCGAACCCAGCACCGGTAAGAGCTCGTCGTGCAATTCGCGGGCGGCCGCCAGGGCGCCACCCGAAGCGTCGGGGTGTTCGATGGGCGCGCCGAAGATGGCCAGCGCGGCGTCGCCCTGGAACTTGTTGACGAAGCCGCCGTGGCGACCGACGGTGTCGACCACCACCCGGAAGAACTCGTTGAGCAGACTGACGACCTCGGCGGGCGGCCGCGTCGCGGCCAACTGGGTGGAACCCACCAAGTCCACGAACAGCACCGCCACGTCGCGCTCCTGCCCGCCCAACTCGGTGCCGCGCTCCAGGGCCCGCCGTGCCACGTCTTCGCCCACGTAGCGGCCGAACAGGTCGCGTAGCCGCTGCCGCTCAGACAGGTCGCGGACCATGTCGTTGAAGCCGGCTTGCAGCAGACCCAGTTCGCTGGCGTCGTAAATCTGCATGTGCGCGTTGTAGTTGCCGCGTTGCACCTCCGACAGCGCCCAGCGGAGCTGGCGCAGGGGGTCGGCGATCGACATCGAGACCAACAGCGTGCTCACCCCTCCGATGCCCAGAGCCGCCAGCGCGAGCAGCAGGATCGGATTGAACAGCGTGTCGGGGGTGGTGTGCAGCAGGGATATCTTGTCCGACACGACCGCCAGCACGATGGCCAGCAACGGCACCGCGGTGGACAGCATCCAGGTCAGCATCAACCGCAATATGACGCCGGGTGCCTTGACGTTCTCCGGGACGCCGCTGCGCAGCGCCGCCACGGCCACCGGCCGCAAGACCCGCTCGGACTGCAGGTAACCGATGATGGCGGTGGCGGTGGCGCCAAGCGCGGTGGCAACGATGACGACGGGCGCCGAGTGGCGGGCCACCGACCAGCTTGCGACGAGGAATACCACGCTGCCGATGCACCACGCCGCCGCACTGGTCAGCGTGCGGTAGAAGGGCATCCGCAGCGCGCGGCGGCGGGCCAGTTCGGTGGCCGCGGGATCGGTCTCGGCGAGCAGATTGTCGCGGCGTTGCCACCGGAAGACCGGGACCAACAGGTGGAGATTCCAGACGAACCCGGCGAAGAACAACAAGATGACCGACGCGATGAAGATCGTGACGTTGAGCGTCGGGAGGTCCTGCAACTCGATGCGTTCGCTCGGCGGCAGGCCGTACCGCAGGAACCCGAGCACGAACAGGCCACCGATGATGTCCGCCTGCAGCATGCTCAGGGAAAAAACTGGCCACGGGGTGCGCACCACCCACCGGGCGAATGCACCGATTCGCCTGGGCAGTGTTGCCGCGTTGGCCATGTGCCCACCGTATCGGGAGGCGGGGACTCGTCGGAAACTTCTTTGTGGCCCGGCAAGTCGCCGAAATCGGCCGAAAGATGCTTCAAGATCACGGAATTGTCGCGAAACGATGGCCGATCGGTATCTGTCGGCGCGGGTCACTACTGTTGCCGATGATGTCCGGGGTGTTTACGCGGCTGGTAGGCCAACACGCGGTGGAAGCCGAACTGTTGGCGGCGGCGCGCGCCGCCCGCGGTGATGCTGATCACAACGACGGCGGCGCCGGGACTATGACACATGCGTGGCTCATCACCGGTCCGCCCGGTTCGGGGCGCTCGGTCGCCGCGTTGTGCTTCGCGGCCGCACTGCAGTGCACCTCCGACGAAGACCCCGGGTGCGGGATGTGTCGGGCGTGTACGACGACGATGGCAGGCACTCACGCCGACGTGCGGCGGGTCATTCCCGAGGGCCTGTCCATCGGTGTCGACGACATGCGCGCGATCGTGCAGATCGCCTCGCGCAAGCCCACCACCGGACGGCACCAGATCGTCGTCGTCGAGGACGCCGACAGGTTGACCGAAGGCGCCGCCAACGCCCTGCTCAAGGTCGTCGAAGAGCCCCCGCCGTCAACGGTTTTTCTGCTGTGCGCGCCATCCGTCGACCCTGAAGACATTGCGATCACGCTGCGCTCACGCTGCCGGCACGTGGCGCTGGTGACTCCGTCTACCCCGTCCATAGCGCAGGTGCTCATCGACGGCGACGGGCTCGATGCGAAGACAGCCAACTGGGCCGCTTCGGTCAGCGGTGGTCACGTGGGCCGGGCGCGACGGCTGGCCACCGATTCCGACGCCCGACAGCGGCGAGAGCAGGCGCTGGCATTGGTGCGAGATGCCGTGACGCCGTCGCGGGCATACGCAGCGGCCGAGGAGTTGGTCGCCGCCGCCGAAGCCGAAGCGGTGGCATTGACCGCCGATCGGGCGGAAACCGAGACCGAAGAACTGCGCACGGCTCTCGGAGCCGGCGGCACCGGCAAGGGCACCGCGGGGACGATGCGCGGCGCGGCGGGAGCGATCAAGGACTTAGAACGGCGGCAGAAGTCTCGTCAGACCCGCGCCTCGCGTGATGCGCTGGACCGCGCACTGATCGATTTGGCCACCTATTTCCGCGACGCCCTCCTGGTCGCGTCCAATGCGGGAGAAGTGCAGGCCAACCACCCGGATATGGCCGACCGCGTCGCGTCCCTGGCCGCCCACGCCGCGCCCGAACGGCTGCTGCGTTGCATCGAGGCCGTGCTGCAGTGCCGCGAGGCGTTGGCCACCAACGTCAAGCCCAAATTCGCTGTTGACGCCATGGTCGCAACGATCGGTCAAGAACTGCGCTAGACTCGGGCCGCCTGACGCCGCCTTAGCTCAGTCGGTAGAGCGATTCACTCGTAATGAATAGGTCAGGAGTTCGATTCTCCTAGGCGGCTCCATCTGCGTCATGACGACGACGCATCCGTCGTCGGTGTGCCGACGGTTAATTACTGCCCCGAAGAAGTGTCGCTGACCAGGGGCGCGCGGGCGGCGCCGGGTCCCGGCAGGGTGTAGCGGCGGCGACGCCGGTGGCTCGTTCGGTACGTCCGGAACGGCCAGTCAACGCCAGGGACGCCTGTGGTGCGCTAGTCGGTTCCGCTCCACCCGGCTGTTGTCCAGTTCCTGAAACAGGCGCGCACGACACTTTGTCCAGTCCCGCTCCGATGAAATGATTGATCCGCGGCAATCCGAAGGGGACGCAATGTATGCACTCAATTTCACCCTGCAGCGGGGGATTGGCGCTTTCGTCGCCAGCCTGGGCGTTGCCGCTGTGATGGCCGGCGGGTTGATCGCCACCGCGCCACCCGCCAACGCAGGCTGCGTATACGGCGGATTCGGAGTCATCAGCAAGTGCGACGGCCCAGTCCAGCCCGACGGCACCTGGCAGCGTTGCGTGGGATTCATGAACCTGATTCAGCGGGGCGCCAGTTCCTACTTCGCGCCCGATAAGCAATGCGACGTGCTCGGCCCGGGTTTTCAACCTGCCGGCGCCTTTGCCGACCCACCGGGCCACATCGACGACTGAGCATTTCAGCGTCGAACGTCACGCTGGCTTGACGTTCGAGCCTGAGCGCCACCCCAGTGTGACGCTGGGCGAACCTGCAGCGAGCCCGCCCCCGTCAGAGCGGCGCCAGAAACCCGACCGGTCCCGCCGCAATGCAGACCGCCAGCGCGGCGGTGTTGGCTTGCACCGTGATCGCGTCGCCGGCACCGGGCAGTCGGACGTAAACGCGGTTGAGTCCCGGGTGTACCGGGACCTTCGTGTCCGGTCCCTCGCTCAGCGCCACGGTCAAGGAGCCGTCGATGTTGGCCAGGTAATTCAGCTCAACGGTCCAGTCGGCCGGCAGCAGCGGGCCGTCCAACAGCAACCGAGCCGGCCGGTCCGGCTGCGCGAAGTACCCGCATTGCGGCGTCGGACCCGGCAAGATGTGGCGGACCCACGTCACTCGCGCATCAACCAGCACGCCGGCGCTGTTGAACATGCGCAATTGGGTTGTCGTGCTGGCAAATTCGGGCCTGTCGGCCAGTAAGCCGAACATGTGGCTGGCCAGGTTCTCCGGCCACGCGACCCGCTGCAATACCAACGGATCGACCTCCTGATCCAACAGCGGCGCATTCGACTCCCTCGCGGCAGCCAAACTCGCGCGCGCGTTCTTCAGGTACGGCTCCACGGGGTTGTCGCGCCAGGATGTCAGGAAGGTGGCCGTGGAGTACAGGCAACTGGCCAGAAACAGTGCGGCCACACCGACTATCACCGCGCTGCGGGCCCGCGACGCGTCCAGCCAACGCGCGCCGGGTCGGTTCGGCGCCGTGAAGGCGACCGCGGCCAGCAGCGCCAGGACGACCACGAGATCAGGGAAATACCGCAATGTTTGGGCCAATTCGAGCGCGGTGAAACGCGATGACCGCATCAGGTAGATCGGCACCTGGCAGGCCACCGAGTAGCCGACCGCGGTCAGCCAGACCGGCCCGATGCGCTGCTTGCGGGCCAGCGAAAACCCAAGCAGTGCAACCAATACCAGCCAGCCGAGGGCCATGACCGCTGGCGGGGGGGTGGCCCATGGCGACGCCGGTGCCCACCGATTCCACTCCCACGGCCCGCCGGCCAGCCCCGGCACGATGCCGTGGGTGATCGAACGGCGCAGCAGATCCCACGTCATGGCCAGGTCCGAACTCCACCGTCGCTGATCCACCACGGCCAGATACAACCCGGCCCAGGCGACCGTCAGGGCCAGCGACGACACCCACAACCGGAAGCCGGCCCGCCACACCGTGCGCAGCGGCCGTTCGTCGCCGCCCACGTGGCATACCAGCGCGGCAACCACGAATGCGACGAACGGAATCACCGCCGCCTTCTCGAAGAACAACAAGCCGCCGAAATAGACGAGTACGCCCGTCACCGCGTACCGCTGGTTGCCGGTGCGGATCAGCAGGATCGCATCCGCGCACACCCAGGCCAGCGCCGCCAGCATCGGCAGCGAGTTCAGCGCCGCCGCCCACCACGCGAACCCCGGCACGCCCAGCGGTGTGAACAATGCGAACGTCAGCGGTACCAGCAGGACGGGACGCCAGCCGAGGATCACGTGCAACGCGCGCAACAACGACAGCGACGCCAGTAACTGCAGCACCACCAGGCTGGTCGCCGGCCAGGTCCAGACCAAGGGCGCCAGCCGGATGATGGCGCCGGCGACCAGGAACGCGGCCGGCATCACGTGTCCGTCGTGGTCGTCGAAGAGGTACGACGGCGACAGCAGCCCCTGTGTGCTGGCCCTGCCGACCAGGATCAGATCGTCCCAGTAGAAATATCCCCCGAAAGCCAGTACGGCGCGGACACCCAACTGCACAACGATCAGCGCTGCGGCCAGCAGAATGACCCGCCGGTATGGTGGGCCGGTGCGCGCACTGGTCACCGGGGCAGCCGGTTTCATCGGGTCGACGCTAGTCGACCGTCTTCTCGCCGACGGCCACACGGTGGTGGGCCTGGACAATTTCGCTACCGGCCGTGCCACCAACATCGAGCATCTGGCCGACAACCCCGCTCACACGTTCGTCGAGGCGGACATCGTCACCGCGGACCTGGAAGCCATCTTCGAGCAGCACCGACCCGAAGTGGTGTTTCACCTGGCCGCCCAGATCGACGTGCGGCATTCGGTGGCGAACCCGGAGTTCGACGCGTCGGTCAACGTCATCGGCACCATCCGGCTGGCCGAGGCGGCCCGGCGCACCAACGTCCGCAAGGTGGTGCACACCTCGTCGGGCGGATCTATCTATGGCACCCCGCCGGTGTACCCGACGCCGGAGACCGTGCCCACCGACCCGGCCTCGCCGTATGCCGCGGGCAAGGTGGCCGGCGAGATCTACTTGAACACGTTCCGGCACCTGTACGGGCTGGAGTGTTCGCACATCGCCCCGGCGAACGTCTACGGTCCGCGGCAGGATCCACACGGCGAAGCGGGCGTGGTGGCCATCTTCGCCCAGGCGCTGCTGTCCGGTAGGCCCACCAAAGTGTTCGGCGACGGCACCAACACCCGCGACTACGTTTTCGTCGACGATGTGGTGGACGCCTTCGTGCGGGCTTCGGGCGACCAGGGCGGCGGGCAGCGGTTCAACATCGGCACGGGCGTGGAAACCTCGGACCGGCAGCTCCACACCGCGGTGGCAACCGCCGTCGGCGGGCCGGACGACCCGGAGTTTCACCCGCCGCGGCTGGGCGACCTGCGGCGGTCCTGCCTCGATATCAGCCTGGCGGAACGGGTTTTGGGCTGGCGGCCGCAGGTGCAGTTGGACGACGGAATTCGCCGTACGGTCGAGTATTTCCGCCATAAGCACGGCGACTGACCGGCCTGGCTGTTCAGGCGGTGGCTTCGAACGCCAGCACGGCGATGTCGTCGCGCGGCTCCAATTTCGGGACCAGCGTGGCGATGTCATCGACCAGACCGCGCGCGCCCCTGGGGGCGTGGTCGGCGGCGAAGGCGGCCAGACTCTCCTCGTCGAAGGGCATCGGGCCGCGGCGCGCCTCGATGAGTCCGTCGGTATAGCAGAGCAGCGTCTGGCCGGCGCGCAGATGCAGGCCGCGGGCCGCGAAGGTGGCGTCGTCCAAGGCTCCCACCAACATCCCGCCATCCGGGCGGACCTCTGCGACCGACCCATCAGCAGGATCGAGCAGCAAGGCCGGCGGGTGGCCGCCGGTCGCCAGGCGTACCTCGAACCCGTCGCCGCCGCTGTGCGGTTCGATGGTGCCGAACAGCACGGTGCAGAATCGCCGTGGCGCGGACTCCCCCATCATGACGGAGTTGAGTTCGGCCAATCCCCGGGTCAGATCGCTGTGATGCAGCGCCGCCGCCCGCAAGGTGTACCGGATCAGCGAGGTCACCACGGCGGCCTCCGGGCCGTGACCGAGCACGTCACCGAGAAAGAACCCCCAGCGGTCGCCGCCCAGCGGAAATACGTCGTAGAAGTCGCCGCCGATCTGGCGCGATGACGCCGCGCGGTAGTAAGAACCCAAGGCCAGGCCATCGATGGTCGGCAGCGACGGCGGCAGCAAAGTGCGTTGCAGCACCGCCGCATACTCTTCGGTCAGGTCTCGGTCGTGCTCGGCGATACCGCGGTCGCGCACCGCATCGTCACGGTCGACGCGGGCCTGATCGCGATCCCGCCGGGCTTCATCACGGTCGAGTTCGGCGTTATCGCGGATCAACTCGGCGCTGTCGCGGTCCCGCCTGGCCTCGTCGCGCGCGTTTTCGGCCGCCCCACGCAGGTCCTGCTCCGCGTGGAGAACATCGAGATACGACAGCCGCAGCTCGAGTTGTTCCATGACTATCGCGGCGAGATTCTGCAGGATCTCCAATTCCTTGGCCGACGCGGCGCGAGCGTCCCGACTCATCACGGCCACCGCGCCCAGCCTGTGCCCGTGCCGGGTCACGATGGGGGCGCCGGCGTAAAACCGAATCCCGTGCTCGTGCACGAACTGATTGCGGGCAGTCCGGGTATCGGTGAGCGCGTCACTCACCACAACCGGAGTGTCGGCCCGAATGACCGACGCACACAGCCCGTCGTCACGCGCAAGCTCGAGCACTTCGCTGTTCATGCCGTGCGCCGCGACCCGCCGAATTCGGTCACGATCGACGATCGCCACGGTGGCCATCGGCACGTCGAAAATCTGGGTCGCTAAGACCGCAATGCGTTCCAGCGCCGTCTCGGACGGCAGATCGGCCCGTAGGTAACGGTCGACAGCGCGCAGTCGCCGCGCTTCGACATCGATGTGCGATTCGATGTTCCCAGTCATCGTCGTTTAGTCCTCGGCCTGCCGGTTGACCCAAAAAAGGACGCCCGTGACTCTTGTTCCCCGCGCGGCTCAAATGCAATCCGTCGAACGGATCACGACGACCGGACGGGCCGCTGCAGACTACCGGGCCGAGGTGTCCGTGGCGAGCCCTTGTGGTGGAACTGGCACCTGGGCGGCCTCGATGGCCACCGCACGAGCGAGCCTCGCGTAGCGCAACTCCAGGTCCTTGAAGCGCATGTAGGTGCTCAGGGTGGTGAAGCTGAACGCCATGATCAGCCCGTACAGCATCAGGTCGGTGCCACGGCGCACCCCGAACCAGTGCGCGACCACGGTCGTATCGTCCGGTCGCAGCACGGCGTAGATGCCGGCCAGGACGAACAAGACGTAGCCCACCTTCACCCAGGCCCGGGCCCGCGCGCTGCGCCGCGAACGCAACAGGAACACCAACAGCGCGATGATCGATCCGATCAGCAGCACCTGGATCCAGTTCATCGTCTGATCCTCCCTCGCAGGAACCCGTCGAAAAGGATGTTGACGCCGTTCAGTAGCGGCTGCCCCTTCGACTTGGAGTACTCGGTGTAGAGCACCTCCACGGGGTGTTCGGTTACGCGCCAACCGTTTTCGGCAATCAAGACAATGAATTCGCTGGCGTGGCTCATGCCGCTCATGGTGAGGTTCAACCCGTCGGCCACCGTCTTGTTGAACACCCGCAGCCCGTTGTTGGTGTCGGTGAGGCCCAGCCGGCGACCGCGCGGACTGATCCGGGCGGCCGTGCGCAGCACGATCCGCTTCAGCAGTGGCGGGCGGCTGGCCGCATCCTGTTCGAAATGCTCGGCGAACCGCGTGCCGATGATGATGTCGACGTCGCCCTCGCGTAGGCGGTCGACCATCGCCGCCACATCCTTTACCCGGTGCTGGCCGTCGGCGTCGAAGGTGGCGAACACCCGGGCGCCGGGCTGCTTGCGGGCGTACTCGATGCCGGTCTGGATCGCCGCTCCCTGGCCCAGGTTGATCGGGTGGCGCACCAGGTGAGCCCCGGCGCGCAGGGCGATCTCACCGGAATCGTCGCTGCTGCCGTCGTCCACGCAGACGACGTTGTCGAAGACCGATCGCAGATCGGCGATCACCTCGCCGATGACCGCGGCTTCGTTGAAATCGGGGACGACGACCCAGACGTCCGGATAGTGCGTTTCGGGGTTCTTGTTCAAGACCATCAGTGCCCCACAAGTTACACGTTGTCGGGGGGCGAACCGGTGGATGAGCGTCCGGCGCGCGCCAACGCCGTCAGGTGCACGCCGATTCCGACCAGCGGACCGCACAGCAGCCCGACCACCGTACGCGTCTCCAACGCCAGCGGCAGCATCAGCAGCAGACCCGCGGCTACTGTCGCGCCGACCCACCCCGACGCGTAGGCCCGGTGCATGGCCGCGGCCACCGTGGCGGCGCCGGTGAGCGTCAACAGGGCGATGGCCAGCGCCGCAGTGGTGAGCCACGCAAGAAGTGCGCTGCTGGCCTGATACTCGGGTCCGAAGACGGCACGCAGCAGCCAGGGACCCACCAGGCCGGCCGCCAGCACGCCGACGGCGCCGATACCGCCGATCAGCGCCGCGGGTGAGATCAGGGCGCGGAGCCGATGGCCGCGCTCGTCGACGAAATGGGCGATGAGATTGCCCTGCATGGCGGTCAGCGGAACCAGCAGCGGCGCCCGCGTCAACGTGACCGCCAGGATGACCACCCCGCCCGCTGGACCCAGGTCGTGGGCTGACGTCAACTTCAGCAACACCGGGAACCCCATCACCAGAATCGCGCTGGCCCCCGCCGCGGTGATGGAATGCGCGGCGCCGCGCAGGAACGTCGCGGTGCTGCCCGGAGTGAGCAGGTGGGCCGCCGCGCGCGACGCCGGTGACGCCAGCAGCATGATCAACCAGGCGGCCGAACCCGCCACGGTTGCCCACAGGAACCCGACCAGCCCCCAGCCGACCACGAACGTCGCAGCGGCAACCGCCACCCTGATGACCGCGTCGGTGACCATCAGGGCGCCGTATTGGCTCCAGCGATTGGTGCCGGCCAGCATGCCCAGTAGGGTGGCGTGTAGGCAGAATCCGGCCAGCCCGATGCTCAGCAGCGCCACCGACAGCCAGCGTGATTCCGCGAAGACCCGTCCACTCCACAACGGTGAAGTCGCCGCGATCACGACGGCCGAAGCGATGCCTACCAGCCCGGCGACCCGCAGCGGATGGGTCCGGGCGGCACCGTCCGGCAGAGCGTTGAGGTATTGCATTGCGCGGACTTCGCGGGTGGATTCCTGCAACAGGCCGTTGGCCGCCCCGGTGACCAGCCCGAACGCACCCCAGAACACTCCGAATACGGAGAAGCCGTTGGGTGCGAGGTTGCGGGCGGCCAGGTAGATCACCGCGTAGCCGCAGAGCGCGGTGATCGCGGTCGCGGTCCCGACGCGCGCAACGCTTCCGCGCGTGACCGCTCCGGCTGGAGCGGCGGCGGGGCCCCCGACTTCCGTCACGTGGAAATCGTAGGCGGACACGGCTCTACTGCTGGTCACGCCGGGCTGCAGTCGCCGTGTTGATGCTGCGGATTTGGCGGGGACGTGTGAGTGGGCGCCGCCAAGGGCGCAGAGTCAGCGGGGTCTGGGGAGGTCGGGATAATGGACCGGCAGATCGGGCCGCCGCGCCATCAGAAAGGGTCCATGACCACCTTCCGCATATTCGCCACCTCGCTGGTGGTCACCGTGGCGGCGTTGGTCGGCGGCTTCCTGTACGGCGGGCCGAAAGCGCTGTTCTTGCTGGTTGTCCTGGGTCTGCTCGAGATATCGCTGTCGTTCGACAACGCGATAATCAACGCGACGGTGCTCAAGCGGATGAGTCCCTTCTGGCAGCGGATGTTTCTGACGGTCGGGATCGTCATCGCGGTGTTCGGAATGCGGTTGCTGTTCCCGCTCGTCATCGTCTGGGTCAGTGCCGACCTCGACCCAGTCCGGGCCTTGCGGTTGGCGCTTGGTCCGCCGCCCGGCGGCGCATTGGAGTTCCCGGACGGCTCACCCAGCTACGAAAAGCTCGTTCAAGCCTCCCATCCACAGATCGCCGCCTTCGGCGGAATGTTTCTGCTGATGCTGTTCTTGGACTTCATATTTCATGACCGCGAGATCAAGTGGCTGACGTGGATCGAGGCCCCGTTCGCGCGCGCCGGCCGGCTGGGTCAGTTGCCGGCGATCGTGGGCGGAACGACGTTGATCCTGGTCGGCATGCAATTGACGCACGGCAGCGAGGAACGCGCCACGGTGATGACCGCCGGTGTGCTGGGCATGGTGGTCTACCTCTTGGTCAACGGACTCAGCCGGGCATTTCGGCCGCCAGGAATAGACGACGAAGACGAAGATTCCCAGGAGCCAAGCCAGCAGAGCAAAGCGCTCGCGAAGGCCGGATTCACCTTGTTCCTCTATCTCGAGGTGCTCGACGCAGCCTTCTCGTTCGACGGCGTCACCGGCGCGTTTGCCATCACGACCGACCCGATCATCATTGCGCTGGGCCTCGGCCTGGTCGGGGCGATATTCGTGCGGTCGATCACCATTTACCTGGTCCGCCAGGACACGTTGGACACCTATGAGTACTTGGAGCACGGCGCGCACTGGGCGATCGGCGCGTTGGCCTTGATCATGTTGGCGTCGGTGGACCACCGACTGCACGTCCCCGAGTGGTTTACGGCGTCGGTGGGCATAACCCTGATCGCGGCCTCATTCCTTTGGAGCCTGAGGAGCAATCGTAAGAAAGCGCGCGCCTAGCGGGCCTGGACTAGCTCAGTGCCCGCTGGTCTTGAAACGCTCGATGGAGCGCTGTACCTCGGCCTCGGCGGCCTCGCGGCCGA
This sequence comes from Mycobacterium intermedium, assembly GCF_002086275.1. Classification (GTDB taxonomy): domain Bacteria; phylum Actinomycetota; class Actinomycetes; order Mycobacteriales; family Mycobacteriaceae; genus Mycobacterium; species Mycobacterium intermedium. Next base: position 19,333 of record NZ_MVHT01000061.1, on the reverse strand, counting down.
CCCAGTCGGCGGCCTTGACGTATTTGCCGGGTTCCAGGTCCTTGTAGTGCACGAAGAAGTGCTTGATCGCGTCGAGCTCGAAGGTCGGAACATCGCCGATGTCCTGGATGTGGTCCCAGCGGTTGTCGCCCGCCGGCACGCACAGCACCTTGTCGTCGCCACCCGCCTCGTCGACCATCTGGAACATGCCCACCGGACGGGCCTCGACCAGCACGCCCGGGAACAGCGGCTCGGGCAGCAGCACCAGCGCGTCCAGCGGGTCGCCGTCCTCACCGAGGGTGTCCTCGATGAAGCCGTAGTCGGTCGGGTAAGCCATCGGCGTGTATAGGTAGCGATCCAGCTTCACCCGACCCGTTTCATGGTCGACCTCGTACTTATTGCGCTGACCTCTCGGAATTTCGATGACTACGTCGAACTGCACGGGTCGGCTCCTTATTACGAGAAGAGGCAAATGCGTCGGGGGACACCCTAGTGCAGCGGGTGCCGCGCGGCTGCTGCCCGCCCGGTTCGGCAGAATGATTCCAGAACAGCCCGGGCAGTCGGGGCTGACAGGATCGGAGGAGCATGGGTCCCAGGCGTTGGCGCAAGACCACCCACGCGCTCGTGGCGTTGGCTGTGCTGGCGTTTGTCGGTGCCGTTGTGGCTGGGGCGGTGTACTTCACCACGGGCGGCCACGGGAACAGCAGCGCGCGGACGACCGTTCCGCCGCCGCGGCCGCCCACCGTCAAGCCCGGGGTCACCCCCGTCGCCGACACCGCGGCGATTCCCGAGCCAGGCGGCGTCGCCGCAGCCCTGGCGCAGGTGGCGGCCGATCCAAATTTGGGCACGCTGGGCGCCCGCATCAGTGACGCCTTGACCGGCAAGGCGCTTTGGCAGCAGGGCGACGACCTGCCGCTGATTCCGGCGTCGACGAACAAGACCCTGACCGCGGCGGCCGCACTGCTGACGCTGGATCGTCAGGCCCGGATCAGCACGCGCGTGGTGGCCGGCGGCCCGGCCGGCTCACCGGGCGGCAACGGGGTCATCGTGCTGGTGGGCGCGGGGGACCCGACGTTGTCGGCCGCCCCGCCGGGTGTGGAGACCTGGTACCACGGCGCGGCACGGATCAGCGACCTGGCCGAACAGATTCGCCGTAGCGGCGTCACCCCCACGGCCGTGCAGGTCGACATCTCGGCGTACAGCGGTCCGACGATGGCGCCTGGCTGGGACCCGGCCGATGTCGACAACGGTGACATTGCGCCGATCGAAGCGGCGATGATCGACGCCGGTCGTATCCAGCCGACAACGGTGAACTCGCGCCGCTCCAAGACACCGGCGCTGGACGCCGGACGTGAGCTGGCCAAGGCACTCGACCTCGACCCGGAAGCCGTCAAGATCGGTTCGGCCCCACCCGGCGCGCGCCAGCTGGCCGTGGTCCAGTCGGCGCCGCTGATCCAGCGCCTGTCGCAGATGATGAACGCCTCCGACAACGTGATGGCCGAATGCATCGGCCGGGAGGTCGCGGCCGCGATCAATCGCCCGCAGAGCTTCACCGGCGCCGTCGACGCGGTGACCAATCGGTTGGGCACCGCGCGCATCGACACCGCGGGCGCCCAACTGGCCGATTCCAGCGGCCTGTCGGTGGACAATCGCCTGACGGCGCGCACCCTGGACGGCACGGTGCGGGCAGCGGCCGGACCGGACCACCCGGCGCTGCGCCCGTTGTTGGATCTGCTGCCGATCGCCGGCGGCAGCGGCACGTTGGCCGAACGTTTTCTGGACCGGGCCACCAACCTGGGGCCGGCGGGCTGGCTGCGAGCCAAGACCGGTTCGCTCACCGGCGTCAATGCGCTGGTCGGAGTGGTCACCGACGCCAGCGGACGAGTGCTGACGTTCGCCTTCGTCTCCAACGACGCCGGACCTAACGGCCGTAACGCAATGGATGCGCTCGCGACCAAGCTCTGGTTCTGCGGATGCGCCGCATGAGCGCGCCGTCGGAGGTGACGCTGGGGAACGCGGTCGATTGGCGCTTCGCCGCCACTGTGGGCCAGCGGCTGGCCCGGCCCGGCCCGCCGTCCAGCGACTACACCCGCCGGCAGGCGATCGACGAGCTCATGGCCGCCTCGGAGAAGGCCGAACCGCCGGTGCGCGACGTAACCGGTCTGATCACCGACGGGCCGGTGCCGCCCGCGCTGGTCATCGACCGGCCGGAGTGGATCAAGGCGGCCGCGGAATCGATGCGGGCCATGACCAACGGAAGTGAGAAGCCGCGGGGGGCGTTGACCGGGCGCATCACCGGCGCGCAGACGGGCGCTGTGCTGGCCTTCGTGTCCACCGGCATCCTGGGCCAGTACGACCCGTTCACCCGTCCGGGAGAAGGCGGACAAGCTGGCGACGGCACCCTACTTCTGGTGTATCCCAACGTCATTGCCGTCGAGCGCCAGCTGAAGGTGGAGCCGTCCGATTTCCGGTTGTGGGTGTGCCTGCACGAGGTCACCCACCGAGTGCAGTTCACGGCGAACCCGTGGATCGCCGAATACATGTCGCAGTCGCTGGCCCTGCTGACCAAGGAGCCCGCCGACGACATTGGGGAGGTCGCGCGCCGGTTGGCCGATTTCGTCCGCAACCGCGGTGACGCGTCCGACGAGGGCAGCCCGGGGGGAATCCTGGGCGTGATGCGCGCCGTGCAGTCCGAGCCGCAACGCAAGGCGCTGGACCAGTTGATGGTGCTGGGCACACTGCTGGAAGGGCACGCGGAGCACGTGATGGATGCCGTCGGGCCGGTGGTGGTGCCGTCGGTGGCCACCATCCGCCGTCGCTTTGACGAACGTCGGCAGCGCAAGCAACCACCGCTGCAGCGGCTGGTGCGTGCGTTGTTGGGCCTCGATGCCAAGCTCAGCCAGTACACCCGCGGCAAGGTATTCGTCGACCAGGTGGTGAGTCGGGTCGGGATGAAGCGGTTCAACGCAATTTGGTCCGGGCCCGAAACGCTGCCCCTTCCTGCCGAGATCGAACATCCGCAGCGATGGATCGACAGGGTGCTGTAGCGCGGCTGCGCGCGGCTGTCGAGCGGTTCTGGAAGGAACATCTCGGCGCGACTGCTGGGGACGGCGCACGTTGGTGTGTCGGGTTGTCCGGTGGCCCGGACTCGTTGGCCCTGACGGCTGTCGCGGCGCAGTTGTTGCCCACCACCGCCCTGATCGTTGATCACGGCCTGCAGCCCGGGTCGGCCGACGTCGCCGAAACCGCTCGGGTGCAGGCGCTTTCCCTGGGATGCGTTGCGGCGCGGGTGCTTCGCGTCGAGGTCGGCCCCTCCTCCGGCACGGGTGGTGGCCCGGAGGCGGCAGCGCGTACCGCTCGCTATGCCGCACTGGAGTCGGGCCGCGACGGTCCCGTGCTGTTGGCCCATACCCTCGACGATCAAGCCGAGACGGTGCTGCTCGGGCTCGGCCGCGGATCCGGGGCCCGCTCGATGGCTGGGATGCGCCCCTACGACCCGCCTTGGTGCCGACCGCTGCTGGGGGTGCGACGCAGCGTGACCCATGACGCCTGCCGTGAGCTCGGGCTGACCGCCTGGCAGGACCCGCATAACAGCGACCCCCGCTTCACCAGGACTCGGCTGCGCGCCGAAGTGCTGCCGCTGCTGGAGGAGGTGCTGGGCGGCGGAGTGGCGGAGGCCCTGGCGCGTACCGCGACGGCGCTGCGGGAAGACAACGACTTCATCGACGCGATCGCAGCGCAGGCGCTGTCGGAAACCATGCGCGGAACGGGGCCCGACGCCCGGCTGGATGTCGGCTCGCTGGCCGCGTTGCCCGACCCGGTGCGCCGTCGCGTGATTCGCGGGTGGCTACTGGCCGGCGGTGCGATTGGATTGACCGACAAGCAGATCCGCGGCGTGGACCTGCTGGTCACCGATTGGCGCGGCCAGGGCGGGGTAGCGGTTGGCTCGAGCCTGCCGGGTCAGCGCTTGTTCGCCGGACGTCGAGACGGCGTGCTTGCCTTGCGGCCCGAACCGATCTGACGCCCCGCGTGAGCTGCCCGCCATAGCGCGTGGCAATCTGAGGGCGTGACGGCGGAGCTGTACCCGGGGGACATCAAGTCCGTGCTGCTCACCACCGAGCAGATCCAGGGACGCATCGCCGAGCTCGGCGAGCAGATCGGCAACGACTACCGAACCTTGTCCGGCAGTGGCGAGCCAGACCTGCTGTTGATCACCGTCCTCAAGGGGGCGGTGCTCTTCGTTACCGATCTGGCGCGAGCGATCCCGCTGCCCACCCAGTTCGAGTTCATGGCGGTCAGTTCGTACGGCTCGTCCACCTCGTCGTCTGGTGTGGTGCGGATCTTGAAGGATCTTGACCGCGATATCCACGACCGCGATGTGCTGATCGTGGAAGACGTCGTCGACTCCGGGCTCACGCTGTCCTGGTTGTTGCGCAATCTGAAGAGCCGGCATCCCCGGTCCTTACGGGTGTGCACACTGCTGCGCAAGCCCGAGGCGGTCGGCGCCAACGTCGATATCACGTATGTCGGCTTCGACATCCCCAACGAGTTCGTCGTCGGCTACGGGCTCGACTACGACGAACGCTATCGCGACCTCTCCTACATCGGAACGCTGGACCCCAGGGTCTACCAGTAGTCGGTTAATCCAGCTCCCATACCGCCGTCACCGAGAAGCTCACCGTCTGCTGGCCCGGTTCCAGGGGCAGTGTCGATGCGCGCGGCGCGGGTGCCTGGGGCTGGCTTTCGACGGGCGCTGGACCGGTGGATTCCGAAATCGAGATCACTTTGCCCAAGGTGAGTCCCGACAGCTCGGCGTACTGCTGGGCGCGGTTCTTTGCGTCGTCGTAAGCGCGCGCTCGTGCGTCCTTCACCAACTGCGAGTCGTCGCCGATCTTGTAGCGCACCGCGGTGATCCGGGTGGCGTCGCCGCCGGTTTCGATGATGAGCGCCAGCAGTCGCGAGGCGGCATCGGCTGGGTGGATCTTGACCTGGATCGCGTTGTCCGCTCGGTAACCGGTGATGGTGGGACTTCCACCGGGCTCGGCGATGCTGTATTGGGCCTGCAGGATGACGTCGGTGGTGCGGATGTCCTTGTTGTCGATCCCGGCGCGGGTCAGCGCTTCGATGACCGCTCGCTGGCGGCCGTTGGTTTGATTCATGGCGTTGGTGACGTCGCTCGCCGTGAACGAGATGGTGACGTCGGCAGTCAGCGTGTCGGGAACGCCTTGGACTTGTCCGGATCCGACGACGGTTACCTGGCGCGGATTGGGGTTGGACGCCGACGGACTCGGATTGTGCGAGTCGCAGGCAGACATGGTGGCGGCGGCCAGCGCGATGCCTGCCCATGCGATTGCCGTGCGGACAAATTGCGCGGAACTCCGGAAAATCGGCATGCCTGGCACCCTAGCCGCTCAGCCTGTCAAATTGGCGTCGTCTACCGTAAGGGTTGACGACACTTTCTGTTTACCTTGCGTTCAACAATGCGCGCCTCAAGCGATATTTGCGCCGCGATCGGCTACGATGCCATTGCCCTGCTAGATATGTGAGCCAAGTAACGTCCAGCAAACAGTTGTGGCGTTGGTCAACTTGTCCGTCTTTGGGACTTTCCGACGGCCGACTTCATTGGCGCATTGCATTCGGCAGACAATTCGTGGGCGAATCGCAAGCGTGAACCCAGTCGGCACCCCTGGACGGTGCTGAGCGCATGGCTGCTTTTGAACCAGCTGGCCGGAGCTCGCCGGCCGTCCCGGGCATTTGTACCCGCCCGGTCAGGCTGTTCGGCCCATCCTATGGGATGTGTTCGCGCTCAGAATCATTGGGTCCACCACAGGCTGGTCACGGCGGCCTAGGTGCTGAAAGTCGTGCCGCGAAGCGGCCTGACCTGCATTGTTGGGCTCGCCAAACTCGCCTACAAGGTGCGACCCGAGGGCTCGTGCCGCGACGCATCCAGCTAGGTGGGCGCAGCATTGTAGCCAGTACAGGCGCGAATGCCGGAAGCTCATAGAAGACTCAAATCATATGATCCTCACATATATCTCAAACATGAATTCAAGTGACCTGGCGAATTTCCGCCAGCAAATGAACAATTCCTAACTCGTAGTGAACAAGTGCGCTCCTGGGGCGTTTTTGCCACCCGCCTGCCTTAACGTTGCCTGTATGAGATCAGCGACGAGTGGCCGCCCGTCATTGGATCGTTGGTCGATATCGATGCAATGCGCATTAAGGAAGGACTCGTAAATGTCGACCGTTTTCGCAGAACCAGAGGTGTTAACGGGTGCTGCCGGCGAGTTGATGTCGATCAATGCAGTGATGCGCGCGGGCACCGCAGCCGCCGCCGGCCCGACGACCGCCGTGCTGCCCGCCGCTTCCGACTTGGTCTCCCTGATGGCGGCCACACAGTTCAACCGCCACGCGACTCTCTTTCAAGAGATTGCGGCCCACGCCGTATCGGTGCAGGAGCAGTTGGCGCTCACGCTCGGTGTCAGCGGCGCCTCGTATGGCCTCACTGAGGCGGCCAACGCCGCCTCGGTCGGGTAGGAGGCGGCACCACATGGATTTTGCAGCGTTACCGCCGGAGGTCAACTCCGCGTTGATGTACGCCGGACCCGGTTCGGGGCCGATGCTGGCCGCCGCCGCCGCCTGGGAAGGGCTGGCCGCCGAGTTGCAGTCGGTTGCCTCGTCCTACCTGGCGGTCGTCAACGGCCTTACCGATGGACCATGGCATGGGCCCTCCGCCGCGGCGATGGCGGCCGCGGCACTGCCCCAGATTTCCTGGCTCAACGTGGCGGCCGGGCAGGCCAGCGAGGTCGCCGCCCAGGCCATCGCGGCCTCGAGCGCCTACGAAGCCGCGTTTCTGGCGACGGTGCCGCCACCAGAGATCGAGGCGAACCGGGCATTGCTGGCCACGCTGTTGGCCACGAATTTCCTCGGCCAGAACACTGCGGCCATCGCGGCCACCGAGGCGCAGTACCTGGAGATGTGGGCGCAAGACGCGGCCGCGATGTACAGCTATTCCGCTGCTACCGCGGCTGCCACACAACTGCCGCAGTTGACCCCGCAGTCCACCGGAATCAGCATGGCCGGGTTGGGTTCGCAGGTGAACGCGCAGGTCAGCGCGCTGAACGCGGCGGCCGCCGCGCAAGGCATGGGCGACATCCCGACGACTCTGAGTCAGATGGCTGGGCTGACGAATCTGCCGCCCTGGCTCGCCGACCCCGCGGCGGCGCTCGGCCTGACCGGGCACACCTGGACAGCGGACGGCGCCGGAATTGTCTTGAACGGCATGCTGGGCGACGTCGTCGAGGGCATCACCGGGTCGGCAACCGTAGACGGCAGCACTATTTTCGACGCCTACATCCGATTGGCTTCACCCGCTCGCCTGTCTACGACCATGATGAGAGATCTCGACGGCCTCGCGCACTCGTTCATTCCCAACCTTGGCAAGGCGGCCGAGGGTGCGGCCGCGGCGGCACAGGGCGCCGCGGCTGCAGCCGCTCCGGCTCTGGGTAATTTGGGCAACGTCCTGGGCACGGGGCTGGGCGGGATTACCGGTACCGCGTCCAAAGTCGGGGCGCTTTCGGTTCCGGCATCGTGGGCCAACGCGCTTCCCGGCGCTGCGACTCCGGTCAATGTGGCGCTCAACGGGCTCACGTCCGGCGCGGCGGCCGAATCCGCGGTGGGCGGCTTCGGCGGGGTGCCGCTGATGCCCGGCGCCGGAACCGGCCGCAGCGTGGCCAACTTCGCCGCTCCCCGCTACGGGTTCAAGCCGAACGTCGTCGCCCAACCTTTCGCGGGCGGATAACTCGCCTTACGGCAGATACTGCGGGCAATAGGCGCTGATCGCCGCGTTGATCCCGGCGTTCGCCTGGGCAGGCGTGACTCCCGAATTGCCGTTCACGGTCGCGGCCGCGGCGTCCCCGGGAGTCGCACCGTTTTGCAGGCTCGAGCACACGGCGCGGCCGGTGGCCGTGGCGGTGCCGGGGTCGGTGACGGTGATGCCGGGGATTTGCGACAGCGAATTGATGAAGGCCTGGTCCGGGTTTGGTTGCTGGGCCGGCGGCGCCGGTTGCGTCGGCACCGGTGCCGCTTCGACGGGCGCGGGGACCCGCGATGCCGGCGGGCTCGCCTGCGGGGTGGGCGCCGATTGAGGAGCGGCCGGTGGCGGGTTCGCGGGTGCCTGAGCGGGGGCCGGTGCCGCTGGCGGCAAGGACGGCGGCGCCTGAGCGGCCGGTTGCGCTGATGGCGGGGCTGCCGCCGCCGGGGCCTGGTTGGCCGCGGGGCGGTAGTTGTCAATGGTGAAGTCACTGGCGCCGAGGGCCGTCAGCGCTACGACCGACGCTGCGGCCGCAAGGATCCGCCACCGATTGCTTCGCCGCTGATTGTCGGTAGCGGAGGATGCTGACGCGCCGCCCCTCAGTGACCGCAGCGCCATGGGCCTGGGCATGGTCAATGCGGATGCCATTGGATGTCTACCGGATTGGGCTGCCCGTGCAAACGCCTCGGCGAAATCGGAGCACCGGGCGAACCGGTCGGCCGGATCCTTCGCCAGAGCCCTGGACAGCACCGGGTCGAACACCCGGAGCATCGGGCGGGTCTCGGCCAACGCCGGTGGGCGTGCGGTCAGGTGGCGGCCGATGACGACAGCAGGATTGGTGTGCGCGAACAGCATTGACCCGGTCAGCAGCTGGTAGACGGTGGCAGCAAGGGCGTACTGGTCAGCGCGTCCGTCGATCGGTTCGTCGGTGAGTTGCTCGGGGGCTGAATAGGGAACCGTGCCGATGGCCATGTTCGTGGCCGTCAGGCAACTGGTTTCATCGATGCATCGCGCTATTCCGAAGTCGCCCAGCAGGATTCGCAGGTCGCCTGCTTCCGGTTCGGCGAGCAGGATATTCGCCGGTTTGACGTCGCGGTGCAGCACGTTGTGGTGTTCGTGCGCATAGTCGAGAGCGCCGGCGATCGCGGTGACTATCGCGGCGACCTGATCCGCGGGCATGCCGACCGGGTAGTGCTCATGCAGTAGCGTGGCGGCGTCGGATCCGTCGACGAAGTCCATTGCGATCCAAAGCTGTCCGTTGAATTCGCCGCGGTCGTTGACGCGCACGATGTTCGGATGCCACAGCGCGGCCGCGAGGTCCGCCTCTCGGATGAAGCGCTGACGAAACGCGTCGTCGGCCGATATGTCACTGCTGAGCACCTTGAGTGCTTCACGCCGGGGCAACCGCGGGTGCTCCGCGAGGTAGACCTCGCCCATCCCGCCAGCGCCCAAGGGGCGGATGATCGTGTACCCGGCAAACATGTCGCCCGCGTGGAGACTCATGCTGAGTTCTTCGTGGGCCAACGCCATCACCGCACCGTCTATACCTGCGCTCGGCGCGTCCTCAGCGCCGAGCGTGCGATCCGAGTATGACAGCGATTCACTATCCGTACACCTGCTGTTAACCAAGACATACCGAATACTTAACTTCGTCGATCATGCCACTTCGGCCTCGTTAGTCACATCAGCCACACCGATCACGGGCTGTGGACGGAAGAAGTTGCCGGATCCAGCAGAAATGTCGCCAATGGCCTTAGGGCGTGACCAGAATCTTGCAGTGCCGCTCGGGGTCCGCCAAGTCGTCGAAAGCCGCCCCGACACCGTCGAGGCCCACTTCCCCGGTGATCATCGGGGCGACGTCGATGTGGCCCTCGGCCAGTGCGTGCAACGATTCACCGAACTCTTCCGGGGTGTAGGCGTTGCTGAACTGCACGGTGATCTCTTTGGCGATGGCAAAGAACGGGTGAACGGTGTCGGCCTGCATGCACACGCCGGCGACCACCAACCGGCTGCCGCGCCGGGCGCGACGCATCACGTCATTGATGATGCCCGGCACCCCGACCGCCTCGAACACGACGGCGGGCCTGACCGAGTCGAACGGCGAGCCCTGCGCCGGGTCGAGGGTCTGGTGTGCGCCCATCTGCCTGGCGAGTTCGCGTCGCTTGGTCGAAAAGTCCGATGCCACAATGGTTTCTACGCCTCTGACGCGCAGCGCCGCAATGATGGCGATGCCGATCGGGCCGCAGCCGATCACCAACGCCGCCTCGCCCGAGTCGATTCCGGACTTGTTCACGGCGTGCAAGCCGACCGCCATGGGCTCGGCCAAGGCGGCGTGTTTAGGGTCCAGACCGTTGGGGACGGCCAGCAACAACGGCGCCGACAGCAACATCCGTTCCGCGTACCCACCCAGTGTGGTGTTGCTGAAGACGATCGGTTCGACGCCTTTGGCGGACAACACGACTGGGATCGACGTCACCAGGGTGCCCGGGGGATGGGTTTCGGTGTCGGGGCCGGCCTCGAGTACCTCGGCGCTGAACTCGTGCCCCATGAACACGTCCCGGTTCAGGTCGAGATCCATGCCGCCGCCTTGGGCCAGCTCATTGCTCAGCGCCACCACCTCGGCGCCGTGCGCCGCGAAATGCAGGTCGGAACCACAGATCCCGCATGCGCGCACGCCAACCAGCACCTGGCCCGGCCCGGGAACCGGCTCGGGGACGTCGTCGCGGTAGACCATCCGCCCGTCGCGCAGGACCGAGGCGCGCATCAGCTGTCCGTGCCCTTGTCCGTGCTCTCGTGCTCGGCGACATGCTGGGAAATGGCTTGCACTACGGCCTGGCCGGCGCGGCCGATCAATTCGTCGCGCTTGTTCTTTGCCCACTCGTGCGACGCGCGCGGTGCTGCCAGTTGACCTTTGAAATAGGGAATCACCTTGCGGGCGAACAGTTCGTAGGAGTGATACGTCGCCTCCGGTGATGCCCAGTCATGACCGAGCAGTAGCAGGGTGCCGAAACCCCCGGACCGCTCCAGCAGGTCTTCGATGTGGGCGATCGCGTCGTCGGGCGTGCCGATACAGCAATTGCCTTTGGCCGCATACTCCGCGACGAACTCTCGGGGCGACTGCTCGCCTTCGACTGTGTTCGCCAACGGGACAAAGCCGGCGGCGCCGAAATAGGCGGAGAAATCCAACAAGCCGTAGGTGCAATCCTCGATCGCCTGCTCGCGGGTGTCGGCCAAATGCATGATGCTCAGCACCCGCCAGTCGCGGCGGTTGGGCTCGTCGCGGCCCACCTTGGCGGCCTGCTCGCACACCACGGCCCAGGTGTTCTCCAGCGCCGCATAACCACCGGGAACCGACATCGACAAGGACAGCAGTGAGGTACCCAGCGCGCCGGCCAGCCGCGGCCCGGACGGCGAAATCATGGCGGCCGTCGAGATTTCGGGGTAGGGCCAGGTGTACGGGCGGATGTGCAACTGGGCGTCGCGCAGCGTGAACCAGTCCGAGTGCCGGTCGATGCGTTCTTCGGGAGCGGCGCGGAACAGCGCGAGGATCGCCTCGAGCGACTCCTGCATCATCCGCCGCTGATCGATCGGGTCGATGCCCATCATGTAGGCGTCCGACGGCAATGCGCCGGGGCCCGCCCCGAACATCACCCTGCCGCGGGTCAGGTGGTCCAGCAGCACCCAGCGGTCGGCCACCATCAGCGGATGGTGGTAGGGCAGCGACACCACCCCGGTGCCCAGCCGGATGTGCTTGGTCCGCTCCGCGGCCGCCGCGATGAACACCTCCGGGCAGGCGATCAATTCATATCCGCCGGAATGGTGTTCGCCGAACCAGGCCTCGTCGTATCCCAGCCGGTCCAGGGCGACGACGCGTTCCATGTCGTATTCCAGTGCCACGGTTGGGGATTGGCCCGTCGGATGAAACGGCGTGATGAAGACTCCGAATCGCAGTGGCGCGCTCACCAGTCCACTCCTTTGAGATATTCGAGCAGTGCCGCGTTGATCTCGTCCGGCCGCTCCTGTTGCAGCCAGTGCCCGGCGCCTTCGATCATCACTTCGCGGTAGGGCCCCGTGATCACCCGCGCGGCGCGGTCGCGTGGGGTGAAGGACAGCACCGGGTCGCCCGTGCCTCCGATGAACAAGCACGGCACCGAAATAGTGGCGTCGGCCAAGTCGGAAGTGGTCTCCCAATTGCGATCGAAATTGCGGTACCAGTTCAGGCCGCCGGTGAAGCCGGTGCGGGCGAATTCGCTGATGTAGTGATCGAGTTCGTCTTGGCTGATCCACTCGGGCAGGCCGTCGGGTTCGGGAAGTCGTTCGATGAACCCCTCGGGCCCCGCCGCAACCATCCGCAGTGCCGCGCCTTGGGCATCGGGGTCGTCGGTGAGCTGCAAACTGCCCATCATGCGCCGCATCGTGCGGGCCGGGTCGGCGTTGAGTTCGGCGTCGGCGACGCCGGGCTCCTGGAAATACAGGATGTAGAAGAAGTTGTCGCCGAAGATGTCGCGGAACGCCTGCGTCGGCGGCTTCCTCGAGCGCGTCACCACCGGCACGCTCAGGGACACGACGCCGGCGACCCGGTCCGGGTGCAGCAGCGGCGCGTTCCACACCACCACCGAGCCCCAGTCGTGGCCGATCCAGACCGCCTTGTCCGCGCCCACGTCATCGAGCAGTCCGACGATGTCGCCGGTCAACTGGTGGATGTCGTACGCCTCGATCGGCTCTGGACTCGACGAGCCGCCAAACCCGCGTTGGTCGGGAGCCAGCACGTGGTAACCCGCCTCGGCCAGCACCGGAATCTGGTGGCGCCAGGAATAGGCCAGTTCGGGAAAGCCGTGGCACAAGACCACCACCGGTGCGCCGCGATCTCCGGCCTCGACCACCCGCAGCCGCACGCCGTTGGTGTCGACAAACCGTTCGGTTGATGCGCCCATCGTCACACCAAATCACAACGGCGCCACGCAGAGAAGGGGCAGAGCAGGGTCAGAGAAAGGGCAGCGAAGCTGCAGAGAAGCGCCACCGGGTTGGATATCGGGACCCCCGCGCGCATCATCTAGAAGCATGCGGCTGGACCACGTGGTGCTCTGGACGAACGACCCGCGGGCTTCGATGGACTTCTACACCCGGGTGGTCGGCCTGGCGCCCGTGCGGTTCGAAGAATTCGAGGCCGGAGAGGCGCCGTTCCCGAGCGTGCGGGTGAGCGACGACTCCATCCTCGACCTGATGCCGCGACCGGGCGCTGCCTCGACAGAGTCGATGACCAAGGTCGCGGGCAGCGCCGGTTACCCGGTCAACCACGTTTGCATCGCGATGTCGAAGGCTGAGTACGACGAACTGGATCGGCGGTTGCAGGCGGAGAACATCGACACCAGTGCCCGGCTGAACCACTCCTTCGGGGCGCAGGGTTGGGCGCCGCAGGGTTATTACTTCCCCGATCCGGACGGCAATGTCATCGAGGCTCGTTATTACGAATAACGGGTAACCACCACGGTGGGTGTGTCGCTGGTGTCGGCTGTCACACTGACGGTCGGCATGGCCGCGCAGTGGGAACTGCCGGTCGTTGTCTGGTCGGGACTCGAGGCAACCGGGATGGGCGGTAACCTGGACGTTTCGAGCTGCATGCACGTATATACGGAAGGACCTGGCCGGCACGGCCGATGATTGATGAATCGGAAAAACGTTCTCCGCACCGTAACGATAGTGGCTGTCGTGGTGCTGCTCGGCTGGTCGTTCTTCTACTTCAGCGACGACACCCGGGGTTATAAGCCGGTCGACACCTCGGTGGCGATGCAGCAGATCAGTAGCGACAACGTCAAGAGCGCGCAGATCGACGACCGGGAGCAACAGCTGCGGTTGACCCTGAAGAAGGGCAACAACGAAACCGAGAACTCAGACAAGGTCATCACGAAGTTCCCCGCCGGTTACGGCGTCGACCTCTTCAACGCGCTGAATGCCAAGAACGCCAAGGTCAACACCGTCGTCAATGAGGGCAGCATCCTGGGCGAGCTACTCGTCTACGTGCTGCCGCTGTTGCTGCTGGTCGGCCTGTTCGTGATGTTCTCCCGCATGCAGGGCGGCGCCCGCATGGGCTTCGGCTTCGGCAAATCGCGGGCCAAACAGATGTCCAAGGACATGCCGAAGACCACCTTCGCCGACGTCGCCGGCGTCGATGAAGCGGTCGAAGAGCTCTACGAGATAAAGGACTTCCTGCAGAACCCCAGCAGGTACCAGGCGCTGGGCGCCAAGATCCCCAAAGGCGTGCTGCTGTACGGCCCGCCCGGTACCGGCAAGACGCTGCTGGCGCGTGCCGTGGCGGGTGAAGCCGGTGTGCCGTTCTTCACCATCTCCGGCTCCGACTTCGTCGAGATGTTCGTCGGGGTCGGCGCGTCCCGTGTCCGGGACCTTTTCGAACAGGCGAAACAAAACAGCCCGTGCATCATCTTCGTCGACGAGATCGACGCGGTGGGCCGGCAGCGTGGCGCCGGTCTGGGTGGCGGGCACGACGAACGCGAGCAAACGCTGAATCAGCTGCTGGTCGAGATGGACGGCTTCGGCGATCGCGCCGGCGTGATCCTCATCGCGGCCACCAACCGGCCCGACATCCTGGACCCCGCGCTGTTGCGGCCAGGCCGCTTCGACCGCCAGATCCCGGTGTCCAACCCCGACCTGGCGGGGCGCCGGGCCGTCCTGCGGGTGCACTCGAAGGGCAAGCCGATCGCCGAGGACGCAGACCTGGACGGCCTGGCCAAGCGCACTGTCGGCATGACCGGCGCCGACCTGGCCAATGTCATCAACGAGGCGGCCCTGCTGACCGCCCGCGAGAACGGCACCGTCATCACCAGCGCGGCCCTGGAAGAGGCCGTCGACCGCGTGATCGGCGGCCCGCGTCGCAAGGGCCGGATCATCAGCGAGCAGGAGAAGAAGATCACCGCCTACCACGAAGGCGGTCACACCCTGGCGGCTTGGGCGATGCCGGACATCGACCCGGTGTACAAGGTCACGATCCTGGCCCGCGGACGTACCGGCGGACACGCCGTCGCCGTTCCCGAGGAAGACAAGGGTCTGCGGACCCGCTCGGAGATGATCGCCCAACTGGTGTTCGCGATGGGCGGACGAGCCGCCGAGGAGTTGGTGTTCCGCGAGCCGACGACCGGCGCGGTGTCCGACATCGAGCAGGCCACCAAAGTGGCACGGGCGATGGTCACCGAATACGGCATGAGCGCGCGGTTGGGCGCAGTCAAATACGGCACCGAACACGGCGACCCGTTCCTGGGCCGCACCATGGGCACCCAGCCGGACTACTCGCATGAGGTCGCCGGTGCCATCGACGAGGAAGTGCGCAAGCTGATCGAGGCGGCGCACACCGAAGCGTGGGAGATCCTCACCGAGTACCGCGATGTGCTGGACACGCTGGCCGGTGAGTTGCTGGAGAAGGAAACCCTGCACCGACCCGAGCTGGAGGGCATCTTCGCGGGCGTCGAGAAGCGGCCCCGGCTGACGATGTTCGACGACTTCGGCGGGCGCATTCCGTCGGACAAGCCGCCCATCAAGACGCCCGGTGAGCTCGCCATGGAGCGGGGCGAACCCTGGCCGCCGGAGCCGGTCCCCGAGCCGCCGTTCAAGGTGGCCATCGCGCGGGCAGAAGCCGCCAAGGCCGCCGAGGGCGAGTCGGGCGGCAACGGGGCCAACGGTTCTCCGGCCGCCGGCGCTAAGCCGACACAGCCCGACTACGGCGCCCCAGCAGGTTGGCACGCGCCGGGATGGCCCCCACCGCCAGGTCGGCAAACCCCTTACCAGCCCTATCCGCCGTCCGATCAATCCAAGCCGGACACCGACGAGTCATCCGAGCGGTCGGGTAAAGACGTAAGTCGGTCCAATCCGCCGGCCCACGGCTGACCAAACGGAGGATGCGATGACGCAGCTGGACTCTCGGTACACCAGCGAGGGGATGCCAGTGTTCGACCAAGTACGCGCCGAGGCCGCCGTCCGCGACCTGCTGGCCGCCATCGGGGAGGACCCGGACCGGGAAGGCTTGCGGGAGACTCCGGCCCGCGTCGCGCGCGCGTACCGGGAGATGTTCGCCGGCCTGTACACCGACCCTTCCGCGGTGCTGACCACCATGTTCGACGAGCAACACGACGAGCTGGTGATCGTCAAAGAGATCCCGATGTACTCCACGTGCGAACACCATCTGGTGTCGTTCCATGGCGTGGCCCATGTTGGGTACATCCCCGGCAGCGACGGCAGGGTGACCGGATTGTCGAAGATAGCCCGGTTGGTCGACCTCTATGCCAAACGGCCGCAGGTGCAGGAGCGGCTCACCAGTCAGATCGCCGACGCCCTGATGGACCGGCTCGACCCGCGCGGCGTCATCGTCGTGGTCGAGGCGGAGCACCTGTGCATGGCGATGCGTGGCGTCCGAAAGCCCGGTGCCACCACGACGACGTCGGCGGTGCGCGGTCAATTCAAGCGGGATGCAGCTTCCCGAGCCGAAGCGCTCGATCTCATCCTGCGTAAGTGAGACCCGGTGAACCCGCCCAAACCATGGCCCATGCAGGTTATGGGGGTTCTCAACGTCACTGAGGATTCGTTCTCCGACGGAGGACTATTTCTCGATACGGACGGCGCCGTAGCCCATGGGTTGGCAATGGCCGCCGAAGGAGCCGACATCGTCGACGTCGGGGGGGAGTCCACGCGACCCGGCGCCACCAGGGTGGCGCCCAAACTCGAGGCATTGCGAGTCGTACCCGTAGTGAAAGAACTTGCGGCACAGGGAATTACGATCAGCATCGACACCATGCACGCGGACGTCGCGCGAGCGGCGCTGGAGAACGGCGCGCAAATCGTCAACGACGTGTCCGGCGGGCGGGCCGATCCGGCCATGGCGCCATTGGTCGCCGAGGCGGGCGTCCCGTGGATCTTGATGCACTGGCGTCCGATCTCCGCCGAGCGACCGCATCAGGTTCCGGCGTACCGCGACATCGTGGCCGACGTGCGCGCCGACCTGCTCGCCAGCGTTGCCGACGCGGAGGCCGCCGGCGTCGATCCGGCAAAGCTCATCATCGATCCGGGGCTTGGTTTCGCCAAGACAGGCCAACACAATTGGGCGCTGTTGCACGCCCTGCCGGAGTTGGTCGGCACGGGCGTCCCGGTCCTGCTGGGCGCCTCCCGCAAGCGGTTCCTCGGCGCGTTGCTCGCCGGCCCCGACGGTGCGGTCCGGCCACCCGATGGGCGAGAGACCGCCACGGCGGTCATCACCGCACTGGCAGCCCTGCACGGCGCCTGGGGGGTGCGGGTGCACGACGTGCGGGCCTCGGTCGACGCCCTGAAAGTCGTCGGCGCGTGGCAGGAAGGACGCGATGGCTGACCGGATCGAACTGCGCGGCTTGACTGTTCGGGGCCGGCACGGAGTCTTCGAGCACGAACGGGTCGAGGGGCAGGACTTCGTCATCGACATCACCCTGTGGATGGACCTCGCCGAAGCGGCGGCGAGCGACGAACTGTCCGACACCTACGACTACGGCGCCCTGGCGCAACTCGCCAGCGACATCGTCGTCGGCCCGCCCCGAAAGCTGATCGAAACGGTCGGCGGCGAGATTGCCGATCGCGTTATGACGGATCAGCGCGTGCACGCCGTCGAGGTTGTGGTGCACAAGCCGCAGGCGCCGATCCCGCAGCAGTTCGCCGATGTGGCCGTGGTGGTGCGGCGGTCGCGGCGCGGCGGTCGCGGTTCGGTGATACCCGCCGGCGGTCCGGAAGGCCGACAAGTATGACCCGCGTGGTGCTGTCGATCGGATCGAACCTGGGTGACCGACTGGCTCGGTTGCAGTCGGTCGTCGACGCACTCGGCGAGGCGGTGGTCGCCGTCTCACCCGTTTATGAAACGGAGCCGTGGGGTGGCGTGGAGCAGGGGCCGTTTCTCAACGCGGTGCTGATCGCCGACGACCCCGACTGCGACGAACAAGGCTGGCTGCGGCGGGCGCAAGCGCTGGAACGGGCGGCCGATCGGGTGCGCGAACAGCGCTGGGGGCCGCGCACCCTCGATGTCGACCTGATCACCTGCCACCAGGGTGGGCCGGACGGCCGTGTCGAAGTCACCTCGGATGACGAGGTCCTGACCCTGCCGCACCCCCGCGCCCACCAGCGGGCCTTTGTGCTGGTCCCGTGGCTGGACATCGACCCCGAGGCCCATCTCACCGTCACGGGCCAAGGCGGGCCAGACAAGCCGACCAAAAGGCCGATCGAAATGCTGCTGGCCGAGCTGGACCCGGCCGAGCGCGACGGCGTTCGGCCGACCGGTCTGGCTCTCAAACCGGCCCTCAACCCCAGGCCGGCGCACTGATGGGGCCGACCCGAAAACGTGAGCTGACGGTCGCGGTGATCGGCGCCGCGGTGGTCGGCTATCTCCTGATCGGGGTGCTGTATCGGTGGTTTCCGCCGATCACGGTGTGGAGCGGGGTGTCGCTACTGGTGGTTGCCGTCGCCGAGGCGCTCTGGGGGCGGTTCGTGCGTGCCAAGATCAACGACGGCGAGATCGGCGACGCGCCCGGTTGGTTGCATCCGCTCATCGTGGCGCGCAGTGTGATGGTCGCCAAGGCGTCGGCCTGGGTCGGCGCACTGGTGCTGGGGTGGTGGATCGGGGTGCTGGTGTATTTCCTGCCGCGGCATTCCTGGCAGCGGGCGGTTGCCGAAGACACCGGAGGCGCAGTGGTGGCGGCAGTGAGCGCGCTGGCCCTGGTGGTCGCCGCGCTGTGGTTGCAGCATTGCTGCAAGTCGCCGCAGGATCCGGGCGAGAACGGCGAGGGTGCGGAAACTTAGCTTCTATCGGCGCCCCGCCGGACCCCGCGCGGGCATCCTGATCGGCCCGCACGAACTCTTCGTCGGAATCGCCGGACTGGCGCGACACGCTCAGTGACCTCGCCCGGTACAGTCAGGGGCCATGACCGTTCTGTCCCGCGGCGCCCGTGTCCGGCGCGGCGGCCGCAGGCCGGGTTGGGTGCTCTTGACGACGTTGCTGGTACTGGCTATCGGGGCCAGTTCCGCGCTGGTTTTCACCAATCGGGTGGAACTTCTCAAGCTCGCTGTCATCCTGGCGCTATGGGCCGCCGTCGCCGGCGCCTTCGTATCGGTGGTCTACCGCCGACAGGCGGACGCCGATCAGGCGCGGGCGCGGGACATGAAGCTGGTCTACGACCTTCAGCTGGAACGTGAAATCTCCGCCCGGCGCGAGTACGAGCTGACCGTCGAGTCGCAGCTGCGGCGTGAGCTGGCTTCCGAACTGCGCGGGGCGGCCGCGGACGAAGTGGCGGCGCTGCGGGCCGAGCTGGCGGCGCTGCGCACCAGCCTGGAGATTTTGTTCGACGCCGATCTGCAGCAACACCCGGCCCTGGAAAACGTGACCCAGAACGGCGCCCAACGCGGCGAGACGCTGGCCGCCGATTGGGTGTCCAGTGATCGCATCCGGGCCGTGCGCCCGGTGGACAGCGGTGGCCCCGCGGACGAGGCCGCCATCATCGACGTGCCCGAGGTGCGGGTACCGCC
>NZ_MVHT01000060.1 GCF_002086275.1 Mycobacterium intermedium | reverse complement strand
TCCTCGTCGTACCTCTTCGCCATGATGCGAACAACCTTCCCTCGAAAGAAGGTGTGCATCAAACCCGGGGTGGTTCACCTACCTTCGAGGCGTCGTCGGAAAAGCACCCCGACATCGTCTACGCCAAGGTGGACACCGAAGCCGAGCAGGAGCTGGCCGCTGCCGCTCAGATCCAATCGATCCCGACGTTGATGGCGTTCAAGAAGGGCAAGTTGCTGTTCAACCAGGCGGGGGCCCTGCCGCCGGCGGCTCTGGAGAGCCTGGTGCAGCAGCTCAGGGACTTCGACGTGGACGCCGCGCAACCCAGAGAGGTCTGAGGAGAGGATTCGGAGGACCTTCCGTAACCTTGCAGGGTGAGTTTGGTCCTTCTGGAATACCCACGGCCCGAGATCGCGCTGATCACCCTCAACCGGCCGGAGCGGATGAACTCCATGGCGTTCGACGTCATGGTGCCCCTCAAGGAGACGCTGGAACAGGTCACATACGACAACTCCGTGCGTGTGGTGGTGCTCACCGGAGCCGGTCGCGGCTTCTCCTCGGGCGCAGACCACAAGTCGGCGGGCACGGTGCCACACGTCGAAGACCTGACGCGCCCGACCTACGCGCTGCGCTCCATGGAGTTGCTCGACGACGTCATCCTGGCGCTGCGCCGGCTGCACCAACCGGTGATCGCCGCGGTCAACGGCCCGGCCATCGGTGGCGGGTTGTGCCTGGCGCTCGCTGCCGACATCCGAGTGGCCTCGACCACCGCCTACTTCCGCGCCGCCGGCATCAACAACGGCCTGACGGCCAGCGAGCTGGGGCTCAGCTATTTGCTGCCCCGTGCGATCGGCTCGTCGCGGGCATTCGAGATCATGCTGACCGGCCGCGACGTCAGCGCCGAGGAAGCCGAGCGGATCGGTTTGGTTTCCTGTCAGGTGCCGGAAGCCCAGCTGCTCGACACCTGCTACGCGATCGCCGCACGCATGGCGGCGTTCTCGCGGCCGGGAATCGAGTTGACCAAACGCACTCTGTGGAGTGGACTGGATGCTTCCAGCCTGGAGGGCCACATGCAGGCCGAGGGGTTGGGGCAGCTGTTCGTGCGGTTGCTCACAGCGAACTTCGAAGAAGCCGTGGCGGCCCGCGCCGAGAAGCGGCCGCCGGTCTTCACCGACGACAAGTAATCCGACAAAAGGGGAGCGAATGTGATCACGGCTACGGACCTCGAGGTCCGCGCTGGTGCGCGCATCCTGCTCTCACCTGACGGACCCGACCTGCGGGTGCAACCGGGCGACCGCATTGGGTTGGTCGGACGCAACGGCGCGGGTAAGACGACCACCCTGCGCATCCTGGCGGGGGAGACCCAGCCCTATGCCGGATCGGTGGTCCGCAAGGGCGAGATCGGCTATCTGCCCCAGGATCCCAAAGAGGGCGACCTCGATGTCTTGGCGCGCGACCGGGTGCTGTCG
Source organism: Mycobacterium intermedium (assembly GCF_002086275.1). GTDB lineage: Bacteria > Actinomycetota > Actinomycetes > Mycobacteriales > Mycobacteriaceae > Mycobacterium > Mycobacterium intermedium. The sequence goes on along the minus strand of NZ_MVHT01000060.1, from coordinate 39,527 downwards.
GCCCGCGGCCTCGACACGCTGCTGACCGAATTGGAAAAGCAGCAGGCGTTGATGGCCGAAGTGGCCGACGACGAGGCGCGCGACCGAGCGATCCGCCGCTACGGCCAACTCGAGGAGCGCTTCGTGGCGCTGGGCGGCTACGGCGCCGAAAGCGAGGCGGGCCGGATTTGTGCCAGCCTCGGGTTGCCCGACCGGGTCCTGACGCAGCAGTTGCGCACCCTGTCGGGTGGGCAGCGGCGCCGGGTGGAGCTGGCGCGCATCCTGTTCGCCGCCTCGGACACCGGCGCCGGCTCGTCCACCACCCTGTTGCTTGACGAGCCCACCAACCACCTCGACGCCGACTCGGTCGGTTGGCTGCGGGATTTCCTGCGCGCCCACACCGGCGGGTTGGTGATGATCAGCCACAACGTGGACCTGATATCCGACGTCGTCAATCGCGTGTGGTTCCTCGACGCCGTACGCGGCGAGATGGACGTCTACAACATGGGCTGGCAGAAGTACCTGGACGCCCGGGCCACCGACGAGCAGCGTCGCCGTCGGGAACGCGCCAACGCCGAACGCAAAGCCGCCGCGCTGCGCAGCCAGGCCGCCAAGCTCGGCGCCAAGGCCACCAAAGCCGTTGCGGCGCAGAATATGTTGCGCCGCGCGGATCGGATGATGGCGGCACTCGACGCCGAGCGCGTCGCCGACAAGGTGGCCCGGATCAAATTTCCCACCCCCGCCCCGTGCGGTCGAACACCGTTGGTGGCCAAGGGCTTGACCAAGAATTACGGATCCCTTGAGGTGTTCTCCGGTGTCGATCTGGCCATCGACCGCGGCTCCCGCGTCGTCGTGCTGGGGCTCAACGGCGCCGGCAAGACGACACTGTTGCGACTACTGGCCGGAGTGGAGAAACCCGACGCCGGGGGCCTGGAACCCGGACACGGTTTGCGCATCGGCTATTTCGCGCAGGAGCACGACACGCTCGACAACGACGCGACGGTCTGGGAGAACATCCGCCACGCCGCTCCCGATTCCGGGGAGCAGGAGCTGCGCGGCCTGCTCGGGGCGTTCATGTTCACCGGGCCGCAGCTGGAACAACCCGCGGGGACGCTGTCCGGTGGCGAGAAGACCCGGCTCGCGCTGGCCGGGCTGGTGGCCTCCACCGCCAACGTGTTGCTGCTCGACGAGCCGACCAACAACCTCGACCCGGCCTCACGCGAGCAGGTGCTCGACGCGCTGCGCAGCTACCAGGGCGCGGTGGTGCTGGTGACCCACGACCCGGGTGCCGCCGAGGCGCTGGACCCGCAGCGCGTCGTGCTGCTGCCGGACGGCACCGAGGACCATTGGTCTGACGACTACCGGGATCTGATCGAACTGGCCTGACCATCAACCCGATGTCTGCGGCTGTCTGGCGGCTTCTCGGGCGAGTTGGACGCGCGACGAGAGCCCGAGTTTGGCGTAGACGTGCGTGAGGTGGGTTTCGACGGTACGTGGCGAGATGAAAAGCCTAGTGGCGATGTCCTTGTTGCCCAGGCCCTCGCTGACGAGCCGGACGACGTCAAGTTCGGCTGGGGTCAATGAGCCCCAGCCAGTGGCCGGACGTTTGCGTTCGCCGCGACCGCGCTGGGCGTAGGCGATCGCTTCTGCCGTGGACAGCACAGCGCCCTCGGCCCAAGCTGCCTCGAAGTCGTTCTCGCCCATGGCATCTCGTAGTGCGGCGACCGACTCCGCGTAGTTTGCTTGGTGGACTACGTAGCGCACTTCGCCGGTGCGCTGTCGAATGCCCTCCGCTGCACCGAAGAGGCGGGCCGCTTCAGTGTGGCTCGCCGCTCGGGCGGCCAGGCCGGCGAGACATTCCAAGACGTCGGGCACGCTGAGCTGTGCCCCGATAGCGGCCGCGCAGGCCAGCGCTTCGTGCGCGTAACGCTCGGCCGCTTCAACGCCTTCCGGGCCTTCTGCTTCGGCAAGGGCCACGCGGGCACGAGTAGTCAATGCGAAGGTCCGAAAATATCCAGCGGTTGCCAGCACCCCCTGTTCGGCCCAGAGCCGGGCCGCGGCGACATCTCCTGCCGCGAGCTCGGTTTCGGCTCTCCACATCAGGTTCGTCGCAGCAAACCCGGCGTCCGGTATACGGCCATATGCCTTCGCGAGAGCGTCTCTGGCGCCCGCCACATCTCCCGCAGCCAGGCGTGCCCAACCCAACGCGAGGTAGCCGAGTCCCTCGATCGCCGCGCCGAGTTCGGGGGCAGACTCGAGTGCCATTTCGGCGGCGGCGAGCGCCACGGTCGTCTGGCCATGTCTCCCGTGTACAAAGCTCCGCGCCATCAGGGCGTTGAACCTGGTCAACAAGTCGCCGGCCGCCTCGGCGTCGGCGAGTAAGTCTGCTAACTCGTCCTCGGCGCCTTGGAGTTCGCCGCGAAGCGTCATACCTCCGGCGATACCCCACAGGCGGCACTGACCCGAGGCGACTCGGTCACCGATCGAGTCGGCAAGGTCGCGCCCGTCGGCGGCCGCGCGCTCGGGGATTGCGCCACCGGCGATCGTGGCGGCGTAGGCCTGGAAGCCGAGCAACTGGCTTAATCTCCATTTGTCGCCCAGGGCGCGCGCCAACTCTATGGCCTCGGCGAAATATGTTGCCGCCTGCTCGGGGTCAAACGCGGCCGTACCAAGGCAACCGGTGAGGGCTCGGACCAACAGCGCAGGGTCTTCGAGTTGACGAGCGATTGTCAGCGCTTCGGCTGCTTGTTCCCGTCGCGCCGGCACGCCGAGCCATCCGTCGAATAGGGCTGCGTCGGACAGTGCCCGTGCCAGCACTGCCGGCGCCACGTCGCCATTGGCGGTGTCTTTGACCAGATCAAAGTCGGCCAGTGCCTCATCTATCCAACTCATTCCTTCGCGTACGCGGCCGCGTGTGAGCCACAGCGGCTGAAGCGACGATGCGAGTTGCAATGCCGACTCGATGTCATCGTTTTCTCGGCTCCAAGCGAACGCCGCGCGCAGGTTGTCGATTTCGGCTTCTATTTGCTCGACACGTTGCTGGTGTCCGGTTTCCGCCGGGGCGTCGAGCTGGGCGGCCATCGACTCGTAGTAGTCGCGGTGGCGCGCACGAATGGCATCAGCTTCACCGGACTCGCCGAGCTTTTCCAAGGCGTATTGACGCACCGTCTCCAGTAGCCGATAGCGCATTCGGCCTCCCGTGTCGTCGGCCACCAGCAGCGATTTGTCCACGAGCAGGGTGAGTTGGTCGAGGACCTGGTAGCGCTCGACCTCGGTGCCGCCCGCGACGGCGCGTGCAGCGGCGAGGTCGAATCCGCCCAGGAACGGTGCCAGCCGGCGAAACAGGACCCGCTCGGGCTCGGTCAGCAGTGCATGCGACCAGTCCACGGATGCACGCAATGTTTGCTGGCGCCGCACTGCGGTGCGCCGCCCGCCGGTCAGCAGCCGAAACCGGTCATGCAGACTGTCGACGATCTCTTCGAGCGACAACGCCCGCGCCCGGGCCGCAGCCAGTTCGATGGCGAGCGGCATCCCGTCGAGGCGTCGGCAGATTTCCCGCACCGCCTCGGTGTCGTCGTCGGCCAGCCTGAAGTTGGACCGTGCGCGCCGGGCCCGGTCGACGAACAGCTCGACGGCGTCGTCGTCTACTGAGAGGGACGGCACCCGCCAGGTCACTTCGCCGGCCACGCCGAGCGGCTCACGACTTGTCGTCAACAGTGTCAGTTCCGGGCAGCCGCTCAACAGCGTGGTGCTCAGCGCGGCGGTCGCATCAAGGAGGTGCTCGCAGTTGTCCAGCAGCACCAACATCCGACGGTCTCCCACGAATCGGACGATCGTGTCCATGGTGGAGCGGCTCGGCTGATCCGCCAGGTGCAAAGCGCCCGCCGTCGCCACCGCTACGAGGTCGGGATCGGCGATCGGCGCCAGGTCGACGTACCAGACCCCGTCACCGAAGTCGGCTGCCGCCTGGCCCGCGACTTCTATGGCCAGACGGGTCTTACCGGCCCCGCCAGCGCCGGTCAGGGTGGTAAGGCGGTTGGCGGCGAGGGTATGCCGCAGATCGTCGACCTCCGCGCCGCGGCCGATGAAATTGGTGAGCTGCACCGGCAATTGCGAAGTGGCAACGGATTTCGAAGTCCGAAGCGGCGGGAAATCGTTGCGGATGTCTGGGTGACACAACTGCACCACGCGTTCGGGACGGGCGACACCGCGCAGTTCGTGCCGGCCGAGATCGGTCAGCCACGCGTCGGCCGGGAGGGTATCGGCTACCAAGTCCTCGCTAGTGCCCGAGAGCACCGTCTGGCCACCGTGGGCGAGATCGCGCAACCGCGCCGCCCGATTGATTGCCGGGCCAACGTAATTGCCCTCTCCACCGGTGTTGCTGCGCAACGAAACCTCGCCGGTATGCACACCGATGCGCAACCGGACCGGCGCCAGCGGCGCCCGCTGTAACTCCAAGGCACAGGCAACGGCCTCGGTCGCGCGGGCGAACGCGACCACGAAGCTGTCGCCCTCACCTTGCTCGACGGGCCGTACCCCGCCGTGGGCGGCGAGCAGGTCGGTCAGCGCGTGGTCCAAGCGTTCGATGGCGGCCGTCATCTCCTTCGGCTGGCTTTCCCACAGCCGCGTCGAGCCCTCGATGTCGGCGAGCAGCAGTGTCACCGTCCCTGTCGGTAGCTCGCCCACGCCCAACTCACCCCAGTTCACCGGCGCAAGGTTTGCGCGCGGATCGGTTTCGGTCATGCTAGCCAGCATCTCTGTGCCCGTGACCGCATACATCAGGGAAATCCCGTATGCGGGCCTGGGTGCAGTGCGGGGCAAGCGCGTTCACTCTGCGCTCAGGGCGGCACCTTCTCGTACTTCTCCGCCCTAGCCGCAGAGTCAACGGTGCCTTATTACCGTGTTCTCCCCGATTTTTTGTGGCGTCCGGAAGTCGATAGTCGGTTGGACGAGACCCGACCAAGGAGGACCACCGTGACCGCGACGATCGACTGCCCCAACGTCTTCGAAGCCGGCTTACCGACGATCGACTACGGAAGCGCTCAGCATCCCGACGAAGCTCACGCAATCATCAGACAGGCTCGCGAGAAGGCGCCGATCGCGATCGGGCCGTACGGCCCGGAGCTGCTGACCTACGATCTGGTGCGCACCGCCCTTCGTGACCCGCGATTCCGGGTGCCGCAGGGGATGTTCCTTGCCGCGCAAGGAATCACCGACGGTCCGGTGTGGGACCGTGTGGCCACCCTCATCATCAGCCTTGACGGCGCGGCGCATCACCGGTTGCGCCGGTTGGTGTCGAAAGCCTTTATGCCCAAGGCGGCTACGCGCCTGCGTGCGACGATGATCGATGTCATCACCGGCCTGGTTGACCGGCACAGCGCGCGCGGGCACTGCGACGTCGTCAACGACATCGCGCGCCAGTACCCCATTCCGGTCATCTGCGCGCTCCTCGGTGCCCCGCCCGAAGACTGGGAGTTGTTCTCCGATTGGACGGACGACATCCTGAAGGCCTTCGGCTGGAACGTCGCCAATGACACCCCGACCATCTTGACGGCCTGGGACGCACTCGACACCTACGTCGACGACATGCTCGCGCGCCGACGCCATGCGTTGACCGACGACCTGATCTCCGAGCTGATCCGTGCGGAGGACGACGGCGACAGGTTGAGCGTCGACGAACTCCGCATGCTGGTCATCTCCTTGCTGATGGCGGGCACCGACACCACCCGCCACCAGTTGGGTGCGGCGGTGCACATGCTGTGCGATCACCCCGACCAATGGGCGCTGCTGGGCCGCGAGCCGGAGTTGGCCGGTAATGCGGTCGAGGAGCTCATTCGGCATTCACCGTTGACGTTCGTGACCCTGCGGGTAGCCCTCGAGACGGTCGCGTTGGGCGGCGTCCAAATACCCGCCGGCACAATAGTCGTCGTCAACACCGGAGCGGCCAATCGCGATCCGTCCGTCTACGACGACCCCGACCGCCTCGACATCACGCGCGTGGGCGCCCCGCCGATCCAGACGTTCGGCAGCGGCGTGCACTACTGCCTCGGCGCCAATCTGGCCCGCCTTGAATTGGCCGAAGCCCTGACGGTCATGACACGACGCATGCCCACTGCCCGCCGCACCGGTCCCGCTCCCTGGGGCCCGGTGAACACACTTGGCGGACCGATCACCCTGCCCATCGCATTCGAGCCCAATGTTTTTGTTTGAGCGAAACCCTCGCATCGGTGACGGCGGGTTCTACGCTAAGGGGCGGGGACGCGTTTCATGTGGAGGTACCCATGCGGAAGTCAAAGAAGACCCGCGACCAGTTGTTGAGCGAGTTGCGCGACGCCTACGAGGGCGGAGCCAGTATCCGCAACTTGGCGGCCACGACCGGCCGGTCGTACGGGTCCGTGCACAGCCTGCTGCTCCAGTCGGGTACCACGATGCGCAGTCGGGGCGGCCCCAACCACGTCTCCAAGGCGCGGGCGGCGGCGCGGACGTAACTTCGCGGCGCGCTCGTCGCGCTAACGAGCGTGTCCCGCGCAAATCAGTTGCGGCGCACCGAGTTTTCCACCAAGTCGAGCACGGCGGCCAGCCGTTGCGGGTCTTCGCCGGCCGCCAGCCGCGCGACCAGTCCGTCCAGCACCAACTCGAGGTAGGACTGCAGCACATCACCGGGCACGTCGTCGCGCACCCGGTGTGCCTCCTTCTGTCGCTGCAACCGTTCGTGTGTCGCCGCCGCCAGTTCGGCGGAGCGCTCCGCCCACCCCCGGTTGAACGCGGGATCGTTGCGCAGCTTCCGAGCGATTTCCAACCGGGTTGCCAGCCAGTCGAATTCGTCAGGAGCGGCCAGCATGTCGCGCATCACCTGGATGAGACCCTCGCGCGACGCGACGTCGGCCATGCGTTCGGCGTCCTCATGCGCCAGCGCAAAAAACAGCGCGTCCTTGTCGCGGAAGTGGTGAAAGATCGCACCGCGCGACATCCCGATCGCCTGTTCCAAACGACGAACCGTCGCCCTGTCGTAGCCGTGTTCGGCGAAGCAGCGGCGAGCGCCGTCGAGGATCTGGCGGCGGCGAGCCGCCAGATGGTCCTCGCTGACCTTGGGCACGAGTAGGTGCTAGTTCGACTTCAGCATGTTGCGCAGCACGTACTGCAGGATGCCGCCGTTGCGGTAGTAGTCGGCCTCACCGGGGGTGTCGATGCGCACCACCGCGTCGAACTCGACCGGGTCCGCACCGTCTTTGGTGGCCTTGACCTTCACCGTCTTCGGCGTCTTGCCCTCGTTGAGCACCTCGATGCCGGTGATGTCGAAGGTCTCGGTCCCGTCGAGCCCGAGCGACTCCGCGTTTTCCCCTTCGGGGAACTGCAGTGGGATCACGCCCATGCCGATCAGGTTGGACCGGTGGATGCGCTCGAACGACTCGGTGATCACCGCACGCACACCCAGCAACCGGGTGCCCTTGGCGGCCCAGTCACGTGATGAGCCCGATCCGTACTCCTTGCCGCCCAGCACGACCAGCGGAATGCCTTTCTCCGCATAGTTTTGCGCCGCGTCATAGATGAACGCCTGCGGGGCACCTTCCTGGGTGAAGTCGCGGGTGTAGCCGCCGGAGACGTCGTCCAGCAACTGGTTGCGCAACCGGATGTTGGCGAAGGTGCCGCGAATCATCACCTCGTGGTTGCCGCGTCGGGAACCGAAGGAGTTGTAGTCCTTGCGGGCCACACCGTGCTCGTCAAGGTACTTCGCCGCGGGCGTCTCGGGCTTGATGGCGCCGGCGGGGGAGATGTGGTCGGTGGTCACCGAGTCGCCCAGTAGTGCCAAGACCCGCGCGCCGTGGATGTCGCTGACCGACTCCGGCTCTTTGGACATGCCGTCGAAGTACGGGGGCTTGCGCACGTAGGTCGACTCTTGGTCCCACTCGAAGGTGTCGCCGCTGGGCGTCGGCAGGTTCTGCCAGCGCTCGTCGCCCTTGAACACGTCGGCGTAGTTCTTGGTGAACATCTCCCGGCTGATCGCCGAGGCGATGGTGTCGGCAACGTCCTTCTGCGACGGCCAGATGTCCTTGAGGAAGACGTCGTTGCCGTCTTGGTCCTTGCCGAGTGGGTCGGTCTCGAAGTCAAAGTCCATCGACCCGGCCAGCGCGTAAGCGACCACCAGCGGGGGCGAGGCGAGGTAGTTCATCTTCACGTCGGGGTTGATCCGGCCCTCGAAGTTGCGGTTGCCCGACAGCACGGCCGCGACGGCAAGGTCGTTGTCGTTCACCGCCTTTGAGATTTCCTCCGGCAGCGGCCCGGAGTTGCCGATGCAGGTGGTGCAGCCGTAACCGACCAGGTAGAAGCCGAGCTTCTCCAGATACGGCCACAGGCCGGCCTTCTCGTAGTAGTCGTTGACCACCTGCGAGCCGGGGGCCATCGTGGTCTTCACCCAAGGCTTGGAGGCCAGCCCCTTTTCGACGGCGTTGCGAGCCAGCAGCGCGGCTCCCAGCATCACCTCGGGGTTGGAGGTGTTGGTACACGACGTGATCGCCGCGATCACCACCGCGCCGTGGTCGAGCACGAATTCGCCGTACTCGTCGGACTTGACCGACACCGGGTTGCTAACCCTGCCTTGGGAATTCGTGGCAGCCGAGATCACCTGGGGGACGTCGTCGGCGTGCCCGTTGTCCGGTGACCCCGGATCGCTGGCCGGGAACGACTCGTCGACCGTCTCGTCCAGCTTCGAGTACGGCTGTTCGGGGTGGTCGCCGACGTAGTTGCCGATCTGCTCGCGGAAGGTTTTCTTGGCGTCGGACAACGCAATTCGGTCCTGCGGGCGCTTCGGGCCGGCGATCGACGGCACCACCGTGGACAGGTCGAGCTCGAGGTACTCCGAGAACTTCGGCTCGTGCTCGGGATCGTGCCACAGGCCTTGCTCCTTGGCGTAGGCCTCCACCAGAGCCACCTGCTCCTCGCTGCGCCCGGTGAAGCGCAGGTATGAGATGGTCTCGTCGTCGATCGGGAAAATCGCTGCGGTGGAACCGAATTCTGGGCTCATGTTGCCCAGCGTGGCGCGGTTGGCCAGCGGCACCTCGGCGACCCCCTCGCCGTAGAACTCGACGAACTTGCCGACGACGCCGTGCTTGCGCAGCATCTCGGTGACGGTGAGCACTACGTCGGTGGCGGTGACGCCCGGCTGGATTTCGCCGGTGAGCTTGAACCCGACGACCCGGGGGATCAGCATCGAAACCGGCTGGCCCAGCATGGCCGCCTCGGCCTCGATGCCGCCCACACCCCAGCCCAGCACGCCAAGGCCGTTGACCATGGTGGTGTGTGAGTCGGTGCCCACACAGGTGTCCGGGTAGGCCAGACCGTCACGGGTCATCACCACGTGCGCGAGGTATTCGATGTTGACCTGGTGCACGATGCCGGTGCCCGGTGGAACCACTTTGAAGTCCTGGAACGCGCCCTGGCCCCAGCGCAGGAACTGGTAGCGCTCGCCGTTGCGCTGATATTCGATCTCGACGTTGCGCTCAAAGGCGTCGGCTCGGCCGAACAGGTCGGCAATCACGGAGTGGTCGATCACCAGGTCGGCGGGGGCCAACGGGTTGACCTTCTCGGGGTTGCCGCCCAGATCGGCGATGGCCTCGCGCATGGTGGCCAGGTCGACGATGCACGGCACGCCGGTGAAGTCCTGCATCACGACGCGGGCGGGCGTGTACTGAATCTCGACGCTGGGCTCGGCGTCGGGGTCCCAGTTCGCGATGGCCTCGATGTGGTCCTTGGTGATGTTGCTGCCGTCTTCGTTGCGGAGCAGGTTCTCGGCCAGCACCTTGAGGCTGTAGGGGAGTTTCTTGGTTTGGGGGACGGCATCGAGACGGTAGATCTCGTAACTCTTGTCGCCCACCGTGAGGGTGTTGCGGGCTTCGAACGAATTGACCGAACTCTTGCTAGTCACATCAACTCCCGAGGATTAAGTTCTACCGTCGACGGGCCGTGTCGGCGGTGCGGTGCCACTTTAACAGTACGCTTGTCCTGCAATGAGGGGCCCATCGCTTCCAGTCTTGTCGGGATCGACGCGTGTTGGAAGTCCAATGTCCGAAGTCGCGTACGGTGCTCCTGGTGCAGCACTCGGGAGCTGGGAGAAAGGGGCCACCATGACCGGGCAAGGCATGACCGGGCAAGGACCGCAGACGATCCCGTTCCTGCCGGCCTACATTCCCCAAGACGTCGACATCGACGCTATCAAGACCGAGGTGGCGGCGACGGGTGTCAGTGCGCCACCGGAGGCCAAGCCCGGACTGCTCGAGGTGGTCCATCGCGCCCAGGACGAGCACATCAATCTCAAGATCGTGCTGCTCGACCACAATCCTCCGAACGACACGCCGCTGCGGGACATCTCCACCGTCGTCGGCGCCGACTATCCGGACTCCACCGTGCTGACGCTCAGCCCCAGCTACGTCGGCAGCTACAGTTCCGTGTTTCCACGGGTCACATTGGAAGCCGGGGAGGACCATTCAAAAACCGGCAATCCGGTCCAGTCGGCACAAAATTTCTTGAATGAGCTCAACACGCCCGAGTTTCCTTGGGACGTACTCACCATTGTTTTGCTGATTGGGGTATTCGCGGCGGCCGTCGGAGCCCGGTTCATGCGGCGTCGTAGCCTGCAACCAGCAACGTCAACGGTCACTTCGGAACGGTCGGCCGAAGAGCCCCGGCAGGACGTCTAGCCGCACAAACGCGGCGTCAAACCCGTTGCTGAGTAACGGGTTCATCTCATTTTGGCAAACGCGTCAGGTCACCATTCGGTCACATTAATTCTTCTTACAAGCGTGTAGTTCTAAAGTTTCAATAGCGTCTTGTGTGACGTACGGTGCAAATGATGCTTGTGATGTCTATCCCATTTGCAGCGAAAGCCCTAGTGGCTGGCACCTTGTGTCCGCGTTGAGCCGTAGGAGACCGAAGTCGATGAGACGCACCCCCCGACGCGCTTCGATGCGACCGGCCGCCAGGTTGCTTCGTCCCGTGGTTCCGTCGGTGTTGAGTGCCGTTTTGCTGTTGTGCACGCCCGGGTTGGTCGCCAACGCCGATCCCACGTCGAACACCATCGCGGTTCTGATCGCCAACGTCGCCAAAGCAAACCAGCGGTTGGAAGACCTCGCGGCAGCCGTCCAGGCTGAGCAGGAGGCCGTCAACAAGGCGCTGGTCGCCGTGGAGACCGCCCGGGAAAACGCCGAGGCCGCCCAGCGTGAGCTCGAGGCGAGCCAGCAGGCGGTCCACGACGCCAACGCCGCGATCGCCGCCGCACAACAGAGGTTCAACACCTTCGCGGTGGCCACCTACATGAACGGACCGGCGGACGGCCTGCTGACGGCCGAGAGCCCCGACGATGTCATCGCCGCCGCAACTGCAACCCGGGCCCTGACCGCGAGTTCCGAAGCGGTCATGGCGAACTTGCGGCGGGTCCGGACCGAACAGGTCAACAAGGAATCGGTGGCGCGCGCTGCCAAGCAAAAGGCCGACCAGGCGGCCGCCGACGCGAAGGACAGCCAAGACGCTGCCGCCGCGGCTCTGGTTGACACCCAGCGCAAGTTCGACGCACAGCGCGAGGAAGTCAACCGGGCAGCCGCTGAGCGCGACGAAGCCGAAGCCAAGCTGCACACGGCGCGACTCGTCGCCTGGCAAGCGGCCGGCGGGCAGGGCACGCCACCGGACATGTGGGATTCCGGAAACGGCCCGGGCGGCGGTCGCCGGTGGGACGGCTGGGACCCGACCCTGCCGCAGATTCCCAGTGCCAACATCCCGGGCGACCCGATCGCCGTGGTGAACCAGGTGCTGGGCTACTCGGCGACGTCGGCGCAGGTCACCGCCCAAATGGGGAAGCAATTCCTACAGTCGCTGGGCATCCTCAAGCCCGACGACACCGGTATCACCAACGCCCCGGCGGGTGCCTACCGCACCCGGATTCCGCGGGTTTACGGGCGGCAGGCATCCGAGTACGTGATCCGCCGCGGCATGTCCCAGATCGGGGTGCCCTACTCCTGGGGTGGCGGCAACGCCGCAGGCCCTAGTAAAGGGATCGACTCCGGCGCCGGCATCGTCGGCTTCGACTGCTCGGGTCTGGTCTTGTACTCGTTCGCCGGGGTGGGCATCAAGCTGCCGCACTACTCGGGTTCGCAGTACAACATGGGCCGCAAGATCCCGAGCTCGCAGATGCGCCGCGGCGACGTGATCTTCTACGGCCCGGGCGGAAGTCAGCACGTGACGATCTACCTCGGCGACGGTCAGATGCTCGAGGCGCCAGACATCGGATTGAAGGTGCGCGTTGCGCCGGTGCGCACCAGCGGCATGACGCCCTTCGTGGTCCGCTATATCGAGTATTGAACGAGGGGCTATGCGCCACAAGCGATTTCGACTAGTCAGCCTGGCCTGGATCACCGCCCTGGTGACCGGGCTGCTGGCATCTCTGGCCGCTCCCGCCGGGGCGGACCCCGGCGAGTGGGACCCCACCCTGCCGGCAGCCATCAGTGCGGGCGCTCCTGGCGACCCGCTCGCGGTGGCCAACGCCTCGTTGCAGGCCACCGCTCAGGCCACCCAGACGACGCTCGATCTGGGTAAGCAGTTTCTCAGCGGGCTGGGCATCAACCTGGGCGGCACGGCCGCGCCAGCCGCCGCGGCCGGCAACACCAGCCCCAGCCGAATCCCCCGGGCCAACGCGCCACAGGCCATCGAGTACGTGATTCGCCGGGCGGGATCACAAATGGGCGTCCCGTACTCGTGGGGCGGCGGATCGCTGGACGGCCCCAGCAAGGGCGTCGATTCGGGGGCGAACACCGTCGGCTTCGACTGCTCGGGGCTGATGCGGTACGCCTTTGCCGGGGTCGGCGTGTTGATCCCGAGGTTCTCCGGAGACCAGTACAACTTCGGCAAGCACGTTCCGCCCTCCCAGGCCAGGCGTGGCGATCTGATCTTCTACGGGCCTAACGGCAGTCAGCACGTCACGTTGTACCTGGGCAATGGCCAAATGTTGGAGGCGTCTGGAAGCGCTGGCAAAGTCACCATCAGTCCGGTTCGCAAAGGCGGAATGACGCCTTTCGTGACTAGGATCATCGACTACTAGGGCAGGTCCGGGCTTCGGTTGCGGGCGACCGCAACGTCGACGGAACCCAGGACTCCTGGAATAGTTGAACGCGGGCACGTCGCTGCCCCGCGATTTTGAGCGTCAAGCAGTCGTGTCTGATCGAGCGTGGAGGGTTGTTGATGACAACAGCAGGTGGCGGTTACCCGGGTCCGGGTGGGCATGCAGCCCCTCCGACCCAGGAGGCGCATGTAGGTAGCGCCGACGGGTTGGCTGCCGAGGTACACACCCTCGAGCGGGCGATCTTCGAGGTCAAACGGATCATCGTGGGCCAGGACCAGCTCGTGGAGCGGATGCTCGTGGGGTTGCTGGCCAAGGGCCACGTGCTTCTCGAGGGTGTTCCCGGTGTGGCCAAGACGCTGGCTGTGGAGACCTTTGCCCGCGTGGTCGGCGGCACGTTTGCTCGTATCCAGTTCACGCCTGACCTGGTGCCCACCGACATCATCGGTACCCGCATCTACCGGCAGGGTAAAGAAGAGTTCGACACCGAACTCGGACCGGTGGTGGTCAACTTCCTGCTCGCCGACGAGATCAACCGCGCGCCGGCCAAGGTGCAGTCGGCCCTGCTCGAGGTCATGGCCGAACGTCACGTGTCCATCGGCGGCAAGACGTTCCCGCTGCCCAACCCCTTCCTGGTCATGGCCACCCAGAACCCGATCGAGCAGGAGGGCGTTTACCCGCTGCCGGAAGCCCAGCGTGACCGCTTCCTGTTCAAGATCAACGTCGGCTACCCCTCGCCCGAGGAGGAGCGCGAGATCATCTACCGCATGGGCGTCACCCCGCCCACGGCCAAGCAGATCCTGAACACCGGCGACCTGCTGCGCCTGCAGAACGTCGCGGCCAACAGCTTCGTGCACCACGCGCTGGTCGACTACGTGGTGCGTGTCGTCACCGCGACCCGTCACCCCGAGCAGTTGGGCATGAACGACGTCAAGAGCTGGATCGCGTTCGGCGCGTCACCGCGTGCCTCCCTGGGCATCATCGCGGCCTCCCGCGCGCTGGCCCTGGTACGCGGGCGCGACTATGTCATTCCGCAGGACATCATCGACGTCATTCCCGACGTGCTGCGCCACCGCCTGGTGCTCACCTACGACGCCCTCGCCGACGAGATCACCGCGGAGACCGTGATCAACCGCGTCATGCAGACGGTCGCCTTGCCTCAGGTGAATGCCGTTCCGCAGCAAGGGCATTCGGTTGCTCCGGTGATGCAGGGTGCCACGGCGGGCCGGTGACAGAAACTGGTCCTCCCGCGGGGAACCCCGCGGCTACAATCCCTCCGCCGTCGATGTTGCGCGGCAACATCGACGACCCCAAGCTGTCTGCGGCACTGCGGACTTTGGACTTGACGGTCCGGCACAAACTCGACGGCATTCTGCACGGCGATCACCTGGGCCTGATCCCAGGACCCGGTTCGGAGCCGGGGGAGTCGCGGCTTTACCAGCCTGGCGACGACGTCCGCCGGATGGACTGGGCGGTCACCGCGCGCACCACCCACCCACACGTCCGGCAGATGATCGCCGACCGGGAGTTGGAGACGTGGCTGGTGGTCGACATGTCGGCCAGCCTGGACTTCGGCACCGCCGTCTGTGAGAAACGAGACCTGGCGGTGGCGGCCGCGGCGGCCATCTCGGTGCTGAACGTCGGTGGCGGCAACCGGCTGGGCGCGCTGGTCTCCAACGGCGCCATCACAACCCGGGTGCCGGCGCGCTCTGGCCGTCAGCATGTGCACACGATGTTGCGCACCATCGCGACCACACCCCAGGCGCCGACCGGTGTGCGCGGCGATCTGGCGGCGACCATCGACGCGCTGCGCCGGCCGGAGCGCCGTCGTGGGATGGCGGTGATCATCAGCGACTTCCTCGGGCCGATCAACTGGATGCGTCCGCTGCGCGCGATCTCTGCCCGCCATGAAGTGCTGGCCATCGAGGTGCTCGACCCCCGCGACGTCGAGCTGCCGGACATCGGCGATGTGGTACTGCAGGACGCCGAGTCCGGGGTGACCCGCGAGTTCACCATCGACGAGCAGCTGCAGGCTGACTTCGCCAAGGCCGCGGCAGCGCACCGCGCCGAGGTCGCGCGCACCATCCGAGGTTGCGGCGCATCCCTCATGTCGCTGCGGACCGACCGCGACTGGATTGGCGACATCGTGCGCTTCGTCGCTTCCCGCCGGCGCGGAGCAATGGCGGGGCGCCGATGAACTTGCCGCTGCTCGGGCCGATGACGCTGTCCGGCTTCGAACACTCCTGGTTCTTCCTTTTCCTGCTGGTCATCGTCGCGCTCATCATCCTGTACGTGGTGCTGCAGCTGTCGCGCCAGAAGCGGATGCTGCGGTTCGCCAACATGGAGTTGCTGGAAAGCGTTGCGCCCAAGCGACCTTCGCGGTGGCGGCACATTCCGGCGATCCTGCTGACGCTGTCGCTGGTGCTGTTCACCATCGCGATGGCCGGCCCTACCAACGACGTCCGCATCCCACGCAACCGTGCGGTGGTGATGCTGGTGATCGACGTCTCGCAGTCGATGCGTGCCACCGACGTCGCGCCCAACCGGATGGCGGCCGCGCAGGAAGCCGCCAAACAGTTCGCCGACGAGCTGACCCCCGGCATCAACCTCGGCTTGATCGCTTACGCGGGTACCGCGACGGTGTTGGTGTCACCGACTACCAATCGAGAGGCGACCAAGGCCGCCCTGGACAAGTTGCAGTTCGCCGACCGGACGGCCACTGGCGAGGCCATCTTCACGGCACTGCAAGCCATCGCCACCGTCGGCGCGGTGATCGGCGGGGGCGACACTCCGCCGCCGGCGCGCATCGTGCTGTTCTCCGACGGCAAAGAAACGATGCCGACCAACCCGGACAACCCCAAGGGCGCCTACACCGCCGCGCGCACCGCCAAGGACCAGGGCGTGCCCATCTCGACCATTTCATTCGGCACCCCGTACGGCTACGTCGAGATCAACGACCAACGCCAGCCGGTGCCCGTCGACGACGAAACGATGAAAAAGGTCGCCCAGCTCTCCGGAGGGAACTCCTACAACGCCGCCACGCTGGCGGAGTTGAAGGCCGTCTACTCGTCGCTGCAACAGCAGATCGGCTACGAGACCATCAAGGGTGATGCGAGCACCGGTTGGCTGCGGCTGGGTGCGGTGGTCCTGGCCCTGGCGGGCATCGCGGCGTTGCTGATCAACCGCCGGCTGCCTACCTAGCGGGTCGACGCTCCGCGGCCGCGCCGCAAGCTGTCGTTTGCACCTAGCTTCCCCTGATGCTCCCGACCCTTGAGCCGTGACCGTCAGTCGCGGGCGATGACCGCCGAGGGCGGATACGACGCCGGAATGGGGTTGAGATTCAGCACGATCGGCGAGCCCGGTGGGACCGGGAGCACCCTGCTGAGGGTGAACCGCGCGCCGCGCGCCAGGTCTTGGGAATTGCACATGAACTCCGGCGTGGTCCGCAGCCGCCAGCGGTCCTGAGTCAGACACGCGCGCTTGCCGTCACGGCTGATGGCTAACGCCAGTGCCAGCGCGTCGGCCCACGATTCGTCGGTGCGCGTCTCCAACAGGATCGGCCGGCCGTGCGCGTGGGCGTTCAGGTAGGTCAGGGCCGCGGGGACCCCGGCGAGGTCATCGTGGTCCCGGTGCAGGGCCGGGGAGGTAGAGGCCATCCAGAGCCCGACGACGAGAGCCGACGCGGCCGCGACGACCGGTAGGCGCCGCAGCCACACCTGACGTTGCGCCGAAATGAGGACCACCAGCGCCGACGAGCCGAGCATGAGCAATGCCAGCGGCAGCGCGAAGGAGAAGGTTCCGATATATGAGGCATGGAGCTGGTCCACCCCGTACCAGGAGTAGAAACCGAACAAGCCGGTCCCCGCGACGGTCACCCACCAGAGGCGACGGCCGTAGTCGCGCGCTTGAGCCTTCGGCAGGGCGCGGACCAGCAGGAAAGTCCCGGCAAACAAGGCGATCATGAAGGCGGTGCCCGGCAGGGGCTTGGTGCCCCAGAACTGGACGACAAACCGTGCCGCGTCCAGCGGTGGGTTCGGGGCGCGGTGGCCGTAGGTGATGTACTTCGCGATCTCGCCCGGCCAGTGCAGGATCTCGTTGAGCACGATCGGTGTGAGGAACAACGCCAGCACACCCGTCGCGATCAGTACCTCACGGCGATGAGACAGCAGGTTGCGCCGCTGCGGAATCAGTACGGCTAAGGCCAGTACCGGGACCAGGACCAGAAACTCCGCGTGCCCATGTACCAGCAGGCTGCCGGCCAACACCATGATCCACAGGTGCCGCAGCCGGCCGGCGGCGACCGAGGCCCCTGCGAAGAGCAGTAGCAGGAACGGCGCGAAGCACGCGTGCGGTATCCAGGTCGAGCAGACCAGCTGGCTGTGCTCGGCGAGGAAGATAAGCATCACCCCGGCCGCGGCCAGCACGGCCGTCGCCGACCGAAGCCAGGAATAGAGGACCGTCAGTGCGCCCGCGAGCAGCGCCGCGTTGAGCGCCATGATCGCGATCACCTGCCCGTTGTAGGCAGCCGGAACGATGTGCAGGACGTCGTGGAACAACCACTCACCGACGGCCTGGATATAGAAGTACGCCGGGCCCGGGTGGTGGAACCCGACCCGGGAGTAGTGCCCCGTCAGCAGCTCGAAGTGCTTGGCCTCAATGGTGAGCATCGAGTTCGAGGCGGGGTCCCCGGCCTCGTAGATCGCCCGGGTAAACAGGTCCCGGTTACGCAGTAGGAGCAGCACGAACAGGCCCGCTCCGCAAGCTGCGAACAGCGTTGCGACGCGCGACTGCAATGTCCGAAGACGCGTCGACAAATCCCCCATTGAGTTTCAATCCTAGGGAGCGGAGCCGATTGCAGTGAAATCCCGATGAGGCGATAGGTTGGCGGGGTGACTGAATCAGCCACTGAAGCAACTACCGACGCCGCCGCAAAGAACGGCGGCAAACCCGCATTCGTATCCCGTTCAGTGCTGGTCACCGGTGGAAACCGGGGGATCGGGCTGGCGATCGCACAGCGGCTCGCCGCGGACGGCCACAAGGTGGCCGTGACGCACCGCGGCTCCGGGGCGCCGGATGGGCTGTTCGGCGTCGTGTGCGACGTCACAGACACCGAAGCCGTCGACCGCGCCTTCAAGGAGGTCGAAGAGCATCAGGGCCCGGTCGAGGTGCTGGTGTCCAACGCGGGCATCTCGGCGGACGCGTTTCTCATCCGGATGACCGAGGAGCGGTTCCAGAAGGTCATCGACGCGAACCTGACGGGGGCGTTCCGGGTGACCCAGCGCGCCTCGCGCAGCATGCAGCGCCGGCGCTTCGGCCGCATCATCTACGTCGGTTCGGTCTCGGGCATGTGGGGCATCGGCAACCAGGCCAACTACGCCGCCTCCAAGGCCGGACTGATCGGCATGGCTCGCTCGATCTCCCGAGAATTGTCCAAGGCCGGTGTGACCGCGAACGTGGTGGCGCCGGGTTACATCGACACCGAGATGACCCGCGCACTGGACGAGCGGATTCAGGCCGGGGCGCTGGAGTTCATCCCCGCCAAGCGGGTCGGCACCGCGGAGGAGGTCGCCGGTGTAGTCAGCTTCCTCGCATCCGAGGACGCGAGCTATATCGCCGGCGCGGTGATCCCGGTGGACGGCGGCATGGGCATGGGCCACTAACCAGAAGATTGGGACGGATAAAGGTATGGCAGGACTGCTAGAGGGCAAACGGATCCTGGTCACCGGGATCATCACCGACTCGTCGATCGCGTTCCACATCGCCCGCGTGGCGCAGGAGCAGGGCGCCCAACTGGTGCTGACGGGGTTTGACCGGCTGCGACTGATCCAGCGCATTGTGGACCGGTTGCCGGAGAAGGCGCCGCTGCTCGAGCTCGACGTGCAGAACCAAGAACACCTGGACACCTTGGCTCAGCGGGTCACCGACGTGATCGGTGAAGGCAACAAGCTCGACGGTGTGGTGCACTCGATCGGCTTCATGCCGCAAACCGGGATGGGCATCAACCCGTTCTTCGATGCGCCCTACGAGGACGTCTCCAAGGGCATTCACATTTCGGCGTATTCGTATGCGTCGCTGGCCAAGGCGCTGCTGCCGATCATGAATCCCGGTGGCTCGATCGTCGGCATGGACTTCGACCCCAGCCGCGCCATGCCGGCCTACAACTGGATGACGGTCGCCAAGAGCGCGCTGGAATCGGTGAACCGGTTCGTGGCCCGCGAAGCCGGGAAGGTCGGGGTGCGCTCGAATCTTGTTGCAGCTGGCCCCATTCGGACATTGGCCATGGCCGCCATCGTCGGCGGCGCGCTCGGCGAGGAGGCCGGCGCCCAGATCCAGCTTCTTGAAGAAGGCTGGGATCAGCGCGCTCCGATCGGCTGGAACATGAAGGATCCGACGCCGGTGGCCAAGACAGTGTGTGCACTGCTGTCCGATTGGCTGCCGGCCACCACGGGCGACATCATCTTCGCCGACGGCGGAGCCCACACCCAGTTGCTGTAGCGGTGCGTCACGGCGCAATGGAGTTCAGTGATATTTGACGCCATCCTGCTGTTGTCATTCGGGGGGCCAGAGGGACCCGAGCAGGTACGACCGTTTCTGGAGAACGTCACCCGGGGTCGCGGTGTGCCACCGGAACGGCTCGATGCCGTCGCCGAGCACTACCTGCACTTCGGTGGGGTGTCACCGATCAACGGCATCAACCGCGCACTGATCGCTCAGTTGGAGGCCGAGCAGGATCTGCCGGTGTATTTCGGCAACCGCAACTGGGAGCCGTACGTGGAAGATGCCGTTATAGCTATGCGCGACAACGGTATTCAACGTGCCGCTGTCTTCGCCACGTCGGCGTGGGGTGGGTACTCCAGCTGCACCCAATACGTCGAGGACATCGCGCGGGCGCGCCGTGCGGCCGGGCCGAACGCGCCCGAGTTGGTCAAACTTCGCACCTACTTCGACCACCCGCTGTTCGTGGAGATGTTCGCCGACGCCGTCGCGGCGGCCGCCCGCGAACTGCCCGCCGGGCAGAAAGATGTGGCCCGGTTGGTGTTCACCGCCCATTCCATCCCGGTGGCCGCCGACGCCCGCTGCGGCCCGAACCTGTACAGCCGCCAAGTCGCTTATGCCGCAAGGCTTGTCGCGACAGCTGCCGGTTACTCCGATTACGACCTGGTGTGGCAGTCGCGCTCGGGTCCGCCGCAGGTGCCCTGGTTGGAGCCCGACGTGGGCGACCATCTGACGACTCTTGCCGACAAAGGTGTCAAGGCGGTGATCGTCTGCCCGATCGGGTTCGTCGCCGACCATATCGAGGTGGTGTGGGACCTCGACGAGGAATTGCGAACCCAGGCCGAGGCTGCCGGCATCGCCCTGGCCCGCGCCAGTACTCCCAATGCCGATCGGCGTTTCGCCCGGCTGGCCGCAAGTTTGATCGACGAACTCCGTTGCGGCCGTGCGCCAGACAGGGTCCCCGACCCCGACCCGACCCCGGGATGTCTGGCCAGCGTCAACGGGGAGCCTTGTCGTCCGCCGCACTGTGCGCGGCGAGATGCCGTCTGACGAGGATCGTCAGTCCGACCATGCCGAGTGCAGGATCGCGCTGACCGCGGCCATGCGCGCCGAACGCACCACCCCCGCCAGCGGTCGCAGCGCGTCCGTGGCAAGTTCGGCTTCGGACAGCGACCGGGTTCCCACCGGGAGCTGACTCATCCCGGCGCTGACCGCCATGATCGCGTCCACGTGTGCGGCGTTCTCTAACACCCGCAGCGCGCGCGACGGCGCGTGGTCGGGGATCCGGTGCTGCCGCAGCGATTCCAGCATCTGCTCAACCAAGCCGCGCGGGTTGTCGATACCGCCTCCGGCCGAGCCCAGACCCAGTGCGCTCAATGCATCGGCGGCCGAACGCACCGCTGACCGCAACGCGAATTCGGCATCCCCGAGTTCGTGGTGGACCAGCACCGGCACGCCGGGCAGCGAGTACACCATCCAAGTCAGCGCACACAGTTCGGGTGACGCCGCGTCATCAGTATCGACGGTCTCGTCCGCGTCGACGTCGCTGTAGGAGAACTCCGGAACCAGACCGATCGCGGTGCTGGGGTCGGCCTGATTGGCGATGATCACCGCCTCGCCCGCAGCGAGTGCGTCCTGTTCGAACTGTGTTCCCGCGCATAGTCCGCGCACGTCGCCAGGTACGGGCAGCACCACATTGATCGCCCCAAATGCCGACGACGGCGGTCGCCCGACCGCCGCTCTCAGGGTCTGCAAGAGTGAAACCGTTCCGGCGTCGTTGACATCGGGCCACGGCAGCCCGGTGTGCCCCGCGGCGACCGCGTCGTAGGCGGCGACCGATTGCCTTGGCGCCCAGAGTGATAACGCATCCAGGACGTCGTCGGGCGCGGCCTTGCCCGCGAGCCAGGCATTGGCCCACATCGACAGCGAAACACTCGGACACCACATGATGTCGCAGTGTAGTTGTTCGCCGACGTTGTGGCGGATCACGCGTATTCTGTGCCCATGCCCGTGGCGCTGATCTGGCTGATCGCAGCGTTGGTGCTTGCCGGCGCTGAGGCACTCACCGGCGACATGTTCCTGTTGATGCTCAGCGGCGGCGCGCTGGCCGCGGCCGGCAGCAGCTGGCTGTTGGATTGGCCGCCGTGGGCCGACGGTGTGGTCTTTCTCATCGTGTCGGTTCTGATGCTGACGTTGGTCCGCCCGCCATTGCGGCACCGACTCTCCGGCAAGGGCGCGGTGATGGGTATCAAGGCGCTCGAAGGTAAGAGCGCGTTGGTACTCGACCGGGTCGCCCGCGACGAGGGCCAGGTGAAGCTCGACGGTCAGATCTGGACGGCCCGGCCGCTCAACGAAGGTGATGTCTACGAGCCTGGCGAGTCGGTCACCGTCGTGCATATCGACGGTGCCACCGCGGTGGTGTTCAGGAACGGTTAGCAGTCATCCAAGCGCCATAACGGCTCGAGAAAGGAATCCCGGTGGAAGGTGCGGTTGCGGGCTTAGTTTTGCTGGCCATCGTCGTGATATTCGCGATCATCGTGGTGGCCAAGTCGGTTGCCTTGATCCCGCAGGCTGAGGCCGCGGTGATCGAGCGGCTGGGTCGCTACAGCCGCACCGTCAGCGGGCAACTGACGTTGTTGGTGCCGTTCTTTGATCGCGTCCGCGCCCGGGTGGACCTGCGTGAACGCGTCGTGTCGTTTCCACCGCAACCGGTGATCACCGAGGACAACTTGACCCTCAACATCGACACCGTCGTCTACTTTCAGGTCACCAATCCGCAGGCGGCGGTGTACGAGATCAGCAACTACATCGTCGGGGTCGAGCAGCTGACCACCACCACGCTGCGCAATGTGGTGGGCGGCATGACCCTCGAGCAGACCTTGACTTCGCGTGACCAGATCAACGCCCAGTTGCGTGGCGTGCTCGACGAAGCGACCGGCCGGTGGGGGCTGCGGGTGGCGCGGGTGGAACTGCGCAGCATCGACCCGCCGCCGTCCATCCAGGCTTCGATGGAAAAGCAGATGAAGGCGGACCGGGAGAAGCGGGCAATGATCCTGACCGCCGAGGGCACCCGCGAAGCGCAGATCAAGCAGGCCGAGGGGCAGAAGCAAGCCCAGATTCTGGCCGCCGAGGGCGCCAAGCAGGCCGCGATCCTGTCCGCCGAGGCCGACCGCCAGTCCCGGATGCTGCGCGCCCAGGGTGAGCGCGCCGCGGCTTACCTGCGCGCGCAGGGTGAGGCCAAGGCCATCGAGAAGACGTTCGCCGCGATCAAGGCCGGCCGTCCGACCCCGGAGCTGCTGGCCTACCAGTATCTGCAGACGCTGCCCGAGATGGCGCGCGGCGACGCCAACAAGGTCTGGGTCGTTCCCAGCGATTTCAACGCCGCACTACAAGGGTTCACTCGCCTTTTGGGCAAGCCCGGCGAAGACGGCGTGTTCCGCTTCGAGCCGTCCCCGGTCGAAGACGTGCCGAAGCACTCGGCCGCCGAAGACGACGCCGATGTCGCCGACTGGTTCTCCACCGAGAGCGACCCGACCATCGCCCAAGCGGTGGCCAAGGCCGAGGCGATAGCCCGCCAACCGGTGGACGGCCCGCTGGCAGTCCCGCCCAGCCCGGCGAGTCCGCCGAGCCCAAGCCCGGCGGTTCGGGCGCCGAGCCCGGCCAGCCCGCCGAGCCCGCCCAGCCCGCAGGGCCCGCCGAGCTCCTACGGTGCGCATGGTGCGCAGCCAGGGCGTCCGGCGCAGCCGGGACAGCCAGGGCCGTACGGTCCGCCGCAGGGCCTGAATCGGTAGGTTTTCGATATGAGCGCTCTAACGTCACCGAAGACCTATGCAGCGCTGGCGGCGTTTCAGGCCGGCGACGCCGTGGCGTGTGCGATCCCGCTGACTCCGATCAAAGACCTTCTCGATCGACTGGACGTGCCCGAGACCGTGCGCCCGGTCATGCCGGTGGCCAAGGCTGCGTCGGCGATCGGGTTGCTGTCGGTCTATCGTTTCCCCGCCTTGGCGCGATTGACGACGGCGATGTTGACCTTGTACTTCGTCCTGGCGGTCGCGGCGCACGTCCGCGCTCGGGATTTCACGGTCACCGCGCTTCCGGCGGCGTCGTTCCTTGCGTTGTTCACGGTCATGACCGTGAAGGGACCGGACCAGACCTAGAGCAGACGCGGCCGCCGCGGCCGCGATGCTTCGCGACCGCGGCGGGACCGTGCGGTGGTTACCTCGGCGGGGCCGGTGACGGGCTAGGCGATGGCGATGCCGGCGTCTGGCCCGGCCCACCCTGCTGCGGGGCCCCCGGCGCACCGGGCCCACCCTGCGGGCCGCCCTGCGGTGGGGGACCGCCCGGGAACTGCGGCGGCGGGAACCCGCGGTGGCCTGGACCCATGGGCCCCATGCCTAAGCCCGGCCCGTTGGGACCCACCATCGGCCCAGGCGGGGGTCCCGGCGGACCGAAGCCGAGATGAGCGGCCGGTCCACCGGGTCCATGGTGTGGCGGCGGCCCGGGCGGGCCGGCGAAAGTGAAGAAGAACACGGCAGCCGCCGCGGTGAACAGCGAACCTACGAGACCGCCCACCAGTCCGGCGCCGACCACGATGCCGGTGGAATGACGGCGCTTGGCGGTCGGTTGGGCTGTCACCGGCTCAGCGGTAGCGACGGGTGCCGCGGGCGCCGAGTCGGGAGCGGTCTTGGATTCGTCGGAGGTCATACGGCTCCTCACGTCGTTGGTTGATGACAACCGCGAAGGTAGGAGCCTTAGTTGAAGAAAAGCTGAAGATTTCAGGGGGTCTCAGGGGATGGGTGGCGGCGCTGGCGGCGGTGGCACCGTGATCGCGGGGCTCGACGTGGGCGTTGGTTGGTTGCAGGCCGCGGTGGGTGGGGCCGGGAGGTTGGACGGCGGAGGTGTCGACAGCGACGCCGGGTAGGGCGGCGGGGGAAGTTCGACGCGGAATTTGAAGGTGACCCCGGTGACCGCGAAAACGGCGAGTGCGCCAATTGCCAAGCCTCCCACTGCCGCAGCGATCACGACACCGGTGGAATGGCGCGGCCCAGGCGCGGGTGGTGGCGACGGATCGGTGGTTCGGGCAGTGGTCATTCGAAGAAACTAGCGCGCTTACGCGTGATTCGGGGCTACACGTTGAAGAATGAGGTCATGAGCCGCGCCGCTCAGTTCAGTGTGGGAACACCGCGGGTGCTGGTGGTCGAGGACTCCGAGACCATCCGCGAAATGGTCAGCGAAGCCTTGACCGACGTCGGATACCACACCGAAACCCGTTGCGACGGAGAGCGATTGGAAGAAGATCTGGACGGTTTCCGGCCTGATCTGGTGGTGCTGGACGTGATGCTCCCGGGGCGTGACGGCTTTGCGCTCATTGACGTGATCCGCGGGTGGGGTGACATTGGCATCGTCATGATCACCGCCCGCGACGGCCTGCCAGACCGGTTGCGCGGACTGGACAGCGGAGCTGACGACTATGTGGTCAAGCCGTTCGAACTCGCCGAACTGGTGTCCCGGGTGGGCGCGGTGTTGCGTCGTAGGGGGCGGATGCCACGGGCGGTTCAGGTTGGCGACCTGATGCTGGACGTGGATGCCGGTGTGGCGACACGCGCCGGACATCCGTTGGGGCTGACCGCGACTGAATTGCGGCTGCTGGATTTCCTTGTGCAGCAACGTGGTCGGATCGTCAGTGCGTCTCAGATCCTCAACGCCGTGTGGGGCTATGACGCCTACGATCCCAACCTGGTGCAGGTGCACATCAGCGGGTTGCGACGCAAGCTTGAGGCCCACGGGCCGAGGATTCTGCACACCGTCCGCGGCATCGGCTATCGACTGCAACCGCAACTGTCATGACAACACCTGACGAGGGCTCGACGACGCCGACGCCGTCGCTGCAGTGGCGGGTGACGCTGCTGGTGGTGGCCCTACTGGCGGTGTTGCTGGTGGTACTGGGCGTCGTCATCGACGTCAGCCTGGGTCTGCAGGCCCGCAGGAGTCTGCACGATCGACTCGTCGCCGCCACGTCCCGCGCTGACGCGCTGGCCGCAGCCGACACGCCGCCCGAGTTGCTTGCCGCCGAACTCAACGGCGGCAGTGTGCGCGCGCTGCTCGTGATGGCCGACGGCACGACATACGGCGATTTGTCGATCAGCCCGGACACCCAGGCGGGGCCCACGGTTCCGCCGCCGCCCGCGTATCCACGCCCGGGCCCCCATCACGGTCCCGGTCCTGGTCCCGGTCCCGGTCCCGGTCCTGGTCCCGGTCCGGTCCCGGGCCTTCGTCCGCCGCCGCCCCCACCGCCGATGAACGGCACCGCGACGGTGGTCGTGCACCCGTTGCCGGACGGTGCCCGGTTGATTCTGGTCGCCGATACCACCCAGACCACCCAGGTGACCCGCCAGTTGCGTCAACTGATGATCGGTGCCGGACTGGCGACCTTGGTGGTCGCCGCGGTGTTGCTGATCGCGGTCAGCCGGGCGGCGTTGCGTCCACTGGACCGGCTCACGGCGTTGGCCAGAGACATCGCGGTCGGCGATCGTGGCCGCCGCCTGCGACCCCAGCGCGCCGATACCGAACTTGGCCGCGCCGCAAGCGCTTTCGACGAAATGCTGGATGCCTTGGAGGCGTCGGAATTGAAGGCGCGGCAGGCAGCGGAAGCGGCACAGCGCGCCGAGGAGGCGACCCGACAGTTCCTGGTCGATGCCGCCCACGAGCTGCGCACCCCGATCGCGGGCATCCAGGTCGCCGCGGAACAACTCGTCAACAGCGCCAACCAGCACGACGCCGACCCGGCGGCGCGCGGACAGTACCGCCGCGCCAGCCTGCTGCTGTCCGACGCCCGACGCGCGGGACGACTGGTCGCCGACATGCTGGACCTGAGCCGGATCGACGCCGGACTTCCGCTGGATCGCCAGATCACGGATCTAGCGGCCCTCGTGGACGCCGAAGTCCAGCGGACGGCGATGTTGGCACCGCAGGTGACGGTGACTCGGACCGGTCCGGACGCACTGGCCGCCGTGGTCGACTCGACCAGGGTGGAGCAGATCCTGTCCAACCTGCTCGACAACGCCCGCCGGCATACGCCCGAGGGGGGCTCGATCACCGTCGACCTCAGTGCCGATCGCGGCGTTGCCGCGGTGACGGTCACCGACACCGGCCCCGGCGTGCCCGACGACGAGCGCGTGCGCATCTTTGAACGGCTGGTGCGCCTGGACGCCGCACGGGCCCGCGACCACGGCGGCGCCGGGCTGGGTTTGCCCATCGCCCGCGCGCTGGCCCGGGCACACGGCGGTGAGCTGGTATGTCTGGCGCACGACGGTGGTGCGCGATTCCAGCTGACCTTGCCCCTGGGCTGACACCACGTCAGCAACCGCCGCGGACCTGCAGGATTACCGGCTCGTCGTTGGTGGGTGGGGACGGGCGGCGCCAAATGGGCCTGGCCGTCCTCGCTGCGGGTGCTGACCGCAACCATGGCCGCAATCTCGGCGCTGGTGCCTTATCGAGATTGCCGTGGTGGCTGTGCTTCGGGTGCTGACCGCAACCGTGGCCGCAATCTCGGCGCTGGTGCCTTATCGAGATTGCCGTGGTGGTTGTGCTTCGGGTGCTGACCGCAACCGTGGCGGCAATGTCGGCGTCGGTGCCCATCGAGATTGCCGTGGTGGCTGTGCTTCGGGTGCTGACCGCAACCATGGCGGCAATCTCGCCGGCCGGCGTCCATCGAGATTGCCGTGGCGGCTGTGCTGTGGGTGCTGACCGCAACCATGGCGGCAATCTCGCCGGCCGGTGCCCATCGAGATTGCCGTACCGGCTCGCGCCTCACGGCGACGCCAGCGTGAGTCCCCACGCGTCGAGCCACGGTTGCACCAGCTCCGCGACCGAGAAAGTGGCCGGAATCGAGCACCCGGGATTGGGGTCGTTGGGCCGCCCGCCGCGAATGTGAATGCCGACCGCGACCACGCTGCCGTCATCCTGAATGAGGTAGACGGGTCCGCCGGAATCCCCACACTGGCTGCCCGCCAAGAACACCACCTTGCTCTCGGTGATATCGGTGATCTGTCCGCACAAGGCCTGGCCGGACTTCATGCCGAACTTGCACAGCTGCTGGCCGATACGCAGGTCGCGCACTACACCAGCGACGGGTAGCGAACCGGTGATGGCCGAGGTCCGCGGGACTTTGTCGGAGTCGAGCACGACGAGGCCGATATCGTGATCTTCGCCGCGCGCGCCCTCGCTGACCGTCTGGTTGAACGTGCCAACCGTCGGATAGGAATCCGAACCCGCATTCATGCTCACCGTGCTGGCCTGACCGGGCTTGTTGCAGTGACCGGCGGTGAGCACGCCCGTCTGACCGGCATTCGTGCGCACCAGGAAGCCCGCGGTGCAGCCCATGCCGCCGCTGCCGTCGGCGTAGGTCACCGCGATGGCGGTGCCGGGTCCGATGGCGTTGGCCGGGGGCAGTTCGACGGGGGGCCGTACGGGTTTGACGAGCCTGGCCGGCAGCCAAAGGGCCGCGACAAAGCCGGCCGCGCAGAACAGCGCCACGACGGACAGTCGCCAGCTGTAGGTGCTCCGAGTAGCGCGGCGTCGGGCCAGCAACGGCCATGCCGCTACCACCAGGCACAACGCCGCCCCGATCACAAGCATGGCCACGCGGGCCGGCGCCGGTTGGGAATCCAAGCCGCTCAGCCAGCGGGTTGACGGCGATAATGCCGCATTTCGAATAGCAGGCCCGCGAACCCGAGTGCCCCGGTGCACACCGACACCACAAGAAGCCGTGGGTCGACGGCGCCGGTGAGCGCATCGCCGAGGATCACCACCGCCGCGGTTCCCGGCACCAGGCCGGCGAAGGTGGCCAGCAGGTACGGAGTAACCCGGACCGCGGATGCACCGGCCGCGTAGTTGATCGCGGAGAACGGCACGGCCGGGATCAATCGCAGTGACAGGACGGCCGGCCAGCCCCGCTCACGCAGTCGCTGGTCGAGTGCGTGCACCGCGTGGTGGCGCGTCAGGCTGTGCAACCGCCACCCGGCGACCCGCACCAGCAGCATCGCGATCACCGCGCTCGCGGTACTGGCGCCCACCGCGATCGCTATACCCAGTGCCGGGCCGAAGAGCAATCCGGCGGCCAGGGTGAATGCCGTGCGGGGCACCGGCACTACGGTCACGACGATGTGCGCCCCGAGAAACGCCAGCGGGAACCATGGGCCCACCGCTTTCGCCCAGTCGCGCATCTGCACTGCCGTAGGCAGCGGAACCAGCAACGCCACCGCGACCAAGGCTGTGATTCCTACCACGAAGCCCGCCACCCGTGGCCGGGAGACCTGACGCGCCGCCACACCGAGGGCGCCAGCGAACTCGCGCGCCCGACCGGTGGCTTTGCACAGGACAGGGGCAGTCACGGCATTCAAGGGTACGGGGCGAAAATGAATGTGTTGTGTCCTTAGGCTGGCGTTTCTTGTCACACCGCGGCGTCGGGACGCCAGGCGGGGCGGTAAATTCCGGGTGCGCAATCAACTAGCCTTATTAGTAAATTGCAGGCCGGAAGCAACGTGTCCTTGCTGCGAAAATAGGAGCAGTCGGTGTCCATTGATGTACCCGAACTCGCCGACCTAGAACAGGTTCGCGGGCGTTGGCGCAGTGCGGTAGCTGGGGTGCTGGCCAAGAGCACTCGTACCGACCCAGCCGAACTGGGCGACGAGCCCGAACAGCGTCTCAACACCCCCACGTATGACGGCTTTTCCATCCGGCCGCTCTACACGGTCTTCGATGAGCTGCCCGAAGCGCCGCTGCCGGGCGAATGGCCCTTCGTGCGCGGCGGCGACGCATTGCGCGACGTCAAGTCCGGCTGGAAAGTCGTCGAGGCGTTCCCGCTGCCCGGGCTGGCTACGGCCGAAGCAAACGACGCATTGCTGGCCGCGCTCAACGAAGGCGTGAGCGGGCTGCTCATCCGAGTGGGGGACTCCGGTGTGGCTCCCGATCAACTCGGGGCCCTGCTCCAAGGCGTGTACCTGAGCATGGCGCCGGTGATCCTGGACGCGGGCGCCCACTACCCGCAGGCCGCTGACGTTCTGCTGGCCCTGGCCGGTGAGGTGGACGCCGACCAGCGCGCGAAGGTGTCGATCGACCTGGGCGCCGACCCCCTGACGGCGACATTCAGCGACCGCGACGCCCCGTCCATCGAGGACGTGGTCGCCGTCGCCGCCCGCGCGGCCGGCCAGCAAGGGGTGCGGGCCATCACCGTCGACGGACCCGCTTTCCACAATCTCGGCGCCACAGCGGCGTGGGAGCTCGGGGCCACCATCGCGGCCGCGGTGGCCTACGTTCGGCTGCTCATCGAATCCGGACTGCCGCTCGGTGATGCGCTGGGGCAGATCAGCTTCCGGCTGGCCGCCGATGACGACCAGTTCATGACCGTGGCAAAGATGCGTGCGGCTCGTGTGCTGTGGGCGCGCGTCGCCGAGGTGGCGGGAGACGCGGACCGGGGCGCTGCGGTCGTGCACGCCGAAACCTCACTGCCGATGATGACCCAGCGCGACCCCTGGGTGAACATGCTGCGCTGCACGCTGGCGGCGTTCGGGGCGGGAGTCGGTGGTGCCGACACGGTGCTGGTGTACGCGTTCGACGTGGCCATCCCCGGCGGGTGGCCCGGAACCGCGACCAGCTTCGCCCGCCGGATCGCCCGCAATACCCAGCTGCTGCTGCTGGAAGAGTCCCACGTCGGCCGCGTGCTGGACCCGGCCGGTGGGTCATGGTTCGTCGAAGACCTGACCAAAGAGCTCGCCGAGCGGGCCTGGGAGCACTTCCAGGCCATCGAAGCCCGCGGTGGCTTCGCCGAAGCACACGACTGGCTGGCCGGACAGATCGGCGAGATCGCCGCGCGGCGTGCGGACGACATCGCGCATCGGCGCATCGCGGTCACCGGTGTCAACGAGTTCCCGAACCTGGGTGAACCCCCACTGCCGCAGGGCGACTCGTTGGGCCGAGCCGGACACGTGGTGCGCTATGCCGCCGAGTTCGAGGCGCTGCGCGACCGGTCGGACGCCTACCTGGCCAAGGAGGACAAGCGGCCGCAAGTGCTGCTACTGCCGTTGGGCCCACTGGCCGAGCACAACATTCGCGCCACGTTCGCAACAAACCTGTTGGCCTCGGGCGGTATTGAGGCCGTCAACCCCGGCACCGTCGACGCCGCGGGGGTGGCCGATGCCGTCGCGAAAGCCGGCTCTTTGACCGTCGCGGTGATCTGCGGCACCGACAAGCGCTACGCCGACGAGGCGGGCGATGTGGTGCGCGCGGCGCGCAGCGCCGGTGTTGAGCGTGTGTACCTGGCCGGACCGGAGCGGGCACTGGGGGAGGCCCAAGACCGGCCCGACGATTATCTGACCGCGAAAATCAATGCAGTCGAAGCGCTTTCGGAACTGCTGACCCGGTTGGGAGCCTAGATGACCGCCACCGTTCCCTCGATCGGCAGTTTCGCCGACGTACCGCTGCACGGCGAACGCCCCACCAAGCCGCCCACCGAAGAGGCGGTGCAACAGCACGTGGAGGCGGCCGCCAAGGCCAACCTGTACACCCCCGAGGAGTCGGTGTGGCAAACGCCGGAAGGCATTGACGTCAAACCGGTTTACATCGGGGCGGACCGTCGCGCCGTCGAGGCCGAGGGCTACCCGCTGCACACTTTCCCCGGGGAGCCGCCGTTCCTGCGCGGGCCCTACCCGACGATGTACGTCAACCAGCCGTGGACCATTCGGCAATACGCCGGGTTCTCCACCGCTGCGGAGTCCAACGCGTTCTACCGCCGCAACCTGGCCGCGGGTCAGAAGGGCCTTTCCGTGGCCTTCGACCTGGCCACCCACCGGGGTTACGACTCGGACCATCCGCGGGTGCAAGGCGACGTCGGAATGGCCGGTGTGGCAATCGATTCCATTCTGGACATGCGGCAATTGTTCGACGGGATCGACCTGTCCTCGGTGTCGGTGTCGATGACCATGAACGGCGCCGTGCTGCCAATTCTGGCGTTGTACGTGGTCGCCGCCGAGGAGCAGGGTGTGCCGCCGGAGAAACTGGCTGGGACCATCCAGAACGACATCCTCAAAGAGTTCATGGTCCGCAACACCTACATCTATCCGCCCAAGCCCTCCATGCGGATCATCTCCGACATCTTCGCCTACACCAGCGCCAAGATGCCGAAGTTCAACTCCATTTCGATCTCTGGCTACCACATCCAAGAGGCCGGTGCCACAGCCGATTTGGAGTTGGCCTACACGCTGGCCGACGGCGTCGAATACATCAAGGCCGGTCTGGACGCCGGATTGGACATCGACAAGTTCGCCCCACGGCTGTCGTTCTTCTGGGGCATCGGGATGAACTTCTTCATGGAGGTCGCCAAGCTGCGGGCCGGGCGGCTGTTGTGGAGCGAACTGGTGGCCAAGTTCAACCCCAAGAGCCCCAAATCGCTTTCGCTGCGCACACATTCGCAAACCTCGGGTTGGTCGCTGACGGCACAGGACGTGTTCAACAACGTGGCACGCACCTGCATCGAGGCCATGGCCGCCACCCAGGGGCACACCCAGTCTTTGCACACCAACGCGCTCGACGAGGCATTGGCGTTGCCCACCGACTTCTCCGCTCGCATCGCGCGCAACACGCAGTTGCTGCTGCAGCAGGAATCCGGCACCACCCGGCCGATCGACCCGTGGGCGGGTTCCTACTACGTCGAGTGGTTGACGCATCGGCTCGCGCAGCAGGCCCGCGCCCACATCGAGGAGGTCGCCGAGCACGGCGGCATGGCCCAGGCGATCAGCGAGGGCATTCCCAAGCTGCGCATCGAGGAAGCGGCCGCGCGCACCCAGGCCCGCATCGACTCAGGCCAGCAGCCGGTGATCGGGGTCAACAAGTACCAGGTCGAAGAGGACCACGAGATCGAGGTGCTCAAGGTCGAGAACAGCCGGGTGCGCGCCGAGCAGCTGGCCAAGCTCAAAGAGCTGCGGGAAAGCCGGGACAACGCGGCGGTCGAGGCCGCCCTGGCCGAGCTGAGTCGCGCTGCGGCGGCGCACGGCCCCGCCGGCGAGGATGGTCTGGGCAATAATCTGATGGCCCTGGCCATCAACGCGGCCCGGCAGAAGGCGACGGTCGGCGAGATCTCCGACGCGCTGGAGCGGGTCTGGGGCCGGCACCAGGCGGAGATCCGTACCATCGCCGGCGTCTACCGCGACGAAATCCAGGGAGGCGCCAACATCACCCCGCTCTCCAAAGCGACCGAACTGGTCGAGAAGTTCGCCGAGGCCGACGGCCGCCGGCCGCGCATCCTGGTCGCCAAGATGGGCCAGGACGGTCA
The DNA here is from genome assembly GCF_002086275.1 of Mycobacterium intermedium. Lineage (GTDB taxonomy): Bacteria > Actinomycetota > Actinomycetes > Mycobacteriales > Mycobacteriaceae > Mycobacterium > Mycobacterium intermedium. Next base: position 6,624 of record NZ_MVHT01000060.1, on the reverse strand, counting down.
CGACCGCGGGCAGAAGGTGATTGCGACGGCCTTCGCCGACATCGGCTTCGACGTCGACGTCGGGTCGCTGTTCTCCACACCAGAGGAGGTGGCCCGCCAAGCGGCGGACAACGACGTGCACGTGGTCGGGGTGTCGTCACTGGCCGCCGGTCACCTGACCCTGGTTCCCGCGCTGCGCGACGCCCTGGCGGAGGTGGGCCGGCCCGACATCATGATCGTGGTCGGCGGGGTCATCCCGCCCGGTGACTTCGACGAGTTGTACGAGGCCGGGGCTGCGGCCATCTACCCGCCGGGGACGGTGATCGCCGACGCCGCGATCGGCCTGCTGCACAAGCTGGCCGAGCAGCTGGGATACACCCTGGGCTGATGCATACGGCGTTGACTCTGCGGCTATGGCGACAAAATGCGGGTAGGGCGCGCCCTGAGCGCAGAGTCAACATCCGATGACGTCGAAAAACTTGGCCGACGCTATCCGCGCTGGTGATCGCGCGGCCCTACCGCGGGCCATCACGATGCTCGAATCGACGCGCGCCGACCACCGCGAGCGGGCCCAGCAACTGCTGCTGGAGCTGCTGCCGGATTCCGGCAACGCCCACCGGGTGGGCATCACCGGGGTGCCGGGGGTGGGCAAGTCCACCAGCATCGAAGCGCTCGGCATGCACCTGATCGAGCAAGGGCACAAGGTGGCGGTGCTGGCCGTCGACCCCTCCTCGACGCGCACCGGCGGTTCGATCTTGGGTGACAAGACCCGGATGGCCAGGCTGGCGACCCACCCGGACGCCTACATCCGCCCGTCTCCGACTTCGGGAACGTTGGGCGGGGTGGCGAAGGCCACCAGGGAAACGGTGGTGTTATTGGAGGCCGCCGGGTTCGACATCATCCTGATCGAGACGGTCGGTGTCGGCCAATCCGAGGTCGCGGTGGCCAAAATGGTCGACACCTTCGTGCTGCTGACCCTGGCCCGCACCGGTGATCAGTTGCAAGGCATCAAGAAGGGCGTGCTGGAACTCGCTGACATCGTCGTGGTGAACAAGGCCGACGGCGACCACCTGCGGGAGGCGCGACTGGCCGCGCGCGAGCTGTCCGCGGCCATCAGGTTGATCTACCCGCGCGAAACGCTCTGGCGGCCACCGGTTCTCACCATGAGCGCGGTGGAGGGCAGTGGACTGGCCGAGCTGTGGGAGACCATCGAGCGGCACCGCAAGGTGCTCACCGACGCAGGCGAGTTCGAAGCCCGTCGGCGTGATCAGCAAGTGGACTGGACCTGGCAGATGGTTCGTGACGAGGTCCTGGACCGGGTGCTGTCTCACCCAGAAGTGCGCAAGATACGTGCCGAGGTGGAGCGTCAGGTCCGGGCGGGGGAATTGACGCCGGCGCTCGCTGCTCAGCAAATTCTGTCAGTCGCGACGCAATAACGGAAAGGTAAATTAATCATTGTTTGCCAGCGCTTATCTGAAACTCCTAGTAAATTCGACGCTGTGACGGTAGACATCGGAGTCAATCGCCGCGCGGACCCTTACCACGGTGCTCCTGACGCAGGGCATGGTGTGTTTGGCGCTGCGGACTCGCACTTTGCTTGCGTCGTTCGTGCCTTTTCCACCATGTTCCCCGGGCACCGGTTCGGCGGCGGGGCTCTGGCGGTCTATCTCGACGGCCAACCCGTCGTCGATATCTGGAAAGGGTGGGCTGACCGGGACGGGGAGGTGCCCTGGTCGGCAGACAGCGCGCCCATGGTGTTCTCGGCGACCAAGGGTATGGCCGCCACCGTCATCCATCGCCTCGCCGATCGGGGGCTGATCGACTACGACGCTCCAGTTGCCGAGTACTGGCACGAGTTCGGGGCCAATGGCAAATCGGAGATGACGGTTCGCGATGTCATGCGACACCAGGCCGGCCTGTCCGGGCTGCGCGGCGCGACTCAAGAAGACTTGCTGAATCACGTTGTTATGGAGGAGCGACTTGCCGCAGCGCCTCCCGGCCGCCATCTAGGCAAACCCGCCTATCACGCGCTGACGTTCGGCTGGCTGATGTCGGGCTTGGCCAGGGCGGTCACCGGCAAGGACATGCGGGTGCTGTTCCGCGAGGAGCTTGCCGAACCGTTGGGCACCGACGGCATCCATCTCGGGCGCCCGCCGGCGAACGCCCCCACTCGGGCGACCCAGATCATCATGCCGCAGGACATTGCCGCCAATCCGGTCCTGACCTCCGCCGTTCGAAAAATCGCCCATCAGTTCTCCAGCGGCTACCGGTCCATGTACTTCCCGGGCGTCATCGAGAGCGTCCAAGGCGACACGCCCATGCTGGATGCGGAGATACCGGCGGCCAACGGCGTCGTGACGGCCCGGGCGTTGGCGCGCATGTACGGCGCGCTGGCCAACGGCGGCGAGATCGACGGCACCCGGTTCCTGTCGCGGCGATTGGTGACGGGGCTGACCGGCGAGCGGATGATTCAACGGGATCGCAACCTCGTCGTACCGCTGAATTTCCACCTGGGTTATCACAGCTTGCCGTTCGGCAACGCCATGCCGGGCTTCGGTCACGTCGGAATGGGCGGCTCGGTCGGCTGGAACGACCCGTCGACCGGAGTGGGTTTCGCGGTGGTGCACAACCGGTTGCTGACACCGTTCGTGGTGAGCGACCATGCCGCCTTCGTTGCCCTCTACCGGCTGGTCCGGGAGGCCGTGGCCAAGGCGCGCAAGCGCGGTTACAGCCCGGTGCACGGTATCGGGGCGCCGTTCTCCGAGCCGGACGAGGCGGTCGGTTAGACCTGCGAGCTCAGGTCGCGAAGTCGCCGAATGTGGGACTTACTTGTCCGCGAGCTATGTTGCTGCTGGCAACGTACCCACCTCGGCTTGTTGTTCGTCACCTGACGTCTCTCGACCGTCGATCTTGCAGAGCACATCGAGCAAGCCTTGCAGGCCACGTGCTCAAAGTAACTGAGGCACCAACACCGGCCACGCGCTCAAATCATGTGGGCGCCCTGCCCATCTTCTGTAAGATTTTCTAGATCTGGGTTAGTATCTAGGCGCGATAAGCCCTTTGTCGTTCGCGGGGCGGTCGCGGGAACGTCTGAAGGTTGGGCTCATTGTGCCGTGGAACGTGTTGCCGACCGCGCACGAAGAGCAGGCACTCATTACCCGCTCCCCTCGGCCGTGATCGCGACGGCGCGACTCAAGAGGTAGCTGCCAAACGTCGATCCATCTCTGCTGCTAGCGGGCTCATGGATCCTCTTCGTGGAGGTTCTGCGCGTGCTTTTCATGCATGAAGTACACAAGGTGCGGGCGTGCGCCAAGGGCGCTTTCCAGGCGCTGTTTCGCGAAGGCTGGATGCCGATGCTGGGCGCCAGCGACGACGCCAGGTTGCTATGGTACGCCGACCAAATATGCGGCAGCGGACCAAACAGTAGCGTCACGACGATCACTGCGATTCAGGATGGAGTCGCATGGGACCACCTTTGTCGGCGGATCCAAAATGGTGACTTGAACAAGTGGATTCGCGAGATCGACCAGCTTCGCCATGAGGTCGAAGCCAAGCTGCTCGTACCGCTGCCCTGGTCGCCGTTGCGGGACGTCGCGCTTGACAAGGTCCCGATCGGCGGGGTGCAGCATGCCTCGAGTATCTACATCGAAGAGACTTTGTGGCCTTACCGGAATGCCTTACCGGCATGCGTCGAACGTTGCGGCGAGTTGTATGCCAGCAGCCTGGAGGGTCCGTCTTCCATGTGTAATATGCGCGCCGCGTTTCAGCCCGCGCTGGTCAGCCAGCTGCAAAATGAGGTAACGCTGATTCAGCGTATTCAGCGGCCGGACGCGCTATTTGATCTGTTGCGTACCCGGACGCCCGGGGAGTGTCGCACTCCTGGAGCTTGGATGCATGATGCGTTGGACCTGCGCGAGTGGACGCGTCGGCTGTTGCGCACCTCTACGTGGTCACCCATGTGGTAACAGGGGCTCGGTGTTGCGCGTGGTCTCTATCTCTATGCTGGTCGGCCCGTCCGGTCCTGGCGGCGACAAGGCAGGACTACCTGGAAGAAGTTCTAGGAAAAAACTGGAATTTCTTCTATAGTCTACTCGATGGATCGCATGCATGCTTTTTCGAACGACCTTCTCGCAGATCACGATGCGATGACGCTTGCGGTCCTGGTCAGGGACGGTCATGTCAGTCCAACTGAGCTGGTGGCAGCAGTGCGCCAACGTGCACGACGCGTCGCCGACCTGGCGCCAATTGCGTTTGAAACATTCGATGGGTCGGCTCCCTCAACGGCCGGGCCGTTCTTTGGTGTCGCAACGTTCGTCAAAGACAACTTGGATGTGGCCGGAATGCCGAGTGGCCACGGTAGCGAAGCTTTTACTGCCAAGCCAGCCAAGTCTGACGATCCGTACGTTAAGCAATTGCGGGCAACGGGGCTGGCGTTGGTTGGTAAGAGTCGGCTTCCCGAGTTCGGATTCAATGCGACAGCCGAGTATCGGACCGGGTTGCCGGTGCGTAATCCGTGGAACCCGGAGTACTCGGCTGGGGGCTCCTCGGGCGGGGCCGCAGCACTCGTGGCAAGTGGAGTGGTTCCTATTGCGCATGCCAATGACGGTGGCGGGTCAATCCGTATCCCCGCCGCATGTACCGGACTGGTCGGGCTCAAGCCGACCCGGGGCCGTCATGTGCGTACCTCGATGGAGGCAGTCTTTCCGGTGAAAGTGGTCTCGGAAGGTGTCTTGACCCGCACCGTGCGTGACACTGCGGAATTCCATGCCGCCATGGCGAGAGTCTGGAGTAATCCGCATCTGCCACCATTAGGCCGTGTCGAAGGGCCGGGTTCCCGATGCCTGCGCATCGGCGTCACCGTCGCAGATGCTGACGGCGTCGAGGTGCACCCGCAGATCAGGGACGCTGTCGAACGTGTCGCCAAGGTGCTTGAGTCGCACGGCCACATTCTCGAGCCTGTCGCTACAGTAGGGGATCGACAGTTCACCGACGATTTCACCATGTATTGGGGTTTGCTTGCCACGATGTCAGCGGCCGGCGGCCCGATCGCCTTCGGCCGAGACTTCGACGTCAGGAAAATTGACGGCCTTACAGAAGGACTGCGGCGCCACTTTGCCCGCAACATCCGCAAGGCCCCTGGCGCAATACGGCGCCTACGCAAGCTCGCGAGGTCCCGCTTCCGTCACATCACCGACTGCGATGTGGTCCTGTCGCCCGTGGTCGCACACGCTGTGCCACCGCTGGGACATCTGAGTCCGACGACGCCATTCGACGTCCTGCGGACGAGACTCTTGCAGTTCGCGGCTTTCACTGCGCCGAATAACGTCGATGGCACACCGGCGATATCACTGCCTGTTGCACTCTCCCGAGAAGGGCTGCCCATTGGGGTGCAACTCGCCGGCCAATTCGGCGGCGAGCAGACACTACTTGAACTCGCTTATCTGATCGAGGCCGAGTGTCCACGCCCCCGAATTGAAGAGACCCGCACGCATGGGCGGATCTAAGACATACGAATACTCGTTCACGAACGCGGTGCTCACCGACGGGACTTGATCGACGTGCCGGGTATGAACCGAACGCTCGATGTTGACGACCAATCGGTGCTGCTCGCAGCTAAGCGGGTATTTCCCGGCCGGCGTCACTGCGCTCGAACGAATTGCCACTCGCCAACGGAACAGCGCCGAGGGCCCACGGCTTGCGCAACGGGCACCAGGCCTGCGCGCGTCTGGCGCAAGCATTTATCGCACCTACGGTAAGAGGCACACGGTCGCAGTCGTGCTGCTTCGCCGGTTGCGAAGGGCTCCGGTCAGGTTTAAGGAATCCCTAAGAATCTGGAAACTCTTCTATCTATTATCTGGAAGAAGTTCTACAGTCTGTAACTGGTTCGTCCCGAGTGAGTTCCAGATCTCGTCTCCGGGGCTGCATTGCGGCGTTGATTGCGGCGCTGTATCGGCAGGTGAGGCGCTTCGGGCGGGCTTCCATAACCAGTCTGAGTAGGGGTAGCCGATGTCATTTGTGACGATTTTGCCTGAGGCGCTAACCGCAGCCTTGACCGATATAAGCGGGATTGGCTCATCGATCCAAGCCGCTAATGCGGCTGCGGCCGCTTCGACGACGCAGATGGCGGCTGCGGCTCACGATGAGGTGTCCCTGGCACTCTCTGAACTGTTTGCCGCCCACGGTCGGCAATATCAAACGGTCAGCGAGCAGGCAAGCCTGTTTCACCAGCAATTCGTACAAGCTTTGCGCGGGAGTGCCGAGGCCTTTGCAACCGCCGAAACGCTGAACGCGTCGCCCCTGCAAACGGTTGAGCAACAGCTGTTGGGACTGGTTAATGCGCCCACAAATGCGATTTTCGGACGGCCACTTATCGGTAACGGTGCCGATGGCGCACCCGGCACGGGACAGGCCGGTGGGGCGGGTGGCATCTTGTTCGGCAATGGCGGCAATGGCGGCAGCGGCGCAGCCGGGGTCAATGGTGGGGCCGGCGGATCTGCCGGACTGTTTGGTCATGGAGGCAACGGCGGGGCCGGCGGCGTCGGGGCCAACGGCGGGGCCGGCGGGTCCGGTGGCCTGTTCTACGGAAACGGCGGGTTGGGTGATATCGGCCGTGTGAACTTGGGGTTGGGCAATGTCGGTGACGGG
>NZ_MVHT01000005.1 GCF_002086275.1 Mycobacterium intermedium | reverse complement strand
CGGGTCACGCAGGATGCGCTCCACGGCCTTGGACGACACCAGCAGCGTCTGGAAGCAGCCGTCCGGGAACCCGCCGCACCCCATGGCTACAGGCAACGCCCCCCCTGATTTTTTCAAAAAACAATCGAGAGGATCTGAAATGACTGACAGAGAAGACCTGAGGGCTGCGGCTAGGGAGTTGTTCGCCGATGTGGGCGAGCGACCGCCGGGTCCGCGGTATGAGATGACGCTGGCTGCTGTCGAGGACTACTCGCGGCGCTGGGTGGAGAACCGGGGCGCCGGCCGGTTCACGACGACCGACGCGGATATTCGCGTTGACGCCGATGGCCGGCCGTTGATGGTCGGCCACACGGTTCACACGTTCCAGTTCAACAATCTGCTGCTCGACCGGCGCCACGCCGACCGGCTCGGAATCACAGCGGCTATCGAAGCCGGCCAGTATCCCGGCGTCGAAGTCTTCGATCCGTACAACACGAAGGGCAACAACCGATGACCGCCACCGACAGCACGACCACGACGGACGACGTGACCGTCGAGCCGGATCCGGCCGTGACGGACGGAACCGCGATCGACGACGGCACCGACACGGCAGAAGCCAACACCGCGGACGACTCCGACGTTGACGAGGACCAGGACGACGACGCCGGCGACGGACCCGGCCGGGAGGCGGCGAAGTATCGGCGCCGGCTGCGAGACACCGAAGCCGAACGCGATCGGCTCGCCGGCCAGGTCGAGTCCTTGCAGCGAGCCGAGGTCGAGCGACAGGCGACGGTCGCCGATCTGCGGCCGGCGGCGCTCTGGGCGTCCGGCTCCGAGCTGGCCGACCTGCTGAGCGACGACGGCACGGTCGACGCGGCGAAGGTGTCCGCGGCGATCGCGACGGCGCGGGAGCAGTTGGGGATCCCGGCGCCGCCTGTCGGCCCGCGGGTGCCGAACGAGGGCCGCAACCCCGGACGTCCCGTCAAACCGTCGGGGAAGTCCGCGATGGTCAGCGTCGTCATGGGCCGTGACGCCGACGACCGATAGAATCGGGTGCTGTGGCCGGGTGTTGATCCCCGCGGGACACCCCGGCCACAGCGCAGCCCCAGGAGGGCAACCGCGAAAAGCCTTGCAGGCCAGCGGCATTTTGACAGACCGTCTTACCCCTCCTGAAAGGCTCATCATGGCAACCAAGACCACACCCACCAGCCCGAAGGCGTGGGCACCTGACCTGACTGCGTTCGTGCCGACCGACGTCGTGCCCGACGCGCTGATCCTGAACACGGCGACCGTGGTCGGGCAGATCGAAGGCGACGAGCCGGCCATCCGGGTTCCGTTCGTCTCCGACGATGGCGTCGTCGGCTTCGTCGCCGAAGGCGCCGAGATTCCCGACGCCAACCAAGAGTTCGACGAAGTTGTCGTGCTGACCGGCAAGGTCGCCGCGCTCGGCAAGTACAGCTTCGAGACGCTGGCGCAACCCGAGGCAGCGCGGATGGTCGTCGACTCCCTGTCGCGCAGCGTCGTCACCAAGGCGAACGCCGCGTATCTGGGCAACCTCGAAGCCGATCCCGGCCCGACCGGGCTGCTCAACACGGCGGACATCATCGACTTCGAGACGCCGATCGGGGATGACCTCGACCAGCTGGTCGACGCCATCGCGTTCGTCGAAACCGACGGCGGCACCGCGACGCACATCATCGCCAACCCAACCGCGTGGGCAACCCTGAGCAAGCTCAAGCGGGCCACCGACAGCAACGAGTCGCTGATCGGCGCCGGCACCGTCGCGGCCGAGCGCGCCTTGCTCGGTCTGCCGGTGCTGGTGACGCCGGCCATGCCCGCCGGCTCGCTGCTGGTCGTCGACCAGTCCGCGATCATCGGGGCTCAGTCGCCCGTTCGGCTCGCTCGCAGCGATGACGCCTATTTCAGTTCGGACTCGATCGGCGTGCGGGTGACGTGGCGCCTGGGTTGGAAGGTTATGCACGCGGCGCGGGTCGCGAAGCTGACCATCGCCTAAGACGTGCCCTCCCGGTGAGCGCGGCGTTTTGGACGTAGGGCGCTCGCGCTCCTGGGAGGGCACCCACAATGGGGAGGTAGCTGCTATGACTGCGCCGACGCCGGATCCGGGCCCGCTGCTGACGCCGGCGGACCTGACGCCGTTTGCGACCATCACGGCGACGAAGGCCGCGGCGATGATCGAAGACGCGCTTGGGATGGCCGAAGTTGTCGCGCCGTGCATCACGGCACCGGAGTTCACGCAGCGCAGGGCCGCGAAAGCGATCTTGCGGGGCGCGATCCTCCGCTGGAATGAAGCCGGCGCCGGTGCTGCGACGACGAAGACGGCCGGCATCTACGGGCAGACCGTAGACACTCGGCAACCGCGCAAAGCGATGTTCTTTCCGTCGGAAATCGACCAGCTGCAAAAGCTGTGCCGCTCGGATGACGACGCCGGCGGCGCGTACTTCGTGGACCTCATTTCGCGTAAACCGCGGCTGTCTGCGCGTCAGCTTTTCGAGCGCGACGTCGACACTTCCTGGTGATTTTCGGTCAGCGGCGCTGATTTTGGGTTAGGGCCTGCGCGAATGGGAATCACCGCTTTCATGCCCGATGACTCGCCGGAGTACAAGCGCCTGGAAGCGGCTTACAAGCAACTGATCCGCGAGCTAGGTGTTCAGGAACGTGGCAAATTCGCGGTGGTCGACACGCATGCTTTCAAGCAGGTTCGCCGGCTGATGGCCGACCTTGCTTGCAAGATTTCCGACTAACCGGAGCCGAAGTCGTGCTTACCGTGTCCGGACTGTGCAGGTCTGCACAGTCCGGAGCCGAAGTCGTGCTTACCGTGTCCGCCGCGGCCGGGCGTGCTGCATGATGGCCGGGTGACGAAGCGCGCGGAATATACCTTCGCGCTCTACTCAGGCTCGGTCGCCGACGTCGGAGACGCGAACCCGTACAGCGGGAAGTCGTTGGTCCTCGCGAAGCTGTGGATGCGCGGGTACATGCGGATGCTTCGGGTCAGGGTCGAGACGGGGCCGGCGATGCGGCGCTACCTCGCGGCTAACAACTGAGCGCAGCCATAGCCGCGGCGCGTATTTCGTCGTCGTCGACCGCCGTATATCTCTCCGTCGTCGCAACCGAGCTGTGACCGAGCAGCGTTTGCACGGCGCGGAGGTTGCGGGATCCGCGGTAGGCCCTGGTGGCGAATCGGTGGCGCAGGGTGTGGGCGGTCCAGTGGTCGGGCAGCGCGCCGGCCATGAGTTTGCCGACGTGCTGCGGTGTCAGGTGCCCGTCGTCGGTGCCGGGGAACAGGTAGCCGTCGGCGTCGACTGACCTGATGTGAGCCTGACTCACAGCGGCTTCGTCGATCCGCAACGCGATCGCCGCGCCGAGGTCGTCGCCGATCGGCACGACGCGCCGCTTCCCGCCCTTGCCATGGACCAGGAGTTCGGCGCCGGCCGGCCCGCGTGTCAGGTCGCGCCGATGCACGCGCGCTATCTCGGCGCGTCGAAGACCTGCTTCGGCCGCAAGCCGCAGCATCAGTCGCACCCGCGGGTCCGCGCCGGCGATGGCTGCGGACCAAACCGCGTCCGGGGCCGGCCGCGGCGCCGGCGACGCCGCGCGCATCACCGGAAGATCCGCAGCTGGGTTCGCCGACAGCTGGCCGGCGCGGTACGCCCACCCGAAGAACGAAACCGCGGTGTTGCGGTAACTGCGGCGCGTCTCGATACTCCACGTCTGCCGGCCAAACCACCCGAGGATGCCGGCCGTCGTGACCAGCGCCGGCACGCACCGGAGCCCGCGCGCCATATAGGCCAGATGCCCGCGGCGGGTGGCGATGGTGGCTGGCGACCGTCCGGCACCAGCTTCCGCCGCGAGATACGCCACGACCAGGCCGGCCCATGCCGGCGGCAACGGTCGCGGCGCCGGTCCGCTCACAGTTGCTCGATCAGGGCCGCGGCGACGTCGAGCGCCTGGGCGACGCCGGCGGGGTCTATGCACGGCCACCGGCCGGCGCGCACCGCCGAGGCGCGGGTTCGCATCGAGCGGGCCGGATCGCTGCGGAGGCAGACGTCAAAGCTCAGTGCAGCGGCCAGGAGTTCGCCGTCGCCGACCGGCAAGCCGGCAAAAATGCCGGCGGCGTCGAGTTCTGCGCTGAGGTCTGCCAGGACTGCATCGGTGGTTGTCATGCGGCCAAGCTAACACCGTAAATCACGAATTGCCAAGAGCCGCAAAGAAACTCGAACATATATCGGTATCAGCGCAAATGCCGGAAACGGACATATGTCAGGAACGGCGCAAATGCCGCGCAGTCACGTCGGCCAACACCCGGTCAACGTCGTTGATCAAGGCGCCGACAACATCGCGGTGGGACTCATCGACAGCGACATAGGCGTGCAGAAGATGCTTACGCGCGTCGTTCAGGTGATCGCTCAACGCCGTGTCGGCGGTGGGTGTGGTCATTGGTGCCGATCCCTCAATGGTGTGAACAGTCGAAAGCCGACAGTCCAAGATATTCGGGCATATCACGCTGCCGACTGAGCTGCATTTACGCAGGTCATGCACAGCGCATAGTCGTCCCTAGTGCGCGACTACTTGGACTAAACCGCGTTACGTCGCGGCTGACCGAATAATGCCGGCGACGAGCCGCGCCCTTTGCAGGTCAACTCGGCACTTAACTGTCGACCCCTCGATAGCCCAGCAGTAGCCCGTGCATGCCGCCGAGGCCACCGCTGCCAGGCGGAGTACCGATGCTGCCTGGGCCGCCGTTCCCGCCGTCCCCGACCAGCAGACCGGCGTTGCGCCGTCGCCGCCCGCGGCGCCGGGTACGGACCCCAAGGTGGTGCCAGTTCCTCCGGCACCACCGTCTCCCCCGCGTCCGAACAAGACGGCGGAACCGCCAACGCCACCGGCCCCGCCGCTGCCGGTCGCTGAACCGCCGCCGAAGCCGCCGTGTCCCGGCGCGCGCTCTCGATGGGGTCGCGTCACCGCAACAGGCTGACCGTCACGCCGCTGGTGTACTGCGAGTCCCGCAACGTGATGGTTTCCGGTAGCGAATCCTTCCGGACATCGAAGGCGCACTTGACTTGAACCGCTTTGCCGGGCTGGATGACCGTGCGGTCTCCGTTTCTGTCGAGGTTCACGGCGTTGTCGTATCGCCTGCCGTTGCGGTCTTTGAGCGTCTGGTCTTGGCAGTAAACGGGTTGCGGCACCGCGACCATGTTCCGCACCCTGAGGTTGACGATGACGAAAGTACCTTGCGCCGTGCGGGATCCGGTCTTCGGTACGCCAAGACTGATCGCGGTCACCGTGAACATGAATTTGCCGACGCGCACCTCGTCGCTGAGTGACGGCCCGGCGTCGTGAGGCACTGCCCCACAACCCGCAGCTATAACCGCCACGGCAACTATGACCGCGACAGGGATCAAGCGCACACAGCACTAGCTACCAGCAAAGTCCCAACAGGTAAAGCCGGCGGGGATCACCGGCGGGTTTCGTCGGCAACGTCGTGCCGAGACTGATGCAAAGCCGGCGCGTCGGGGTCTTCGCCCTGGTGATCCAACTCTTCCTGCACCCGGCGCTGTTCCTCGGTCACCTGCGTGGCGTCCTTCGGATCCTGTTTCATATCTAGGACGTACCCCAAGGCGCGGGAGTCCAAAGCCTGCTGCCCCGGCTGCGCATCGCGTCGTACTGTGACGCGCATGTCACTCTTCCGCCAGAACGTCGCGTCCGGGTCCGAATTCGAAGCGGCCGTCGGTTACTCGCGCGCCGTGCGCGTAGGGCCGCACGTGGCGGTGGCGGGGACGACGGGCAGCGGCGACAACGTCGCCGCACAGGCCCGAGATGCGTTGCGCCGCATTGAAATCGCGCTGAAGCAGGCCGGCGCGGCGCTCACCGATGTGGTGCGCACGCGCATCTATGTCACCGATATCGACCACTGGCGCGAAGTCGGCGACGTGCATGCGCAGGTCTTCGGCGAGGTTCGTCCGGTGGCCACGATGGTGGAGGTCTCGGCGCTGATCTCGCCCGAGTTGTTGGTGGAAATCGAAGCCGACGCCTACGTTGCCGCTGCCGACCACGCCGACGCTTACGCTGACAGCTAAATCGCCGGTGGCACTGCCGCAGGTGGGAAGGTTCCGTCCTCCCCCGGCAGGTAGGGCGTGGCTTTGACCACCGCACCAAGCGGCAGCGGCCCGTACAGGTGCGGGAATAACATCGACTCCGGATCTGTCTCTACACCCGGTTCCCATTCAACGGGCGAAGCAAGCGCCAATGGGTCAATATGGAGCAGGAGCAAATCGCGTCGGCCGCGGTAAAGGCGGTTGGCGGGCAGATGCACTTGCTCCGGAGTCGACAAATGGATAAAGCCGATATCGGCATCAGGATGAATTGCGCCGAGGCGGCGAGCAGCTGACCAATCTTCGCTGCCACACAGGTGGACCAGCAGGTCAGGCGGGGCAGTCATCCTACAGAGAATGCCCAATTTTCGCTCAAAAAATCCGTGAGAAACGACACACCTGACAACAGGTTGGGAACAAGGCGAAAACGGCAAACGTCTGACACAGTTAGACATACGCGAGAACGGAGAAGCCATGAACGCAACTCTGACCAGTCCCGAACTGACGAGAGCAGACCGCTGCGACCGCTGCGGTGCAGCGGCCCGCGTGCGCGCCAAGCTTCTCTTTTGCCAGCACCACGCCAACAAGCACGAGGCGAAACTGGTGGAGCTGGCCGCGGTGTTGGAGACCAGCAACAGCAGCTTCTAAATCCGCAAACTCGCCCTCGGCAATGACGGCGGTACGGGCAATCTTGCGGAATGCTGGTCCGGATGACCGCGCACGCTCCACCGAAGCCGTCCCGCCACCACATCTGGCACATCAGCAAGAGGACTCTGTCCAAAGCCTGGGATGACTCGATCTTTTCGGAGTCCGCGGAAGCAGGTTTCTGGACTTGCCTGTCTACCCCACCGTTGCTGCTGGGGATGCTGGGGGCGTTGGCCTACGTAGCACCCTTGTTCGGTCCTGACACGCTGGACGCGATCATCAAGACGGTGCTTTCGACGACCCGCAATTTCTTCTCGCCCAACGTCGTCAACGAGATCATCCAACCCACGATTCGCGACATCACCCGAACCGCACGCGGCGAGGTGGTGTCGTTGGGTTTCTTCATTTCGTTGTGGGCGGGGTCCTCCGCGGTTTCGTCTTTCGTCGATGCCGTGGTCGAGGCACATGACCAAACGCCGTTGCGTCACCCGGTGCGGCAGCGCTTCTTCGCGCTGTTCCTCTACATAGTGATGCTGATGTTCGTGGTCATCACCGCACCGGTGGCGGTCGTCGGTCCTCGCAAGGTCAGTGAACACATTCCCGAGGGCATGCAGAATCTGCTCCACTACGGCTACTACCCCGCCTTGATCCTGGGCCTGATGGCCGGAGTGACGGTTCTGTACCGGGTGGCGCTGCCGGTGCCGCTGCCCACGCATCGACTGATACCCGGCACGGTGTTGGCGACCGTCGTCTTCCTCGGCGCCACCCTGATCCTGCGCTTCTACCTCCGATGGATCGGCAGCACCGGCTACACCTACGGCGCGCTCGCCACACCGATCGCATTCTTGTTGTTTGCCTATTTCGGCGGGTTCTCCATCATGATCGGCGCCGAACTCAACGCCGCAGTCCAGGAGGAATGGCCGGCTCCGGCGACACACGCCCACCGACTGCGCCAATGGTTGGTGGCACGGTTCGGCAAGGGCACGGAATCGACCTCTGCGACCGCGGAGCAGGACACCGAGCAGGTCACCAAGCAGGGCCCGGCGACAGCCGAGCCCCCGGCGGAAATCAGTCCTTCTTGAGCCGCTCGTAGATCCGCTTGCAGTCCGGGCAGACGGGCGAGCCCGGCTTCGCGGCGCGCGTAACCGGGAACACCTCGCCGCACAGGGCGACGACGTGGCTACCCATCACCGCGCTCTCGGCGATCTTGTCCTTCTTGACGTAATGGAAGTACTTGGGTGTATCGCTGCCGGTCCCGTCGTCGACGCGTTCGTCGGTGTCGGTGCGCTCGATCGTGTGGGTCTGCATACGTGACATTGTGCATCCTGACGCACCCCCACCGGAATCGAGCAAGGTGTGCAACAGTGGAGGTATGAAGCGCGGCCCCGAGTTGGGGTTCGACGACGATGGCCGACCCGTACTGATCACCGCCGCCGCACCCTCATATGAAGTCCAACATCGTGCCCGAGTACGTAAGTACTTGACGCTGATGTCTTTCCGCATTCCCGCGCTGATCCTCGCCGCCGTCGCCTATGGCGCCTGGCACAACGGACTGATCTCGCTGCTGATCGTGGCGGTCTCCATACCGTTGCCGTGGATGGCCGTGTTGATCGCCAACGACCGCCCGCCCCGATCCGCGAACGAGCCGAGACGATTCGAGGAGTCCCGGCGGCGCACGCCGTTGTTCCCCACGGCTGAGCACCCGGCGCTCGAGGGGCCCAAGGCGTCGGGGCATGCGGCGCCCCAAACTGACGCCGACGCCTACGAGGCCGGCTATATAGACGGCTTCGGCGACTTCCGCAGTCAGCCCTAGCCCACCCGCCCCTGGCCGCGGTTCCGCCTGGGCGGCCACCCGCCGAACTTCTCAGGACATTCTCAGGTCACCGGGACATTCCCGCACGTCACGGGGTGTGAGATGACAGAACCCCGGGAACTCTCCCACCAGGTTTCTCGTTACACCTCATGACAACACAAGCCGATCGGGAGGGCGCAATGGCACAGCCCACAGTAGGGGCCACCAGCCGGGTTGACGGCGATCTGGATGCTCAGAGTCCAGCTGCGGATTTGGTGCGGGTGTATCTCAACGGCATCGGCAAGACGGCGTTGCTCGACGCCGCCGGTGAGGTCGAGCTGGCCAAGCGCATCGAAGCCGGACTGTACGCGCAGCATCTGTTGGAGACCCGCAAGCGTCTTGGCGAGACCCGCAAGCGCGAGCTGCAAGAGGTCGTGCGCGACGGCGAAGCCGCCCGGCGTCACCTGTTGGAAGCCAACTTGCGGCTAGTAGTTTCGCTGGCCAAGCGGTACACCGGTCGCGGAATGCCTTTGCTGGACCTCATCCAGGAAGGGAACTTGGGCCTCATCCGCGCGATGGAAAAGTTCGATTACACAAAGGGTTTCAAGTTCTCGACCTACGCCACCTGGTGGATCCGTCAGGCGATCACCCGCGGCATGGCCGACCAGAGCCGCACCATCCGGCTGCCCGTTCACCTCGTTGAGCAGGTCAACAAGCTGGCACGGATCAAGCGGGAGCTACACCAGAACCTCGGCCGCGAGGCCACCGATGAGGAGCTCGCCGCCGAGTCGGGCATTCCCGTCGAAAAGATCAACGACCTGTTGGAGCACAGCCGCGACCCGGTGAGCCTGGACATGCCAGTCGGCTCGGAGGAAGAAGCCCCGTTGGGCGACTTCATCGAGGATGCCGAAGCCATGTCCGCGGAGAACGCGGTCATCGCCGAGTTGCTGCACACCGACATCCGCAGCGTGCTGGCCACTCTCGATGAACGGGAGCACCAGGTCATCCGTCTGCGCTTCGGTTTGGACGACGGCCAGCCACGCACGCTGGACCAGATCGGGAAGCTGTTCGGCCTGTCCCGCGAGCGGGTCCGCCAAATAGAGCGGGACGTGATGTGCAAGCTGCGCCACGGCGAGCGCGCCGACCGACTGCGCTCCTACGCCAGCTAGCGCCAGCTAGTCTGATCCGACTTGGTGAAAGACGGTGTGCCCGCCGCGTCATGCGGCGGGCATACTGCTGCGGTGGGCGTTTTGGCGAACCGCTGACGCGCTCGGAGAAGTAGACTCGGCGGCAACGGAGGATGCTGAATGAACGACCTGGTTGATACCACCGAGATGTACTTGCGGACCATCTACGACCTCGAAGAAGAGGGCGTAACGCCGCTGCGCGCCCGCATCGCCGAACGGCTCGAGCAGAGCGGGCCCACCGTCAGCCAGACCGTGTCCCGGATGGAACGCGACGGGCTCCTTCGGGTAGCGGGTGACCGCCATCTGGAACTCACCGAAAAAGGCCGCGCGCTGGCGATTGCCGTGATGCGCAAACACCGCCTCGCCGAGCGGCTCTTGGTCGATGTCATCGGACTGCCTTGGGAAGAGGTCCACGCCGAGGCATGCCGGTGGGAGCACGTGATGAGCGAGGATGTCGAGCGCCGCCTAGTCAAGGTGCTCAACCACCCCACGACCTCCCCGTTCGGCAACCCGATTCCGGGTCTGTTAGACCTCGGCGTGGGTCCGGACTCCGGCTCCGACGACGCGAACCTGGTACGGCTGACCGAACTGCCGCCGGGATCCCCGGTGGCAGTTGTCGTCCGCCAACTCACCGAGCACGTTCAGGGCGACATCGAACTGATCAGCCGATTAAAGGACGCCGGCGTGGTCCCCAACGCGCGCGTGACCGTCGAGACCGGCATCGCCGGGGTGACCATCCTCATCCCGGGCCACGAAAACGTGACCCTGCCCCACGAGATGGCGCACGCGGTCAAGGTCGAGAAGGTCTGACCCCGCCGAATTAGCGGGCAACCCAGCCGCGCCCTCGCAGGCTCAGCCTGCCTGCAGGCCGAACAACCGTCGTGGCGGCAAGCGCACCCCGAGCTGCTTGGCCAATCGGTAGCCGGTCTGAGCTAGATTCCGGATGTCGTCGGGCCGCAGGCCCGATTGCAGTGCCGTATCGAGCATTCCGGCCATTCGATGGTCAGGCTGACAGCGCAGCGCAGCCTCGAGCGACACCCCGGCAAGGGGCCCGTCGCCGCGGGCGTAGGCACTGAACGCGAGCAACACCAGCGGCTCCACGCGCCACGGCGAGGGCAGCACCCGGGCCAACGCCACCCACAGCGACTCCGCCGCGGCCGCGTTCTCGCCCACCGCGAGCGCGTAGAGCGTGTCCCGCACCTGCACGTCGGTCAACGCGCACCCCACCTCGGCAAGGTCGGAGTCAGTCAGCGGCGTGCCCTCGGCGATGCGAGTGGCGGCGGCGATGGCGTTCTCGACGTCGCGGCGACTGCAGCCCCGCGGGTCGGCCGCGTGCGCCCGTTGACGCATGACCGCCTGTTCGCCCATCACGGTGACCAGCCGTGCGGTGCGGGCCGGGTCGTTCATCGCGATGACGGCCTGCAGGTCGGCACGGCGGGAGTAGAGCCGCCGGCCCTCCAGCACCGCCGCAGCCGCCAGGGGTGAGGACGCCGGGTCGTCGACCACCCCGCTGCAGCCGCAGCCGTCCACGCAATGCCAGCGGCCGCCCCGTGCGACCCGATCCACCACGTGTGCCGCCCAGAGTTCGATCTGGTGTCGCGACAGTGCCTCGGCGAGATCCGCGCACAGCTCCCGGTATTCGTCGTTGCACACCGTGCAGAGCGCCCCTTCCGCGTCGACGACCACCACAATCGCGCCCTCGGGCCGCGCCGCGGCGGCGACCTCGGCGAGATGGCCGATCTGGTGGATCAGCGCGTCCGACAAGTCGACGCGCATCACCGACCCGAGTTTGCGATCGGCGAAAGTCACCAGCACAAGGGACTTTTCGGGAACGAAGCCCAGGACTGCCGGGAGTGCGGCGATCAGTGCTTCGGGGCGGTTCAAGGCAAAGTCTGCTCGATGGTTGGTCATGAGCTCTACGCTGACGGGTCCGACCGTCAACTTTGCGTTGCAAACCTAGATCGGCTGCCCGCTTGTGGAGAAAGTCGCGACTGTGGGCTTTATGGTTTACGCCATGAGTTCGATGCGGGAATACGACATGGTCGTTATTGGCTCGGGGCCGGGCGGTCAGAAGGCGGCGATCGCGGCGGCCAAGCTGGGCAAATCCGTGTGCGTGGTGGAACGCGGACGCATGGTCGGCGGCGTTTGCGTGAACACGGGCACGATCCCGTCAAAGACGTTGCGCGAGGCGGTGGTCTATCTCACCGGCATGAACCAGCGCGAGCTGTACGGCGCAAGCTACCGCGTCAAGGACAAGATCACTCCCGCCGACCTGCTGGCCCGAACTCAGCATGTGATCGGCAAGCAGGTGGACGTGGTGCGCTCCCAGTTGATGCGTAACCGCGTCGACCTGGTGCTAGGCCACGGCCGCTTCCTGGACCCGCACACCATCCTGGTCGAGGAAGACGCGCAGGGCGAACGGGTTACCGTCAGCGGCGACTACATCGTCATCGCCACCGGCACCAAGCCGGTGCGGCCGTCCGGTATCGAGTTCGACGAGAGGCGGGTGCTGGATTCCGACGGCATCCTGGACCTGAGGTCGCTGCCGGCGTCGATGGTCGTGGTCGGCGCCGGGGTCATCGGCATCGAGTACGCGTCGATGTTCGCCGCGCTGGGCACCAAGGTGACGGTCGTCGAAAAACGGGCCAACATGCTCGAATTCTGTGACCCGGAGATCGTCGAGGCGCTCAAATTCCACCTGCGCGACCTGGCGGTGACCTTCCGGTTCGGCGAGGAAGTGACCGCTGTCGACGTCAGCGCGTCGGGCACCGTCACCACCCTGGCCAGCGGCAAGCAGATCCCGGCCGAGACGGTGATGTACTCCGCCGGCCGGTCAGGTCAAACTGAGCACCTCGCGTTGGAGAACGCGGGGTTGGAGGCCGACAGCCGCGGCCGGATTTACGTCGACAGCGGATTTCAGACCAAGGTCGATCACATCTATGCGGTCGGTGATGTCATCGGCTTCCCGGCGCTGGCCGCCACCTCCATGGACCAAGGCCGGCTGGCGGCCTACCATGCGTTCGGCGAGCCCACCGAGGGCATCACCGAGCTGCAGCCCATCGGCATCTACTCGATTCCCGAGATCTCCTACGTCGGTGCCACCGAAGTCGAGCTGACCAGGGATGCCATCCCATACGAGGTCGGCGTCGCCCGCTACCGCGAGCTGGCCCGGGGCCAGATCGCCGGCGACTCCTACGGGATGCTCAAGCTGCTGGTGTCCACCAAAGACCGCACGCTGCTGGGCGTACACATCTTCGGTACCAGCGCCACCGAGATGGTCCACATCGGACAGGCCGTGATGGGCTGCGGCGGCACGGTCGACTACTTGGTCGACGCGGTGTTCAACTACCCGACGTTCTCCGAGGCGTACAAGGTGGCCGCGCTGGACGTGACCAACAAGATGCGTGCGCTCAGTCAGTTTCTCAGCTGAGCAGCGGAACCTGAGCTAGCAGCCGTCATCGAGACTGCTCGGCGCGGTGTCACCGGGCCCACCCGCCTCCGCGCGCGCCAGCAACTGCGCGGCGTGCTCGTCGAATGGTGCCGAATATGAGACGTCGGCGGTGCATCCGCCGGCCTCGAACCCCCCGATCACCCCGGTCACCCGGGAACCGCTGACCCACGGCGCGCCGCTGGTCCCGCCGACCAGCCCTTGGCACTGCAGCGACGGAAACCCGTCGTCGGTGGTCCGCGTACTGCCCTGACAGGCGATCGGCTGGCCGCCCACCCCGGCCGGGTAGCCCGTGACGGTCACCAAGCTGCCCGGGGGCGGCGCGGTGCTGAGGATCAACGCCGCGCCTGTTCGCTCCTCGAGTGCACTCTCGCCGGGGCCGCGCACGCGGGCAATTGCATAGTCGGCGCGCGGGTCCCTGCTGCTGACCCAGCGCGGGTCCAGGTAAACCTGTTGAACGGTCCACCTGTCCGACGGAGCCGCGTCGTTTTGGAAGGCGGGCACGAAGGTCACCCGCGAGCCGCCCTGCAGGCAATGCGCCGCCGTCAACACCAGGTCACCAGTGGTGGAGTGCAGCACCGACGCCGTGCAGAAATGCACGGCCTTGCCGTCCAGAAACAGCGCGCCTACCCGGGGATCCGGACTGACCGGCCCGACCGCCCGGACGTACGCCGGTTCACCCAGCTGTCGTACCGATGCGCTGGTCAGCGGCGCGCCGGCGCTGGACGCGTGGTCGAGCGGCCGGGCGCATGACGACGTCAGGAGCATCGCCATACCGGCCGGCACACACAGCGCTGCCGTGACCCTTCGCATCGGTGCACATAATGCCCTACTTGACGGCGCTGAGCGCGTTGAGAGGCCACTGTTCACGCGGTCGAAATACGCACCCCCGCCGGCCGCGTTTCCCAGGTCAAAGGTGCCCAGGGTTTTGCTGATTCAATAATTGGTACCCCCCGCATGGACACAACACATATCGGGCACGCTGGAGTAGACCCCCGAAAGGAGGCAAACCCATGGCGCAGGACCAATATCGCGATGATGCGCAAAACTATGAACCGGGCCAGTCCGGCATGTACGAACTTGAGTTCCCGGCTCCCGTGTTGTCGACGGCAGACGGCCGCGGACCGGTGCTGGTGCACGCACTGGAGGGCTTTTCCGACGCCGGCCACGCGATTCGCCTGGCTGCGGCGCACCTGAAGGCGGCACTGGACACCGAGTTGGTCGCTTCGTTCGCGATCGACGAGTTGCTCGACTACCGCTCCCGGCGACCGCTGATGACGTTCAAAACCGATCACTTCACCAAGTACGAGGACCCCGAGCTCAGTCTGTACGCGCTGCGCGACAGTGCCGGTACCCCGTTTCTGTTGCTGGCCGGATTAGAGCCGGATCTGAAGTGGGAGCGATTCATCAACGCCGTGCGGTTGCTGGCGGAGAAACTGGGGGTGCGCCAGACCATCGGGTTGGGCACCGTACCCATGGCCGTGCCGCACACGCGTCCGATCACCATGACGGCCCACTCCAACAATCGGGAACTGATCGCCGGTTTCCAGCCCTGGATCTCCGAAATCCAGGTCCCTGGAAGCGCTTCCAACCTGCTGGAGTACCGGATGGCCCAATTCGGCCACGAGGTGGTCGGATTCACCGTGCATGTCCCGCATTACCTGACACAAACCGACTATCCCGCAGCCGCACAAGCGCTGCTGGAGCAGGTTGCCAAGACCGGGTCGCTGGACTTGCCGCTGGCGGCGCTCGCCGAGGCGGCGGCCGAGATTCGGGCCAAGATCGACGAACAGGTCCAAGCGAGCGCGGAAGTTGCTCAAGTGGTGGCGGCACTCGAGCGCCAGTACGATGCCTTCATCGACGCTCAGGAAAATAGATCCTTGCTGGCAAATGACGAGGATCTTCCTAGCGGAGACGAGCTGGGGGCGGAGTTCGAGCGTTTCCTGGCTCAAGAGGCCGAAAAGAAGTACGACGATGACGACAAGGCCTGAGACGCCGATAACGCCCCCGTCGGCCCGACAACGAGGTTGCCGAAATGACCGAGCGAAAGCGCAAACTTCGCCCGGTGCGGGAAGTGACTGCGCCTTCGCTGCAGTTCCGCACCATCCACGGCTATAAGCGCGCGTTCCGGATAGCCGGGTCCGGTCCGGCGATCCTGCTGATCCACGGCATCGGCGACAACTCGACCACCTGGACCTCCATCCACGCCACACTGGCCCAGCGGTTCACCGTTATCGCCCCAGACCTGTTGGGCCACGGTAAATCCGACAAGCCACGCGCCGACTACTCGGTCGCCGCCTACGCCAACGGCATGCGTGACCTGCTCGGTGTGCTCGACATCGAGCGGGTGACCATCATCGGGCACTCGCTCGGCGGCGGCGTAGCAATGCAATTCGCCTACCAGTTCCCGCAAATGGTCGAGCGGTTGATCCTGGTCGGCGCCGGTGGCGTCACCAAGGACGTCAACTTTGTGCTGCGGTTGGCCTCCCTGCCGATGGGCACCGAAGCGCTTGCGGTGCTGCGGCTACCGTTGCTGCTGCCGGCCATCCAACTCGTCGGGAAGGCGGTGGGCCAAGCGGTCGGGACCACCCGTCTGGGGCGCGACCTGCCGAACATGCTGCGTGTCCTCAACGACCTGCCCGAGCCGACGGCGTCCGCCGCGTTCAGTCGCACGCTGCGCGCCGTGGTGGACTGGCGTGGGCAAATCGTCACCATGCTGGACCGCTGCTATTTGACCCAGGCCATCCCGGTGCAGATCATCTGGGGCAGCCACGACGTGGTCATCCCCGTCCGTCACGCCGAGTTGGCGCACGCCGCAATGCCCGGGTCCCGGCTCGAAATCTTCGAGGACTCTGGGCATTTCCCGTTCCACGACGACCCGGCCCGCTTCATCGATGTGGTCCTCCGCTTCATCGACACCACCGAACCTCCGGAATACGATCAGGCGGCGCTGCGGGAATTGCTGCGCACCGGCGGCGGCGAACGAACGGTCGCCGGTCCGGCCGATACCCGTGTTGCGGTGCTCAGCGCCATCGGTTCCGACGAACGCAGCGCAACCTGAGTCCCAGCAGCGTGATCTGAGTCGTCGTCGTACCGTCGAGGCATGAGCATCGACGTAACCGTGCTGCGAGTTTTCACGGATCCCGACGGGAAATTCGGCAACCCCCTCGGAGTGGTCGATGCCAGTAGGGTCGAACCCCGCGATCGGCAGCGACTGGCTGCCCAATTGGGTTACAGCGAAACCATATTCGTCGATCTTCCTGGCACCGGCGCCAGCACCGCACACGCCACGATCTACACCCCCCGCACCCAACTGCCGTTTGCCGGCCACCCGACCGTCGGGGTGGCTTGGTGGCTACGGGAGCAGGGGACACCGATCAAGACGCTGCAGGTGCCTGCCGGCGTAGTCCAGGTCGGGTACGAGGGCGATCTCGCACGCGTCAGCGCCCGCGCGGAATGGGCGCCCGAGTTCACCATTCACGATCTCGCAGCGGTCGACGCGCTAGCGGCCGCGGACCCGGCCGACTATCCCGATGACACGGCGCACTACCTGTGGGCGTGGACCGATGAATCGACCGGAGCACTGCGGGCCCGCTTCTTCGCGGCCAATCTTGGTGTCGAGGAAGACGAAGCGACCGGATCGGCGGCCATTCGCATGACCGACTACCTCAGCCGCGATCTCAACATCGCTCAGGGCAAGGGATCGCTGATCCACACCAGGTGGAGCCCCGAAGGCTGGGTCGGCGTTGCCGGTCGCGTCGTCAATGACGGTGTGCGACAGGTCAACTGACGCCCGCAGGACGTCAGTCCTGGCGCCGCAACGCGGCGCCGAGATGATGTTGCATCGGCTGTCCCACCGCGCTCATCCGCACCGAGTACGACAGCTCGTCGCCGGCGATGCGGAACGAACGCCCGAGTGCGGTCACCTCCTTGGCGGTGGGTGAAAGGCCCACGTCGGCTGTGGTCGTCTCAATGTCTATGACGCCGTCGCTGCACGAATACGTGCCGACCTCGATCTCGGTGATTCCGCTCGGGTGCGCCAGGATCAACTCGACCTGGCCCGGTTTCGGCACCCGCAGATACCCCGTCTCGGCGTGCAGGGGCTTGCCGTCGGCTACCGCCTTGGTCTTTTGCCCATACACCAGGAACGGCTTGCCGACGTGGGCGAACACGACCTCCTCGAGGTACTCGAACGGCTCGATCGTCGGGTACTCGCCTCTACCGCGGCCCGCCCAGGTACCCAGGAGCGGCGCCAGTGCTTTGACATCGGGGTGCAATTCGGGAGCCACCACGCGAGCCTAGCGGCCCGGATGCGATCAGCTGGACGACGTGCTGGAGGTCGACACCCTGCGGTGCGCGCGAAGCGCTTGGATCTCACGTTCGAAGTCGTCAGCCGATGAGAAAGACCGGTACACCGAGGCGAATCGCAGGTAGGCAACCTCGTCGAGCTCACGCAACGGACCGAGAATGGCCAAGCCGACCTCGTGGCTGGGCACTTCCGGGGATCCGGCGGCCCGTACGGTGTCTTCGACCTGTTGGGCCAACAAATTCAATGCGTCGTCATCCACTTGACGGCCCTGGCAGGCACGGCGCACGCCGCTGATGACCTTCTCGCGACTGAATGGTTCGGTGACACCGCTGCGTTTCACCACGGCCAGGATGGCGGTCTCTACGGTCGTGAATCGTCGACCACACTCCGGACACGACCGCCTGCGCCGAATGGCTTGGCCCTCGTCGGTTTCCCGCGAGTCGATCACGCGCGAGTCAGGATGGCGACAGAACGGACAGTGCATGGCCGCTCCTTCGCCGTTTCTCGGTACCCGTGGACGCCTAAGAGCGTACTCGCGTACCGCCACACACGGCCTCCCGTGCGACACGATCGGTCAGCCCACCGGAGCGATCAGCGTCTGACCAGCGGACAGCGCCGACGAGTGCAGGGCGTTGAGCTCGCGAATCCGCTCGACAACCTCGCGAGCGGGTGCGTCCGGCGCAACCCGAGCCGCCACGTCCTTCAGTGACTCCCCCGGCTCGACCCGCACCACGGCCAGCGTGTCCGGCACGCGACCAGGCGCGTCGGTCGAACCGCCGTTGATCATGCCGCCGAAGTTGGCCACCGCACCCAACCACAGGGTGATCAGCCCGGCAAGCAGCGCCAAGCCGACCGTCGTCAACGGCGTGACGGGTCGCCGGCGGTGCGGCGCCCTCGACATCGCGACGCCGGTGCCGCGGTAGCGCAAGGGAGCTCCGGCCGGCCGGGACGGGCCCGGACGGCGCGTCCGCCCAGCTCCGACTCGGCCCAGCCGCGGCTCGTGGACCGGGCGGGACGGATTCCAGGTACGAGACGGACCTGCGTAGATGAGAGTCATGGCGGCTTCCTCCGGACAACTGCTTAATCGCTCGTGTGTTCGACCTTGTTCGACCATAGTCGCTCAGGTGTTCGATATCCGAACATTTGAGCGATGCGTGTCGCACGGGCAAAACGCTAGCCCTCACCACCGACAAGTTCGGTTCGGTCGTTGCGGGTCTCATGAACGCCGGATACCCGAACGCGCCGAGAGTTACACACTTGTTATTCAGGTGCTCAGACGTCGAATCACCGGTATGCGACACGCAGGTCGAACACATGTTTGATTCTCGCGCGGGGTGGGGCTACATTCATTTCCATGAGCGACAGCAACGACACCTCAGGCACTGGCGCGCAAGGCGGACTGCATCCGGTGGACCCGACGTTGACCGAACGTCAGCGGACCATCCTGAATGTCATCCGCACCTCCGTCGTCAACCGCGGATACCCGCCCAGCATCCGGGAGATCGGTGATGCGGTCGGCCTGACGTCGACTTCGTCGGTTGCTCATCAGTTACGCACCCTGGAGCGCAAGGGCTACCTGCGCCGTGACCCAAACCGGCCGCGGGCGGTTGACGTCCGCGGCGCCGACGACGGTGCGCCGACGGCGCCGGTGACCGACGTGGCCGGGTCAGATGCGTTGCCGGAACCCACTTTTGTCCCGGTCCTCGGACGTATCGCGGCCGGTGGGCCGATCTTGGCGGAGGAAGCGGTCGAAGACGTCTTTCCACTGCCGCGTGAACTGGTCGGCGAGGGCACGCTGTTCCTGCTCAAGGTCGTCGGTGATTCGATGGTCGAGGCCGCGATCTGCGACGGTGACTGGGTGGTCGTGCGGCAGCAGAACGTCGCCGACAACGGCGACATCGTCGCGGCCATGATCGACGGCGAAGCCACCGTCAAGACCTTCAAGCGTGCCGGTGGTCAGGTCTGGCTGATGCCACACAACCCCGCGTTCGATCCCATTCCCGGTAACGACGCGACCATCCTCGGCAAGGTCGTCACCGTCATCCGCAAGATCTAGCGTCAGTCCGCTCTGACGAAGCCGTTGGCTCGCGCGGTCTCTTCGCTGGTGAACCAAAGCTCAGCGAGTGTGTCGTGGTACAAGGGGCTGCTCGGCGTGTAGTACAACCCGAACCGCGCGCTGGCCTTGATGGGATAGCCATTGGGCGGCCGGTACGGGTCGTCTTCCAGCGGCAAGTGGATGGTGGGGCGCACTGCCGCCGTGGGGCCCGCCGCGGCCGCCGTGACCGGCTCCGACACCGGGTTCAAAGCCGGTTCGTGGCCGCCTGACAGCGCGTAGTCCTCGTCATCGTCGGGATCCGCGGCCGCGTGCCGTCCCGACCGAGCTCGACGTGGCGCGGGCGGCTGGGAGCCGGCATCAGGGAGCACGATGTCAGGACTCGAAGGCTCACCGGCGTCCGAAGGCTCACCGGCCGCACCGCCGCTCGTCGGGTAGAAGGTGTCCGGAATCGCTTCCCGGCCGTCAGACTCGTCGGGCCTTTCCGGGACGCCGCCATCCGATACCGGCGCCTCCGGGGCTCCCGGCGCAACGGCACTGGGCACCAAAGCTTCCGGGGCGAACTCGTCGGGCGCGACGGTTTCTGGAACGTCGGGCTCCTGCAGAACCTCCGATTCCTCGACCCGGGCACCGTCGGCCTCGGCCAGGGCCTCGGTCAGGGCGCCGTACGACGGAATTGGCGTCGTGTCCACCGAGTCAGGGTCGTCATCTTCGTGCGGGCTCGCATAGTCGGCCGCGAGCTCGTCAATGTGCGGTTCGGGCTCGACGTCGGAGTCCCGCGCGCCCTGCTCGAACGACCCGACCCCGGCTGCGCCGCGCGGCCAGCTGACTCGCGGCGCGGCCCCAGACTCCGGTGCAGCTGGTTCCTGCGGACGCTGATCCTCCGACCGGAACTGCTCGGACCCGAAATCGCCCTCGTCTCGCGACCCCCAGTGCCCGTCGGGACCGGCGTCATAGCCGGCAGCGCCCTCGTGTTCGTGTTGGTCTTCGTGTTCGTAGTGCCGGTCGAGCTGGTCGTAAGCCGCGGGCTCGCCTGCCGCGGCCCGCCGCCGACGCAAACTGAGCACCACCAGGACACACATGACGATGAGCAGCAGCACCGGCAGGATCCCCACCAGCCACCACCAATGCCAGGTGAATTTCTTGTCCTGCGGCGCCGGCCCCGCGGTGGCGGGCGCATTCTGGCCCGTCACCTGCACGCCCGACAGCAAAGGAGCGAGGTTCGCCGGGTCGGTGCTGAAGGAGTTCTTGGCGCGGTTCCAGGAAATCTTGCCGCCGGCGAACTTCTGCGAGATGACGTCGCCGTCCACGGTCTGATCGGCGACCGGTGCGCCGAGCTTGCCCGTGGGGCCCTTGAGCTTGTCCCAGGCGGCCTTCATGGCTCCCCGCACCACGAATGCCCCGTGTTCGGGAGTCCAGAAGATCACCGGTTTGTCAGCGGCCGAGAACTCAACGATTCGGCTGGCTGGGGTGATGCCGCCATCGGTCTCGTTGCTGGTGGGGAAACCCAGATCGCTGCTGACGGGCCCGCCGAGGGATTCGTACTTCTGCAGGATGGGACCTTCGACGGCATTCGCCCCGGTGGCTGGGCTGTAGAAGATCTTCCCGCCATTGAAATCCTGGGCGATGCCGTCACCGCCGATGGGATATTGACCGCCTTTTTTGGCACCTAGCGAGCCCGCTGCGCCACCAGCGGCGCGCCAGGCCATGTTGATAGCTGCCGTGGGATCGAGCGTGATCTGCAGGTCTTTCAGCTGGTCGCCCAGGTTCCCCGGATCGGTGGTGAATTCCTTGGTCTTCCGGTTCCAGGAGATCGAGCCGCCAGTGAACTTCTGCGAGGCGACGTCCCCGGCATAGGTTTCGTCGGCAATCGGAGCTCCCAAGACTCCGCCCGAGCTGCCGAGCCGGTCCCAGGCCGCGTTGATCGCGCCACGCACGACGAAGGCACCACGATCGGGTGTCCAGAAAATCACCGGGTTGTCGCCGGCGGCGAAGGTGCCGACCCGGCTGTCCGGTCCGGCAAGGCCGGGAACCTCGTTGATCGTTGGGAAGCCCAGGTCACTGTTGACCGGGCCGCCGAGCTCCTCGTACTTGTTTAGGATCGGGCCGTACAGGTAATGAGCGCCGGTGTCCGGCGTGAAGTACATCTTGCCGCCGTCAAACTCGAGGGCAAAGCCGTCGCCGACCGGGTAGACGTCACCCTTACGCGCGCCCAGCGTGGAAGTGGCTCCCCCGGCCTTTTCCCAAGCGGCCATCATTGCGGCCTCGGCGTCGCCGATTGGGGACGCCGAGGCAACGGGCGCGGTTGGCGCCAGCAACACAGCAGTCATCGCCGCAGCCACCAAGCTCAGCAGCGCACGCCCGACCAGCCTGCTCACTTGACCCCTCTGCCCGTTCACCAAGCCTCCCAGCCGATGGCCCCAGCTCCGTTTCGCATAGTCGCCGGGCTCGCATAACTTTGCTCTTGCGAACGAGAAATGCGAAGTCAAATCGTAGATATTACGGAAACGGATATCCAGCCGATGTCGAAATGATGCCGGGCTGCCGCCGTGTCGCGAGAAAGTGCAGTGCGGCCGGCCGGGTGGTTGCGCTACCGTGCCGTAGTCATCTGCCCCACCGATGCCGCGGGAGGAATCCCAGCACCAATGGGTGTTTCCGGAGCCGTCTGGGGCCTGACGATCGTCCTGATCGTGGGTCTGATGGTGTTCGACTACACCGTCCAGGTACGCAACACGCACGTGCCGACGTTACGTGAGGCGGCAATCTGGTCAACGTTCTATATCGGCGTTTCGGCTGTTTTCGGGATGGGCGTGGTGATATTCGGCAGCCCGAGCATGGGCGTCGAATACTTCGCGGGCTATCTGAGCAACGAAGCGCTGTCCGTCGACAATCTGTTTGTCTTCCTGGTGATCATCAGCAGCTTCGAGGTGCCTCGCATTGCGCAACAGAAGGTGTTGTTGTTCGGCATAGCCTTCGCTCTTGTTGCGCGCACCGGGTTCATCCTGCTCGGCGCCGCCCTGATCGAAAACTTCAGCTGGGCGTTCTACCTGTTCGGTCTTGGCCTGTTGGTCATGGCGGTCCACCTGGCGAAGCCGGAAGAGGACGAAAGCCGCAGTGCCGACAATGTCATGGTCCGGTCGGCTCATCGCTTCCTGCGGACCTCGGCGCACTACGACGGCGACCGCTTGCTCGTCGTCGAGAACGGCAAACGGGCGATGACCCCGCTGGTGGTGGTGATGTTCGCCGTCGGCGGCAGCGATCTGCTGTTCGCCTTTGATTCGGTGCCGGCGATGTTCGGTTTGACCCAGAACGTCTTTCTGGTCTTCGCTGCGACCGCGTTTTCGCTGATGGGCCTGCGCCAGCTGTACTTCCTGATCGACAACCTGCTGGATCGGCTGGTGTATCTGTCGTACGGGCTGGCACTGATTCTTGGCTTCATCGGCGTGAAGCTGATCCTTCAGGCGTTGCACGACAACAACATTCCGTTCATCAATCACGGCAAGCACGTCGCGCTGACCGAGGTCAGCACGCAGACGTCATTGGTCGTGATAGTCGTGATCCTGACCATCACCGCGTTGGTTTCGGTCGTCTCGGGACGCGGTCGCATGCAGAACTCCGTGAACCGGGCCCGTCGCATCGCTTGCGAATATCTCGACCTGGGCTCAGCGGCGGATCACGCCGAACGCGAGGCCAAATTCGTCGCGCTGGTGGCAGCCGAACACGAGATCGATTCGCTGGCAATGAAATACCGCACCAACTCACAACAGGAACGCGAACTGCGGGCGCTGTTGCAAAGCGCCCGCGTCGCGCACGAAGCGTACAACCTGCAGAGTTAGACCCCGAGACTGCGGCCCACGATCTCCTTCATGATCTCGGTCGTGCCGCCGTAGATCGTCTGCACCCGGGCGTCGAGATATGCACGGGCAACGTTGTATTCGCGCATGTAGCCGTACCCGCCGTGCAGTTGCAGGCAGCGGTCGATCAGGTGGACCTGCTTCTCAGTCGAGTACCACTTGGCCATCGCGGCCTGTTCGGCGGTCAGCTTTCCTTCGAGGTGCAGTGCGACGAACTGATCGACCATGATGCGCACCACCGTGGCCTCGGTGGCCAGTTCGGCCAGCAGGAACCGGCTGTTCTGGAAGCTGCCGATCGGCTTGCCGAATGCCTTGCGCTCCTTGGTGTATTGCAGCGTCTCTTCGAGCACGGCCTCCATGGCGGCGGCGGCCATCACCGCGATGTTGATGCGCTCTTGGGGCAGGTTCTGCATCAGGTAGATGAAGCCCATGCCTTCTTCACCGAGCAGGTTTTCCACCGGAACCTTGACGTCGGTAAACGACAATTCGGCGGTGTCCTGAGCGTCCAAACCGATCTTGTCCAGGTGACGACCGCGCTCGAAGCCCTCCATGCCACGCTCGACGACCAGCAGACTGAACCCTTGCGCACCTTTCTCGGGGTCGGTCTGGGCGACGACGATCACCAGATCCGAGTTGATTCCGTTGGTGATGAACGTCTTCGACCCGTTCAGTACGTAGTGGTCGCCCTGCTTGACGGCGCGGGTCTTGATGCCCTGCAGGTCGCTACCGGTTCCCGGCTCCGTCATAGCGATCGCGGTGATGATCTCTCCGGTGCAGAACTTGGGCAACCAACGCTGCTTCTGCTCCTCATTGGCCAGGTGCAACAGGTACGGCGCGACGATGTCGTTGTGCAGGCTGAATCCGATACCGCTGAAGCGCCCGCGGGTGGTCTCCTCGGTGACGATCGTGTTGTAGCGGAAATCCGGGTTGCCCCCGCCGCCGTACTCCTCGGGCACCGCCATCCCGAGAAAGCCCTGCTTACCGGCCTCCAGCCAGACCCCTCGGTCGACGATCTTGTTCTTTTCCCATTCGGCGTGATACGGCGCGACGTGCCGCTCCAGGAAGCTCCGGTAGGACTCGCGGAACAGATCGTGCTCGGGTTCGAAAAGTGTGCGCTGGTATTTGATGGCGCTGCCCATGGATGACCTTCCGAAAATGAAGACTGGCTTCCCCGAATATACCAACCGGACGGTTGGTAGATGCCCCGGCCCATTCCGGCATTGACCAGGTCCCGAACAGTCGGGGTGAGCTTGCGGCGCTACTGCGACGAGAACGGTCGCAGGCTGGCGGCCAGTGCCACCGGGACGCGGGCTTTGATCCGGGTGCCCTCGGGGTCGTGCTGGGTTTGCTGTACGCGTCCGTCGGCGTGCACGCGGGCGACCAGATCGCCGCGGTCATACGGGATCACCACGTCGACCGCGGTGTCGGTGGGGGCTACGAGCTCGGCCATTCGGGTCCGGAGTGCGTCGATTCCGTCCCCGGTGCGCGCGGAGACGAACACCGCACCGGGCAGTCCGTGCCGAAGCTTGGCCAGCGCGAGGTCGCTGGCGGCGTCGACTTTGTTCACCACCAGCAGTTCCGGCGGCGGTTCGCCGTGATGATCGGAGATCACCTCGGAGACGACTTGACGGACCGCGTTGATCTGTGCGAACGGGTTCACATCGGATCCGTCGACAACATGCACCAACAGGTCGGCGTCGACGACTTCCTCCAGCGTTGAGCGGAACGCCTCCACCAATTGAGTGGGCAAATGCCGCACGAAACCGACGGTGTCGGTGAGCACGAACGGGCGCCCGTCGTCGAACTGCGCACGACGAGTGGTGGGTTCCAGCGTGGCGAACAGCGCGTCCTGCACCAGCACCCCGGCATCTGTCAGGGCATTCAGCAGGCTGGATTTGCCCGCGTTGGTGTAGCCGACGATGGCAATGGACGGGACGTCGCTCTCGAGCCGTCGACTGCGCTGAGTGTCACGCACCTGCTTCATGGCCTTGATCTCGCGGCGCAGCTTCGACATGCGCTCGCGGATACGACGGCGATCGGTCTCGATCTTCGTCTCACCGGGGCCGCGCAGGCCCACTCCGCCGCCGCTGCCACCGGCGCGTCCGCCGGCCTGTCGCGACATGGATTCGCCCCAACCCCGCAGCCTGGGCAGCATGTACTCCATCTGCGCCAGCGAGACCTGGGCCTTACCCTCCCGGCTGGTTGCGTGCTGGGCGAAGATGTCCAGAATCAGCGCGGTGCGGTCGATGACCTTGACCTTGACGGCCTTTTCGAGAGCGGTCAGCTGGGCCGGAGACAGTTCACCGTCGCAGATGACGGTGTCGGCGCCGGTCGCGACGACGACCTCGCGCAGCTCGGCAGCCTTGCCCGAACCGATATAGGTGGACGGATCGGGGCGGTCACGGCGCTGGATGAGGCCCTCGAGCACCTGCGAGCCCGCGGTTTCGGCCAACGCGGCCAGTTCGGCCATGCTCGCCTGGTTGTCGGCCGCGGTGCCCTCGGTCCATACCCCCACCAAGACGACCCGCTCCAGCCGCAACTGGCGGTATTCGACCTCGGAGACGTCGGTGAGTTCGGTGGACAGCCCGGCGACCCGGCGCAGTGCCGATCGGTCGTCGAGTGCGAGTTCACCGACGCTGGGTGTGGTGTCTTTGTCGAACGAATCAGAATGTGTCATAAGCAAGATCCGATGGTGGCAGGTCCTGCGGACCGGCGCATCTGAATATTCACGATGTTCACGCCAGCGATTTCCACCAATCGTCGGAAAGCTCTCCCCGGGCCACCAGCACCGACGGTCCGCGCAGGAAGCTGGTGGCGTTCGTGACGGTGACGCTGACCTCACCGCCTGGTACGCGGACGGTCAGTGAGCCGGTGTCGGCGCCCGTGCTGGCCAGCGCGGCGACCGCCGCCGCGACCGTGCCGGTGCCGCAGGAACGGGTTTCCCCCACGCCGCGTTCGTGTACCCGCATATTGACCGCCCCACCCACGGGCGCCGTCAGCACCTCGATGTTGACGCCCTCGGGGAACTGCTCGTGGTCGAAATCGACGGGCGCCGCGACATCGAGTGCGGCCAGGTCTTCGTCGGACAGCTGGGGGTCCACGCAGGCCAGGTGCGGGTTGCCCACGTCGACCGCCATGCCGGCGAACCGTCGGCCACCGACCACGGCTTCGAATGCCGCCGAGCCGGCGCCGAGTTTGTTGGCCTTGCCCATGTCGACGGCGATGTCAGCGGTGGTCTGATCCACCTGGTGCACCGTCACCACGCGGGGCCCTGCCAGTGACCCCACGACGAACTCGTCGCGCAGCTCCATCCCGCTGGCCCGCAAGTAGTGCGCGAACACCCGCACGCCGTTGCCACACATCTGCGCGGTGGACCCGTCCGCGTTGCGGTAGTCCATGTACCAGTCGTAGTCGCTCACGCCGTCGGGCAGGCGTTCCAGGACACCGGCCTTGAGGAGCGCACCGGCAGTGGTGACCCGCAAAACGCCGTCGGCACCCAACCCCCGGCGCCGATCGCACAGGGCGGCCACCCGATGAGCGGCCAGGTCAACCCCTGCATCCGCATCGGGCAGCAGAACGAAGTCATTCTGGGTGCCGTGGCCCTTGGCGAAGATCACTCGATCAGGATACGTTCCGCCACGCGCGCAACGCGTCGTCGACGATCCCGTCCGCCTGAGTGTCCAACCAATGCACCCGGTGGTCCCGGCGGAACCAGGACCGCTGGCGTCGCACATAACGCCGGGTGCCTATGAAGGTTTGTTCGCGGGCCTCGCTCAGCAGATCGGCGTCACCGCCCTTGTCCAGAGCCGCGATCACCTGGGCGTAGCCCAGCGCCCGGCTCGCGGTGACCCCATCGCGCAGACCCTTTTCCAACAGGTCGCGGACTTCCTCGACCAGGCCCTGCTCGAACATTGCCTCGGTACGCCTCCGCAGACGCTCATCGAGAATCGTTGTGTCGCAATCTAATCCGACGATAACGGTGCCCCACCGTGGGACGCCGATGCGCGGCGCGGAGGCGGCAAACGGCTGCCCGGTGAGCTCGATCACCTCGAGCGCACGCACTGTGCGCCGGCCGTCGGTGGCCAGGATCGTCGCGGCGGCCGCGGGGTCGCGGCGAGCCAGTTCGGCGTGCAGCGCGCCGACGCCGATCTCGGCCAGCCGCTGTTCCCATCGCGCCCGCACCGCCGGATCGGTCGCGGGGAACGACCAGTCGTCGAGCAGCGACTGGATGTAGAGCATGGAACCGCCCACCACCACGGGCACCGCTCCCCGAGCCGCGATCGCCTCGATGTCAGCGGCCGCGGCCTGCTGGTAGCGGGCCACGGTCGCGGTTTCGGTCACATCGAGCACGTCGAGTTGGTGGTGCGGGATACCGCGGCGCTGTGCGACGGGCAGCTTCGCCGTCCCGATGTCCATGCCGCGGTAGAGCTGCATCGCGTCGGCGTTGACGATCTCCGCGTCGAATTCGCCGGCGAGCCGGTCCACCACGTCGAGGGCCAGTTGTGACTTGCCGGTGCCGGTCGGGCCGATGATCGCCAGCGGCCGCACGGCCGCCTCAGAGTTGCCAGACACCGGCGAAGTACCCCACGCCGTAGGGCGCACCACGGTAGAGCTCCTTGGCCGCGCGCGGTCCCGGCTCGGCAAGACCGGCCAAAACGTGAAATGCATTGCGCCCCAGAATTTGTGGTGGCAGTCGATGCAGTGCGCCGATGTCACCGCCGGCCAGGGCGTCGTCAAGGTGGAGCTGGAACTCGGCGCTGCGCGGGTCGTAGCCGCCGGGGGCTTTCGAGGTCAGGCTGTTGGCGCCGTCCGCGACGACCAGCACGCCGACGGGTTCGGGTGCCTCGTCGATTTCGGCTCGTAATGCCCTACCACGGGTCAGCGCAACATCCGGATCCTCGTCGGTGGCATAGCTGTACACCTGAGCTTCGGCGTCCGGCCGCACCTGGCCTCGCACCCAGCCGGCCATGAGAGCGCACAAGGGCAGCTCGGACGGCAGCTGCATGGGGTCACCCGGTGACAGTCGCACGCGCACGTCCGCGCCGAAGCCGGCAAATGTGCCAACCGCGTCCGGTCCGACCGAGATGTTCCGGTCGCCGACGCCGATGGCAATCCAGCGCGGCGGTAACAGGGCGGCCGCCGCGGCTACCGCCGCCGACAGGTCCGCCAACTCGGCCGAGGCTGCGCCGGCCAGTTCCGGTACCAGCACCGGTGCGGACGGGACGATCGCGATCGAGCTGAGCACGCCACCAAACTAACGTCTCGGTTAGGCGGAACCGACCCGGATGCCGGGGCCTACCGGGTCTTACCGAGCCTCAACGGGCTTTATCGGGTCGCAGAGGACCCCAGCGCCGTGCCGGCGCTGTCGGGAGCTGGGCCGCCCTCCACATCCTCCTTGATGTCGCGGCCAGTTTCGGCGACCATCGTCGCCGCCTCACCGCGGGCTAACCCGACGGTCGCAGCGATCACCACAACCACCGCCGCGAGCAGGACGAACCCCTCATATCCGGTGGCGTCAAGGGTCTCGCCGAGCACGGTGATCCCGAGCACCGTGGCCACAACCGGCTTGGCCACCGTGATCGTGGGCAGCGAGGCAGTCAGCGCGCCCGCACGGAAGGCGGACTGCTGGAAAATCATCCCGCACAGGGCCGTCGCCAACCAGGGGTAGAACTCCGGAGCGACAAGCACGCCGGCGAAACCCTTTTCATGCAAAACGTCGACGACGCCCTTGGTGAACACCGCGAACAGCGCCAACGACGCACCCGCGACAATCGCCAGCAGGACCGCAGCCTGGGGTCGGCCAACCCACACCCGCGCCAGCACGACGCACAACACCAGCAATGGGATCACCACCGCGGCCACGATGACCCAGATGTGCAGGGGCGCTCGGTGACGGCCTTCGGTCGGGTCGCCGACTTTGATGGCCACGGCCAGAGCAGCCGCGAGGAGCACCGCCCACATCCACTCAGACCGGGTGATGCGGTGTTTGGTCATCCACGAGTAGATCGGCAGGGCGAAGAGCAGCGCCGACACCTGCAGTGTGGTGACCAGCATGACGGAGCCCCAGATGAGCGCCACGGCCTGCAGGCTGTAGTTGATGACGGCCGCCACTCCGCCGAGCCACCAGCGGGCGTCGCGCAGCGACAGGCCAAACAGTTGTAGGTGGCCGACGTGCTGATCGGTGACCTCTTGTGCGGAACGCTGGCGGATCACGTCCCCGGTCGCCGATGCCAGCGCAGCGCATAACGCGATGATTGCGGCCAGCTGAAACCCGGTCATATGTGACCCCTCAATTCCCCAAAGTCCCCACCAGCATTCCCCCTGGCAGGTGCGCATACACCTGTCGTTCGCTGGTGGTTCGCTGAATACTCTATGGTCCTGCTCACAGTCCCGGAAGTTGTTCTCGGCTGCTAATGCATTTGGATACTTGCTTGCCAAGCTAAGCGGATCCGGTGCCTCCGCTGTGTAGTAGCTGTGCGAGATGGGTTCGCAACCAGTGTGCGTCGGCATCTGCAAGAAGCGCTACCGCGTTACCAAAACGGGATGTGGAGCCCGGCCAGAAGCCGGCCCAGAAAGCGCTGGTTCTTCGATGAAGCTGTACCCGGCGGGCCCGACACTGCCGAGGTCGCGGCACAGGGCCCTGTGCAACTGCTTCATACTGTTGAACACTGGTTGGCAGTGCCTGGCGACCGGCACGCCCGGCCGACCAACCGAATGGGTGCCGCTTCGCGCGGCAGGTGCGCGGGAAAGTGCCGCGCGAAGGGTAGGTGACGAGCGTATGACGGCTAGCGAGTCCAGTAGCGACACTTCCACCGGGTCGGCACCCGGACCCGTCCCCGGAGCGGTTCCGCGCCCTGGACCGCGTCCAGGCCCGAGGCCGGTGCCGCGACCTACCTCCCACCCGCTGATAGCGCCTCCGCGCAGCGATCCCCATCAGTTCGGCCGTGTTGACGACGACGGAACTGTCTGGTTGATCAGCTCGGCCGGCGAGCGCATCGTCGGTTCCTGGCAGGCCGGCGACCCGGAGGCCGCGTTTGCGCACTTCGGCAGACGATTCGACGACCTGGCTACCGAGGTCACGCTCTTGGAGGAGCGCCTGGCGTCGGGTACCGGTGATGCTCGCAAGATCAAGGCCCATGCCCTGGCGCTGGAGGAATCCCTGCCGACGGCGAACGTGCTGGGCAATGTGGACGCGCTCGCCGCTCGACTGGCCGCGCTGCGGGAGCACGCCGATGCCACCGCGGCCGAGGCTCGTGCCAAACGTGAGGAGCACCGGGCCGCGCAGACTGCCCGCAAGGAGGCGTTGGCTGCCGAAGCAGAGGACCTGGCGGCAAATTCGACTCAGTGGAAGGTCGCCGGCGACCGGCTACGCGCGATCCTCGACGAATGGAAGACGATCAGCGGCCTGGACCGCAAAGTCGACGACGCATTGTGGAAGCGCTATGCCGCCGCCCGGGAGGCGTTCAACCGTCGACGCGGCTCGCACTTCGCCGAGTTGGACCGTGAGCGGTCGAACATCCGGCAAGCCAAGGAACGGCTTTGCCGGCGGGCCGAGGAGCTGTCCGACTCCACCGACTGGACCGCGACCAGCGCCGAATTCCGCAAGCTGCTATCCGACTGGAAGGCGGCCGGGCGGGCGAGCAAGGACGTCGACGATGCCTTGTGGCGTCGATTCAAAGCCGCGCAGGATGCATTCTTCAGCGCCCGCAACGCCGCGACGGCAGAAAAGGACGCTGAGCTGCGTGCCAATGCGGCCGCCAAAGAAGCGTTGTTGGCCGAGGCGGAGAAGCTGGACACCAGCAATCGGGAGGCCGCCCGCGCGGCATTGCGGACCATCCTCGACAAGTGGGATGCCATAGGCAAGGTGCCTCGCGAACGGTCCGCCGAGTTGGAGCGCCGACTGCGCGCCGTTGAGAAGAAGGTGCGGGAGTCCGGCGAGCCGGATGGGCCGGACCCGCAGGCGCAGGCCCGAGCCGAGCAGTTCCGCGCCCGCGTCGAGCAATTTGAACAACAGGCTGCCAAGGCCGAAGCGGCCGGAAAGACCAAGGAGGCCGCAGAGGCCAGGGCAAACGCCGAACAGTGGCGGCAGTGGGCTGAAGCCGCTGAAGAAGCGTTGACCCGCCGGTCTTAGCCGTTTTTCCCAGCCGTTTCTACCAGCCGGTTCTCCCAGCCGGTCGGGGTCGTTACTGGGCGGAGGTCCCGGGGTCGGGGCCGCCGGCCGCCTTGCCGTCGTCGCGCGTGTCGTCCTCACGCAAGTTGTCCAGCAACGTCCTGGATTGTTGCTCGGCGACCGCGCGCCGACGCTGCTCTTCGGCCGCGAGCTGGACGATGGTGCGTTGCCACACCACCCGAGCCCAGTGGAACGTCAGCACGATCACGGTGAACCACGTGACGAAGATGCCGATGGCCGGACCGGGATGCCCGGTCGCCACTGTCTGGCGTGACCAAATGGCCAGCATCCCCGAAGCGCTGGCCAGCGCTGAGCCCGCCAACGCCACCCAGGCCACCGCCCAGCGTCTGGTCAGCAAGGCCAATATCGAGAAGCCGACGCCGAACACCAGCGCCAACCAGGCGAAAACCCGCTCGGGTAGGCCGACGGCGGCCGCGCCGGCGCCGTGACTGCCAAACAGTAGGTCCCAGCCCCGAACGCCGCCGGTGTGGGGCAGCGCAAACGATCCCACCAGGACGAATACCAGGATTGCGACAACCAAAGCCCTTGCCCCAGGGTCGATTTCGCGCGCAATGCGGCGCTCCGCCGCTTCGATTTCAGATCGGAAGGCGTCGAATTCCGCCACGTTCAGCTCTCCGTTCATTTGTCGCACCCGCCCGAGCATCCGGTGAGTTCGACGGGTGCGGCGGGTCCGGTCTGAGGCCGCCCGACTCCGGGAATGCCCAGTCCGACACCGCGCGGACGCTCCCCCGCGGCGTGTGCGTCACCGGCGCGGGTGCGACGGTGGGTGAGGATGCCTGCGTCGGCGATCAGATAGTGCGGTGCGGCGTCGGTGACTTTCGTGGTGATGATGTCGCCGGGACGCACGTGCTCGTCGCCGGCGGCGAAGTGGACCAGCCGGCCATCGCGCGCCCGCCCACTCATGCGTGCGGTGCTGGCGTCCTTTCGTCCTTCGCCGGTGGCTACCAGCACCTCGACGGTCTGCCCGATCAGTGCGGTGTTTCCTTCCAGCGAGATCCGCTCCTGAAGTTCCACCAATCGCTCGTAGCGTTCCTGTACGACAGCTTTCGGTAGCTGCCCGTCGAGTTCGGCCGCCGGCGTGCCGGGACGCTTGGAGTACTGGAAGGTGAACGCCGCGGTGAACCGTGCTTGCGCCACCACGTCGAGGGTGGCCGCGAAGTCCTCTTCCGTCTCACCTGGGAATCCCACGATCAGGTCGGTGGTGATCGCGGCGTGCGGCATGGCCGCGCGCACCCGCTCGATGATCCCGAGGTAGCGCTCGGCGCGGTAAGACCGGCGCATGGCACGCAGGATGCGGTCCGATCCGGATTGCAGCGGCATGTGCAGGGCTGGGCACACGTTGGGCGTTTCCGCCATGGCCTCGATGACGTCATCGGTGAATTCGGCCGGGTGCGGTGAGGTGAACCGAACCCGCTCGAGTCCGTCGATGTCCCCGCAGGCCCGCAGCAGCTCGGCGAATGCCCCCCGGTTTCGCGGTAAAGCGGGATCGGCGAATGAGACGCCATAGGCGTTGACGTTCTGACCCAGCAGCGTGACCTCGAGCACGCCGTCGTCCACCAGGGACCGGACCTCGGCGAGGATGTCGTTCGGGCTGCGGTCCACCTCTTTGCCCCGCAGCGACGGGACGATACAGAACGTGCAGGTGTTGTTGCAGCCGACGGAGATGGAAACCCAAGCTGCATAAGCGGATTCGCGCGCGCTGGGCAGCGACGAAGGGAACTCCTGCAGCGCCTCGGCGATCTCCACTTGGGCGGCTCGGTTGTGTCGTGCGCGTTCGAGCAACGTGGGCAGCGACCCGATGTTGTGGGTGCCGAAGACCACGTCGACCCACGGAGCCTTGCGCAGCACCGTGTCGCGATCCTTCTGCGCCAGGCAGCCGCCGACCGCGATCTGCATGTCGGGATTGTCGCGCTTGCGGGGCGCCAGGTGGCTGAGGTTGCCATAGAGCTTGTTGTCGGCGTTCTCCCGCACGGCACAGGTGTTGAAGACGACGATGTCTGCGTCGGAGCCGTCGGCGGCCCGCTGATAGCCGGCGGCCTCGAGCAGGCCGGCCAGCCGCTCGGAGTCGTGCACGTTCATCTGGCAGCCGTAGGTGCGGACCTGGTAGGTACGCGCCGAAATCGCGCTCGGGGCATCCCCCGGCACGTCTCGCGCCACCGTCGAAGTCACCCGGACATGGTACGGCGAGCCGGGCCTGCTCGATGAACGCGCAGGCCGGGGCACGAAGCCGGGCGGGTTAAGCGGACCCAGTGGCGCGCTTGACGGCGTACATGTTCCTGTCGGCGGCCCGAAGCGGGTCGGGCTCCCCCGCGGCGATCCCGGCGCTGAAGCCGACCTGCCCGCCCACCTCTGTCCAGCGCTGACGCAGCCGGGCCACGACCTGCTCTGCGTCGCTGTGGTCGGCCCCGAGCAGCATCAGCAGGAACTCGTCACCCCCGATCCTGAACACGACGTCGTCCTGGCGCACCGACCAGCGCAGCGCGTCGGCAAAGGTGACGAGGAGTTCGTCGCCGGCGGCGTGCCCGTGCGTGTCGTTGTACTGCTTGAAGTTGTCGAGGTCGATCAGCACGATCGTCGACTCTCCGGTGTGCAATGACAGCTGGTGGCCGAGCGTGCTGCGGTCGAGTAGCTGGGTGAGCGCATCGGTCTGGGCGATCTGGTGCAACAGCTCCGTCTGCCGCGTCAGCTTGGCGATCAGCCAGGCCGGGACCTCGGCCACGATGACCCACATGAGTGCGGCGGTCACCGCGGTCGGCGGCACCCCGCCAGGATGGGGGCCGGTGCCCACGATGAACGCGACGACACCGAGCGGCGCGAGGACCAGCGAGCGCCAGCGCGGACACGTCAGCCCGATGTAGACGAACGTGATCGTGATCGTGCCCGGCAGTTGCCGAGTGGCATCCGAGTCGACGGACCCGACGAGGATCGTGAAGAGGAGCGAAACAATCGGCCAGCCCAGGAGCAGGATGCGCTTGTTCTGCCAGCCGATCATCCTGCCGACCACCGCGACAGCCCCGACTAAAACCGTTGCCCCGCACAAGAGCCAGTACAGCCGGACGTCGACGCTGCCGCCGGCCACGTACGCGGCGTGCGCGCCGGCGGTGCCGTAGAGCACGACCAGGATGAGGAACCCGATCAGGCCGATCGCGTGCCAACGACCGGTCGACGGCTGAGAGTCGAACGGCCGGGGCACGAGCCAAGGATAAAACTAGACTCGCCGACGCTCCCGTTCTGCGGCCAACTCGGCCAGGACCACCTCACACGCCAGATTCTGGCTGTAGCCGCGACGTGCCAGCATCCCCACCAGCCTGCGGCTAACCCGCGTCTCGTCGGTCAGCGACTCCCGCCTCAGCTTGGCCCGCACCAGCTGTTCGGCTCGAGCCCGCTCGGCGCCGGCATCGATGCCGTTGAGCACCGTGGTGATGATGTCGTTGTCGACGCCCTTGGTGTGCAACTCGGCGGCCAGCGCACGCCTGCTCTTGCCCGCGTTCACTCGACGGGATTGCACCCACTGTTCGGCGAAGTCGGTGTCGTCGACCAGTCCGACGGCGGCCAACCTGTCCAAGACTCGGTTGCTGATGTCGTCGGGATAGCCACGTTTTGCCAGCTGGCCGGCAAGCTCAGCCCTGGTGCGTGCTCGCGCGGTGAGCAGGCGCAGGCACAAGGCCCGCGCCAGCTCCTCGCGAGACGGCTCAGAAGTCGACGGGGGCGGGCAGGACGCTGTCATCGGTCACCACTGCACCAATGCCGAGCTTTTCCTTGATCTTCTTCTCGATCTCGTTGGCCGTGTCGGCGTTCTGCATCAAGAAGTTGCGAGCGTTCTCCTTGCCCTGGCCGAGCTGCTCACCTTCGTAGGTGAACCACGCGCCGGACTTGCGGATAAAGCCCTGATCCACGCCCATGTCGATCAGCGAGCCTTCCCGACTGATCCCCTTGCCATAGAGGATGTCAAACTCGGCCTGTTTGAAGGGTGGCGAAACCTTGTTCTTGACGACTTTGACGCGGGTCCGGTTGCCGACCGCGTTGGTGCCGTCCTTGAGCGTCTCGATGCGCCGCACGTCCATGCGCACCGAGGCGTAGAACTTCAGTGCCTTTCCGCCTGTTGTCGTTTCGGGCGAGTTGTGCACCATCACACCGTCGACGAAGTAGTTGTGGTTGCCCTCGACCTCGATGTCGAAGCGATTCATCGAGCGGGTGTGCGGCTTGACGTGGACATCGAGAATCCGGGCGGGGACCAGCGCTTGAGTCGATTCAACGAACTCGGGCATCACTTTGCCCTGGCCACGGAACCGGGGCAGCAATTTGTACTCCATGGATGGCGCCATGTACGGCGCCACCAACTCCTGGAACTTGGACGAGGACGCCGTTGAAAACGTCAATACCGCCTTGCCGGCCGAACCTGCGACGCGCAGACGCACATCCATGCCGTATGTGTCGCGCAGGTAGTCACACAACCGCACCCTCGTGCCCTCGCTCATTGCCTCGACACAGATCTCAATGCGACCGGTACCGCCATCAGTGCGCTGCTGCAATCCCTTGGAGCGCAAGCTGAATGAACCATCATCCATGTACCAAATGGCCAGCGCCAACGGGGTCAGCGCCTTGAGGTACTCCTCCGAGAAGAACTTCTTCCCGTCCCCCAGATACACCGCCCGCTGCAACTCAGCGAGCTCTGGCAGCGGGGTGAAGTCGACAAAGCTTGCACCCTTGGAGTTCTCCCGCACGGTGTGCTGGATATTGCCCATCAATGCGGTTTTCCACCGCAGGTACTCCAACTGCTTGGCACCGTGCCCCAGTCGGAACCGGACGCCATTGCGACCCCGCAGGTTGGGCGACAGGTTCCCGTCACCCATAAGCGAGCCCAGCACCACCTGGAACTGCTGCTCACTCAGCAGATGGGGTTCGGTGACCAGCACCCTGTCGCCGGTGTTGAGGTCTCCGGCTTCGGTCCAGCCTCCGGGCGTGCGGATGAGGTGGTTAGGTGTGGCGGCAAACTGCGACTTACCGTTGCCACCGGACTTCTCAACGGTGAACTGCAGAAACTGCTCGGCGGGCCCGTTGTTGAACCAATTGACCACTTTGCGCGGGACAATCTTGTTTGCCACCGGGTCGTAGGACAGCACCTCGACGTCCATTTTGTTGTTGACGATTTTGCCAATCTTTTCGGTGCTGCCGTCTGCCAGGGTCACACGGGTGGAGTAATTCATGCACCCGAACATCACGCCGATTTTGTCGCGGAGCTGGTTGATGAAGATCGCCGTGGTTCCCGCATTGTTCAGCGCCCCAGTCATTTTCCGCAGCGCCTGGCTCATCAGCCGGGCTTGCAGTCCGACGTGGCTGTCACCCATCTCGCCCTCGAGTTCCGCGCGCGGAACCAACGCCGCCACCGAGTCGATCACCAGGATGTCGAGCGCGCCGGAACGGATCAGCATGTCGGCGATCTCGAGGGCTTGTTCGCCGGTGTCCGGCTGGCTGACCAGCAGGGCATCGGTGTCGACGCCGAGCTTCTTGGCGTACTCGGGGTCCAGTGCGTGCTCGGCGTCGATGAACGCGGCGACACCGCCGGCGGCCTGGGCGTTGGCCACCGCGTGCAGTGCCACGGTGGTCTTACCCGAGGACTCCGGCCCGTAGATCTCCACCACCCGGCCCCGCGGCAGGCCGCCGATGCCCAGGGCGACGTCCAGTGCGATCGAGCCGGTCGGAATGACCGAGATCGGTTGGCGCACCTCGTCACCCAGGCGCATCACCGAACCTTTGCCATAACTCTTCTCGATCTGGGCCATCGCCAGTTCGAGGGCCTTCTCACGGTCGGGGGCTTGCGCCATGATGCTTCTCCTGTGATCGGTGTTGGTGACCGGTTCGGTCGGTTAGCCGCGACACTAGGCGTGGGGTCTGACAAGTT
The DNA here is from genome assembly GCF_002086275.1 of Mycobacterium intermedium. Lineage (GTDB taxonomy): Bacteria > Actinomycetota > Actinomycetes > Mycobacteriales > Mycobacteriaceae > Mycobacterium > Mycobacterium intermedium. The sequence continues at coordinate 96,672 of NZ_MVHT01000005.1, read as the reverse complement.
CTGTTCGGATGATGATCACCACAGTAGCCGAACACCTGTTCGATCATGGTTCGACACGCCGGTGTGGCAGTATCAGCTACCGAAGATCCCATGAACATCTCGGCGGAGCTGTCCGAAATTTCCTCCTATGGAGGGTTTTTCGCGCTGACCGTGGGCGGTGACGCGACGGGGTGGCATCCCGTCAACCAGTCATACGCCCATGGTTTTGCGGATCTGATCGACACCACCGTCCAGCGCTACGGCACGTCAGAGCTACGAATCGGCGCTTCCCTGGTGCAACTCGCGCACGCCGCCCGGCTGTGGGCACCGGTCCTGGCGTGCGCATTGGCTCACGGTGTCCTGCCCGACCTGACCGACCTGCAGCGCGCCGACAACGGGACCCAGCTGCGGCTACCCGAACCCCGCGGCGAACGCGTCCAGCCATCCGCGGCGCTCCTGTACCGCATTGTCGTCACCGAGCACATGGAGGCGTTTGCAGCCGGGTTGCGCGTCAAGGTGGCACCCGCTCTGCTGTCGGGCAATATCGCGTCCGCCCTGGTCGGAGCGGCCAACGCCTTGCTTCGCGCGCGGCCCGACTTGCGGGAGCCGGTCGTAGGCATCACCCACGAACTGCTGAACCTCGGCTCCCTCGCCCGAACCGGAGTGATAACCCCGCCGCTGGCGTTCACCCGGCGCAGTTGCTGCTTGTTCTACCGCGTGCCGGGCGGCGGCAAATGCGGCGATTGCCCGCTCTAGCCCAGGCCGGGATCACCACTGGTCGCGAGGCACGTCGAAATCCACGCACAGAGCCCGCCACACGTCCCGGGGTTCGACACCGTCTTCGATCGCCTGCGCGGCGGTCCGGCCACCGAAGCCGCTCAGCACATGGTCGACCAACACCGACGCGCCGTAGGCAGCACCGAATCGCAGGGTGACCCGCTCGTTGAACTCCGTCAGCCGCACGTCAGCCAAGATACCCAGCGGACTAGGCCGGCTAGCCCGCCCGACTAGCCAGCCAAGGCCAGCGCTTCGTGGCACACCCGCACCGGGTCGGCAACTTCGCTGATGCTCGCGGCCGCCCGCTGCGCGGCTGCGCGGTAGCTCGGCGACGACAGCACCTCGCTTGCTGCAACCGCAAGCGCATCACCGGTCAACGGCCGAATCAGCCGGCCACTCCCCTGCCGTACCACCCGATTGGCCATCTCCCACTGATCCCCACCGCCCGGCACCACCACCAGCGGCACCCCGGCGAGCAGCGTCTTGGCAACGATCCCGTGGCCGCTGCCGCAGATCATCAGGTCGGCGTGTTTCAGCAATTCGTCCTGGCGGCCCAACCCGACAACGGCCCACGGCGGGACGGTCAAATCCTCACCCCCCAGCCGCGACACCACCACCCGCGACCCTTCGGGCAGCGACTCCCCGGGAATCAGACTCTCCAGCGCGACTTCGGCCAGTCCAGCGGTTCCGGTGTGTGCGGTCGAGGGTGCGACGACGACAACGGGCCCGGAGCCCGCCGGGATGTCCAGGATTCGGTCGGTCGGCTCGAAGTGCAGCGGGCCCACGACGACGGCCTCGGCCGGCCAGTCTGGCCGGGAAACCTCCAGCGCGGGCAGTGTGGCGATCAGCCGCCGCAACGGCCCCGGGTCGCGGGCCGGCAGTCCGATATCGACGCGCGCGGCGGCGCGTTGCCGCAGACCCGCGCGCAACGAACGCGCCGTCAGCGCCCTCATGGTGGCGTCCCGCAGCCTGCCGCGGGCCCCGGTGCCCGGCGCGAGCCCGCTGCCGATCGGGGGCAGTCCCTTGGAGGGCAGATACAGCGGATGCGGGCTGAGTTCGACCCACGGGATGCCCAGCAGCTCGGCGGCCATGCCGCCGCCGGCGGTGATCACGTCGGACACCACCAGATCGGGCGCCAGGTCGCGCAGCGTCGGCGCGATGAGCACGGCCATCCGTGCGGCCCGCCGGTGGATTCTGGCCCCGGCGTCGACATCCTCGTCGGTCGCTTTGAGGCCGTCCAACTCGATCGCATCGAGCCCGGCACCGCGGGCGGCTTCCAACCACTCCACCCCGGTCAGCAATGTGGGCCTGTCGCCGACCTGGCAAAAGCGTTGGCACAGCGCAATCGCGGGGAACGAGTGTCCGGGGTCCGGCCCGGCAACCACGGCGACGCGCACGGGCCCTACCCTGCCACAACCGCGCTCGCCTAGGCTGGCGACCATGACTGAGCTCACTCAGACGACGACCACTGACAACATCCGCGTAGTCGAAGGATTCCTCAACGCACTGCAGGACGAGGATTTCGACACTGTCGAGGCGTCATTCGATGACAACCTCGTTTACGAGAACGCCGGTTATTCACGGATCAAGGGCGGCCGGCGAACCGCCGCGCTGCTACGCAGGATGGAAGGGCGAATCGGCTTCGAGGTGAAAATTCACCGCGTGGCGGCCGACGGGTCGGCGGTGCTTACCGAACGCACCGACGTGTTGGTTTTCGGCCCGTTGCGAATCCAGTTCTGGGTCTGCGGAGTCTTCGAGGTGCGCGACGGCCGAATCACGTTGTGGCGCGATTATGTGGACGCGTTCGACATGCTCAAGGGGTTGGCGCGGGGTCTGGTCGGGCTGGTCATCCCGCCCCTGAAACCGACCCTGTAGCTCCACAACGCGCGCAAACCGTACATCCATTCGGCGAAATCGCCCGCTGCCCCCGGCGATAACCGACACCCGCCGGAAAATAATTCGGCGCAAGTTTAATAAACCTGAAAAAATTCAGGTCGAGCCGCTATACGATTCTGCTGCCCAGTCTCGAGGGTGAGCTCGCGGCCCCCAGATAGGCACGCTCTGTTGACCCATTGCGTATTTGGAGGTCCCGGATGTCATTTGTTATCGCGGCTCCCGAGTTCTTGACGGCGGCAGCAACAGACTTGGCAAGCGTCGGTTCGGCGGTGGGCGAAGCCAGTGCGGCCGCCTCGGGCCCCACCATCGAAGTGCTGGCAGCGGGTGCCGATGAAATCTCGGCCGCCGTCGCCTCGGTGTTCGCGAGCTACGGCCAGAGCTACCAGGCCATCAGCGCGCAAGCGTCGGCGTTTCATCAGAGCTTTGTGCAGGCGTTGACGGGGGGCGCAAACGCGTATGCGGCCACCGAGGCGGCCGCCGTATCTCCGCTGGGGCCACTGCTCGACGCCATCAATGCGCCCTTCCTAGCTGCGTTGGGACGCCCCCTGATCGGCAACGGCGCCAACGCCAAACCGGGTTCCGGGCAGGACGGCGGGGCCGGCGGGATCTTGTGGGGCAACGGCGGTAACGGCGGATCCGGCATCCAAGGCGGCGGTCAGAAGGGCGGCAACGGCGGGGCGGCCGGGCTGTTCGGCAACGGCGGCCGCGGCGGCGATGGCGGAGCCGGACTTTCAGCCGCAACTCCCAACGGGGGGGCCGGCGGCGCCGGAGGTGCAGCTGGGCTGCTGGCGGGTAGCGCCGGGGCCGGTGGCAACGGCGGCTATGCCGACCTTGTTGCTGGCGGGACCGGCGGGGCCGGCGGTGCCGGCGGCGCCGGTGGGCTCTTCACCCCGGGTGGCGTTGGCGGCATGGGCGGCGCCTCTCACTTCGCTACGGGCGGTGCCGCTGGCAGCGGTGGCCCGGGCGGGGCTGGTGGGCTATTCGCTGGCGGCGGGGCCGGCGGCGCCGGCGGCGCCAGCGTTAACGGTAACGGCGGTAGCGGCGGGGCCGGCGGGGCCAGCGGACTGTTCGGCCCGGGCGGCGGCTACGGCGGCGCCGGCGGCACCGCCCTTGCCGCGGCTGGCACGGGCGGCCACGGCGGTGCCGGCGGGACCGGCGGGCTGTTCGGTTACGGCGGTGACGGCGGGGACGGCGGCTTCGGCGGTAAGGCCGGCGGTGGCGGCGGCGCGGGCGGCGCGGGCGGCACGGTCTTAGGCGCCGGCGGGGGCGGCGGCGCGGGTGGCGACGTCACCGCCGCTGGTGGGACCGCCGGCGCTGGCGGTAACGGCGGCAATGCGGGCCTGTTGTGGGGCCTCGGCGGCGGCGGCGGCAGCGGCGGCTATGGCATCGGACCCAACTCGGCCGGCGGCGCCGGCGGCGGCGGCGGTACCGGCGGCCTGATCGGCAATGGCGGCGCTGGCGGCTCCGGCGGGTCGGGTCGATCAAGTGGTGGGGCAGGCGGGGCCGGTGGCAATGCGGGGGCGCTCTACGGCTCCGGCGGAGCTGGCGGCGGCGGCGGCGCGGGCGTGAACGGCGGCACCGACGGCGGTGTCGGCGGCGCCGGCGGCAAAGGCGGGTTGATCGGCGACGGCGGCAACGGCGGCAACGGCGGCGACGGGCTGGTAGGCAAGGGCGGCAATGGCGGTCAGGGCGGCAGCGCCTTCGTGTTGGGCAACGGCGGTAACGGCGGCAACAGCGGAGTTAGCGCCAATTTTGGTGCCGTCGCCGGCCTCGGCGGCACCGGCGGGCTGTTGCTGGGGCTGAACGGCCTAAACGGCCTGCAGTACCCGTAGCCGGTAGCTCGCGCGGAGCGAGCCCTCAGCTAAGCCCGGCGCAAACCACCGAGTTCGTCGAACGCCTGCGCCCAGCCAAGCAGGCGATCGGTCGCGCCGGTGAGTTCTTCGCGGTAGCGCTGTTGCGCCAGCGGCGTGACGGCCCCGGCGCCATCCCCATTCGCAGCCGAGACCAGATGCGCTGCGGCGGTCACCATTTCGTTGTACTGACGCACGCCGGCGCCCAACTGAGCGGTGTACGCGTTGATGGTCGGCACCAGGTAATCACGCGACGATGGTGTGTCGTGCGCGGCTCGCTCCATCGACACCACCTCGGCCGCCGTGGCAGCCATCGCCGCTGAGGTCCGCTTAGCCGCGTTGGTCAGGTCCGTAATCTCGTCGGGCGGCAGCATCGCCCCCCGCTCCAACACGCCCAGCAGCGAAAAGAACCCCCGTTCGGAAGCACCCAACGCATACATGGCCGGCCGTGCGGCCGAACCCGGCGGAGGCAGCCGACGCAGCGTCGTCGGCCGCTCAGCCGGCAGTGGCTCCGACTTGAGCCCGTAATAGCGGAAGAACAGCAACGTGGCCGGGAAGGCCATGAAAGCAGCGACGGCGCCGGTGATCTGCAGCAGTAGCGTGAACCAGCCCCAAGCCGCCAGAACGGCCGTCACCAAGCCCCAGAACACGCAGCCGAAGGTGAAAATCCAGGCCCAACGCAGCGCTCGGCGGCGCCGGCGAAGCAATCGGGCCCGTGGATCGCTGGCCGCGCTGATCTTGCGGGCGACCACGTCGGCCACGTCGGCGGCAGTGTCGAACCCGCGCTGCAACAACCCACGCCACAGACCACGCTGACCCGACTTGACCGCCATCAGTTACCGCTGAACCCTTACTGCCCGTACGGCTTCTCGGTCTGGGCGGGCGGAGCCGGTGTTGCCGGGGTGACCCCGGGAGCCGGCGCACCACCCGCAGGCAGCGCGTCGCCGCGCATCGACGCGCGAATTTGCTCGAGCCGGGAATGCCCGGCCATCTGTATGCCGGCCTGCTGGACCTCGAGCATGCGGCCCTGCACCGAACTCTGCGCGAGTTCGGCCGAACCGAGCGCGTTGGCGTAGCGACGTTCGATCTTGTCGCGCACCTCGTCGAGGCTCGGGGTGTTCCCCGGGGCGGCAATCTCGCTCATCGACCGCAACGACGCGCTGACCTGTTCCTGCATCTTGGCCTGCTCGAGCTGGCTGAGCAGCTTGGTGCGCTCCGCGATCTTCTGTTGCAGCACCATGGCGTTCTGCTCGACGGCCCGCTTGGCCTGAGCGGCCGCACCGAGCGCCTGGTCGTGCAACGCCTTGAGGTCCTCGACGTTCTGCTCTGCGGTAACCAGCTGGGCGGCGAAGGCCTCTGCGGCGTTGTTGTATTCGGCCGCCTTCGCGGCGTCTCCGGCGGAGGTGGCCTGGTCGGCCAGGGTCAGCGCCTGCCGAACGTTGACCTGCAATTTCTCGATGTCCGCCAGCTGGCGGTTAAGACGCATCTCCAGCTGACGCTGGTTACCGATCACCTGGGCCGCCTGCTGGGTCAGCGCTTGGTGGTTGCGCTGAGCTTCTTCGATGGCCTGCTGAATCTGGATTTTGGGGTCGGCGTGCTCGTCAATCTTGGAGTTGAACAGCGCCATAAGGTACTTCCACGCTTTGACGAACGGATTAGCCATCTGTGAGCTCCGCCTTCGTTACTTGTATGCCGGATGGGCGCATTCCCTGTCGCTCAAATTACCGGTTCAGCGCGGATCGCCCCACCCCGTGTGCCTATCTGGTCGCAATAGGACCGTCAGGCTACCGCGAGAGACACCACCGGGGGAATGACCACCTTGGTGCTGGCGTCGATGGTTGCAGTGCTCTCGGCGCGTTCCTCAGACGCCATCCGCTCCGCGGCGTCGAAGAGCACGTGCGACAACGGGACCTGCAGCGCATCACAAATCGAGGTGAGCAACTCGCTGGACGGCTCCTTTCGGCCCCGCTCGACCTCCGACAGATAGCCCAGGCTGACCCGCGCTGAATCTGATACCTCGCGCAGCGTCCGGTTCTGCGAAGTCCGGGCCTCGCGCAGCACGTCGCCGATGACCTCGCGTACCAATGACGCCATGGTGGTCTCCTTCGTATGGGTTCACGCCTGGACGGCATCTATTGACCTGAACGCAGTCGGCGGCGGCGTGGTTCCCGGGACAACCTATGAATCTTGTTTGGCAGGAGAATCCTGGTGGGCGCGGCGAATTTCTTTCGCCGTGGATGCCACATAGTCGATGCCGGTGACAACGGTCAGCACGATCGCGACGGCCATCACGACGTTGGCAACCGTGTGCAGGAGACCCGAAAGGGGTAGCACAAACAACCCGATTGCCACCGCCTGGACCAAAGTCTTGACCTTGCCGCCCCAACTGGCGGGGATTACACCGCGCCTGATCACCGCCAACCGCAGGACCGTCACCCCGATCTCACGAGCCATGATCACCACCGTGATCCACCACGGCAGGTCGCCGAGCATGGACAGACCGATCAACGCCGAGCCGATCAGCGTCTTGTCCGCGACCGGGTCGACAAAGGCACCGAATTCGGTCGCCATTCCGTAATTTCGAGCCAGCAACCCGTCAAATCGGTCGGTGATGCAAGCAACAGCGAAAATCGCCCACGCCACCACCCGGGCGGTCGAGTGGTGACCGTCACCGTAGAACAGGGCGAACAAGAAGATCGGGACCAGCAGCAATCGCAACAGGGTCAGGACATTGGCGAGGTTGGCAATGCTGGCGCGGCCTGGCATCTCTCCTGTTTGAGGCTGCCCCGACACGGCATCAGAATAACGGTTGACCAGCTCACACCGCCTTCGACGTCGATACTGTTCAAACGTGAGCGAAAGTCAACGGGATATCCAGCCGCTGGTTCGGCGCGCGCGAACGTCCGACGTCCCGGCGATAAAGCGGCTCGTTGACACCTACGCCGGAAAGATCTTGCTGGAAAAGAACCTCGTCACCCTCTACGAAGCGGTGCAAGAGTTTTGGGTGGCCGAGTACCAGGGCAAGATCGTCGGCTGCGGAGCGTTGCACGTCTTGTGGTCCGATCTCGGCGAGATCCGCACCGTTGCAGTCGATCCCTCCATGACCGGTCACGGCATCGGGCACGCGATCGTGAACAAGCTGCTCGAGGTCGCCCGGGACCTGCAGTTGGAGCGGCTTTTCGTGCTGACATTTGAGACCGAGTTCTTCGGCAGACACGGATTCAAGGAGATCGAAGGCACGCCGGTAACCGCCGAAGTGTTCGAGGAAATGTGCCGCTCCTACGACATGGGCGTCGCGGAGTTTCTGGATCTCAGCTATGTCAAGCCGAACATCCTGGGCAACACCCGCATGCTGTTGCACCTGTGAGGCAAGCGCGTCGATGCGGGCGAATGGCTGCGCTGGCTAGTCCTCGCCTCCCCCACCATCGGCGTTGCTGCCGCCCCGGATCAACGCCAGGGTCCCGGCCAGTTCGTCGGGCTTGACCAGCACCTCGCGCGCCTTCGACCCCTCGCTGGGTCCGACGATGCCGCGGGTCTCCATCAGATCCATCAACCGCCCGGCCTTGGCAAAACCCACCCTCAGCTTGCGCTGCAGCATCGACGTCGAGCCGAACTGGCTGGACACCACCAGCTCAACTGCCTGCAGCAACAGCTCCAAGTCGTCGCCGATGTCCGCGTCGATCTCGGCGCGTTCGCCGCTCGTCTTCGCCGTGGTCACGCCCTCGGTGTACTCGGGTTCGGCCTGGTCCTTGCAGGCGGCGACGACGGCTTGGATCTCCTCGTCGCTGATGTAGGCGCCCTGCAGCCGGATCGGCTTGCTGGCCCCCATCGGGAGGAACAGGCCGTCGCCCATGCCGATCAACTTCTCGGCACCCGCCTGGTCCAAGATCACCCGGCTATCGGTGAGCGACGACGTCGCAAACGCCAACCGTGACGGCACGTTCGTCTTGATCAGGCCGGTGACCACGTCCACCGACGGGCGCTGGGTGGCCAGCACCAGATGGATGCCCGCCGCACGCGCCTTCTGGGTGATCCGCACGATCGCGTCTTCGACGTCGCGTGGCGCGGTCATCATGAGGTCGGCCAACTCGTCGACGATCGCCACGACATAGGGGTAGGGCTGATACACCCGCTGACTGCCCAGCGGCGCGGTGATGGCACCGGAGCGCACCTTTTCGTTGAAGTCGTCGATGTGGCGCACCCGGGACGCCTGCATGTCCTGGTACCGCTGCTCCATCTCCTCGACCAGCCAGGCCAGCGCTGCCGCCGCTTTCTTCGGCTGGGTGATGATCGGCGTGATCAGGTGCGGAATGCCTTCATACGGCGTCAGTTCCACCATTTTCGGGTCGATCAGGATCATCCTGACCTCTTCCGGAGTGGCCCTGGTCAGCAGCGAGATCAGCATCGAATTGACGAAGCTGGACTTGCCCGACCCGGTGGATCCCGCCACCAGCAGGTGCGGCATCTTGGCCAGATTGGCCGAGATGAAGTCGCCCTCGATGTCCTTACCCAGGCCGATCACCAACGGGTGGTGGTCCCGACGGGTCGACGGCGCGGTGAGCACATCGGCCAGACGCACCATTTCCCGGTCGGTGTTGGGCACCTCGATGCCGACCGCGGACTTCCCGGGAATCGGGGCCAGCATGCGGACGCTCTCGGTGGCCACCGCGTAGGCGATGTTCTTCTGCAGTGCGGTGATCTTCTCCACCTTCACGCCTGGCCCCAGTTCGACCTCGTAACGGGTGACGGTCGGGCCGCGCGTGCAGCCGGTGACCGCCGCGTCCACCTTGAACTGGGTGAGCACGTCGCTGATGGCGCCGGCCATATGCGTGTTGGCGGCACTGCGCTTCTTGGGCGGATCGCCGGCGATCAGCAGATCGAGCGACGGCAGCGTGTAAGGACCTTCGACCACCCGGTCCAGCACTTGGGTTTCCTTGCGCGCGCCGCGGCGACGGCTGCGCGAGGCGGGCTCGGCTGCGGGTGCGGCAGGCTCGTCGGGTTCGGTGCTCGGAGATTGCGCCGACGGCCAGGCGGGCAGGCCGTTGTCAACGGAGGCGTCGTAGTACCCGTCGGAGAAGTCTTCGGGCATGACCTCCACGGTGTCCGCGTCGTCACCGGCGAAGTCCTGGACGTTCCCGTCCTCGTCGTACCCGTCTTCCTCCTCATATTCATCCAGGTAAGGGCCCTGGAAGAGTCGGGTGCTGAACATGTGACGCAAGGTCTCGGGCACCTCGCGAATGGTGATGCCGGTCAGCAGCAGCAGCCCGAACAGGGCAACGATGAACAGCAACGGCGCCGCGATCCACGGGGTCAACCCGTCCGACAACGGCCCCCCGATGGCGAAACCGACGAAGCCCGCCGCGCCCCGGCGCAACTCCGGTGTTTCAGGAGAACCCGCCCACAGGTGGCGCAGGCCGAGAACCGCCAGCGCGATGAGGCAGCCGCCCAGGATCAGCCGAGGCCGCGTGTCGGGATTGGGCTGCGTGCGCATCAGCACAATCGCTATCGCGAAAGCGATCAACGGCAGCAGCACGACGGTCGAGCCGATGAACGTCCGCAACACCACGTCCACCCAGGCACCGACCGGCCCAGCGGCGTGGAACCAGGAGCTGGCGGCGACGACGACGGCAAGGGCCAGCAGCACCAGCGCGATGCCGTCCCGACGGTGTCCGGGTTCGATTTCACGTGCCCGCCCGATCGACCGCGCTGCGGAACCGGTGGTCCTGGCGGCCAGCATCCAGGCGGCGCGCATGGCACGGCCACCGGTAAGTCCGACCGCTACCAGCATCGACTGGTTGCGCCGCGTTGGGCGCTTGGTCACCCGCCTCGCCGGCGCGCTGGGCCTCTTCCGCGGCGCGTTGGGCCGCCCGTTTCGGGTCGAAGCCCGGGAAGTGGCCTTTGACCTGCTCGTTCGGCTTGCTGAGCGGGCTGCGGTCTTATTAGCCATGCCCGCAAGCCTAGTCCCAAAAACACCATCTGCACCAACCGCCACACTGGTAACGAGAGCGGTCGCAATTTCGCGTTCCGCGGCTGAAATGCTTCTATGACTGCCAGGCTGCTATGACTGCCTGGACTGGCCCGCTGCGGTCCCGTTTTTTTCGACGAGTGCTAGAGGGGAGATCGACACATGCCACACATGCGGACAATCCGCAAAGCCTGCGCCATCGTCCTCGGCATCGCGATGCTGAGCGCCTGTGGCTCACGCGGGCCCGCTGACACATCGACCAAGCCCCCCCTGCCATCCGCACCCAGCTTCGAGGGCACTTATCAATTTGATTTCGACGGAGCTCAACAACTCGCGGGTGGCGAACTCAAGCCCACCAACTCCCGGACGCGCCTGTACGCCGTCCGCTCCACGTGCCTCGAAACCGGATGCATCGCGACGGCGACAAAGCTGGAGGACGGCAACCCGAAGAAGAAGTCGGATCCGGCGGTAGACCTGGTGCTCGACTACGTCAACGGGCATTGGCAAATGGCGGTCCGCGAGGACGCAACGTGCACCGACAGCACTTCCCACGGCCCGGCCATCACCGTGTGGATCCTGCAACCTCAACCCGACGGCACGCTGAACGGAACTTCGTCGGTGGCAATGAACCCGAATCCGGACTGCGGCGTGGCGACTCAGACGCCGATCAGGGTGAAGCGCGTGGGTGACGTCGATCTGAATGTCGCGGTTGCGAATCCTGCCAGGCAGGCATCACTTTCGCCGACCGCGTCCGCGCCCAACGGCCTGCACGGGCACTACAACGAGACCAGCGTGCTTCGGGGTGATGAGCGATCGCGGCCGGGAGTACGACGGGTCTTCCTGCAGACAACATGCGTACGCAACACCGATATCTGCGCGACGTTCAGGTCCTTCCTGTCGGCAACTCAGACCCAAATCGTGAATTCGTTGCTGTTCGACAACGGCAAATGGGCGCTCAACCAGCGCGTCGACGTCAACTGCCCCAACGGCCGAGTCGCCAAGACGGTGAAACACGAGGAATACGCCCTTCCCCAACCGGCGGATCGGCCGCTACAGCGACTCACCGGGACCATGCGTTTCGACGCCGCGGAATCATGCCCCGCACAGCAAGTCGACATCTCCCTGGAACGAACGGGCGACTGACGGGAGACTAGGGTGACTAGGAGTCACGCCGCGTCCGCGCCGTAGCAGGCGCGCAAACTCTCCCAGGAGGCCCCACGTGCCCGTCGTCGTTGTCGCAACCCTGACCGTCAAGCCGGAATCGGTCGACACCGTCCGCGACATCCTCACTACCGCAGTCGAAGAGGTGCACGGCGAACCGGGCTGCGACCTGTACTCGCTGCACCAGACGGGTGAGACGTTCGTCTTCGTCGAGCAATGGGCTGACGAAGACGCACTCAAGACCCACAGCACCGCGCCCGCCGTAGCCAAGATGTTTACCGCCGCCGGTGAGCACCTGGCCGGACCGCCCGACATCAAGATGCTGCAGCCGATTCCCGCGGGCGACCCCAGCAAAGGACAGATCCGACCCTGATGGGTCGGCCGCTGGAAGGCCAAGTCGCCTTCATCACCGGCGCAGCGCGTGGCCAGGGCCGCGCCTACGCGGTGCGCCTGGCGTCCGACGGCGCGAACATCATCGCCGTCGACCTCTGCGGCCAAATCGACAGCGTGCCTTATCCGTTGGGCACCGCGGAGGACCTGGCTGACACGGTCAAGCTGGTCGAGGACACCGGCGCCCGCATCGTCGCCGAACAAGCCGATGTCCGCGATCGCGCCTCGCTGGCCGCCGCACTGCAGGCCGGCCTTGACGAGTTCGGCAGGCTCGACATCGTCGTGGCGAACGCGGGCATCGCGCCGATGCAGGCCGGCAGCGACGGCTGGTACGACGTCATCGACGTCAACCTCACCGGCGCCTACCACACCGTGGACGTCGCGATCCCGACGATGATCGAGCAGGGCACCGGAGGGTCGATCGTGCTGATCAGTTCGGCCGCGGGACTGGCCGGGTTCGGCAGCTCCGACGCCGGCTCCATCGGCTACACCGCAGCCAAGCACGGCATGGTGGGGCTGATGCGTCTATACGCCAATCTCCTTGCACCGCACAGCATTAGGGTAAACTCGGTGCATCCGTCGGGGGTGAATACGCTGATGATCAACAACGAGTTCACCCGGCGGTGGCTGGCCGATATGGCCGACCAGGGAGGCACCGGCGGAGGCAATGCGCTGCCGGTGGCGATCATGCAGGCCGACGACATCGCCGACGCGGTAGCGTGGCTGGTGTCTGATCAAGCCCGCTACGTCACCGGCGTCGCGCTGCCGGTTGACGCGGGGTGTGTGAACAAACGGTAGGCGGCGCGCCATGGCACGAAATCCCGTAGCACAGACCGCCCTTGGCCCCATGGTGCTGGCGGCGGTGGAACAGAATGAGCCACCAGAGCGACGCCTCGTCGACGACGATCTGGCCGACTTGTTCTTGCCGGCACCGCTCCGGCTGCTGGTCGCAACGACCCGGTTGACCCCGTTGCGCCGCCTGCTCGTCCGCGCCTCGGAGTGGTCCGGCCGCGGACTGTGGGCAAACTTGGCCTGCCGCAAGCGCTTTATCGCCGACAAGCTGGCCGAGTCGCTCGGTGACATCGACGCCGTCGTCATCCTTGGCGCGGGATTGGACACGCTGCCCTACCGGTTGACCCGACAGGTGCGCAGGCCGGTCTTCGAGGTCGACCTGCCCGTCAACGTGGCGCGCAAGGCGAAAACGGTGCGTCGGGTCTTGGGGCAGTTCCCGCTGTCGGTGCGGCTGGTCGCGGTCGACTTCGAGCGCGACGACCTGCTGACCTCCTTGGCCGAGTACGGCTACCTCCCCGACTACCGGGTGTTGTTCATCTGTGAGGGCGTGACCCAATACCTCACCGAGAACGCGGTCCGACGCACCCTGGAGGGGCTGCGCCCAGCCGCGCCGGGCAGTCGCATCGTGTTCACCTATGTGCGCAAAGACTTCATCGACGGCACCAATCGCTATGGCACCCGGACGCTGTACCGGTCGGTGCGGCAGCGACGCCAATTGTGGCACTTCGGGTTAGCGCCCGAAGAGGTCGCCGACTTCCTCGCCGAGTACGGCTGGCGGCTGATAGAACAAGCCGGGCCTGACGAGCTGGTGCAGCGTTACATAGCGCCCACCGGCCGCAAACTCAAGGCATCACAGATCGAATGGTCGGCTTACGCAGAAAAGGTCGAAGAGGTCTGAGCGGGCGTCAAACTTCGATGACGGTCGGGACGATCATCGGCTGGCGGCGGTAGGTCTCCCCCACCCACTTGCCGACGGTGCGGCGCACGCCTTGAGCGATCCGGATGGGATCGGTGACATTGTTGGCCACCAGCTGTTCCATCTCCGCCTCGACCCTACGCACGGCGGGCTCGAGGGCCTTGGGATCTTCCGAGAAGCCCCGCGAATTCAAGTGCGGCGTAACGACGGGCCGCCCGGTGCCGCGTTGGACCACAACCGTCACCGCCACGAAGCCTTCGGACAAGATCAGCCGCTCGCCCAGGGTGATGTCGCCGACATCGCCGGTGATCAAGCCGTCGACGAACATCTTGCCGACCGGCACCGCGCCCGAAATGCTGGCCTTGCCGGCGACGAGGTCGACGCTGACACCGTTCTCCGCCAACAAGATTGCCTCCGGCGGGACACCGGTGCTGGCCGCCAACTTGGCGTTGGCACGCAGGTGCCGCCAGGTGCCGTGCACCGGCATGACGTGACGCGGCCGCACCCCGTTGTACAGGAAGAGCAGCTCGCCGGCATATGCGTGACCCGAAACATGTACCCGCGCTTGGGCGTTGGTGACAACCCTGGCCCCGATCTTGGCCAGCGCGTCGATCACGCCGTAAACCGCTTCCTCGTTGCCAGGAATCAGTGACGACGACAACACCACCAGGTCACCTGCGGTCAGCGTGATGCTGCGGTGCTCGCCGCGCGACATGCGCGACAGTGCCGCCATCGGCTCACCCTGGGTGCCGGTGGTGACCAACACGACTTGTTCGGGCGGCATCTCCTCAGCGGCCGAAATGTCGATGATGTCGGAGTCGGCCACCCGCAGAAATCCCAGCTCGCGCGCGATGCTCATGTTGCGCACCATCGACCGACCGACGAACGACACCCGTCGGCCCAATGCCACTGCGGCATCGATGATTTGCTGCACCCGGTCGACGTTGGATGCGAAGCAGGCCACGATCACGCGGCCCTCGGCTCCGCGGATCAGCCGGTGCAGGGTCGGGCCGATCTCGCTTTCCGACGGTCCGACCCCCGGGTGCTCGGCGTTGGTCGAGTCGCACAGGAACAGGTCCACGCCGGCATCACCGAGCCGAGACATTCCGGGCAGGTCGGTGGGGCGGCGGTCGAGCGGTTGCTGGTCGAGTTTGATGTCCCCGGTGTGCAATATCGTTCCCGCACCGGTGTAGACGGCGATGGCCAGTGCGTCCGGGATCGAGTGGTTGACCGCGAAGTATTCGCACTCGAATACGCCGTGTTTGGAGCTCTGGCCCTCTTTGACCTCGATGAACACCGGTTTGATGCGGTGCTCACGGCATTTGGCGGCGACCAGCGCCAGGGTGAATTTGGAGCCGACGACCGGGATGTCGGGTCGCAACTTGAGCAGGAACGGGATGGCGCCGATGTGGTCTTCGTGCGCGTGCGTCAGCACCAACGCCTCGATGTCGTCGAGCCGGTCTTCGATGTGACGAAAGTCCGGCAGGATCAGGTCGACACCGGGCTCGTCGTGGGTGGGGAACATCACTCCGCAGTCGATGATCAGCAGTCGGCCTAGATGCTCGAAAACCGTCATGTTGCGGCCGATTTCGCTGATGCCGCCCAGCGCGGTGATCCGCAGCCCGCCCGCGGGCAGGGGGCCCGGTGGAGCGAGTTCGGAATCCACCTGCGGACCTACCGCAGTACCGAGGCCGCGCGCATGTCGGCGGCCAGCGCGTCGATCTGCTCCGGCGTCGCGGCGACCTGCGGCAGCCGGGGATCACCGACCTCGATGCCCTGCAGCCGCAGACCCGCCTTGGACAGGGTCACCCCACCCAACCGGGCCATCGCATTGCACAGCGGCGCGACGGAGAGGTTGATCTTGCGTGCGGTGGCGATGTCGCCGGACTGGAACGCGGACAGCAGCTCCCGCAGCTGACCCGCCGCAACATGCGAAATCACGCTGATGAAACCGGTGGCGCCCATCGCCAGCCAGGGCAGGTTGAGGGCGTCGTCGCCCGAGTAGTACGCGAGACCGGTGTCCGCCATGACCTGTCCGGCGCTGTGCAGGTCGGCCTTGGCGTCCTTGACGCCCACGATGTTGGGGTGCGCCGCGAGTGCGCGCAGCGTGGCGGGCTCGATCGGCACGACCGAGCGGGGCGGGATGTCGTAGAGCAGCACCGGCAACTCGGTGGCATCCGCCACGGCGGTGAAGTGCGCCAGCAATCCGGCCTGCGGGGGCTTCGAGTAGTAGGGCGTGACGACCAGCAGTCCGTGCGCGCCCTCGGCAGCGCAGGCTTTGGCCAGCTTGACGCTGTGGGCGGTGTCATAGGTTCCCGCACCGGCAATGATGCGAGCGCGATCGCCCACCGCCTCGAGGACCACCCGCAGCAGTTCGAGCTTCTCCTCGTCGGTGGTGGTGGGCGACTCGCCGGTCGTTCCGGAGACCACCAGGCCATCGCAGCCCTGGTCTACCAGGTGGTTCGCCAGCCGCGCCGCGGTGGCGGTGTCCAAGGAGCCGTCGGGCCCGAACGGGGTGACCATCGCGGTCAGCAGGGTCCCCAGGCGTGCTGGGGCGTCGAATCCGACGGTGCTCACGATGTTAAAGATTACCTGGCGCCACCAAGCTGGTTACCAGCAGCGCGAGCGTGCGTGTTGTGCCAGGACACGCCGGGTCGGCGGGTACATCTGCGCACGCTCGCCAACGATGTCTGTCAGGCTTCGGTCGCCAACGGGCTGGTCGCGACCTCGGTGCCGTCGGCCAATGCGGTGATTTCGAAGTCGGCGAACACCGCCGGAGCCACGTCGACCAGGCGTCGCAGGCATTCGATGGCGAGCCGCCGGATCTCCACGTCGGCGTGCTCGCTGGCGCGCATCGCGATGAAGTGCCGCCAGGCGCGGTAGTTGCCGGTCACCACGATGCGGGTTTCGGTCGCATTCGGTAGCACGGCGCGAGCGGCCTGACGTGCCTGTTTGCGACGCAGCGCCGCGGTCGGTTGGTCGGCGAACTTGGCTTCCAGCTTGGCCAGCAGCTCGGTGTAGGCGGCGCGGCTGGCGTCGGCGGCCTCGGTGAGAATCCGCTCCAGCTCGGGGTCGCCTTCCACGCCGGGCGGCACGACCACCTGCGAGTCGTGCTCGGGCACGTAGCGCTGCGACAGCTGCGAGTAGGAGAAGTGCCGATGCCGGATCAGTTCGTGGGTGCAGGACCGCGAGATGCCGGTGATGTAGAACGACACGCTGGCGTGTTCGAGGACCGAAAAGTGGCCGACGTCGATGATGTGCCGGATATAGCTCTCGTTCGTCGCGGTCTTCGGGTTGGGCTTCGACCAGCTCTGATAGCAGGCCCGGCCGGCGAACTCGACCAGCGCGGGACCCCCGTCGGCATCGGTCGTCCAGGGCACGTCGGGTGGCGCCAAGAAGTCGGTCTTGGCGATCAGCTGCACGCGTAGCGGCGCGGTCTGGGCCACGGCGCTCACCCTAACCCGATGACTCTGCGGTTACAGCCGGAGCTCCCCCGATACCAGCGGCGGCAGCAGGGTGTCACGGAGGGCGGCAAGCCGCACGTTGTCGTTGCGGCGCGCATGACAGAGTTCACCCAGGTACGTGATCGTCTGCAGTTCGCCGGCGGACAGCCGCCTGACGTCTCGCACCGGCATGTCGAGCAGTTCGTCCGGCCGGATGCGTTGGTGGCTGCCCGAGGTGCCGTCGACGCGCTGCCGCAACGTGCGCGATATCTCCGGCTGTCGCACCGCCGCCCACAGGGCCGACGTATCGATGCCGACGGGGCTCAGGACAACGAACTCGGTACTCGCCAAGGCCATTTGCGGAGGAAGTCCCATCACGTTCCAGATTCGCGGCCGCCCGGGGTTCAGTTTGGCGAACAACACGCAGGGCGCCGATATCAGGAATTTGGCGCTCTTCACCGACGCACCGGCGACAACCTGCGGTCGCCCGCCGTCGTCGAACGCCGGAAGGCTGAAATGGGCGACGACGTCGTCGAAGTCGGAGGGGTTGACCAGGCCGGTCGACCGAATTGCCAGTTCCGACAGCGGTACGTAGCCGGTGATCGATGCGACGGTGGCTACCATCAGCGCCTCGGCGGCGTCGACCACGCGCCGGTTGGCGACGATCTTGTCGTCCAGCGCCCCGAGCAGTGCGGCGATCCGCACGCGGTCGTCGGCGTCGACGGTCTGCAGGGAAAGATCGTGCAGCGTTCGCTGATTGAGTAGCGGCTGTCCCGATCCGGATCGGTGTTCATTGAGCCGGCAGGTCTGCAGCGCGTAGTACCAAAACCGGGTCTCATCGGGATTTCTCGCCCGGCAGATCAGCGCGTTTTCGGTGACCCAGACGTCGGTGTCACAGAAACGCACACTGCCGCAATAAGATCCGACCCGACCGATGACGATGAGCGGTCCGTTGGCATTGTGTTCTGCGGCGTACCCGATCACGCCGTTGGCTCCGTAGATGGGATACGGCCCCGTCTTCGCCCGTCGCGGTGGGCTCTTGCCGCTGCGCAATTCCAGTTGGTCCCCCAGCTTCACCTCCATCGCAGCCGCTCCACTTCCTTGCGGACGACGTCGTCCAGCCGAGCGGATTCGTCGAGCGCGGTGAGCAACTCGGTGGTCAACCGCGCGATTTTGTTGTCGAGGGGCTCGGCGTCGCTCTTGGGCGTGGGGGCATCCACATACCGGCCGGGCGTGAGCACATAGCCCGCGGCCCTGATCTGGTCCAACGTCGTTGACTTACAGAACCCCGGAATGTCTTGGTATTCAGAGTGTTTGGTGCGCCACGCGTGATATGTGTTGCCGATGCGGCCGATCTCTTCGTCCGTCAACGCACGCTCGGCGCGGTCCACCAAGTACCCGAAGCTACGTGCGTCGATGAACAGCACCTGACCACCCCGGTGCCCTTTGTCTCTGGCGAAAAACCACAGGCACACCGGAATTCCGGTGCTTCGGAACAGTTGGGTGGGCAGTGCGACCAGGCACGAGACCAGGTCCGCGTCGACGATACGGGCTCGAATGGCGCCCTCGCCGCCCGCGGTGGACGACATCGACCCGTTGGTCATGACGACTCCGGCCTGGCCGCCCGGGGCCAGCTTTTGCAGAATGTGCTGGATCCAGGCGAAATTCGCGTTGGTGGCGGGAGGAACGCCGTATCGCCAGCGCGGATCGTGTTCGTCGCGGGACCAATCCTTGATGTTGAACGGAGGATTGGCCATCACGTAATCCATCTGCAGGCCGTCGTGCAAGTCGGCGACAAAGGTGTCGCCGCGGACGATTCCGGTGTTGTCTATCCCGTGGATGGCGAGGTTTATCCTTGCCATTCGCCAGGTTTCTTCGACGCTTTCCTGTCCGTAGATGGCGACGTCCCTGATGTCGCCGTCCTGGCAGCGCAGGAACTTGTCGGTCTGCACGAACATCCCGCCCGAGCCGCAGCACGGGTCGTAGACTCGTCCGCTGGTGGGTTCTAGGACTTCGACCATCAGCCTCACGATGCTGGGCGGGGTGAAGAATTCCCCACCCCGGCGCCCTTCCGCGCGCGCGAAATTGCCCAGGAAGTACTCGTACACCTCCCCCATCAGGTCACGCGCGGGGTGGTCGACGCGCCTGGTTATCCGGGTATCGGCGAGCAGTTCGACCAGTTCGCCGAGCCGTCGCTGGTCGAGGGTGTGGTATCGCTGCGGCAGGGTCCCGGACAGGGCCGGATCACCCGCCATCACTGCACCCATCGCCGCATCGATCAGCTGACCGATGTCGGGAGATTTAGCTTTGTCCGCCAACGACTTCCAGTGTCCGTCCGCGGCGTACTGCAGGAACACCAACCCGAGCACGACGTCCTTGTACTGGCTGGCCGAAAGGGAACCGCGCAGCTTGTCCGCCGCCTTCCACAGCGTGCCCTTCAGCGGGTCCATCAGCCGGCTCGTTTGGCGGCGCCACGCAACGGCGCGGCCAGGTCACCGCGGCCGGAGACGGTGACGCCGCCCAGTCCCAGCCAGCTCGCCATCGTCGTCAACTCGCCGGCCAGCGCCGCGGCGACCGCGTTGCGCGGCGCATCGGGTTCGGCGAACGCACCCACGACCCGTAGTGTGCCCGCGTCGCGGTCGGCTTTGAGGTCGACCCGCCCGACGAGACGCCCGTCCAGCAGAAACGGCCACACGTAATAGCCGTACCGGCGCTTGGCCGCGGGGGTGTAGATCTCGATGCGGTAGTGGAAATCAAACAACCGCTCCACCCGCGGCCGAAAGAAGATCAGCGGGTCGAAGGGACACAGCAAGGCGGTCCCCCGGTCGACACGTGGCACTTTCTGCCCGGCCCGCAGGTACGCCGGCGCCGACCACCCTTCGACGTCCACACGTTCGACCTCGCCTGCCGCGACCAACTCCGCAATGACCGGTTTGACCTGCTGGGCCGACAGGCGGAAGTAGTCGCGGATGTCGGCCTCGGTGGCGACCCCGAGCGCGGTGGCGGCCCGCAAGGTGAGTTCCCGGACGGCCTCGTCGTCGTCGACCTGCCGGGCCAGCACGTGGGCGGGCAGCACCCGCTCGACCAGGTCGTAATGGCGCGCGAAGCCGACCCGGGTGGCCGTCGTCAGCACTCCCGAGGCGAACAGCGCCTCGGCCACCCATTTCGTGTCGCTGCGTCCCCACCAGGGCCCCTTCGCGCCGCGCGGTTCGGCCTCGAGGTAAGCCTCGATCTGCCCGGCCGTGCTGGGCCCGAGTTCGGTGACGGCGGCGACGATCTCGTCGGCAAGCTTGAGGTTGGCCTTGACGATGTGCGTGCCCCAGCGGCCGTGTCGATACTGCCGCATCCGCCACCGCAGCAGCGGCCAGTCGTCGACGGCCATCAGCGCGGCCTCGTGCGCCCAGTATTCGACCAACAGGCGCTTACGCGGCGGACCCCAGGCGACGTTGTCGAGGAGGTCCCGGTCGTAGTGTCCCAACCGGCTGAACACCGGGGCGTAGTGGGCGCGCACGGCCACCGACACCGAATCCAGTTGCAGCACTTGGATTCGGGATATCAGGCGACGCAGGTGCCCGCGCGTGATGGCGCCAGCGGGGCGGGGTTCGCTAAATCCTTGGGCCGCAACAGCTATCCGCCGGGCTTGCGCTGCGGTAAGCCGGTGCGTCGCAATCGACACGGCGCCGAGAATACCGGCCCGGTCGGACAACCTCAGCGGCGCGGTTCAGCCGGTGCTGACCTTCTGCTCGAACGGGACCACGGTGCCAGTCTGCGGGTTCTTCAGATCCTGATATGCAGACTCGAGTTTGGCCGGAACCGCGTCCAGGTCGCGATACACGTCCATCAGTTGCTCAAGCACGCTGATTCGCTGCTTGGTGGCCTCGTCCACCGCTTGCCGGGCCTGCTCACGGTAGTGATCGGCCTCCAGCCTCGCGTCGGCGAGCAGTTGCTCACGCTCCTGCCGGGCGTCCTGGCGAGCCTCCTCGATTTCCGACTCCGCCTCCGAGCGCATGCGGGCCAGGTCCGCCGCCAATTTTCCCTTGGCTTCCTCGATCTCGTCTTCCAGGGCTTTGCGCTGCGCGGTCAGCTCCGCCAACACCTCTCGGTGCTCTTGCTGCATTGTCTCGATCTCGGCCTCGGCGTTGCGGATCAATTCCTGCGCCTCGGCTCTCGACTCGGCCTGCATCTCGGCGACCTCGTCGATCGCGCGCTGCAGCAACTTCGCCATCCGAGATCGCACGGCCTGGGGAGCCGACGAGGTGTCGTTGAGCCCGGCCACCTCCTGCCGCAGCGCGGCCACTTCCTCGCTGGATGCCTGGAGTCGCCGCGTCAGGCGCTCGACGTCGGCGAGCAGCAACTCCTGCTTGGTGGTCAACATCTCGATGTAGGCGTCGACAGCTGCGGGGTCATAGCCCCGAAAGATCCGAGAGAACCTCTTTGCAGGTTCGGTTTCCATGTAAATCCCCCGTTCCGCACGTTTCGTAGTACCCGTGAGATTTTGAGTCCGACCCCGAAGTCGAGTATGTCAGGTCAGGCCGTCGGCGCGGCTGTGAGTTTTATGACCTGCGGTAACTGTGAAACCGGTAGCGCAGCCCCGACTTGCTGACCAACCAGTCGCCCGTCTCGGCGAGCCACGTCTCGTCGAGCACCGGAGCAACCGCGTCGTCGTCGTCGCGGGCCAGGTCAATGTCGACCTCGGTCACCTCACACCGGCTGGCATACGGCAACGCGAGCGTATAAATCTCAGAACCCCCGACCACCCAGGTCTCCGGCTCGGTCAGGGCCTCATCAAGCGACGTGACCACCTCGGCTCCGGGTGCGGTGAACCCGGGTTGGCGGCTCAACACGACGTTCCGGCGCCCGGGCAGCGGCCTGACGCGGGGCGGCAGGGAATCCCACGTGCGCCGGCCCATCACCACGGTATGACCCATGGTGATTTGCTTGAAGTGATTGAGATCTTCGGGAAGCCGCCAAGGAATCTCACCGTCGCGGCCGATGACTCCGGACGTCGATTGCGCCCAGACCAGGCCTATGACCATTGGCGCGTCATACCGCGACGGGAGCCTTGATTGCCGGATGCGGGTCGTAGTTCTTGACGACGACGTCTTCATAGGTGTAGTCGAAAATCGAATCCCGTTGCGCGAGATAGAGTTCCGGGTACGGTCGCGGTTCGCGGCCGAGCTGTAACCGCACCTGTTCGACGTGATTGTCGTAGATGTGGCAATCGCCTCCGGTCCACACGAACTCACCGACTTCGAGGCCGGCCTGGGCTGCCATCATGTGCGTGAGCAGCGCGTAGCTGGCGATGTTGAACGGCACCCCGAGGAACAGGTCGGCGCTGCGCTGGTAGAGCTGGCAGCTGAGCCGTCCTTCGGCAACGTAGAACTGGAAGAAGGCATGGCACGGCGGCAGCGCCATCCGCGGGATTTCGCCGACGTTCCAGGCGGACACGATGATGCGCCGGGAGTCGGGATCGGTGCGCAGCAAATCCAGCGCCGCGCTGATCTGGTCGATGTGCTCACCCGACGGGGTCGGCCACGATCGCCATTGCACGCCGTACACCGGCCCGAGATCGCCAGTCTCACTGGCCCATTCGTCCCAGATGGTGACACCGTGCTCCTGCAGCCATCCGACGTTGGAGTCGCCGCGCAGGAACCACAGCAACTCGTACACCACGGATTTGAAGTGAACTTTCTTGGTGGTCAGCAGCGGGAAACCGGCCGACAGGTCATAGCGAATCTGCTGGCCGAACAGGCTGCGGGTCCCAGTGCCGGTACGGTCGGATTTGGCGACTCCCGTTTCGAGTACCACGCGCAGCAGGTCCTCGTAGGGTGTGGCGATTGGCACGCGCTCAGCTTAGCGGCGATCGGGAGCGCGGCGAAGCCGGGCGCGGCGGGTCGACGCGGTTAATTCGAGCCCAGAAAGCTGGAGTAGAACGGGTGCCATGCCGAAAATCACCGACAACGTAACCACTCCGGACGGCGAGTGCCCCGTTCAGCTGTTCACTCCCGACGGCACCGGTCCCTGGCCCGGCGTGGTCATGTTCCCCGACGCGGGCGGGGTGCGCGACACTTTTGACCAGATGGCGACCAAGCTGGCCGGCTACGGCTACGCCGTGCTGCTGCCCGACGTGTACTACCGGGAGCGCGACTGGGCGCCGTTCGACATGTCGACCGTGTTCAGCGACGCCAAAGAGCGCGGCCGGCTCTTCTCCATGATCGGCAGCCTCACGTCGGACCGGATCACCCGCGACGCGGGTGCATTGTTCGACTACCTGGCCGGGCGCGACGAAGTGGCAGGCGAGCGGTTCGGCGTCTGCGGCTACTGCATGGGCGGACGCATCTCGGTCCTGCTGGCCGGTCGTCTTCCGGAGCGGGTCGCCGCCGCGGCGTCCTTCCACGGCGGCGGCCTGGTCAGCGACACCGCGGACAGCCCGCACCTGTTGGCCGATCGCGTGAACGCCAAGGTGTACATCGGCGCCGCCGAGAACGACGCGTCGTTCACCGCCGACCACGGCGAACAGCTGGAGAAGGCGCTGACGGCGGCCGGTGTGGACTACCGCCTCGAGTGGTACCAGGCGGCCCACGGCTTCGCGGTCCCGGACAACGCTCCCTACGACGAAGCGGCCGCCGAACGCCACTGGGCCGCGATGACCGAAACCTTCCGCTCGGCCCTCACCTGACTCTCGCGAGCAGACGCGAACTCGTACATTTCCTGCCCGGAACGTACGAGTTTGTGTCTGGGCGCTAAGAGGGCGGTAGGTCGACCAACTCGGCGAGACGGGTGCGGTGCCGGTAGGCGGTGCCCAGGGCCAGCTGGTCGCTCTTGGCCCGCTTGAGGTACAAGTGCGCCGGATATTCCCAGGTCATCCCGATACCGCCATGCAGCTGTACGCACTCCTCGGCCGCATGCACCGCGATGTCGCTGCAGAACGCCTGCGCGAGGGCGGCCGCGATGGCCGCGTCCTCGTCACCGCGTGCGGCCGTGTCCGCGGCATACCGCGCCGCCGCGGTCGCCGAACTGACCTCGAACCACAGGTCCGCGAGCCGGTGCTTGATCGCCTGGTACGACCCAATTTCGCGGCCGAACTGCTTGCGTTCCTTGGCGTAAGCGAGTGTGGTGTCGAAGCACCACTGCGCCACGCCGAGTTGTTCGGACGCCAGCAGCGCCGCGCCCGTCTGCAGGGCGGCATGCAGCGCACCGTCCGCGGAACCCACCCGCGTCGACGCCGCACCCGAAAAGCGGACATCGGCAAGCGGTCTGGTCATGTCGAACGCCAGCCGTGGGGAAATCTCAACGCCGGCCGCGTCGCGGGCCACGGTGTGCAGCTCCACTCCGTCCGTTCCGGCGACCGGCACCACCAACACGTCGGCTTCGGCGGCGCCGGCGACGGTGCTGACCTCACCGGTGAGGCCGTCGGCACCGTTGCGCACCCCGCAGACCGCGTCGCCGGGCGCGGTGGACAGCGGCACCGCCAGCGCCGCCGTGACGGCTCCCTCGGCCAGCGCCGACAACGTTTCCGTCTCGCCGGCCGTCAGCAACGTGACTGTCGCCAGCACAGCGCTGGACAGGAACGGCACCGGCGCCACCGCCCGGCCGATCTCCTCCATGACGACGGCGGCTTCGCGGGCGCTCGCGCCTGCCCCGCCGAGGGATTCGGGCACCAGGAGTCCCGCTACCCCGAGTTCGGCGGCCAGCGTGCGCCACACCCCTGAAAAGTCATGCGGCGGTGTGTCGTACGCCTTGTTCAGCGTCTCCGGTGGGCATCGTTCGGCGAACAGTTGCCGGACGCTGTCACGCAACGCCTCTTCGGTGTCGGAGTAGAGCAAGTCGCCGGCGCTCATCGCGGCAAGTCCTTCCACGCAACGGTCTTGTCCACGCGATGTTCGCCGGGCAAACCCAGGATTCGTTCGGAGATGGTGTTGCGCAGAATCTCCGAGGTACCGCCCTCGATCGAGTTGCCGCGGGCGCGCAGGTAACGATAACCAGGTTCGCGACCGATCAGATCGACGGTTTCGGGCCTGCGCAGGGTCCAATCGTCGTAGTGCAAACCGGTTTCGGGGTGCAACTCGATGTCAAACCCCGAAATTCGTTGCGCCAGACGGGCAAAGGCGACCTTCATGCCGGCCCCCTCGGGTCCGGGCTGACCGCTGGCGGCCTGCTGGCGCAGGCGTTCCCCGGTCAGGCGGAGCACTTCGGCCTCGACCCACAGTCGCATCAACTCGTCGTGCATCGCCGGATTACGCAACGATGGATCATCACGCCAGGCTCGGGTGACGTTCCCGATATGGCCGGCTTCGCGCGGGAACCCGGTGCGCGCCCCGATGGCGACGCGCTCGTTGTTCAGGGTCGTGGTGGCTACCCGCCACCCACCACCTTCGGGACCCAGTCGGTTCGCGTCGGGCACTCGGACATCGGTGAGGAATACCTCGTTGAACTCCGCCTCACCGGTGATCTGGCGCAGCGGCCGAATATCGACCCCAGGTTGGGTCGTGTCGCACAGGAAATAGGTCAGCCCAGCGTGTTTGGGCACGTCCGGATTGGTGCGCGCGACCAGGATCGCCATCTGCGCGTGCTGCGCCATGGACGTCCATACCTTCTGGCCGTTGACAACCCAGTCGTCACCGTCGCGGACGGCGCGGGTGGCGACCGCGGCCAGATCCGACCCGGCACCCGGTTCGCTGAACAGCTGGCAATAGAGGTGTTCACCAGTGAACAACGGCCGCAGAAACTTTCGCTTCTGTTCGTCGGTCCCGAACGCCGCGATGGTGGGCGCCGCCATGCCAATGCCGATGATGTTGCGCCCACCGCCGGCGGGCGGCGCGCCCGCTGCGGCCAGTTGTGCCTCGACCTGCGCCTGGTAGGTGCGCGGCAGATCCAAGCCGCCTATGCCCGTCGGGAAGTACACCCAGGCCAGGCCCGCATCGAAGCGCGCGCCGAGGAAGTCCCGCGGGTCAGTGCTGGCCGGATCATGCTCGTCCAAAAGTGCTTGCACCCGGGCATTTAGGTCATCTTCAAGGCCCATCACTGGCCTTCCTGAGTCTGGAACCCCCGGGCATCACCGAGCAGCAGTCCGCCGTCGATCACCATCGTCTCGCCGGTGATCCAACTCGCCGCATCCGAGACCAGGAACGCCACCGCTTCAGCCACATCGTCGGGTTCGCCGATGCGTCCCAGCGCAATCGATGCGCCCAGTGGATCTTCGTTGCCCTTCCACAGCACCTCCGCGAGTCGAGTGCGCACGACGCCGGGGGCAATTGCGTTGACCCGCACCCGCGGTGAGAGTTCCAGCGCAAGCTGTTTGGTGACGTGAATCAATGCGGCTTTGGTGGCGTTGTACATACCCATCCCGGGCGATTGGTGCAGGCCGCCGATCGAGGCGGTGTTGACAATGGCCCCGCCGTGTTCGCCCATCCATGCCTTGACCACCAGCGAGGTCCACAGCAACGGTGCCCAGAGGTTGACGTCGAAGATCTTGGCGAAGCGCGCATGGTCCTGGTCGATCAGCGGCCCGAACGCAGGATTGGTGCCCGCGTTGTTGACAAGGATGTCCACGCTGCCGAAGCGGTCCAGCGCAAGGTCGACGCAGGAGCGCGCGGCTTCCTCGTCGACAGCGTGCGCCCCGACGCCCACGGCACCGTCACCGACCTGTGCTGCGGCCGCGTCCGCGGCCTCCTGTTTGCGTGCGGTCAAGATGACGTTTGCACCGGCAGCGGCCAGTTTCTGGGAGATCGCCAATCCGATGCCTCGCGAGGCGCCGGTGACGATTGCGGTGCGGCCGGTCAGATCCAACGAAGTCATGGCGCCTGATTTCTTGTGCAAATGTTTGCACACGTTGAGACGTGGTATGCGACAGGAATGTTAGCGAAATTAAACCTCATCAAACCATTGGTGGTTGCGGGGGCTATCGCTGCAGCGACGGTTACCGCCTCGGCAAACCCTGCTGAGGCAGCGGTCGGCCCTGCCTCGACCACCACCGGCATTACTCACTTCGTACCGATGAACGAACCCGGCGGCGGCGGTTGCGATGCCGACGGCAACTGCGGCTCTGGCGGCGTGGACCAAGGCCCCAACGGCGGGCCGGGCGGTTCCGGCTGCATCCCCGGCGTGGGTTGCGGCAACGGCGGACAGTTCTGGGGCCCCGGCGGGGTGCCGGGCGGCGAAGGTTGCCTACCGGGCGTCGGTTGCGGCAGCGGCCACCTATAAGCGACCACGCATCAACAACTGAAAAATAACTGAAAATACAACTGAATCCGTCAGCGTCCCGGCAGTCTGGTGATCCAGGCCCGGGACTCTGCGGGGTCGATAACGTCGTCCAACTCGAAGGTGGTGGCCGAGCGCAACGCTTTGCCGTGTTGGTAGGCCGCCTCGACGAGCTTGTTGAAGAGGGCTTGGCGCTCAACGTCATCGGCAGCCGCGGCCAGTTCTTTGCTGAAGCCCAGGCGTACCGCCCCTTCCAGTCCCATGCCGCCGATCTCACCGGTGGGCCAGGCGATGGTGAACTCGGGCGCGTGAAATGATCCGCCCGCCATGGCCATCGCGCCCAAACCGTAGGCTTTGCGCAGGATGATCATTCCCAGCGGCACCGTCAACCGGGCGCCGGCGATGAACATGCGCCCGAACCGGTGCACGGAGGCCTCCTTCTCCGCTTCCGGCCCGACCATGAATCCAGGTGTGTCACAAAGCGAAATCACTGGCAGCCGGAACGACTCGCACAGCTGCAAGAATTCGGCGACCTTGTCCGACGCCTCCGCATCGATCGCGCCGCCGAGGTGGTGACTGCTGTTGGCGATCAGCCCATAGGCGACGCCCTCGACGCGGACCAGCGCGGTGACGATACCCACACCGTAGTCGGGGCGCAGTTCCAGGACGGAGCCCACGTCCACGATCGACTCGATGGCCCGGCGTACGTCGTAGGCACGTAATCTGTTCTCCGGAACCACATGTCGCGCCAGGCGAGGGTCCGGCGCCGTCCAATCGGCCACGCTCCCCTGGAAATACGACAGATATTGCTTGGCGAGCGCAACCGCGTGCGCTTCGTCGCGCGCGACCAGACTCACCACGCCGTTGCGACGCTGGACATCGATCGGCCCGATGACTTTCGGTGAATACACCCCCAGCCCACCGCCCTCGATCATCGCCGGGCCGCCCATCCCGATGTTGGCGTCAGGAGTAGCGATGATCACGTCGCTTACCCCGGCCAGCGCGGCGTTGCCGGCGAAACAGTAACCGGAAACGATCGCCACCAACGGAACCTGGCCGTTGAGCGCCGCCAGCGTCCTGAAGGTCGGGACATCCAGTCCCGCCATGCCCCCGACATCGGTGTCACCGGGCCGGCCGCCGCCGCCCTCGGCAAACAGCACCACCGGCAGGCGTTTTCGGACGGCCAAGTCGAACACTCGGTCGGTCTTGGCGTGGTTACGCATGCCTTGCGTACCAGCGAGCACCGTGTAGTCGTAGGACACCACGACCGCCTCAGCGGCGGCGCGCCCGAACCGATCCGCCCCGATCGTCGCCAGACCGGCCACCAGACCGTCGGCGGGGGTGTTCAAGATCAGGTCCTCTTCCGACCGTCGGCTGCGCTGCGCGGCGATCGCCAGCGCACCGTATTCGACAAAGCTGCCGGGGTCTACCAAGTCGGCGATGTTCTCACGCGCGGTGCGTCGGCCCTTCTCGTGTCGCTTCGACACCGCGGCTGGGCGTCCCTCGTCGAGGGTGAGCCAGT
The DNA here is from genome assembly GCF_002086275.1 of Mycobacterium intermedium. Classification (GTDB taxonomy): domain Bacteria; phylum Actinomycetota; class Actinomycetes; order Mycobacteriales; family Mycobacteriaceae; genus Mycobacterium; species Mycobacterium intermedium. Next base: position 67,781 of record NZ_MVHT01000005.1, on the reverse strand, counting down.
GTCGCTGTCGCACCTCTTCGAGATCGGCGCGGTGACGGTCGAGATCGACTGCAGCGGTGGCGGATTCACTGTCAATGGACAAGCCGGTTCGGGTATAGACCAACAGTGCATCGCCGGTCCCCACCACCTGGCCGGGCGTCACCAGATTGCGCACGGTGCGCAGCGCGGCGGGAGCGGCCAACACGTGTTGCATCTTCATCGCCTCGAGGACCACCAACTGCTCGCCGCCCGCCAGCTCGGCGCCTTCGACAGCGATTTCAACGACGGTTCCGGCCATCTGAGCGCGCAGCGCTTCCTCATCCGGGTGCAGCTCGACAGCGGCCACCCGAACGCCGCGCTGATGAGACAGCGCCGCGGCGGCAAGCTCGGGCAGCCTCGCGTCGAGGAAATCGGTAGTTACGACGCCCGACTCGAACTGGCTTTCCGACAACAACTCCCGCAGCAGGCCGACGTTCGTGGTGACGCCTTCGATGCTGAACTCGGTCAACGCGGTGCGCGCTTTGCGTATGGCGGCGGGGAACGACGAGCCATGCACGTGGGTGATGACCTTGGCCAGCAACGAATCGTAGCGAGGACTCAGCGCAAGGCCCGGCTGGGCGTAGGTGTCGACGCGAACTCCCGGACCGCTCGGCGGCGTAAACGTTGTCAGGGTGCCGGCGGACGGAAGAACGGCGCCGTCGGGAGCGAGAGTCTCGGCGTTGACCCGCGTTTGAATAGCGACGCCTCGCACGGCAGCAGGCTCACCGATGGTTTCACTTCCGTCCGAGGCAATTCCGGCGGGCAGTCCCAATTCGTAGAACGAGGCACCACCTGCGATCTCCAACTGCGCAGCGACCAGGTCTACTCCGGTGACTTGCTCGGTGACCGTGTGTTCCACCTGGATTCGCGGGTTGATCTCTAGGAAGACGAACTCGTCACCGGCGACGAGGAATTCGACGGTGGCCACGCCGGTCAGTCCCACCCTGGCGCAGAGCCGGGTCGCGGCCTGGTGCAGGCCGCGTCGCAGTTGGTCGGAAAGTCCTTGCGCAGGCGCAATTTCCACTAGCTTCTGGTAGCGCCGCTGGACGCTACAGTCACGGTCGCCGAGCGCGAGCGCACGCGTTTGGTGCCCCACCGGGGCAGCCACGACCTGTACCTCTATGTGCCTGGCTTCGTTGAGGACAGCCTCGGCGAACAGGTCCGGGTTGCCGAATCCTAACTGCGCTTCGGCGGCGCACTGGCGGTAGGCCGCGTCGATCTGATCCCGACTGTCCACCCTGCGCATCCCACGGCCGCCCCCACCGGCCAGCGCCTTGATCATGATGCTGCCGTCCTGGGCGGCGAAGAACGCGCGGATGTCGTCGATGCTGCTGGGGCCCTCAGTCGCGGCCAGCACCGGCACCCCGGCGGCGGAAGCAGCCGCGCGGGCCGAAGTCTTGTTGCCGACCAGCTCCAGCACGTCGGCGGCGGGTCCGACGAACCTGTAGCCGGCGTCGGCACAGGCGCGGGCGAATTCGGCGTTCTCACTGAGGAACCCGTAGCCGGGATGGATCAGCGCCGCACCAGATGTCTTGGCCGCGGCGAGGATCGCGGCGCCGTCCAGGTAGCCAGGTACGCCGATCGCTTCGTCGGCGGCATGCACGTGCGGACTTTCGGCATCGTCGTCGGCATAGATCGCGACGGTGTTGATACCCAGTTCGGTTGCTGTGCGGATGATTCGGACGGCGATCTCCCCACGGTTCGCGATGAGAAGGGTCGCATCGAAATCGCGCGGTGGTACCCGCATAGGCCATAGCGTACGGCCCTGTTGTCAGAAGCCGCGCTTGGGCATGACGACCGGCTTGACTCCGTACCGGGGCAGAATGATGCGCTCGTCGTCGGCACCCGCGACGATTCGGAGCGTCGGCGTCACTGCTTCGACCAATTCGTCCTCTTCGGGGGCTGACCAGCTCGCGAAGTGCACGTCAGTGCCGGCGGCCAGCGCCGGCGCCGCGAGGGACCAGGTCTTTGGCACCGACAGGCTGCCGACCGCAGCGGCATCGCCCAACGCGGCCGCCAACGGAGGTGAGTTGGCTATCGCTGTCTTGAGCCCGCTGCCAGCCGCACTACCGCCCGAAATGGCAGCGCTACTGATGGACTGGGTTTTGTTGCCGGCCCCCAGGACGACGGCATTGGTGATGATGTCCGTGGTGTAGTCAGCGACACCGCCCAGCCCGTGCGTCCCATAGTGAAAGAGCCCAAGCTCGGCAACCTCATCGATCTCGTGGTAAAACGTCACCCATTCCGACTCGCCGAGCGTCGACGCCGCCGGTGACGCGAGGGCCATCAAAGCTTCGGGACCCTTGGTGACCAGGTTGGCGAGATCCGCTTGCCGGGCGCCACCGGATGCTGCGGCTTGGCCGACAGCGGCGGCTTGATTGGCGATTCCGGCCGGATCGTTGGCGTCTGACGGGCTGGTCAGCGGCTCCAGTTTCCCGGCAAGGGCGCAGGTGGCCGCGTACTCGTACATGGCCATGGCATCTTGGGCCCACATTTCGCTGTAGTGCGCCTCAGTGGCCGCGATGGCCGACACGTTTTGCCCGAGGACGTTGCCGGCTACCAGTTCGGCCAACAGGGCACGGTTGCCGGCAACGGCGGCCGGTGGAACCGTCCTAGCAAACGCCGCCTCGAAGGCGCTCGCGGATGCCATGGCCTGCGTCGCCGCGCGGCCCGCCGACTCAGCCGTGCAGTTCAGCCAGGCTAGAAAGGGCTGCGCCGCGGCGGCCACCGACAGCGACGCGGGACCCATCCACTGGTCGCTGGTCAGTCGCGTGACGATCGCTTCGAAGGAAGAAGCGGTATTGGCAAGTTCTGCGGCTATGCCATTCCATCCAGCAGCCGCCGCCAGCATGGGTGCTGCACCCACGCCGGCGTACATACACTCGGAGTTGACCTCCGGGGGTAGCGCTCCAAAATCCAATCAGGCAGTCCGTTTCACGTCGGGTTATCGGCGACGAGTGCTGCACAACAGGAGCTATTCCCCCCCTGACTCGAGCACGTCGTCGGTCTGAAATCGGCGACGATCCGGGTGCGAGTTTACCGACGGCGACAGCTGCGCGGCCCGTGTAGCGCGTATTGTCATGCATCCCACACACTGTCTGCGGCCGCGCTGAACCGACGTATTTTCCCTGGCAGAGACGCCGTACCTGGTTAGACCATCCGCTGGCTCGGCATGACCACCGGCTTGAATCCGTACCGGGGCGGCCCGGCGAAACCGTCCCTGGAGCCGGCGATGCCGGGCGCGCCTGGCACCGCCACCATCGCTGCGGACTCCTGGGGGACAGCCCAGCCCGTGCCTTCCAGCACCGTGGTGCCGGTGGTCATCGCCGGCGCCGCGCTAGACCAACCGACGGGCACCGACAGGCCGCCAACCGTGGCGGCTTGACCCAAACCGGCCAGGGCCGGAACCGCCCCGGCAATCGCCGGCGTCGTCGTGTGCGCCAAGGCGGCCGCCCCCGCAGCACCGGAGATGGCGCCGACGGCCGGCGCCGCGGTGTTCAGCGTGTGGCCCAGGAACACCGCGGTGGTGATGCCCGCCATCGTGAACCAGCCCGCGGTGTTCACCACACCGTTGACGGTGTTCATCACGAACGGTGTTTCGAGCAAAGCGGAGATCTGCTGCGCCACGGTATCCAGCGCGGTCGCCTCTGCCGTCGACGCGACCGGCGTGGCAAAACCCATCACGGCATTGGGCACGTTGCTGATCAGGTTCCCCAGACCCGCCTGCTGGACGGAGTTGGCTGCGGCGATCGAGCCGACCGCCGCAACTTGGTTGGCGACTCCGGCCGGGTTGGCGATCTGCGCCGGCGGGGTCAACGGGTTGAGCCGCCCGGCGACGGCCGAGGCGGCCGCATATCCGTACATGGCCAACGCGTCTTGCGCCCACATCTCGGCGTAGTGGGCCTCGGCGGCCGCGATCGCCGGGGTGTTCTGGCCCAGGATGTTGGTCGCGACGAGTCCCGCCAGCAGAGCCCGGTTCGCCGCGACCTCCGCGGGCGGCACCGTCATCGCCAAGGCTGACTCGAACGCTGCGGCCGACGCCGTGGCCTGTGAGCCGGCAAGTGCGGTGGATTCGGCGGTGTAGGTCAGCCAGGCCATGAAGGGTTGGGCCGCGGCGGCCATCGCCAGTGACGCGGGGCCCATCCATTGCTCGGTGGCAAGTTGGTTGATCACCGACTCGAAGGATGCCGCCGTCGTACTCAACTCGGCGGCGATGGCATGCCACGAGGCCGCGGCGGCCATCAGCGGCGCCGCCCCGGCTCCGGCGTACATGCGGGCGGAATTGACCTCAGGGGGCAAAGCTCCAAAATCCATTACTGTATTCCGTTTCGCTAGAAGGGATTTGGCTGCACTCAGACGGCCCGCGCGGCAGTCATGACCAGGGGCTTGACGCCATAGCGTGGCGCGCCAAAGCCCGCGTTACTGCGCGTGCCCAATGTCCCTGGGGCCCCCGGGAATATCGCCATCGGAGCTGTGGGCGGGGCGGGCGCCGTCCAACCGGCGACCTGCGCGGGCGCGTGGCTTGCCACCAGAGTGGCGGACCCGGCCCATGATGGCGCCCGCACGCCGATCGAAGACGCGGCGCCGAGGCCGGCAGCCATCGAACCACCCACGGACCCCGCGGCGGCGGGCTCCGCGACGGATCCCAGTTCCGACATGCCCTCGGCACCCGCGCCGGCGGCTGCGGCCCCCTCCGCGGGAAGCAGACCGCCATTGGCCATTCCGATCAGGTTCGAGGCTGCCGAAGCCCAGTTCCCTACCCCGATATTCGCAACGTTGGCGAGGTCCGACAGCGCCCTCTGCGTGGCGGCCCCCGGCACGGCCTCAGCAGTTCCCGTCACAGCAGAGAACGGAGAGGCCGCCGCGGACGAGTTGACGCTTTCGGCGGCGGCATAGGTATCGGCACTGACGCTCAAGGTGTTGACAAACATGTCGTACATGGCGGAGACCTGCGCGCTCAGCTCTTGATAGAGGGTGCCGTACGCCGCGAACTGCGCCGCCTGCAACGCCGAAACCTCGTCGGCGGCAGCGGGGATAACGCTCGTCGTGGTCGGCGCGGCCGCCGCGTTCTGGGCGAACATCGCCGATCCAATCGTGCCCAGCTTGCCCGCCGCAGCCGCCAATTCTTCGGGCTGTGTGACCAGAAATGACATCTTCTCGCTCCTTCTGTGTGAACATGCCGAACGTTCGGAGGCCTACGGGGGAGACGCCAAGCCACGAATCCGAGTACGGCTCCTTCAAAGCCCACGCAGCGGTCGCCACACCGCTATTTCGAGCGTGACACCTTGTCGTGTGCACCGCACCGAAATCGGTCAGCGAAGTGGCGGACCCCAGCGCACCTCTTCACGCAGCCGGCCCTTGAGCAGCTTGCCGCCGGCATTGCGGGGCAGCGCATCGCTGACCACCGTGATGTATTGCGGAAGCTTGTAATCGGCAAGCTGGCCGCGGCAGTGTTCCAGCACCGCGGGAACGTCGATTTCGGCTGCGCCGCCGAACAATACGGCGCCGACCTTCTCCCCCATGACCTCGTCGGGCACGGCGAGCACGCATGCGTCGGCGACGTTGGGGGCACTCAGCAACGCGGCTTCCACCTCGACGCTGGAGATGTTCTCGCCACCCCGGTTGATGATGTCCTTCATGCGGTCGATGATGTGTACGCGACCGGCGTCGTCGACCCGAACCACGTCGCCGGTGTGCAGCCAGCCGTCGACGATGGCGGCCTCGGTCGCCTCCGGACGGTTCCAATAACCGGCCGTCACGTTGGCTCCCCGGGTCACCAATTCACCGACCAGTTCGCTTGAACCGTCATTGAGGGGGACCACACCGAGGTCCACCGACGGCACCGCATAACCGACCGAGTCGGCGTGCTCGATGGCTTCGCCGTCGGGCAACACGGTCATCAGCGAGGCGGTTTCGGTCATGCCGTACCCGTTGAACACGGTGGCCTGCGGAAACGCCTCCTTCACCGACCGCACCAGAGAGGGGGCGATGGGCGCGCCGCCGTAGCCGACCCAACGGACGCTGGACACGTCCGCCGCGGCGAAATCCTTGTGCCGCAACAACAGAGAGTAGATCGCCGGGACGGTGACCATGAGCGAGATGCGTTCAGCGGTCAGAGCGGTGATGAGCCCGTCGAGGTTGAGGGCGGGCATGATCACCGCCGCTCCCCCGAGCCGCGTGGCCGCCAAAAGTTGTGAGTTGCAGCCGGTCACGTGGAACAACGGCACCGAGATGAGGGTGCGCAACCCCGCACCGAGATCCCTGGGCTGGTTCAGACACCGGATGCCGTTCTCGGTGTTGGTCACGAAGGCCGCGTGGGTGGTCGGCACCCCTTTGGGATGCCCCGTGGTGCCCGACGTATAGAACAACGCGGCAATGTCGGTGGGGCCGAGTTGCTCGGTCACGTAGGGTCCGCCGTCGGGCAGCGGCGCGTCGGGCGTCAGGTCCACCTCGGCGCCGGCGTCGGACAGCACGAACTCGACCTCCGGCTGAGCCGACCGCGTATTGACGGCCACCACCACCCCGCCGGCCATCACCGTGCCCCAGAACGCCAGCACCCAGTTCAACCCCGCTGGATGGCGCACGGCCACACGGTCACCGGGCTTGAGGCCAGACTCACGCAACCCACCGGCAACCCGCGATGCCCGATCCCACAGCTGTCGGTAGGTCAGCCGTCCCGCGCCCAGCTCGACCACAGCCTCGCTGTCCGGACGCTGGTCGACCTGCGCGGCAAGCACGTCCAGCAGGGTGGCCGGCAACCCGTCGTAGTGCGGAATTCCGTTGTGGTCAACAGAAACATCCGTCCGCGGGAACGGGTTGTGGTCGCGCGAAACCCTTACTACGTGAGCCGTGTTGCGAGCCATCTTGCGCTACTCCATCACTTGGCGACCGCCCTCTGTGCGCAACGGTACTCGCGACGACCCGCCGACAAACCTACGATGCACCCCATGAGCCTGGTCAGCTACAACCTGGAAGACCACATCGCCACCATCACCCTCAACCGCCCCGAAGCCGGCAACGCCATCAACGGCGCCCTGCGACGCGAGTTGAACGCGGCCTGGGACCGATTCCGCGACGAGGAAGACGCCTGGGTCGGAATCCTCACCGCCAACGGCGACGTCTATTGCGCCGGAGTCGACCTCAAGGACGGCGAGGGGGCGGTCGGCACTTTTGGTGGCACTTTCTGGGAGAAGCCGACCATCAACTCCTTCGAGAGCGGGATGGAGTTGTTCAAGCCGACGATCGCGGCCGTGCACGGTCCCTGTGTCGGCTACGGGTTGACGGGCGTGCTGTTCTGCGACTTCGTCATCGCCAGCACCGAGGCCACGTTTTCGTACCGCGAGGTTCTCCTCGGCATGCCCACCATCGTTGGAGCCATCCGCCTACCCCAACGGGTGCGCTGGGCGCACGCGATGGAACTCCTGCTGACCGGGCAACCGATCAGCGCCGAGCGTGCTCTGGAAATTGGCCTGGTGTGGAAGCTGGTGGAACCCCAAGACCTGCAGGCCGAGGCCCGAAAGTGGGCCCAAACCCTCACCGCTGCGGCGCCTCTGGCCCAGCGCGCCACCAAGGAGGTGGCGTGGCGAAGCGCCAACATGGGTTGGATCGAGTCGGTCCGCTTCGGCGAGACCATGCGCCGGGTCGTTGGGGCCACCCAGGACCTGGCCGAAGGTTTTCGCGCGTGGCGGGAGAAGCGCAAGCCCGACTGGCAAGGCCGCTGACGCGACCGGGTGTCCTATCGTGTTGCCGTGACGATCGACGATGTCGCCTTGACGCCCGAGCCGTTCTTCACCGTAGACGGAGACTCCTACGTTCCGAGCGACACGACCCGGGGGCCGTGGGGCGCGGCGATGGGCGGTCAGATCGTCGGCGGCCTCTTGGGTTGGGGAATCGAGCAGTCCGGTGTGGATGCGGACATGCAACCCGCCCGCTTCACCGTCGACCTGCTGCGTCCGGTTCTGTTGGAGCCGGTCCAACTTCGGACCTCGGTACAACGGGAAGGCCGGCGCATCAAACTCGTCGACGGCACTCTGGTGCAGCACGGCAAGACCGTAGCGCGGGCCAGCGCGCTGTTCCTGCGACGAGGTGAGGATCCCGGCGGAGAGGTGTGGTCGGCGCCCGCAGAGATGCCACCCCTGCCGAGCAACTCCGAAGGTTTCCCGGCGGATATGCCGTTTCTGATCTGGGGATACGGCGCCACGAAGGATGGCCATCCTGGTATCGCTGCGGGCGAGTGGGAACAGACCCATTCGCAGAAGTTCGCCTGGACGCGGTTGTTCCGCCCCCTGGTGGAGGGGCATCCCTTGACGCCGTTCACCCGCCTGGCGTTCGTGGGTGATGTGACGAGTTCGCTAACCCATTGGGGCACAGGCGGATTACGCTATATCAACGCCGACTACACGGTCACCGCCAGTCGGTTGCCGGACGGCGACTACATCGGCCTGGCCGCCCAGACTCACCTTGGCACCGCCGGAGTTGCCACCGGCAGCGCCATCCTGTTCGACCAGCACGGGCCGCTGGGCACCAGTTCGGCGCAGGCTCTGGGCCAACCGGCCGAGGCGTTTAAGCCGAGACATACCTAGCCCGGTTTGCTAGGCCGCCCTAGCCTCGATCAGGCTGTATGGCGACGCCGTCGGAATCACCCGGGTCATCTTGAACCCGGCGGTTGCGAGCAACGTGCCGTACTCGTCCTCGGTGCGCTCCCGGCTGCCGTCCAGACCCAACAACATCTCGAGGTCGGCCCACTTGCCGACAAAGTCGCGGTCGTGGTCGGGAATCACCAATTCGGCCAGCACCACCCTGGCGTCGGCGCCGCCGGCGGCGCGCACATTCCGCAAGATCGTCACGGCCTGGTCGTCGGGCCAGTCGTGGATGATGTGTTTCAGGAAGTAAAGGTCGGCTCCTGCCGGGACGCCGTCGAAGAACGACCCTGTCTCGATCTGAATTCGTTCTGCCACACCGAGTTTGCGTAGCAGCGACTGCGCTCCGGGGACGACGTCGGGAATCTCGAAGAGCACGCCGCGAGCGGCCGGCACGGCCGTCAGAATCGCGGCCAACAAACGTCCGTGTCCGCCGCCGACGTCCATGATCATGCGGTACGGCGTGAAGTCATAGGCGGCGACCACGGGCAGCTCCGCCATCTCCGAGATGCTGGTCATCGCGCCGTTGAAGAGCTCTGCCAGGTAAGGGTCATCTTCGAGGTAGGCGAAGAATTCCTTGCCACGCAGGCGCGGAATGCTCGCCCTACCGGTTCTGACCGACTCGGCAAGCATGCTCCAATGCTCGCGGTGCTGTGGCGATCCGTAATAGCGCGCGGCCGCGTTCATCGAGCCCGCAGCATCGGTCCGCAGCGTGGCCGCGAGCGGAGTGAGGGCATACGAGCCGTCCGTCCGTCGGCGGAATACACCACGACTGCACAACGCTCGCAGCAGTCGGCTCGGCGCATCGGGATCGGCACCTATCTTGGCCGCAAGATCGTCGGGCTGCATCGGGCCGGCGACTAGTGCGTCGGCAACACCCAGTTCCGCGGCGGCTTCGATGGCCTGAGACGTCCAGCCCGCAAGAATGAGTTCCACCATCGCGGCGGGCGGGGGAACGAGTCGCTGATGGAGGCGATAGAGGTTATACCGAAGGCGGTCAACCAGTTTCACCAATCGAGGCGGAGGTACGCGTGTTGATTGCATTGCCGTTCACGGCTCTGCAGTACTATTAGATGGAGTTAACTACTTTCAATAGAGCCAACTATATGGAAAATGGGGTGCGGGTGTCAACTTCACACGAGGTGCGCCGCCGAAACTATGACAACAGGCGTCGGCAAGCCGACGCCGAAGCCCGGCAACATCGCATCGTCCAAGAGGCGACAACGCTTTTCGTCGAGCAGGGATTCGCCGCTACGTCGATCGACCAGATCGCGAAGGCGGCTGAAGTCTCAGCCCAAACGATCTATGCGACACACGGATCAAAGGCCGGCGTGCTCTCCCGGGCGATCGACGTGGCAGTAGTCGGTGACCACGCCCCCGATACCGTGGCCGATCGATTGCCGGTGCTCACCGGTGATTCGATTGAGTCGTATCACGTGTTCTTCGCGGTCACCGCAAGTTTCGTACGGGGACTACACGAGCGGGTGGCACCGCTGGTCCGAGTCATGCTGCAGGCCGGACTCGATGAAGTTCGGATGCGGCTGACCCGCGAGATGCACGCCAACTGTGCGTTGTTGGTGGCACGACTGGGGTCGGCAATGCGTACCGGCCTCACTGAAGCCCAAGCCGCCGACATCTTGGTCACCATCCAATCGCCGTACGTCTATTCGATGTTGATCGATGACGTGGGGTGGTCACCAGATCAGTACGAGCAATGGTTGGCCGACACACTGGCCCGCATGCTGTTGCGGCCGGAACTCTTGGCGGAATGATCAGGTCCTAGAGTTCGGCAACAGCGATCGAACCTGCATCACGGACTGCCTTTTCGTTGGTCGTGAGTTCCGCGATGGTTCGGTAAGTGAGCGTGTCCGGATCCACGGCCAGTGAATGCGCGTCTTGGACGCTGAGGCGCTCAATGGCGTCTTTGGAGGCAAGGACAACCCCGCCGTGGGCTGCATGCTCGATGCGTGCGGCTTCGTTCATCTCGTCTCCGAGTGCGGTGACTTCGAGCCGGCCACGCGTAGAGACCTGGCCGACCATGAGGGTGGCACCCCAATGCACGCCGACCTTGACGCGCATGCCGTCCCTCAATGCCGTTGCTCGGTCACGAATTTCGCGTGCCGCCTCAATCGCGCCGCGCGCCGCGATGCTGTCACCGCCGGCATCCTCAGCAAGAAACAATGCCGATGCGCCGTCCCCGGCGTGCTTGCCGAGAATTCCCGTGTGCGCGCCGACCACCGAATCGATCAGGTCGGTCAGCGCGCGGATGAGGTCGAAGTAGGCGCGTGACGACAGTCGTCGGGACAGTTCGCCAGATGCTTCGAGGTCGGCGAACAGGATCGCCGCTGCCCGACGGCATGGCTCGCGAAGGCGATCCATGCGCCGGTACATAGCGGTGTCGCCGCGATCCAGCCGCATGGCAAGGCTTTGCGGCAGGCTCGGGAGCGCCAGCATGAGAGTGCCGATGAAACGGCCATCGGCGTCGTGCAGCCTGATGTGTACGAGATTGGCCGGGCCGGGCCACGACTTGTCGAACGATGCCAGCTTCTCGAAATTCATGTCGATTCGATGCGCCAACGTCGGCGGCGCGGGCGTGAGCTCCCGGGCGCGCCGGGCGAGCCGGCCAAACACCTCGTCGAAGTCCGGGTCGGACGGCGGCACGTCGCGCACCATGTGCGGGCCGACCACCCGCCAATATCGACTGCCTGTTTCTCGGTCGGTTACCCAGTCCGGGTGGTGGTCCGCTCGGACGTTCAGTGACAACCCGTAGTGGTGGTGCATATCGGCCGGGTCCAGTCCCAGACCGAGCGCGTCCTCACTTGTGGTGTAGACAACGCGCCACTTGTGGTCGAGGATCTCGGCCGCGGCTCCCGCGTCCTCCAAAGCCTGTGCCAACCCCCGCAGCTCCGGCTGCTCGGGCAGCGGTAGCGGCGGCGTCTCGCCCACGAACCAACCGTACGACACAACGCCGCTGCTCGGGGATTCATGACGTGGCAATTTGGATCCACGCAGCGACTGAACAAAGCTGGTGGAGCCGTTCCGCCGGTAACCATGAACGCATCGTCCCCCCGTGGACGTCCGCCGCCGAATCGCTGGACAGCGACGTGTGGGTCACCCCATCAGCTGAGCGGCGACGGTCGCCCCGAGGTTCCAGCACGCTTCGACATCGGCCTTGCTGGGTTTGCCTGAGACCACGACGGTTTCGGCGGCCTGCACCCAGCCCAAGCCGGTCGTAATGGCGGCCAAGCCGCGCTCGGCCCCCTCGGTGCCCTCGTTGCCGTGCAGCCAGACGCCGAAGGGTCGGCCCCGAGTGGTGTCCAGCAGTTGGTAATAGGCGCAGTCAAAGGCGTGCTTGAGAGCCCCCGAGATGTAGCCCAGGTTCGCCGGGCTGCCCAGCAGGTAACCGTCGGCTTCCAGCATTTCGACCGGCGACACCGTGAGCGCGGGCCGGCGCACCACATCGACACCCTCGATCTCGGGATCCGTCGCCCCCGCCAGCACCGCCTCGAACAGCTCCTGACAATGCGGCGACGGCGTGTGGTGGACGATGAGCAACCGCTTGGTCACCGGCGGGCCTCCAACTGGACGGCGGTTTTCATGGCCTCCCGCGCCCGGCGCCGGTCGCCCGCGTAGTCGTATGCCCGCGCCAACCGGTACCAGCGGCGCCAATTGTCCGGGTCGCTTTCCAGTTCCGTGCGCACGCTGTCGAACAGCGCGTCCGCCGCGGCGCGCTCAAACCGTCCCGAACGCCGCCGCGGCAGCGCACTGACGTCGAGTTCCATCCCGTCTTCGGCGATCATGCGCGCCAGCTTCTGATGCGCGAATCCCGCGCGCAGGGTGGCGATCATGGCCCACAAACCGATGAACGGCATGATCAGCACCGCCAAGCCCAACCCGACGGCAGCGGCGCGATCTGAGCCGATCATCGCGATCGCCAGGCGGCCCAGCAGCACGAAATAGACCAGCAGCACAACGCAGAAGAAGGCGATGAACAGTTGGGTGCGCAGGGCGCTCGCGTTATTCGTCATTCCAAATCGAGCAGGGGCTCCAAGCCGACGGTGAGGCCGGGACGTTCTTTGACGTGACGCACGGCCAACAGCACACCGGGGACGAACGAGGTGCGGTCGAGGCTGTCGTGGCGAATGGTCAGCGTCTCCCCCTGGGTGCCGAACAAGACTTCCTGGTGCGCGACCAAGCCGGACAGCCGCACGGCGTGCACCGGGATGCCGTCGACGTCGGCGCCACGGGCTCCAGGCAGGCTGGTGCTGGTGGCGTCCGGGTTAGGCGGCAGGCCTTTTCGGGCCTCGGCGATCAGTTTCGCGGTACGCGTCGCCGTACCCGAAGGAGCGTCGGCCTTGTTCGGGTGATGCAGTTCGATGACTTCGGCCGAATCGAAGAAGCGTGCGGCCTGCTTGGCGAAGTGCATGGACAACACGGCGCCGATGGCGAAGTTCGGCGCAATCAGCACCGCGGTCTCGGGCTTCTGGGCCAGCCACGACTCCACCTGCCGCAGGCGCTCGGCGGTGAACCCGGTGGTGCCCACCACCGCGTGAATACCGTTCTCGATGAGGAACTCCAGATTGCCCATCACCACGTCGGGGTGGGTGAAGTCGATGACGACCTCGGTATTGCCGTCGGTGAGCAAGCTCAGCGGATCGCCCTCGTCCACCTCCGCGGACAGGGTCAGATCCTCGGCAGCCTCGACCGCCCGGACCATCGTCGACCCCACCTTGCCTTTGGCTCCCAGCACACCTACCCGCATGGGTGCAGCCTACTTCGCGGCCCGGAACGGACGGTCCGGCCGATACCCTTCTTCGGCCTTCCCGCCTCTTCGACACCGGCGCGCGCACCGGCCCCTAATCTGAATGACGTGAATGCGCGGCAGGCGGAGACGGTCACGTGAAGTCCAAAGACGTCACGATCCGTCAGGCCAAGCCGACCGAGTACGCCAAGGTCGCCGAGATGCACTACCCGTCGTGGCGGCTGTCCTGGACCGGCATCATCGCGCCGCATCACCTCGACCTGATCGGTCAGCCGCACCGCTGGGCCACCGAGTTCTATCCGCTGACCCTGCGACGCGACGGGTGGGCCATGTGGATCGCCGAGTACCGCGGCAGGTTGCTCGGCATGACCATGTTCGGCCCTGACCTCGCCGTTCCCCGCGACCTGCACATCGACGCGCTGTATGTCACCGAGCACAGCCAGCGGCACGGCATCGGCGGCCGCCTGCTCAACAAGGCGTTGCGCGTGAACCCTTCCGAGGACGTAATCCTGTGGTGCGCCGACAAGAACCAGAAGGCACGCAACTTCTACGAGAAGAAAGACTTCCAAGAGGACGGCCGCACCTTCGTGTGGCAGCCGCTGCCCGGGGTGGACGTTCCCCACGTGGGCTACCGACTCAAGCGTCGATAACCACCCGATCGCCCTTCGCCCGCGACACGCAGACGAGCATCTCGTCATCATCCTCAGCGGTACGTCCGCGGTGATCGACCTGTCCGGCAAGGACTCTGACCTTGCACGTGCCGCAGAAACCCTGCTGACAGGAGTGCGGCGTGGTCGGATCGCGGTCCAGCATGACGGCCAGCGCAGACCGGTTCGCCGGAACGGTGAGGACCTCCCCCGAACTCCCGAGTTCCAGCTCGAAGGGAATCCCGTCGACCACGGGCGGGGGACTGAACCGCTCGTAGTGCAGCGGCGCGTTGGCGTATTCGGTCCGCGCCGTGCGCACCGCCTCCAGCATCGCGGGCGGCCCGCAGACGTAGACGGCGGTCGTCGGTCCGGCGCCGGCCAGCAACTCGTCGATGGTGGCCAGGCGGCCGTGCTCGTCGTCGGCCCACACCGTTACCCGATCGGGGTCCACCGACAGCACCTCGTCCAGAAACGGCATGTACTCGCGGCTGCGGCCGACATATATTGCACGCCAAACGGATCCGCGTTGGGCGGCCACCCGGATCATGGGTAGCACCGGCGTCACCCCAATGCCGCCGATCACGAACAGCACATCGCGCTCGGCGCTGCCGAGGTAGAACGCGTTGCGCGGGCCTTCAAACACCAGGGTGTCACCGACGTCGAAAGCCTCGTGCATCTCTATCGAACCGCCGCCGCCGTCGGGAATGCGGCGGACGGCGATGCGGTAGTCGGTGCGCCGCCCGGGCGGACCGGACAGGGAGTATTGGCGCCGCCGACCCGAGGGCAACTGAACGTCGATGTGTCCGCCAGGCGTCCAGGACGGCAACAACCCGCCGTCCGGGTCTGCCAGCGTCAACGCAACCACGTCGGGGGCGACGAGTTCCCGCTTGATGACCGTGGCCCGGTGCGTCCGTCGCACCGGTGACACTCGCGACGGATTCCACCGCGAAGCCGAGGCCAATCCGCCCATCAGGACGCGCACGCCCCACAATGCGGTATAGAACCGGTCCCGTTCACGGCGGCCGTACAGGTCGGCGGGCCTGCTTTTCCAAATGCTTTCCGGCACAGCGAACTTCCTACCTGAACAGCAGAGCCAAGCGCGCCGGCAGACGACTCACCAGCGCAAGTCCGCCGCCCGCCGGACGGGAGTCGCCGCGGTCGATCGCTGCCCCGACTTCGCCACGGGCGACGGCCTCGATCCACTGGGCGGTGAGCTGGGCGACGACGTCGGGGTGCGAAGTCACCACCCAGTGCCCGCCCTGGATCGAAATCACCCTGCTGCGAAGCGAAATCGCGCTCTGCAGGCGCTGCAGCGGGGGCGAGATGAAGTAGTCCTGGCGCGGTGCGAGCACCTGGACGCTGACGTCAGTCTCCGGCAGTCGCGGCTCCGGTGACAACAGCGGCCCGGGCAGGTTTTCTCGGTAGAGGTTGAGCCCATTGACGAAGTCGCCGATGGAACGCGGCGGTGAAACCCGTCCGCCGCGCGAACTGGCACCGCCGATACGTTCAAGGGCCTCAACGACTTTCACCCCGATCCCGGAGCGGAAAGCCAACTCCGGCGCGACGGGAGACAGGAAGAAGGCGATATAGCTTGATCCCACAATCTGTTTGGCGACATTGGCCAGGGACCGCAGACCGCGTGCCGATCGCAGGAATCGGCCCGCGCCCTGCAGATGCGGTCCCGAAAGCGAAGTGAAGGAAGCGATCTTGCCGGCAAGCGACTCGTCGGTGACGGCTGCCCAGCCCTGCACGGACCCCCAGTCATGGGCGAGGAGATGGACTTGCCCGACGTGCAGACTCTCGATGACCGCGTCCACATCGGCGACCAACTGTGCCAGCCGGTACCCAGATCTGGTTGCTGGACAAGACGACTCGCCGGCGCCCCGGACGTCGTAGGCCACGAAGTTATAGCGGGCGGCAAGCTCGGCCGCCACCCCGTCCCAGATGTGGTGATTGTCGGGCCAACCGTGGATGGCCAGAATGGTGGGCCGCTGCGGATCGATGTCGGTGTATTGGTGGACGGCCAGCGCGACGCCGTCGGACGCCGTGATACGTGAAGTGCTGCTCATAGGTCAATGCGACGCCCGTGCTGCCGGCGAGACCGCCAGGTAGTCGACCGCCAACCCAACTCCGCCCAACTGCGACGGGTGAAAGCCCGGCTTGAAGTAGTGGAACATGACGCGCAACAGGCGCACCGGCCCGGGGACCAGCCCGCGACGCGCTGCGCTGAAGTAGTCGCGCCAGCGCGCTTTCGTTCCCGGCGGCAGGCACGGGTCCACCGAGTACATAAACCGCACCCCGCGAATCCACAGCAGCAACATCACCGGCCCCGCGGCCAGCTGGGTATGCACCTGTCGCAGGTACCCGGCCCGCAGATGCTTCATGGCGTCGAACGCGACGGCCTTGTGCTCGACTTCTTCGGCACCATGCCAGCGCAGCATGTCGAGCATCACCGGGTCGGTGCCGGCGGCATCCAGCGCCGGGGAATTCAGAATCCACTCCCCTAATACGGCGGTGTAGTGCTCGATGGCCGCAATCAACGACACCTGCTCCAGCAACCAGCCGTGCTGGCTTTTCCACGGGGTGAGCTTGCTGCGCCGCGGCTTGTCGCCCAGCAGTGTGCTGAAGAGCCACCGGACCTGGTCGGTGAACGGAGTCACGTCGATGCCCTGGGCTTCGAAGTGCGCGAGCACGCCGGAGTGGGCCTGCGAGTGCATGGCCTCCTGGCCGATGAACCCCTGCACGTCCAGCCGCAACTGGTCGTCCTTGATCAGGGGCAACGCCCTCTTGAAGACCTCGACGAAGAACTCCTCACCCGCCGGCAACAGCAGGTGCAAGACGTTGAGGACGTGGGTGGCCATCGGCTCGTTGGGCACATAGTGAAACGGCAGGCGCGCGAAGTCGAAGTGGACGTCGCGCGCCTCCAAAACGAGACGCTCGTGGTCTGACGCGGCCGCTTCCTCCGAATGCGGTCCCACTGCCCTGTCGTCAACGGTCGTCATCCAGGCCCCCTTGCCTCGGCACCACTGCCGCATGATGCGGTCAGTGTACCGAGGGACCCCCGGTATGCGATACCCGCGGTACTAGGTTTCTAGGCCCTTTCTTCGGCGCGCTGCTTGAGGCGCTGCAGGGTGGCCGCGATGTGCTCGGCATTGGCGCTCGCCCGGTCGGCCACCCCCGTGGCCAGGGGCGCCACCTTGCGAAACCAGCCGGGACGACGGTCCCAAGTGCTCTCGGTGACGCTGCAACCGCCCTCGGTGGCGACGATGTCGTATTGCCAGCGCGCCACCGGCAGCACGGCGTAACGCACGTCGAAGGCGAAGACACGGCCCGGTTCGGCGTCGGTGACGGTGCACTTGGTGGTCCAGCGCTTGTTGCCGTTCTTGTTGTGTCCGACAAAGACCGCCCCCGGACGAACGACCCCGCCGTTGTGGCCCTTGCGCCACTCCATCGACTCGGTCTCTTCGGCCAACGCCGCCAGCGTAGGCAAGTCTGTGATCAGGTCATACACGGCCTCGGGACTGGCGTCGACATGCACGGTGGCGGAGGCGGACGGCTGCGGCATTCGACGATCATAGCCAGCGCCTAGATGGGCGCCGCCCCTCGAAGATGCTCGAAAATCAGCGATGTTTGAGTACCGGCGACGTCGGCATCCGCGTTGAGGTTTTCGACGACGAACGAGCGCAGATCCTCGGTGTCGCGGGCGGCGACGTGCAGCAGGAAGTCGTCCGCGCCGGCTAGAAAGTAGACGTCCATGACCTGTCGCCGAGTGCGGATCTGCCGGATGAAATTGCGTATTTTCCCGCGGGCGTTGGAGTGCAGGTTGACCGAGATCATCGCCTGGAGTGGCAATCCCACGGCGACCGGGTCGATGTCGGTGTAGAAACCGCGGATCACGCCGAGCTCCACCAGCCGCTTGACCCGACCGTGGCAGGTCGACGGGGCGATACCGACCGCCTCCGCGAGCGCATTGTTGGTGATGCGCGCGTCGCCGTGCAGCACGGTCAAGATGCTGCGATCCACCGCGTCCAAATCGGCAGGCCGAAAATCCTTCGGCGAGTCGGGCAACCGCGGCACCTCTTCCGGTGCTTTGTCACTCATACGCTGACTTTACAGAATTATTGTCACTTTTATTGAAGATAAGTCGAACTTTCTTCAGAATATAGGGATGCGCGTCGGCATTCCGACCGAGATCAAAAACAGTGAATTCCGGGTGGCAATCACCCCGGCGGGTGTCGCCGCGCTGACCACCCGTGGCCACCAGGTGCTGGTTCAGGCCGGCGCGGGAGAAGGCTCCGCGATCAGCGATGCCGACTTCAAGGCGGCCGGGGCCGAGGTGATCGGCTCCGCCGAACAGGTGTGGGCGGGCGCGGATCTGCTGCTCAAGGTCAAAGAACCGTTGCCCGCCGAGTACGAGCTGCTGCGGCGCGGCCAGACCGTGTTCACTTACCTGCACCTGGCCGCCACCCTGCCCTGCACTGAGGCGTTGCTGAAGTCGGGAGCGACATCTATCGCCTACGAAACCGTGCAAACGGCCGACGGCGCGTTGCCGTTGCTGGCCCCGATGAGCGAGGTCGCCGGGCGGCTGTCCGCGCAGGCGGGGGCGTATCACCTGATGCGCACTCACGGTGGGCGCGGCGTGCTGATGGGTGGGGTGCCAGGTGTGGAACCAGCGAATGTCGTTGTGATCGGCGGCGGTATCGCCGGGTACAACGCCGCCCGGATCGCAAGCGGCATGGGAGCGGTCGTCACCATCTTCGACGTCAACATCAACCGTCTTCGCCAGCTCGACTCCGAGTTCGGCGTCGCTGTCCGGACCCGCTATTCGTCGGCGTACGACCTCGAGGGCGCCGTCGAGCACGCCGACCTGGTGATCGGCGCCGTCCTGATACCCGGCGGCAAGGCACCCAAACTGATCTCCAATTCCCTTGTCGCACAGATGAAGCGCGGCTCAGTGGTAGTGGACATCTCCATCGACCAAGGCGGCTGCTTCGAAGACTCGAGGCCGACCACCCACGACGACCCGACGTTCGTCGTCCACGACACGCAGTTCTACTGCGTGGCGAACATGCCCAGCGCAGTACCCAAGACCTCGACGCATGCCCTGACCAACGCGACCATCCCCTACGTGCTCAAGCTGGCGGATCTGGGGTGGCGGGCGGCCTGTCAATCGGATCCGGCTCTGGCCAAAGGACTTTCGACACACGATGGCGCGCTGCTGGCGCACCAGGTGGCGGTCGACCTCGGCCTGCCGTTCACCGAACCGGTCACCGTGCTGGACTGACCGGAGCCTGACCGGAACGGCGTCTACAGCGTGCGCGCGTCGGGATCCAACGAAGCGACGATGCCCTTCGCCGAACCGGCGCGGGCCTCTCGGTAAGCCGCACCCGCCCAGAGGTTGGTGCCGTGCGGGTCCTCCTGCTCGATTGCGGCCGCCCGTATCGGCTTCGTCATCTGGTTGATCTCCGGGTAACCCAGCGGAGCCACGTGGTCGAGCAAGCGAGTGAAGTTGTTGGCCAGACCGCGCGCGTAACGGCCGGAGAAGGCCCGAGTGACGACGGTGGAGTCAAACTCCGGGTTCTTCAACGCCACTCGGTGCGCCGAGTTGGTGCCGGCCTCGTCGGCAAGCAACAGCGCAGTGCCTACCTGGGCGGCGACCGCCCCCCTGCGCAGCGCCGCCGCAATGTCCTGTGGCGTCCCCAAGCCCCCGGCCGCGATCAGCGGAATATCTGGGTGGGCGTGGCCGATTCGGTCCAGCAGTTGATGCAAAGACTCGGAGTTGGGCTCCATATCGGGCGCGAACGTGCCGCGGTGTCCGCCGGCCGCCGGGCCTTGCACCACCAGGTTGTCGGCCCCGGCGGCGACGGCGATTCCCGCTTCATAGGCCGACGTCACGGTGATCGACACCAGCAGACCGAGCGCGCTCAACCGGCGAACGACATCCGGCGGCGGGGCACCGAAGGTGAAGGACACGATCTCCGGTCGGATATCGGCCACCACTTCAAGCTTGCGTTCCCATTCATCGTCGTCGCCATGAACGGGGTGGCCGATCTCGACGCGGTAATGCTCCGCCACTTCCTCAAGATCTTCGGCGTAGTACTCGAGCTGCACCCAGTCGGCAACACTTGGTTGCGGCACAAAGATATTCGCCCCGATGGGACCCGTCGTCGCCTTACGTGCGGCGGCAATGTTCTCAGCGAATTGATCCGCGGTCAGGTAGCCGGCGGCCACGAAGCCCAGGCCGCCGGCGTTGGACACCGCCGCAGCCAGCGCCGGGGTGCCCGGACCGCCCGCCATCGGCGCGCCCACGATGGGCACCGCGATGTCCCAGAAGCCCAGTACCATCGCGCTACCTTACCATTGCCCGAAGTTGTTGGGGCAGCGAACGTTTCGACCTATGCGGGCCGAGGACTGCGGCGCCGTAACTGTTGCCCAGCACTCGGCGCGCCACCGCGTTCACCTCCTCGACGGTGACCCGGTCAATTTGCTGCAGGGTGTGCTCGATGCTGTGATGCGTGCCGTAGTTCAGTTCGCTGCGACCCAGTCGGCTCATCCGCGAGCTGGAGTCCTCCAGCCCGAGCACCAACCCGCCCCGCAGCGAGCCCTTGGCGATCCGACACTCCGCCTCCGTGATCCCGTCGCGCGCCACCGATTCCAGCACCTGGGCGGTAACCCGCATGACTTCGTCGAATCGCTCCGGCAGACAGGCGGCATAAACCGACAACGCGCCGCTGTCGGCGAAGATGTCCAGCGCGGAATAGACCGAGTACGCCAACCCTCGGGCCTCGCGAACCTCTTGGAACAGCCGCGAACTCAGGCCACCGCCCAGTGCGGTGTGCAGCACCGACAGGGCCCAACGGTGCTCCCAGCGGCGTCCGGGGGTGCGCACGCCGAGCGACACGTGAGTTTGCTCGGCGTCCCGTTTGGCCAATGCCAAGCTGGGACGCCCGTTCACCCGGCCCGTCCCCTTGCGTGGTGCAGCCGGGCGACGGCCACGGACCAACCGCGGGCCGAAGTGCTCCCGAACCAACGCCACCACCTCGTCGTGGTCGACGTTGCCGGCCACGGCGATCACCATCCGCTCCGGCGTGTATCGCCGCACGTGGAAGGAGTGCAACTGCGCCCGCGTCATCGACGACACCGACTTCGCGCTGCCGATCACCGGCCGGCCCACCGGGTGGTCGCCGAACATCGCCGACAGGAACATGTCCGCAAGGGCGTCCTCGGGGTCGTCGTCGCGCATGGCGATCTCTTCGAGGACGACGTCGCGCTCCAACTCGACGTCATCGGGGGCACACCGGCCGTTGAGCACCACGTCGGCGACCAGATCGACGGCCAGCGCCAGATCGGTATCGAGCACGTGGGCGTAGTAGCAGGTGTGTTCCTTGGCGGTGAACGCGTTCAGTTCCCCGCCGACGGCGTCCATTGCCTGCGCGATGTCTACGGCGGTGCGGGTAGGGGTCGACTTGAACAGCAGATGCTCGAGGAAGTGCGCGGCTCCGGCCACCGTGGCGCCTTCGTCGCGCGACCCGACCCCCACCCAAACTCCGACCGAAGCCGACCGCACCGCAGGCAGGTGTTCGGTGACCACTCGCAGGCCGCCGGGGAGCGTGGTGCGGCGTAGCGCCCCGGCGCCCGCAGGCTTAGCTGCTGACGGTCGCGGCATCGGCCGACGCTGGGGCCGCGGCTTCTTCCTCGGCGACGAGGACGAGCGAGATCTTGCCCCGCTTGTCGATGTCAGCGATCTCCACCCGCAGCTTGTCGCCGACGTTGACGACGTCCTCGACCTTCGCGATCCGCTTGCCCTTGCCGAGTTTGGAGATGTGCACCAAACCGTCACGCCCGGGCAGCAGCGATACGAACGCACCGAAATCGGTTGTCTTGACCACGGTTCCGAGGAACCGCTCGCCCACCGTCGGCAACTGGGGGTTGGCGATGGCATTGATCTTGTCGATCGCGGCCTGCGCCGAGGGACCGTCGGTGGCGCCGACGAACACGGTGCCGTCGTCCTCGATGGAGATCTGGGCTCCGGTCTCCTCGGTGATGGCGTTGATGACCTTGCCCTTGGGCCCGATAACCTCGCCGATCTTGTCCACCGGGACCTTGATGGTGGTCACCCGAGGTGCGTACGGGCTCATCTCGTCCGGCCGGTCGATGGCCTCGGCCATGACTTCGAGGATGGTCAGACGCGCGTCCTTGGCCTGAGCGAGCGCACCGGCCAGCACCTGCGACGGAATCCCGTCGAGCTTGGTGTCCAACTGCAGCGCGGTGACGAAGTCTTTGGTGCCGGCGCATTTGAAGTCCATGTCGCCGAAGGCGTCTTCGGCGCCCAGGATGTCGGTCAGGGTCACGAAGCGACGCTCCGTGCCACCGCCTTCCAGCTCGACGTCGTCGGACACCAGCCCCATTGCGATGCCGGCCACCGGCGCCTTCAGCGGAACGCCGGCGTTCAGCAGCGCCAACGTGGACGCGCACACCGACCCCATCGAGGTCGAGCCGTTAGAGCCCAGGGCTTCGGACACCTGCCGAATCGCGTAGGGGAACTCCTCGACGCTCGGCAACACCGGAATCAGCGCCCGCTCGGCCAGCGCGCCGTGCCCAATCTCGCGCCGCTTGGGCGAACCGACCCGGCCGGTCTCACCCGTCGAGTACGGCGGGAAGTTGTAGTGGTGCATGTAACGCTTGGTGGTTTCCGGCCCCAGCGAATCGATCTGCTGGGCCATCTTCATCATGTCCAGCGTGGTGATGCCCAGGATCTGGGTCTCGCCACGCTCGAACAGTGCGCTGCCGTGGGCCCGCGGAACGATTGCGACCTCGGCGGACAGCGCACGAATGTCGGTGATGCCACGGCCGTCGATGCGGAAATGGTCGGTGAGGATGCGCTGGCGAACCAGCTTCTTGGTCAGCGAGCGGAACGCGGCACTGATCTCCTTTTCCCGGCCTTCGTAGGTGTCCGCGAGGCGTTCCAGCAGCTGGGCCTTGATCTCTGAGGTGCGCTGGTCCCGTTCGGCCTTGCCGCCGATGGTCAGCGCGGCGGACAGGTCGTCGGTGGCCACCGAGGCGACCGAGTAGTAGACGTCGTCGCCGTACTCGGGGAACACCGGGTACTCACCGGTCGGCTTGGCGGCCGCGTCGGCAAGCTCCTGCTGGGCGGTGCACAGCGCCCTGATGAACGGCTTGGCCGCCTCCAGACCCTCGGCGACCACTGCTTCGGTCGGCGCCTGAGCGCCGCCTTCGACCAGCTCGATGACGTTCTCGGTGGCCTCGGCCTCTACCATCATGATCGCCACGTCGTCGCCGACGATGCGACCGGCCACGACCATGTCGAACACGGCGCGCTCGATCTGCTCGACAGTCGGGAATGCGACCCAGGTGCCGTCGATGAGGGCGACCCGGACTCCGCCGATGGGCCCGGAGAACGGCAGACCGGCCAACTGGGTGGACGCCGACGCGGCGTTGATCGCCAGCACGTCGTAGAGGTCGTTGGGGTCCAGGCTCAGGATGGTCACCACGATCTGGATCTCGTTGCGCAGGCCGTCGACGAAAGACGGACGCAACGGACGGTCGATGAGCCGACAGGTCAGGATCGCGTCGGTGGAAGGCCGGCCTTCACGACGGAAGAACGAGCCGGGGATGCGCCCGGCGGCATACATCCGCTCCTCGACGTCGACCGTCAGCGGGAAGAAGTCGAAATGTTCCTTGGGGCTCTTGCTGGCGGTGGTCGCCGACAGCAGCATGTTTTCTTCGTCCAGGTAGGCGACCACGGACCCGGCGGCCTGCAATGCCAGGCGGCCGGTCTCGAAACGGACGGTGCGGGTGCCGAAGCTCCCATTGTCGATGGTGGCGGTTGATTCGAACACGCCTTCTTCAATTTCAGCTGCAGACATACGTCGGTGCGGCCTCTCTCGGTTATTCAGCTATTTCGCGTCGTCA
Organism: Mycobacterium intermedium; assembly: GCF_002086275.1. Taxonomy (GTDB): domain Bacteria; phylum Actinomycetota; class Actinomycetes; order Mycobacteriales; family Mycobacteriaceae; genus Mycobacterium; species Mycobacterium intermedium. Next base: position 43,782 of record NZ_MVHT01000005.1, on the reverse strand, counting down.
CACGCGAAAATGCTCCCGGAGGACCAGCGGAGTCCGAATTCGGCTACGGCCATCGATCGAAGCGGCCGACCTGCTCCAGATCCGGAGAGCCCGGCAGCCACTACCGAAGACCGCCCGATCAGACTGGGCTGCTCTCCTGCATATGCAGTGACCCGCTGGAACAGCGCACGCGGATCTGCGTGAGCCGCACCATTTGCTGGACCGTCAACGGTCCAGAACGCTCTTATGCTACACGGAAGTTAACGCCGCCCCGGTACCGCGGGCGCGCCGCTGATGTGTTCGACGCACACCACGAACCCCCGCTGGGGGTAGGCGTACCCGAGGCCGGTGGCGCACTGGTCGACGTTCACCGCGCCGTCAGGGTGCGTCAAGATCTGGGTGGCGCGCTGCCGGTTCGGCACCGACACGTCGTTGCACTCCACGCGAACCGGATCGAGGACGCGACCGGGATCGATGCTCATGCAGCCACTGACCACCCAGTCGACGTCGAGGCAGAGTGTCTTGCTGGAGCCGTCGACCGGGTTGATCGCCGTGTAGGAGGAGTCGACGTCCGCGGGGCAGTGCTCGCGGTCGTCGACCGATGCCACCACCCTGAAGTTTGACCCCGGGCTACCGCAGGCCGCCGTGTCGGCCCGCGGCGTATCCGGTGAACCGGTGAGCTTGATGCAGTCCCCGGCCTGGTAGCCGGCGACATCGGGCTGCGAGGAACACCCTGCCAGGATGCCTGCGGCGGCTAGTGCCGTTGCGCCTGGCAGCGCTGTCCCCAGGGCGCGCATGACGCGCAGGTCAGCGACGCAGCCCCAGACGCTCGATCAGCGAGCGGTAGCGCTCGACGTCGACCTGCGTGAGGTACTTGACTAGACGCTTGCGACGGCCGACCAGCAGCAGCAACCCGCGCCGCGAGTGGTGGTCGTGCTTGTGCACCTTGAGGTGCTCGGTCAGGTCGGCGATGCGCTTGGTCAGCAGCGCGATTTGCGCTTCCGGCGATCCGGTGTCGGTCTCATGCAGGCCGTAATTGCGCAGAATTTCTTTTTTCTGCTCGGCAGTCAACGCCACGAAAACATCTCCATCAATCGGTCCGCGATCCAGTGAATTCCTCGGCACGGCCGCCGCGAACCGCAGCACGCGCCGATATCGCTGGGCAGTTTAGCAGCGGCGGGGCCGCCATCCGAAACCCGCGCGAAACCCGCGCGTCAGCCCGCCGACAGCAAGGCGCGCGTGCGCTCGGTGTCTTTGCCGATCTCGGCGATCAGATCCTTCACCGAGTCAAACTTCCTCTGCCCACGAATGCGGGCAACGAAGTCCAGCGCCACATGCTGTCCGTAGAGGTCCGCAGAGGTGTCGAGCACGAACGCCTCGACGGTGCGGGTGCGCCCGGAGAAGGTCGGATTTGTCCCGACCGACACCGCGGCCTGGTAGCGCTCTCCGGGGACGACGGTGCCGGTGACCGGGCCGTGCCCGAGAACGGTGAACCAGGCGGCATAGACCCCGTCGGCCGGGATCGCCGAATACATCGGCGGCGCCACGTTGGCTGTCGGAAAACCCAACTCGGCCCCCCGACCGTAGCCCCGGACCACGACCCCCTCGACCCGATGCGGGCGCCCCAACGCCTCGGTTGCCGCAACCATGTCACCCGCGTCCACGCAGGACCGGATGTAGGTGGACGAGAACGTCACCGTCTCGTTGCTGTGATGCTCGGACAGCAGCGACATCGACTCCACCGCGAATCCGAACCGCTCGCCCGCCCGGCGCAGGGTGTCGACGTTGCCGGCCGCCTTCTTGCCGAACGTGAAGTTCTCTCCGACGACGACCTCCACCACGTGCAGGTGTTCGACCAGCAGCTCGTGGATGTAGCGCTCCGGGGTCAGCTTCATGAAATCCGTGGTGAACGGCATCACCAGGAACACGTCTATGCCCAGCTCTTCGACGAGCTCGGCGCGGCGGGTCAGCGTGGTCAGCTGCGCCGGGTGACTGCCCGGATACACAACTTCCATGGGGTGCGGGTCGAACGTCATCAGCACCGACGGCACGCCCCGGGCCCGGGCCGCTTTGACCGCGTGCGCGATCAACTCGGCGTGTCCACGATGCACACCGTCGAACACCCCGATGGTGAGTACACATCGACCCCAGTCCGTGGGGATCTCGTCCTGGCCGCGCCACCGCTGCACGAGCGCAAGCCTACGGCGCGAGCCCTCATGAAGCCCAAAAACACCCAGAAGCGCACGCGCCACACCTGGTCGAAGCTTGTTCAGCCAAGTTAGGTCTGGATTGCCTAAACTTTTGGTTGTGAGGGCTGACGACAAGCCTGGCGATCTCACCGCGGTTGCCCAGGACTACCTGAAGGTCATCTGGACGGCCCAGGAATGGTCCCCCGACGGGGCTCCGCAGCGAGTCAGCACCAAGATGCTGGCCGAGAAGATCGGGGTGTCGGCCAGCACGGCGTCGGAATCGATCCGCAAGCTCGCCGAGCAGGGTCTGGTCGACCACGAGAAGTACGGCGCGGTGACGTTGACCGAGTCCGGTCGGCGGGCCGCGCTGGCAATGGTTCGCCGCCACCGGCTACTGGAAACTTTCCTGGTCAACGAGCTCGGCTACAGCTGGGACGAAGTGCACGACGAGGCGGAGGTGCTCGAACACGCGGTGTCCGAACGCCTGGTGTCCCGCATCGACGCCAAGCTGGGTTACCCGCGCCGAGACCCGCACGGCGACCCGATTCCCGCTTCCGACGGGCAGGTGCCGAGTCCGCCGGCAAGGCAGTTGTGGGCCTGCGACGACGGCGACACCGCGACGGTGGCCCGCATCTCGGATGCGGACCCGGAGATGCTGCGGTACTTCGACAGCGTGGGGATCAACCTCGACTCGCAGCTGCGGGTGCTGACGCGGCGCGAATTCGCCGGGATGATCTCGGTGGCGATCAACTCCGGTGACGGCGCCGAAACCACCGTCGATTTGGGCAGCCCTGCCGCCCGGGCGATCTGGGTAGTCGCGTAAGTCTGGCGGTTGACGACGCCCGCCGGTCAGGGTGCGTTGATCCCGTTGATGCCGTCGTCGCCCAGCCACGAGCCCGGGCCGCCACTCCCAGCCCCACCGCCAGCGCCACCCCCGGTGCCGCCGTTGCCGCCGTTGCCCCCGTTGGCGATCAACAGCCCACCGGTACCGCCATACCCGCCGTAGCCCCCGAGTCCGCTGACCGAGGTGCCACCGGCGCCGGCGTTGCCTCCGTTACCTATCCCGAACAAAGTAGACAGGCCCGCCAGACCGCCTTGGCCGCCGTTGCCGGCGATTCCGCCCACGTTGTTTCCACCGATTCCGCCGGCGCCGCCGTTCCCCCACACCGCGGCCCCCGTGTTGCCAGAGCCGGCGTTCCCGCCTTTTTCGGTGCCGTAGCCGCCGTGCCCACCAGCCCCGCCAACGCCGGACACCAGTGCGGCCTTGCCGCCCAGCCCTCCTCGGCCGCCAGTGCCGTCGGCTCCCGTCGGGGCGGAACCGCCGTTCCCGCCGTCGCCGCCGCCAGGCTGGCAAGATCTGCCGCAGCCGCCCCAAATGACTCTGGTATTGCGATGACAAACGACATAACCTGCCTTCCTCCGGCGTGTCCGATAGCCCGAAAACGCCACCATTACAGCACATGGAGAGGCAAAGATACATAGGTTTCAACAATGATCTCATGACTTGTTTCAGCAGCTGTATATATGTGTGTGTTGTACACTGCACAGACCGTTGTTCTGGCAGACATATTAATTGGCAGTTCTGCCCTGACGTGGGGATAGCCGCACTTAGGTATTTCGGATTACGGACAATAAGCACCAACCGACGTTCCACCGGGTAGCCGAGACGGCGGAACAAACCGCGCCGCCCCCGATGCGTCATTTGCCGAGCAGCACAGCGCAACTGCAGAGCAGACACGGTTACCGGCCACAATGCAGTCGGCAACCGGACCAGGTACACAAAGTCACACGAAGGACAAACCGAACGCTCAAGCAAGTCCGATACAAAATGTAATGCCCAGACCGCCGGGGGTCATTGACAATCGGGTCTTATACCAAACTGCAGAAACAGTTTCAGGGCCCGTACTGCGACGCGCGCCGCGGCGAAAACGAAAGCGGCGACGACGGATGTCAATCCGAGAGCAGCCCCTTGGCGATGTGGGTCACCTGCACTTCGTTGCTGCCCGCGTAGATCATCAATGACTTCGCGTCGCGGGCAAGCTGTTCCACCCGGTACTCGGCCATGTAGCCGTTGCCGCCGAACAGCTGAACCGCCTCCATCGCAACCTCGGTGGCGGCCTCCGAGGAGTACAGCTTGATCGCCGACGCCTCGGCCAGCGTCGGCTGTTTACCGAGCTTCTGGCGCTCCAACATCTGAAAGACCATGTTCTGCACGTTGATTCGCGCGATCTCCATCTTGGCCAGCTTGAGCTGGATCAGTTGGAACTGGCCGATGTTCTTGCCCCACAGGATGCGGTTCTTGGCGTAATCCACGCACAACCGGTGGCATTCGTTGATGATGCCCAGTGCCATCAGCGCGACCCCGAGGCGTTCCACGGCGAAGTTGGCGCGGGCGCTGTCGCGGCCGTCACCTTCGCTGTGCTGTTCGCTCTCACCCAACAGCCGGTCCGGGGTCAGCCGCACGTTGTCGAAGAACAATTCGCCGGTGGGCGAGGACATCATGCCCATCTTCTTGAACGGCTTGCCCTGCGTCAGGCCCGGCATTCCGGAATCGAGTACGAACACCAGCACCGGACGGTTGCGCCGGTCCGCCACCGACGCGTCATCGAGCTTGGCGTAGACCACGAGGACGTCGGCGAAGGGGCCGTTGGTGATGAACGTCTTCTGCCCGTTGAGGATGTAGTCTTCGCCGTCGCGTTTGACGGTGGTCTTCATGCCGCCGAACGCATCCGACCCCGAGTCGGGCTCGGTGATCGCCCATGCCGCAATCTTTTCCAGCGTCATCAGCTGGGGCAGCCAGCGCTCTTTCTGGGCCAGCGTGCCGCGGCTCATGATGGTCGCGGCGCCCAGTCCGAGGCTCACCACCGCCGTGCTCAGCAGTCCGATGCTCACCCCGGACAGTTCGGAGATCAGCACCGCGGCCATCGACGCCTGGGCACCCAATCCGCCCGATCCGTTTGGCTTGTCCGGCTTTTCGCCTTTGGTGATGCCGGCTCGCTCCTTGTCCAACATCGACTTGACCGCTTCGGCGGCCATGACGTCGAGACCGAACTGGCTGAACAGCTTCCGCACGATCGGATACGGCGACAGCTCACCGGCTTCCAGGGCGTCGAGGTTCGGGCGGATCTCCTTGTCGATGAACTGACGGACGGCGTCGCGCACCATCAGGTCGGTGTCGGACCACTCGATCAAGGCGCTCTCCCCTACCGGTCGGCGCGCTGGTATGCGGTGACGACGGCCGCGCCACCCAGACCGATGTTGTGCTGCAGCGCCGCCGTCACGTTGTCGACCTGACGCTTGTCGGCGGTACCCCGCAACTGCCAGGTCAGCTCGGAGCACTGGGCCAGTCCGGTCGCGCCCAACGGGTGGCCCTTGGAGATCAGCCCACCCGAGGGGTTCACTACCCACTGCCCGCCGTAGGTGGTCTGGTTGTCGTCGACCAGCTTGGGCGCCTCACCCTCGCCGCACAGCCCGAGCGCCTCGTAAAGCAGCAGCTCGTTGGCGGAGAAGCAGTCGTGTAGCTCGATCACCTGGAAGTCCTCTGGCCCCAGCCCGGACTGTTGGTAAACCTGTTGTGCAGCTTGGACATTCATGTCATAACCGATGATGTTGCGGGCGCTGCCGTCGAAGGTGGAGGCGAAGTCGGTGGTCATCGCCTGGCCGACGATCTCCACCGCCTGCCCGGCCAGATCGTGTCGGGCCACATACTCCTCACTGGCCAGCACCACCGCGGCCGAGCCGTCCGAAGTGGGCGAGCACTGCAGCTTGGTGAGGGGGTCGGAAATCATCTTCGCGGCCAGGATGTCGTCGAGGGTGTACTCCTCCTGGAACTGGGCGTACGGGTTGTTCACCGAGTGCTTGTGGTTCTTGTAGCCGATCTTGGCGAAGTGTTCTGCGGTGGTGCCGTACTTTTTCATGTGTTCGCGACCGGCCGCCCCAAACATCCACGGCGCCACCGGGAAAGCGAACTCGTCGATCTCGGCCAATGCCTTCACGTGGTTGCCGAGCGGCGATTCGCGATCTTGGAAGCCGCCCTGCAACGATCCGGGCTGCATCTTCTCGAAGCCCAACGCCAACACGCAGTCGGCCAGTCCGCCGCGGATGGCCTGCGCGCCGAGGTACAAAGCGGTGGATCCGGTCGAGCAGTTGTTGTTGACGTTGACGATCGGGATGCCCGTCAGGCCCAGTTCGTAGAGGGCGCGCTGCCCGCTGGTGGAATCACCGGCGACGTAACCGACGTAGCCCTGTTCGATCTCGCTGTACTCGATACCGGCGTCCTGCAGCGCCTTGGTGCCGGACTCCTTGGCCATCTGCGGATAGTCCCAGCCTTCGCGCCGGCCTGGCTTTTCGAACTTCGTCATCCCGACCCCGACGACGAAAACCCTGTTGGACGATTTAGGCATCATTGCCTCCTTCAGCCAGCTGTGCGAAGCGATTCGCTCCCAGTGTGCATCACAGGGTCGCGGGCCGGATTACCACCACCGACTTGGTCCGCGAACCCTCATCACGCAGCAGCGCGATCGCACGGTCGCCGTCGCACGCCGCATAGATGCCGTCGATTCCGGCGGGCGCCAGGGGCCGGCCGTTGCGGGCGGCGTCTGCCTCCTCCGCGGTGAGGTCGCGGCGGGGGAAGATCAGCAGGCAGGCCTCGTCGAGGCTCAGACTCAACCGCGGCTCCAGCGCCAACTCCTCCAGCGTCAGCGCCTGGTCCAGGCCGAAACGGCCGACGCGGGTGCGGCGCAACGATGTCAGGTGACCACCCACCTCGAGCGCGGCGCCCAGATCCCGGGCCAGCGCCCGGATGTAGGTGCCAGACGAGCAGTCGACCTCGACATCGAGATCGACAACGTCGTCCGAGCGCCGAGCGGCCAGCACCTCGAAACGGTCGATACACACCGGTCGAGCCGCCAACTCCACCGATTGGCCCGCCCGCGCCAGCTGATACGCGCGCCGGCCCTCGACCTTGATCGCGCTGACCGCCGACGGCACCTGCAGGATGTCGCCCCGCAGCCCGGCGATGGCGGACTCGATCGCGTCGTCGGTGAGGTGTTCGGCGGAGACCGAGTGCAGCAGTTCGCCTTCGGCGTCCTCGGTGGAAGTGGTCTGCCCCAGGCGAATGGTGGCGGCGTATGACTTCGAGGTCGTCGTCAACAGACCGAGAATTTTGGTGGCCCGCTCGATTCCGACGACCAGCACACCGGTGGCCATCGGGTCCAGCGTGCCCGCGTGGCCCACCCGTCGGGTGGCAAAGATTCGCCGACACCGCCCGACCACGTCGTGACTGGTCATCCCGGCGGGCTTGTCGACGACGACGATCCCCGCCTTGTCGAGACCGGTCATAGCACGATCGCGGTGAGCACCAGCCCCCGCTCGACCGACCACCGGCCGGACAGCGCCTTGAGCGGCGGGCCGGACAGCGCCGACGGGTCGATCAGGATGTGCGAGACGAAACTGCCCGTGGTGGCACTGTCGGCGTCGAACGTGATGTGCGCGTCTTCGAACCCCAGCCACCTCTTGGTCAGCGGAAACCACGCCTTGTACGTTGCCTCTTTGGCGCAGAACAGGATTCGGTCCCAGTGCAGGCCCTCGGGCATGGCTAGCGGGATCTCGCTGCGCTCGATGGGCAAGCTGATGGAATTCAGCACACCGTGTGGCAGCACGTCGTGCGGCTCGGCGTCGATGCCCACCGACCGCACCTCGACGCTGCGCCCGACCACGGCGCCGCGGTAACCCGTGCAGTGTGTGAGGCTGCCGACGATGCCGTCGGGCCAGCACGGTTCGCCCTTGTCCCCCTTGAGAATCGGCACCGGGGGCACGCCGAGCTGACCCAGTGCCGCCCGGGCGCAGTGCCGGACGGTGATGAACTCGTTGCGCCGCTTGCTCACCGACTTGGCGATCAGCGGCTCCTCCTCGGGCAGCGGCGCCAATCCCGGTGGGTCGGAGTACAATTCGTCATAGGCAAGATCGTGAATCACCGTGCCCGGCAGCACCGATGACACGAGTTTGTTCGCCGTCACCGTGCCTGCCGCTGCCGCACTCGTTCCCGGAACGCCTCGGCCTGAGCCTTCATCTCCGGAGTGACCACGAAGTGACCGCCGAAGTCGTTGAGGTAGCCGGGCGCATACTGCGGGTCCGGCAACACCTGACGCAGCCAGCTGTACGGCTTGCGGCGGCGCCACTCCCGCGGGTAACCCACTGACACCTCTTCAAAGCGCACCCCGTCGTACCACGTGGTCCGCGGGATGTGTAGGTGTCCGTAGACCGAACAGACCGCGTTGTAGCGGGTGTGCCAATCGGCGGTCTTGGTGGTTCCGCACCACAGTGAGAATTCGGGATAGAACAACGCGTCGCAAGGTTCGCGAACCAGCGGAAAGTGATTCACCAGCACGGTCGGCTGCATCCAGTCCAGTTGCTCCAGCCGGGCGCGAGTCTTGGCCACCCGTTCGCGGCACCAGGCGTCGCGGGTCGGATAGGGCTCGGGTGACAGCAGGAACTCGTCGGTGGCCACCACGTTGCGCTCGCGGGCGATGGCCACTCCCTCGGCCTTGGTGGTCGCCCCCTGCGGCAGAAAGCTGTAGTCGTACAGCAGGAACATCGGCACGATGGTGGCTGGCCCACCCCGCTCGGTCCACACCGGAAAAGGGTGCTCGGGCGTGACCACGCCCATCTCGTCGCACATGTTGACCAGGTAGTCGTACCGGCTGCGGCCGAAAATCTGCATCGGGTCGCGGTTGGTGGTCCACAGTTCGTGGTTGCCCGGCACCCAAATCACCTTGGCGAACCGTCGGCGCAACAGGTCCAGCGCCCAGCGAATCTCATCGGTGCGTTCGCCGACGTCCCCGGCCACGATCAGCCAGTCGTCGGGCGAGGACGGGTGCAGCGACTCCGTGACGGGCTTGTTGCCCATGTGACCGGTGTGCAGGTCGGAGACGGCCCACAGCGTCGGCTGTCCTGCCCCGTCACGATCCTGCCTTGTGGTCACGAGTAACTAGCCTAGCGACCCGGCGCATTTCCGCCGATGAGCCAACAACGGCAGGAACCCCTGTGCCGACGCGGAAGCGACTTGTACACTCCCGGCAAAGAGAAAACCAGAAGGCAGGGGGTGCCGTGCTCACCAAGGTGCGTCTGGTTGGGGCGGTGGCCGCGCTGATCGTTGGGATCGTCGGCGGCACCGCGGGCTGGCAGGCGGTTCCTCCCGCTCCGACGGCCAGCGAAGGCGTGCAGCTGCGATCCACCGCCGCGCCGATGTCGACCACGATGAAGAGCCCGATCGTGGCCACCAGCGACCCGAGCCCGTTCGACCCGTGTAACGACATCCCCTTCGACGCCGTGCAACGGCTGGGACTGGCATTCACCCCGCCGATACCCGAAGAGGGGTTGCGCTGCCACTTCGACGCCGGCAACTACCAGATGGCCATCGAGCCCATCATCTGGCGCACATATGCCCAGTCACTTCCCCCGGACGCCATCGAGACCACGATCGCCGGCCACCGAGCCGCCCAGTACTGGGTCGTGAAACCCACCTACCACAACAGCTACTGGTACATCTCCTGCATGGTGACGTTCAAGACCAGCTACGGAGTGATTCAGCAGTCACTGTTCTATTCGACGGTCTACTCGGAACCCGATGTGGACTGCCCCTCCACCAACCTGCAGCGGGCAAACGAGCTGGTCCCGTACTACAAGTTCTAGGGACCCATAACCTCGAACCGTGACAAAGACGAGGAAGGCTCCGGCCGACGCGCTGGGCCGGATGCTGGGACTGCGGCCCGCGACCAACCGCTACACCGTGCGACACGTCCGCATTCCGATGCGCGACGGCATCCGGTTGGTGGCCGATCATTACGTTCCGCACGACGCGGCCGGGGGCCCAGCCGGCACCCTGCTGGTCCGCGGACCCTACGGGCGAAGCGTGCCGTTCTCACTGGCCTTCGCCCGGCTCTACGCCGCGCGGGGCTACCACGTCGTCCTGCAGAGTGTGCGCGGGACGTTCGGCTCCGAGGGCGAATTCGAGCCCATGGTCAACGAGGCCGCCGACGGCGCCGACACCGTGGCCTGGCTGCGGAAGCAGCCGTGGTTCACCGGGCGGTTCGCCACCGTGGGTCTGTCGTATCTGGGCTTCACCCAGTGGGCGCTGCTGCACGACCCGCCGCCGGAGTTGGCCGCGGCCGTCATCACCGCGGGCCCGCACGACTTTCGGGACTCGGTGTGGGGCACCGGCTCGTTCGCAAACGACTTCCTGGCCTGGAGCGACATGGTGGCCCGCCAGGAGGGTCCGATGCACCGCCGCGCGATAAACCAATTGACCGCCCCTCGCCGGGTGACGCGTGCGCTGCGGGCGTTGCCGCTGGGCGAGTCCGCCCGAGCGATGCTCGGCGACGGCGCACCGTGGTTCGAGTCCTGGGTCGAACACACCGAGGATGACGACCCGTTCTGGGATGCCGTGCGGTTCCCCGCCGCGCTGGACCGCGTCGACGTCCCGGTGCTGCTGCTCAGCGGTTGGCAGGACATCTTCGTCGGCCAGACGGTGCGCCAGTACTGGCACCTGCGCGACCGCGGAGTAAACGTCGCGCTCACCGTCGGTCCCTGGACGCACACCCAGATGCTCACCAAGGGGCTGGCGACCTGCGCCCGGGAGACCCTGGACTGGCTGGACGCGCACCTGGCCGGCGACTCCGCGCCGCGCCGTCCCAACACGGTCCGAGTCTTCGTCAACGGGCAGGGCTGGCACCACCTGCCCGACTGGCCCCCGGAGACCAGCGAACAAGCGCTGTACCTGCACCCGCACGGCCGCTTGGACGTCACCCCGCCGCCGTCGGGCGCGCCGCCGGCGACCTTTCGGGCCGACCCCGAGCACCCCACCCCCGTCATCGGCGGTCCGTTGCTGGCGCCGACGGGGGGCTACCGCAACGACACCCGACTGGCATCGCGAGACGACGTGCTCGCGTTCACCGGGGCCACGCTCACCCAGGACCTGACCGTCCACGGGCACCCCATCATCGAACTGGAGCATTCCGCCGACAATCCCAACGTTGACCTGTTCGTCCGGGTCAGCGAGGTCGACCCCAAGGGCAGGTCGCGCAACGTGACCGAGGCCTACCGGCGGCTGAGTGACGGGGCGAGGCCGGTCAAGGTGGAGCTCGATCCGATCGCCCACCGGTTCAAGGCGGGTTCACGCATCCGCGTACTCATCGCCGGCAGCTGGTTCCCCCGCTACGCGCCCAACCTGGGCACCGGAGAGCCGACGCTGACTGCTCGGCAGCTGAAGCCGGCCACCCATTCGGTGCATTTCGGCGAGTCCCGGCTGGTGCTGCCGGTGCACTAACCGCCAGCCGCGGCTCAGTACCGCGTCCGGCTGCTCAGCCGACGGCTTCGCGGACCCGGGCGGCGACGTCGTTCAGCGTCGCGTCGTCGTGCACCGGCGCAGCCAGCGTCGGCGTCAACGGGAGTTGCACCCAGCTGGTGCACCCGGCGTACTCGGGGCTGCGCGCCATGCGCACCGGCTCGGTCAGCGGAATGGCGGACACCACCAGCACGGCCAGTTTGTGTTTGGGCCGGAAGTCCAGCCGGTCGGCGCGCACCGATTCGGCGGTCCAGATATGCAGATCCTCTATTTCACCCAGGCCTTCGGGGCGGTTGACCGGCAGCGCCGCAACCACTTTCGCGGCGGCCCGGACCAGCAGTTGCTCGTCGGTGCTGTCGGCGGCCGCCGCGGGCAGCAGGTCTTGGTGCTCGGGCCGGACGCGATCGGCGTGGCTGTGCGCGACCGTCGGGAACAACAGGAACTCCCTCGCCGCGACCTCAAACCGCTTTTCACCGATACCGCCCTTGCGCAGCAGGATGGTTTGGCGCCCATCCAGCAGCGCGTGTACGGCCGCGCTCCACTCTTTGAGCGCGGGGGTCACGGCGGGAGTCACGGTGACTGAGCCCCGGCGAGGCGGGCGATGATCTCGGGGCGGCGCAACGGCGGGACGCTCTTGGGTGGCTGACGTCGTGGGGGCAGCGCGTCCAGCAGGCGGGCGGTGCTGGCGGTGACCTCGGCCACTGCGGCTTCGAACGCCTCGGCGTTGGCCGGTGAGGGACGGGTGATGCCGCTGACCTTGCGCACGTACTGACGTGCCGCCGCCGCGATCTCCTGGTCGGTGGCCGGGGGTTCCAGCCCGCGCAGTTCGGTGATGTTTCGGCACATGGTTCCCACGATAGGCGCGCGCCGAACCGCAGCCATGGAACGCACGGGCGACCCTCTACGGTGACTGTATGACCGACGACATCCTGCTGATCGACACCGAAGAGCGCGTGCGCACCCTGACCCTCAACCGTCCGCAGGCGCGCAATGCGCTGTCCGCGGCGCTGCGGAACAAGTTCTTCGCCGCTCTCGCCCAGGCAGAAACCGACGACGACGTCGACGTCGTCATCGTCACCGGCAGCGATCCGGCGTTTTGCGCCGGTCTGGATCTCAAAGAGCTGGGCCAACAACCGGCGCTGCCCGACATTTCGCCGCGCTGGCCGGAGCTGACCAAACCGGTGATCGGCGCCATCAACGGCGTCGCGGTCACCGGCGGGCTCGAGTTGGCGCTGTACTGCGACATTTTGATCGCCTCGGAGAACGCGCGCTTCGCCGACACCCACGCCCGGGTCGGCCTGCTGCCCACCTGGGGGCTCAGTGTGCGGCTGCCGCAGAAGGTGGGCGTCGGCCTGGCCCGACGGATGAGCATGACCGGCGATTACCTCTCCGCCGCCGACGCGCTGCGGGCGGGGCTGGTCACCGAAGTCGTGCCGCACGACCAACTGCTGCCCACCGCCCGGCGGGTCGCCGCGTCCATCGTCGGCAACAACCAGAACGCGGTTCGCGCATTGCTGGCGTCGTATCACCGCATCGACGAGTCGCAGACCGGCGCTGGGCTATGGCTCGAAGCGTCCGCGGCTCGGCAGTTTCAGACCAGCCCGGAGGACATCGCGGCCAACCGCGAGGCGGTGTTGCAACGCGGGCGTTCCCAGGTGCGTTAGCTGGGCGGGGCTGCGCTTCGCATGCGGGGCCGCAGGGTCTCCCCGCCGAACGTGGGCCATATGGCCCCACTACCAACACTTTTCGGACATACACCACACGTTCGGCGAACAAGCCCGTACTCGTCAGCCGATCCGCGTCTCGGTCGCGACGTCGAAGAAGCACAGCTCTTTCACGTGCGGCACGATCGACAACGTGTCACCCAGCTGCACCGACGTGCGACGATCGGTGCGGAACACGATGCGCTGCGCCCGTGGCGACCACCCGTTGCGCTCGACAGGCGTTGCATAGACGAAGGATTCGAACCCCAGCTCCTCCACCAGTTCCACGACGACGGTCAGCGCGCCCGGGGTGTCCGGCGAGGCGACGTCCCAGGATTCGGGCCGCACACCGAGCAGCACCCGTGGCTGGCCGGCGGCTTCACGCGGCACCGGTATCGCCAGATCGGGCGATTTAACCATCCCGTCGGCCACGACGGCCTCGATGAGGTTCATCGCCGGGGCGCCGATGAACGTCGCCACGAACGTGTTGACCGGGTCGTCGTAGAGTGCCCGCGGCGTGTCGATCTGTTGCAGCACACCGTCTTTGAGTACGGCGACCCGGTCCCCCATCGTCATGGCCTCCACTTGGTCGTGGGTGACGTAGACGGTGGTAGTGCCCAGGCGACGCTGCAAACCCGAAATCTGCGATCGGGTGCTCACCCGCAGTTTGGCGTCCAGGTTCGACAACGGTTCGTCCATGCAGAACACCTGGGGCCGCCGCACGATCGCACGCCCCATCGCCACGCGTTGCCGCTGGCCACCGGACAGCTTCGCAGGCTTACGGTCAAGCAGCTCAGTCAATTCCAGCATAGCGGCGACCTCTTCCACCCGGCGCCGCGTTTCGGCGCGCGACACACCGGCGTTGCGCAGCGCGAAGCCCATGTTGGCCGCCACCGTCATGTTCGGGTACAGCGCGTAGTTCTGGAACACCATCGCGACATCGCGGGCGCGCGGCGGCAGGTGCGTCACGTCCACATCCCCGATGGTGATGCGGCCGCTCTCAACGGTTTCCAGCCCGGCCAGCATGCGCAAGGTGGTCGACTTGCCGCAGCCGGACGGCCCGACCAGGACCAGGAATTCACCGTCGGCCACCTCCAGATCCAGGTTCTCAATCGCCGGGGTGTCCGCACCCGGGTAACGGTGGGTGACCGACGAATACTGCACGCTAGCCATGTCGGGGCAACTTTCGTTTGATCTGGCGGTCGTAGATGACGCTCAGCTGCTTTTCGATGTCGGTGAACGTCGCGGTCACGTCGGACCCTTCCAGCCCAATGGATTCCAGCCCCGCGCAGATGATGCGGTCCGCGCCGGGTAGGAACACGCGCGCGTAGTCCTGCGGCTTGGTGTGCGGAAGCTGGTCGAGCGCCACCCGAGCCCGGGGATGGTCGGCAAGGTATTTCTGCTCGCTCGGGTCCTGGACGGCGGACTTGCGCACCGGCAGATACCCGGTGCGCTGGCTGAAGTACGCAGTGTTCTGCGGGTTGGTGACGAACTCAATGAACCTGAGCGCATTCAGCTTTCGCTCCGGGGAGAGCTTGGTAGGTATGGCCAGCCCCGCCCCGCCGGTCGGGCACCCGGGCGCTCCCCCGGGCCCGGTGGGCAGCGGCGCAACACCGAAATCGACTCGGGCGGAATGGGTGATGCCGACCAGTGCGCCCGTCGACGCCAGGGTCGAGGCCTGAATGCCGGTAGCGAACTCGTTGGCGTTGTCGTTGGCGATCGCGGCATAACGCCTGCGATGGATGGAATCCCGATAAAAGTTTCCCGCCTCGATGGTTTTCGGATCGGTGAACTTCAGGGTCCACTTGTCGGAATAAGCGCCGCCGAATGCCCAGTTCGGCCCTTCGAAAACCCAGGAGATCCGGTCAGCGTTCGGCCAACCGTGTGCCCATCTTCCGGAGCCGACGACCTGCTGCAACCGCGGGCCCCATTCGTCGAATTCCTGCCAACTGCGCGGTCCGCGGTCGGGCAGGCCGGCCCGCGCCCAGTCGGACTTGTTGTAGTAGAAGAGCGGCGTTGAACGGGAATAAGGCAGGGCGTAGTGGCGGCCGTCGAAATCGTAGTCGGCCAGCAACGAGTCCACGTAATCCGCGGTGTCGACGCCGACTTGGCCAAAGAGGTCGTCGAGCGGGGCGATGACACCGCTGAGGGCGAAGTGGAACCACCAACGATCGTCCAGGACAACGACATCGGGTACGTCGGTGCCGATGAGCGACGCGTTGAACTTCTGCGCCACCTCGTCGTAGTCCGCGCCGGCGTCGATCAGCTTGACCTGCAGGCCGGGAAACTGGCTCTGGAACCGGGCGATGAGTTCCCGTTCCATCGGGGCGGATTGGCCGGGGTGGTTGGACCAGAACGTGATGGGACCCGATCCCGACTTCTCGCCGACGCTGCCGCCCATTCCGGCGCAGCCGGCGAGCACTCCGGGCACGGCCGCGCTCGCCAACGACAGGAAACTTCTGCGGTTCAAGTTGGTCATGGCGCGTCAGCCCTTGACCGCGCCGGAGGTGAGGCCCTTGATCATCTGCCGTTGCAGCGCAATGAAGATCAGCAGGATGGGCAGCATCGCCAGCAGCGTCACCGCCATCACCGGTCCCCAGTTCGTCACGCCCTCGGCTTGCTGCAGAAAGGTCAGGCCCACCGGCAGCGGTGCCACCGACTCGTCATCGGACATCAGGAACGGCCACAGGTATTCGTTCCATTCGTTGACCACGGTGATGACGCCGAAAGCGACCATGGTCGGGCCGGACATGGGCAACACGACCCGCAGCAATAGTTGCCACCACCGGGCGCCATCCATCCGGGCGGCCTCGATGACCTCGGAAGGCAGCGACAGAAAGTGGTTGCGCATCAAGAACGTTCCGAATGCAACGCCGGCCAGCGGCAGAATGATGCCCGGGAATGTGTTGCGCAGGCCGAGTTGAGAGATCAAGGCGTAGTTGGAGATCACGGTGATCTGGTTGGGCACCATGAGCGCTGCGATGATGACCAAGAACACCACGTTCTTGCCCGGGAAATCCACGAACACCAGGCCGAACGCGCTGAGCACCCCGAGCACGAACTTCACTGATGCCAGTGCGGTGGTGATGATCACCGAATTGCGCAGGTAGGTCCAGAACGGGATCTGCTCGGTGGCCGTCCGGTAATTCTGGGGATGCCAGTGTGGCGGCCACCAGGTCGTCGGCTGCGAATAGATGTCGGGTTGGTCCTTGAACGAGGTGAAGAAGACGAACAGCAGCGGTCCGGCGATCAACGCGACCACCAGCAACATCGCGGCATAGCCGAGCAGTCTTGCGGCGCTGCGACTTGCGTTCAATCGGGTGAGTTTCACAGCCGCTGCTCCCGATCCATGACCCGCACCTGGAAATACGTGACGGCCAGCAGGACTAGGAACATTATCGTGGCGATGGTGGCCCCATACCCGGCCCGGAAGTTTCTGAAGGTCTCCAAATACACCTGGTACACCATGGTCGTCGTGCCGGTGCCGAGTGGGCCCCCTCGGGTCATCACGTTGATCACGTCGAACACCTGCAGCGAGTTGATCAGTACGGTGATCGACAGGAAGAAGGTGGTGGGACGCAGCTGCGGCAGCAGCACCCGGCGGAAGATGCCCCATCGGCTGGCGCCGTCGATTTCCGCCGCCTCCAACAGGTCTCGGCGGACGCCCTGCAGCGCGGCCAGGTAGATGACAAAGGTGTAGCCCAGGTTTTTCCAGATGTAGGTGACGGTGACCATGAACATCGCCCAGTGCGGCCGCTGGTAGAAGTCGGGCACCCCAACGCCGACGCGGTGCAGCAGGTCTTGGATCAGGCCGAAATGCGGATCGAAGACAAACTGGGCCGCCAGGCCGACGGCCGCACCGGATATCACAAACGGGGCGAACACCGTCGAGCGCACCAGGTTTCGGCCGCGCAACGGTTGGTCGAGCAGCATGGCCAGCATCAGCCCCAGCACCATCGAGCCGATGACCGTTGCGCCCGTGAACACCACCGTGTTGAACACAATCTGCCGGGTGTCCGCACGGGTGAGCCACTCGGCGTAGTTGGACATCCCGATGAAGTCGGCGCCGGGATCGGAGATGTTCCAATCGAAGAACGACAGCCGGATGTTGTCCGCCAATGGGCGGTAGATGAACAGAATCAACAAAGCCACATTGGGTCCGACCAGGATGGTGAACAGCGCATAGTCCTGCCAGGACCGCTGCCGGGACCGTGGCGGCGTCCGGGCCAGCCTTGTCATGCGCGCAGTGTAACGGCGGGTTGGGCGCGCGGGGCGTTACGCCGCCCCGGTCACCGCCCACCGTCCCGACACCGTTCGCCATCCAACGAAGATCAGTCGCAACACGATGAATGTGCTCAGCCCGGCCCAGATACCGGCCAGTCCCCAGTCGAACGCCAGTGACAGCCAGATCAGCGGCAGAAAGCCGATCAGGGCGCTGGCGACGGTGGCGGTGCGCATGAACGCGGCATCGCCGGCCCCGAGCAGTACCCCGTCCAGCGCGAAAACGATGCCGGCGAAGGGCAGTTGGGCCACCATGAACCACCATGGCACCCCGATGGCAACCAGCACCGACCGGTCGTCGGTGAACAGGTCTGGCAGCACCTCCGCGCCCACCCCGAGCGCGACAGCCAGCAGCGCGGCCGCCAACAGCGAGAACACCGTCACCCGCCAAGTCACCCACTTCGCGTGTGCGACGTCGCCGGCACCCAGCGCCGCGCCCACCAACGCCTGCGCGGCAATGGCGAGCGAATCGAGAACCAGGGCAAGAAAACTCCACAGCTGTAGCACCACCTGGTGGGCCGCCAGTGCGGCAGCTCCGAACCTGGCGGCCACCGTCGCGGCCGAGATGAAGCAGGCCTGGAAAGCCATGGTCCGGACAAACAGGTCGCGGCCCATCACCACCTGGGCGCGGAGCACCGTGCGGTCCGGACGCAGCGGCACCCGTTCGGCCAGCAGCGCGCCTACGAACAACACCGCCGCCAGCCACTGACCGGTCGCGTTGGCCACCGCCGACCCGGCCAGGCCCCAGCGCGGCAACCCCAGCCAGCCGAACACCAGCAGCGGACACAGCACCGCCGAGAGGCTGAACCCCGCCACCACATACCGCAGCGGGCGCACCGTGTCCTGCACGCCACGCATCCAACCGTTACCCGCGAGCGAGACCAGGATTGCCGGCACACCCAGGATCGCGATCCGCAACCAGGGCAGCGCCGCGGCGCTGATCGCATGGCCCCCGGATTGACCGCCAGCGATCGCCGACACCAGCGGCACCGCTGCGGCCTCCACCACGACGATCACCAGCACACCGAGCGCCAAGGCCAGCCACGTCGCCTGCACGCCCTCGGCTACCGCGCCCGCGCGGTCGCCGGCCCCGAAGCGGCGCGCCGAGCGCGCCGTCGTGCCGTAGGACAAGAATGTCGCACCGGAACCGACAAAGTTCAGCAGCAGACTGCCGATAGCCAGACCGGCCAGCGAAACCGCCCCGAGGCGACCGACGACCGCGGTGTCGAACAGCAGATACAGCGGCTCGGCCGCCAACACACCCAGCGCGGGCAGCGCGAGCGCGGCGATCTGCCACCCACCGGCGGCCGGTCGCCCGGCGCCTGGCTCGGCTGGCCCTTCAGTCAAGGGCCGTCAGCCCAGAGCCGCGCACAGGGAGGCGACGACGTCTTCGATCAAACCGGAGGCCGAATAGCCGGCGGCCAGTCGGTGGCCACCGCCGCCGAACTTGGATGCGACGGCCGCCAGATCGATGTCGTTCTTACCGCGCATGGACACCGACCACCGTTGCGGGTCGACCTCTTTGAAGACGGCAGCCACCTCGGCTTCCCGGGTGGTGCGGACGATGTCGACGACGCTCTCGACCTCCTCGGGACGGGAGGCGACCCACTCCTGATTGGTGACGACGACATAGACCAGCCCGCGTCCGCCCACGGCGTCGGGCAGCAGCCGGGCCGTCCCCAGCACCCGGGACAGCATCGGCAACCACCCGAACGGGTGGGTGTCCATCAGCGACCGGCTGATGGCGGCGTTGTCCACGCCCATTTCAACCAGTTCAGCGGCCAGCCGGAGGGCGCGCGGGCTGGCCCAGCGGAACGATCCGGTGTCGGTGGTCAGCCCGGCGTAGATGCAGTGCGCGACGCGGGTGTCCATCGGCTGGCCCCACGCTTCGAGCACGTCGGCAACCATCATCGTGGTGGAATCGGCTTCCACGTCGACGAAGTTTGCGGTGCCGAACATGCTGTTGGAGGCGTGGTGATCGATGACCAGTACCTCCCGGCCCTCGGCGGCGACCAGATCAGCTAGGCTGCCCAGCCGCTTGACGCTCGGAGCGTCAACGGTGACAACCAAATCCACGTCGCGGCGCATCGACTCGGGGCTGACCAGCAGGTGGCAGCCGGGCAGCGAACGCAACGACTCCGGAAGCGTGGCCGGCGCGGCGAAGCTGACCTCAACCCTCTTGTTGCACTCCTCGAGCACCAACGCCAGCGCCAGACCCGCACCGATCGTGTCGGCGTCGGGATGGACATGGGAGATCACCGCGATCCGGTCGGCCGCGGCCAGTAGCTTCGCGGCGCCGACGGCGTCGACCCGGGCGGCCCGGGATGGTTCAGTCTTCGGGTCGGTCGTCGTCACCGGTGTCCTCGGGGTCAGCTGGTGCTCCTACAGATCCTTGCGGGCCCCCCGCCCGGTAAGGATCGGCCTCCCCCGCCGGCTTTGCTCCGACCCGCACTCGCGCCAGATCCTCGTCCGCGGCACGAGCCCGAGCCAACAACTCCTCCATCCGGAGCACGTTGTCGGAAGTGGTGTCCCGGGTGAAGGTCAGGGTGGGAGTAAAACGCACTCCCGTACCCGCACCCACCTTAGAACGAAGTACTCCCCTGGCGCGCTCCAGTGCTGCCGCGGCCGCATCGTAATCCGGCTCGTCGTCCAGCGTCGGGCCCATCACCGTGTAGTACACGGTCGCATCGTGCAGGTCGGCCGTCACCTTGGTGTCGACGATGGTCACCCCGGCCAGCCCCGGATCCTTGATCTCGTATTCGATCGCCGAAGCGACGATCGTGCTGATCCGCTTGGCCAGCCGACGTGCGCGGGCTGGGTCCGCCATTCGGATTCACCGCCTCTCCTCATGCTCGGTCCCCCTGATCCGCTACGCGGCTGGGGTGCCCCCACTATGTGGCGGCTGTGGTCAGGCGCGCTCCTTCTGCACCAGCTCGAAGGACTCGATGATGTCGCCTTCCTTGATGTCGGAGTACCCCAACGTCAAACCACACTCGAAGCCTTCGCGGACCTCGGTCACGTCGTCCTTCTCGCGGCGCAACGAGTTGATCGTGAGGTTCTCGGTGACCACGATGTTGTCCCGCAACAACCGGGCCTTGGCGTTGCGGCGCACCACACCGGAGGTGACCAGGCAACCCGCGATGATGCCGACCTTGGAGGACCGGAAGATCGCCCGGATCTCGGCGCGACCCAACTGGTTTTCCTCGTAGATCGGCTTGAGCATGCCGCGCAGGGCCTGCTCGATCTCGTCGATCGCTTGGTAGATCACCGAGTAGTAGCGGATCTCGACGCCTTCGCGGTTGGCCAGCTCCGTCGCCTTGCCTTCGGCGCGCACGTTGAAGCCGATGATGATCGCATCCGACGCCGAAGCCAGGTTGACGTTGGTTTCGGTGATGCCACCGACACCGCGGTCGATGACCCGCAGGGCCACCTCGTCGTCGACCTCGATACCCATCAGGGCCTCTTCCAGCGCCTCGACGGTACCGGCGTTGTCGCCCTTGAGGATCAGGTTCAGCTGACTGGTTTCCTTCAGCGCCGAGTCCAGGTCCTCCAGGCTGATCCGCTTGCGGCTACGGGCCGCCAGGGCGTTGCGCTTGCGGGCACTGCGCCGGTCGGCGATCTGGCGGGCGATCCGGTCTTCGTCGACGACCAGGAAGTTGTCACCCGCGCCGGGCACCGACGTGAAGCCGATGACCTGCACCGGCCGCGACGGCAACGCCGCCTCGATGTCCTCGCCGTGCTCGTCGACCATCCGGCGGACACGGCCGTAGGCGTCGCCGGCGACCACCGAGTCGCCCACGCGCAGCGTGCCGCGCTGGATCAGCACCGTCGCCACCGGGCCGCGGCCCCGGTCCAGGTGCGCCTCGATGGCCACACCCTGGGCCTCCATGTCGGGGTTGGCCCGCAGGTCCAGTGCGGCGTCGGCGGTCAGCAGCACCGCCTCGAGGAGCGCGTCGATGTTGGTGCCCTGCTTGGCGGAGATGTCGACGAACATCGTGTCGCCGCCGAATTCCTCGGCAATCAAGCCGTATTCGGTGAGCTGGCTGCGGATCTTGGCCGGGTCAGCGCCTTCCTTGTCAATCTTGTTGACCGCCACCACGATCGGCACGTCGGCGGCCTGCGCGTGGTTGATGGCCTCGACCGTCTGCGGCATCACACCGTCGTCGGCCGCGACCACCAGGATGGCGATGTCGGTGGCCTTGGCGCCGCGGGCACGCATGGCGGTGAACGCCTCGTGACCGGGGGTGTCGATGAACGTGATGAGACGTTCGGTGCCGTCGAGTTCGACGGCCACCTGGTAGGCGCCGATGTGCTGGGTGATGCCACCGGCCTCGCCCTCGCGGACGCTGGCCTTGCGGATGGTGTCCAGCAGGCGGGTCTTGCCGTGGTCGACGTGACCCATGACGGTGACCACCGGTGGACGGGTCTGCAGGTCTTCCTCGCCGCCCTCATCCTCGCCGTAGGTCAGGTCGAAGGACTCCAGCAGCTCGCGATCCTCGTCCTCGGGACTGACGACCTGAACGTTGTAGTTCATCTCGCTGCCGAGCAGCTCGAGCGTCTCGTCACCCACCGACTGGGTGGCCGTGACCATCTCACCGAGGTTGAACAGCGCCTGCACCAGCGCGGCCGGGTTGGCGTTGATCTTGTCGGCAAAGTCGCTCAGCGAAGCGCCGCGCGCCAGCCGGATCGTCTCGCCATTGCCGTGCGGCAACCGAACGCCGCCGACGACCGGCGCCTGCATGTTCTCGTACTCGGCGCGCTTTGCCCGCTTCGATTTGCGGCCACGACGCGGAGCGCCGCCGGGACGACCGAACGCGCCCGCCGCGCCGCCGCGCTGACCGGGACGACCACCGCCACCACCGGGGCCACCGCCGCCGGGACGACCGCGGAAGCCGCCGCCGCCACCGCCACCACCGGGCGCGGCTCCTACACCGCCGCCGCGGTAGTTACCGCCACCGCCGTCGCGACCGCCACCGGGACCACCGGGTCGGGCGCCACCGGGCCGGGGCGCGCCGGTACGCGGCGGGCGCGGTCCGCCTGCGGCGCCGCCCGGACGCGGGGGCATGCTGCCGGGCGAGGCACCACCCGGCCGGGGCGCACCAGGCCGGGGAGCTCCCGGGCGTGGGGCCTGCGGGTGCGGGCGCGGAATGGGCCGGTCGACCGGCTGAGCCGACGAGAACGGGTTGTTGCCGACGCGCGGCGTGCGAACGCCTGGCTTCGGGACCGGGGGGCCGGGCCGCGGTCCCGGCGTCGCACCGGGCTGCGGCGCCTGGGAACCGGGGGTAGGTCCGGGCGTCGGCGCCGCGGGCTTTCCGGGCGTTGGTTTGGCCGGCGGAGCCGGGGTCGGAGCCGCCGCGCTCGCCGCCGGGGCCGGCGGGGCCGCGGGCGCCGCGGGTCGCGGGGCGGCCGGCTTGGCCGGTGAGGGGGTTGGTGCGCCGTTGCCCGCGGCCTTTTCGATCGCCGTGTCGAGAGCTTGCTCGAGTGACTTGTCCGGGGCTTTGGCGGGCGCCTGGGCCGGCGGTGCCGGCGGGGCTGCCTTCGCGGCGGCAGCTTTCCCGCCGCCGAACGACTCGCGCAGCCGGCGGGCTACTGGCGCCTCCACCGTCGACGATGCTGATTTGACGAATTCGCCCTGCTCGCTCAGCCGGGCGAGGACTTCCTTGCTGGTGACACCGAGTTCCTTTGCCAACTCGTGTACGCGGGCCTTACCTGCCACTACATCTCCTGTCTATGAGGCGACAGCAGCGGGCCGCGCCTCGGGTTTAGCTATGACGCATGGTCATCGGGACTTCACGGTGTGCTCATGTTCGTTGCTACCTGTTCTTTTGGCCGGTGGCCGAGCTTGCTCACGTGCTCAACTACCGCGGATGTGTCCGGCGAACCGGTGATGCGCAGCGCTCTGGTGAAAGCTCGCCGCCGAATCGCTTGTTGTACGCACTGCTCCACGGGATGCAGCCAGGCACCCCGCCCGGGCAGTCTTCTGGCCGTGTCAACGATTACGGCGTACGTGCCGTTCCCGTTCGACTCCGCCACCACTCGAAGCAGTTCGACGGCCAGCTCTCGCTTCCGGCAGCCGACGCACGTCCGCACGGGTCCGTTGGGACTATCCGGGCGTCGGTGCGCCGAGACCGAAGGCTCGCGCTGGATCACGGCTAAGTCTAGCGTCACCCGGCCAATGGTCAGAACCACCCGACGGTGTTACGACGGCGCCTCTTTACTCCGGCGGAAATTCGAGCCGCGCGGGTCAGCGCTCGTGCGCCATCCCGCGGCTGGCGCCGTGCTCGGGATGACCCGCCGGATTCCCGGGCGAATCCCCGCGGATGTCGATCCGCCACCCGGTGAGCCGGGCCGCCAGCCTGGCGTTCTGGCCTTCCTTGCCGATGGCCAGCGACAGCTGGAAGTCGGGCACCACCACGCGGGCCGCCCGGGCCATCTGGTCGATGACCGAGACGGACACCACCTTGGCCGGCGACAAGGCGTTGGCGACGAAGCGGGCCGGGTCCTCGTCGTAGTCGATGATGTCGATCTTCTCGCCCGAGAGCTCGCTCATCACGTTGCGGACCCGCTGTCCCATCGGGCCGATGCAGGCCCCCTTCGCGTTCAACCCCGGGACGCGCGACACCACCGCGATCTTCGAGCGATGTCCGGCCTCCCGCGCCACGGCCACGATCTCCACCGAGCCGTCCGCGATCTCTGGAACCTCCAGCGAGAACAGCTTGCGAACCAGGTTGGGGTGGGTTCGCGACAGCGTGATCACCGGCTCGCGGGCACCGCGGGTCACCCCCACCACATAGCAGCGCAGCCGGTTGCCGTGTTCGTAGCTCTCGCCCGGCACCTGCTCCGCCGCCGGTATGACCCCCTCCGACGCCTTGGTCTCGGTGCCCATCCGCACCACGACCAGGCCGCGGGCGTTGGCCCGGCTGTCGCGCTGGATCACCCCCGCGACGATCTCGCCCTCGCGGGTGGAGAACTCGCCGTAGGTGCGCTCGTTCTCGGCATCGCGGAACCGCTGCAGCATCACCTGGCGTGCCGTGGTGGCGGCGATCCGACCGAAGCCCTCGGGGGTGTCGTCCCATTCGCTGATGAGATTGCCGTCTTCGTCGGTCTCCCGGGCGATCACCCGGACGACGCCGGATTTGCGGTCGATCTCGATGCGCGCGTCGTTCTGGTGTCCCTGCGTGTGCCGGTAGGCGGTGAGCAGCGCAGACTTGATGGTTTCGAGAAGTTCGTTGACCGAGATACCCCGGTCCACTTCGATCGCATGCAGCGCCGCCATGTCGATGTTCATGCTTCGGCCTCCGTCCCCGCGGCCTGCCCCACTCCCGCCATTTCCAGCTCGGCTTTCGGCGGCGGCGAAAACTCAACTTGTACGACAGCCTTGACGATCTGCGGCAACGGAATCTCCCGCAGCGTCAAGTCCCGCTTTTCCCGGATTACCAGTCCGACGGTGTCGCCGCGCACCTCGCCGACCCGTGCGGTCAGCTGCGATCCGTCGGACAGCACCACCTCGACCTTGCGTCCGCGCGCCCGTCGGAAGTGCTTTTCGCTGGTCAGCGGGCGGTCGACACCGGGCGAACTTACTTCGAGCACGTATGCGTCACCCCTGTCACCCAGGCCGTCCAGCAAGGCGGAGGCGGAGCGCGACAACTCGGCAATTGTGTCCAGGTCCAAAGCGGTGTCGCCGTCGGCGATCACCGCGATGCGCGGCGGGCGGGCGCGGGCGTCGATGACCACGTCTTCGATCTCATAGCCGGCGCGCGCGAACTCGTCGCTGAGCAGCTCGATCACCTGCGTCTGCGACGGTAGCCCGGTGGTCACGGCGAGCTCCTCATCTTGAGTTGTCCGGACATCTGACGTTTCGGAGGCATCCGGGAGAGCCAGGTATCCACGATACGCCAGGATTCAAAAATGACGTCGTGATCGTCGCGGGGCATCGCGAAGCCGTGCCCCCGGCGGGTGGTGACCAGTCGTGCCGACGGCGTTTGCGTGCGCTTCTGATGGCAGGATGTTGTGGTGCCCAGAGCCGTACCCGTCATCACCAGGCGGGGTGTGCTCGCCGGCGGTGCCGCTCTTGCCGCACTTGGTTTGGTATCCGCCTGCGACGAGACGCCCCCCAAGCCGCAGCCGGTCGAAGAGCTGCTCGGACCGCTGGACCAGGCCCGCCACGACAGCGCGCTGGCCTCGGCCGCGGCCGCCGCGATCGGCATGCCACCGCAGGTCGCCGCCGCGCTGTCGGTCGTGGCCAATCAACGTGCCGCTCATGCCCGTGCGCTGGCCACCGAGATAGCCAGGGCCGCGGGCAAGCTGGTCTCGTCGACGAGCGAGACGAGTAGCTCCAGCGCAAGCCCCAGTCCCACCGACCCGGCGGTGCCCCCGCCGCCCCCGCCGACGGTGTCCGACGTGATCGATTCCCTGCGCACGTCCGCGGAGAGCGCCAGTCGCCTGCTGGCCACCTCGTCCGGCTACCGGGCGGGGCTGCTGGCCTCCATCTCCGCCTCCTGCACGGCGTCGCAGTCGGTGGCCCTGGTGCCAGGAGGGCCGTCCATATGACCTCCTTCGAACCGACGCCGGGAGCCTCACCCAAGCGGTCTCCGGGAGGCAACACCACGGGCAAAGAGGCCGCAGCCGAGGCGCTGGCCGAAGCGCTGACCATCGAGCACGCCACCATTTACGGCTACGGCATCGTGTCCGCCTTGTCGCCGCCCAGCGTCAACGACCTGGTGGTGGAGGCGTTGAACCAGCACCGCCAGCGTCGCGACGACGTCATCTCCATGCTCACCGCCCGGAAGGCCGACGCACCAGTGGCCGCCGCCGGCTATCAGCTGCCGATGCTGGTGGCCAGCGCCGCGGACGCGGCGCGGTTGGCCGCGCGGATGGAGAACGACGGGGCGACGGCATGGCGGGCGGTGGTGGAGCACGCCGATACTGCCGACGACCGCGCTTTTGCCGCTACAGCCTTGACCGAGAGCGCCGTGATGGCGTCCCGCTGGAACAAGGTGCTGGGCGGCTGGCCCATCACCGCGCCATTTCCGGGCGGCAACGAATAATTTTGCGTTGATCCTGCGTCCTGGGCGGCGTTGTGCGAGTAGGCGTCGCCCTCAGCGCAGAGTCATTGCGCGAGTAGTCGCAGGATGTCGCTGACGAGCGATTCGCCGACGGCCAGGTCGGTCGTCTCGCCCGCGAAGCGGTTGCGCAGTTCGACGCGGCCGTCCGCCCAGCCGCGGCCCACCACGACGATCCACGGCATGCCGAGCAGTTCGGCGTCCTTGAACTTCACCCCCGGTGAGGCCTGACGATCGTCCAGCAGCACCTCGACACCCACTTTGGCCAGGTCGGCGGCCAGCTTTTCGGCACCCAGGCGAGCCTGGGGGTCTTTGTTGGCGATCACCAGGTGCAGGTCGAACGGCGAGATGGACGACGGCCAGCGCAGGCCCAGGTCGTCGTGCTGCTGCTCGGCGACGACGGCGACCAACCGCGAAACGCCGATGCCGTAGGAGCCCATGGTCAGCCGCACCGGCTTGCCGTCCTCGCCGAGTACGTCGGCGCTGAACGCATCGGTGTACTTGCGGCCGAGCTGGAAGATGTGCCCGATCTCGATGCCGCGCGCCATGGTCAGCGGTCCGGCACCGTCGGGCGACGGGTCTCCCTCGCGGACCTCGGCGGCCTCGATGGTCCCGTCGGCGGTGAAGTCGCGACCGGCCACCAGGCCGACCACGTGCTTACCCGGTTCGTCCGCCCCGGTGATCCAGCTGGTGCCGTCCCCCACCCGGGGATCGACCAGATAACGAACCTCGTTGTCCCGCAGTGCTTTCGGACCAATGTACCCCTTCACCAGGAAGGGGTACTTGGCGAAATCCTGGTCGTCGAGAAACGCGTACTCGGCCGGCTCGAGGGCCGCGCCGAGCCTCTTGTCGTCGATCTCGCGGTCTCCGGGCACGCCGATGGCCAGTAGTTCCCAGTCCTCGCCCGGCTGGCGGACCTTGAGCAGGACGTTCTTCAGGGTGTCCGCGGCGGTCACCGTGCGGCCCAGGTCCGCCTGGTTCGCCCAGTCCACCAGGGTGGCGATGGTCGGGGTGTCGCCGGTGTCGTGGACCACCGCCGGGGGCAGTCCGTCGATCGGTTGCGCCGGGGGCGCGGGGGTGACGACGGCTTCGACGTTGGCCGCATAGCCGGACTCCACGCACCGGACGAAGGTGTCCTCGCCGATCGGGCTCTCGGCGAGGAATTCTTCGGAGGCGCTACCCCCCATCGCGCCAGACACCGCGGACACGATGACGTAGCGGACCTGCAGGCGGTCGAAGATGCGTTGGTAGGCCTCGCGGTGAGCGTGGTAGGCGGCCTTCAGCCCGGCGGCGTCGGTATCGAAGGAGTATGAGTCCTTCATGACGAACTCGCGCGCCCGCAGAATGCCGGCCCGGGGCCGGGCTTCGTCGCGGTATTTGGTCTGGATTTGGTACAGCGTGAGCGGGAAATCCTTGTACGAGCTGTATTCGCCCTTGACGGTGAGCGTGAACAGCTCTTCGTGCGTCGGGCCCAGCAGGTAATCGTTGCCGCGGCGGTCCTGCAGCCGGAACACGCCGTCGCCGTACTCAGTCCAACGGTTGGTGGTCTCGTACGGCGCACGCGGCAGCAGCGCGGGAAAGAGGATCTCCTGGGCGCCGATGGCGTTCATCTCGTCGCGCACGATGCGTTCGATGTTGCGCAGCACCTTCAGGCCCAGCGGGAGCCAGCTGTACAGCCCGGGCGCGACGGGCCGGATGTAACCGGCCCGGATCAGCAGCTTGTGGCTGGGTACTTCGGCGTCTGCGGGATCGTCGCGCAGGGTGCGCAGGAACAACTCGGACATCCGGGTAATCACAGCGGGCCAGCCTACTGGTCGGAGTGGTGCGTCGAACGTCACGCCAGCGCACAGCTGGGCGTCCTATGCCGCGCCAGCGTGACGCTCGCGAGGAAATACGGACAGAGGCCAGGACTCGGCGAGGATTACAGCTCGCCGGCGTCGAGCGCTTCCTTGACCTCTTGCGCGTGCGCAACCTGCTCGGGCGTGTAGCCGATGAACAGCGCGGCAAAGCCGACGATGACGGCCGTACCGGCCACCCACAGCAGCCCGTAGGTGTAACCGTGGTCCAGCGCGCCGATCTGCAGGTCGTTCATGAACTTCACCGGGCCGGTAGTGCCGCCCAGGTACAGGGTGCGCGAGGTGATGACCGCCTGGATAACGGCCAACACCAGCGGCCCGCCCAGACTCTGCAGCATCAGCGCAATCGCCGACACGGGGCCGATCTGGTCGAAGCCGACGCCCGCGATGGCCGCGAGGGTCAGCGGCACGACCACCATCCCGATGCCGATGCCGCCCACGACGATCGGCAACACCAGGTTGGGGAAGTACGGCACACCGCGGTGCATGCACATCGAGCCGTAGATCATCGCGCCCAGCAGCAGCCAACCACCGCCGATCGTCAGCACCCGGGGTGAGAACCGGGACACCAGCTGCGAGGACACGCCCAGGCCGATTCCCATCGCGATCACGAACGGGATGAAGCCGATACCCGCGCGCAGCGCGCTGTAACCGAGGATGTCCTGCACGTACAGGCCGATGCAGACGGTCAGGCTGAACATGACGCCGCCGGCCAGCAGGATCGACGCGAAGGTGACCAAGCGGTTGCGGTCGCGGAACAGGTCGAAGGGCACAACCGGGTTCTCGGCAGTGCGCTCCACGATCGCGAAGGCGATGGCCGCGGCGATGGCCACCACACCCGAACCGATGGTGATCGTCGAAATCCAGCCCTTCTCCGGGCCCATCGAGAAGGCGAACACGGCGGCGGTGCAGGCCAGGGTGGCCAGCATGGCGCCCGCGGCGTCGAGCTTCATCCGCTCACGGTTGGTCTCCCGCAGCGCGGTGCGGGCCAGGTAGATCATCACCAACCCGATCGGCACGTTCACCAGGAACGCCAGTCGCCAGGAGACCTCGGTCAGGGCGCCGCCGACCACCAGGCCCATCACGGACCCAACGGCAGTCATCGCGGCGAACACCGCGGTGGCGGCGTTACGCGCCGGGCCCTTCGGGAAGGTGGTCGCGACCAGCGCCAAACCGGTAGGTGAGGCGATCGCGGATCCCACGCCCTGGGAAAGTCGCGCGATGACCATCGTCACTTCATCCCAGGCGACCGCGCACAACACCGAAGAAATGGTGAACAGTGCGACACCGACGATGAAGGTGCGCTTACGGCCGATGGTGTCACCCAACCGGCCGCCTAGCAGCATCAGCCCGCCGAAGGTCAAAACGTAGGCGGTGATCACCCAGCTACGGCCGGCGTCGGACAGACTCAGCTCGTCCTGAATCTTAGGAAGCGCGACGATGGCGACGGTGCTGTCCATCGTGGCCAGCAATTGCATTCCGCCGATCGCGATGACTGCGGCGATGAAGCGGCGCGAGGGCAGCCACGCCGGGTAGTACCTGCGAATACGCTCCGAGGCGCTCTCCGCCGAGCGAGTCGGGCGCGCGGTTGCCGACGGATCTTGCCGGTCGGAACTCCACTGTTGGGCAGCGCGCTCTGTGTCGTTGAGAGCCGTCATAGGAGGTTACCTTACAGTAATCTTAAGAATTGTTTAAAGCCCGAACGCCGCGACAGCCCCTATGACGATGATCGCGGGAGGTCGAATACCCTCCGCGCGGACCTTTTCTGGCGTGTCGGCGAGAGTTGCCCGCAACGTCTGCTGAGCCGGCGTCGTTCCGTGTTGAACCACAAGTACCGGCGTTTCCGCAGGTCGACCGCCTTTCAGCAGTGCGGCGACAAAAAGCTCGATGCGTTCGACCGCCATCAGCAAAACAATGGTGCCGCGCATTGCTGCTAAAGCGTCCCAATTCACTAACGATTCGGGATGATCGGGCGCCAGATGGCCGCTGACCACGACAAATTCGTGATTTGTGGCCCGATGAGTGACGGGAACACCGGCCAATGCGGGCACAGCTATGGCACTTGTCACACCTGGCACCACGGTCACCGGAATTCCGGCTTCGGCGCATGCCAATACTTCTTCATAACCGCGCGCGAATACGAACGGATCGCCCCCTTTTAGGCGGACGACGAATTTGCCGGCCCGCGCCCGTTCGATCATCACCTCGTTGATCGCCTCTTGGGCCATCGCCCGGCCATAGGGGATCTTGGCGGCGTCGATGACCTCTACATGCGGCGCCAGTTCGGCGAGCAGTTCGGGCGGTGCAAGACGGTCGGCGACCACGACGTCGGCCTGCGCGAGCAGTCGACGGCCGCGCACGGTGATCAACTCGGGATCGCCCGGTCCGCCACCGACCAGCGCCACCCCGCCGCGCTCGACGTCCTCGCTATCGGCGCTGATGAGGCCCTGTTGCAGGGCCTCGCGGATGGCGGATCGAATCGCCGCCGAGCGCCGGTGCTCCCCGCCGGCCAGCACTCCCACCGACAACCCGGCGTACCCGAACGTCGCCGGAGTGACCGCGCTGCCCTCCACCGCGGCGTCGGCACGCACACAGAAAATCCGGCGGCGATCGGCCTCGGCCACGATGGCGGCGTTCACCTGCGGATCGTCAGTGGCCGCGATCGCGTACCAGGCGCCGTCGAGGTCGCCGTCGCGGTACTCACGGACCGAGAGGGTGATGCCCTCCATCGCCTCGACAGCCCGGGTGGCACTGCGGGAGATGACGTGCACGTCCGCGCCGCTGGCGATGAGCAAAGGCAAGCGGCGCTGGGCGACCGAGCCACCGCCGACCACGACGACCTTCTTGCCTGCCAGCCGCAATCCGGCCAGATAGGGGTTCTCGGTCACCGGCCAAGCCTAGTAGCGGCGTGGGCTACGAACCGAGCCACGGCTTCCGGTGTCGCAGCCGGGTGAGTGTGCAGGTAGGCCGCGTGCACGCCGTTGTGGATCACGCCGTCGTGCACCGCAGCGTTGTCCCGGTACACCCAGGCCGGCTGGTAGCTGTCGTCGAACGTGACTTCGGTCCGGTGAAATTCGTGGCCGACCACCCGCTGGCCCGCTGAATACAGCGTCGAATCGGCGACGGCGACCGCGTCGCGATAGGCGAGCTTGAGCCGGGGGGTGAACCGTGCCGATGCGCGCAGCACCCCGCACATCGGGTGCCCGTCGAGGTCGGAAACCAGGTAAAGCAGCCCCGCGCATTCGGCGTGCACCGGCCCGCCGGCGGCGGCGAGGTCGCGGATCTGGTTGCGGACGACGTCGTTGGCGGACAACTCCGCGGCGAACTGCTCGGGGAATCCACCGGGCAACACCAGCGCGTCGGTTCCTTCCGGCAGCGTTTGGCTGAGCGGGTCGAACTCGACGACGTCGGCCCCGGCGGCGCGCAGCAACTCGGCATGTTCGGCGTATGCGAAGGTGAACGCCTTGCCGGCGGCCAGCGCGACGGTGGCGTGCGCTCCGGCTGTGTCTCCGACGGCGGTCCCCGGGTCCCAGGCCCGACCGGGCGACCCGATGGCAGCTGAGGAGATGACGGCGGTCAGATCGACATGCCGGGTGACCAGAGCCGTCATCGCCTGGACCGCCTGCTGGGCGCGGCGGCCGTATTCGACGGCGGTAACCAGTCCCAGGTGCCTCGAAGGGACTTCCATCTCGGCGGTGCGCGGAATGGCGCCGAGCACCGGGACACCGGTCTGTTCGCACGCCTGCCGCAGGACCTCCTCGTGCCTGGGCGATCCCACCCGGTTGAGGATGACGCCGGCGATTCTGGTCGCGCTGTCGAACGTCGAAAAGCCGTGCAACAGAGCGGCAATGCTGTGGCTCTGGCCGCGGGCGTCGACCACCAGGATGACCGGGGCGCCCAGCAGGGCGGCGACGTGCGCGGTGGACCCCGTCGCCGGCGTCGTCGCCATCGGGTCGATGCGCCCGTCGAAAAGCCCCATCACCCCTTCGATGACCGCGACGTCGGCGCCCTCGGTGCCGTGCGCGTACAGCGGCCGTATCAGCTGCTCCCCCACCAGGTTCGGGTCGAGATTGCGCCCGGGTCGTCCCGCGGCCAACCTGTGGTAGCCGGGGTCGATGTAGTCCGGGCCAACCTTGAACGGCGCGACCCGGCGGCCAGCCTGGCGCAGCGCCCCAATGAGACCCGTTGCCACCGTGGTCTTTCCGCTGCCCGAGGCGGGTGCGGCGATCACCACGGCGGGGGTGGGCGTCATTGCGCTGCCTTGAGCCGCGAGCGCGAGCGCGCGCAAAATGCCAGCCGCAACGGCGTGTCGGTGTGCAGACACGCGCCCTCGCGGGGACCAACGGGCGTGCCTACCACTCGATGCCCTTCTGCCCCTTGCGGCCCGCGTCCATCGGGTGCTTGACCTTGGTCATCTCCGTCACCAGGTCTGCGGCCTCGACCAGTCGCGCGGGGGCGTCGCGCCCGGTGATCACCACGTGTTGGTGCCCGGGCCGGGACAGCAGCGTCTCGACCACATCGTCGAGGTCCACCCACGCCCATTTCAGCGGGTAGGTGAACTCGTCGAGCACGTAGAAGTCGTGGCGTTGCGCTGCCAGCCGCCCCTTGATCTCGGCCCAGCCGTCGGCAGCGGCCGCCGCGTGATCCTCCTCGTTCCCGGCCTTGCGGACCCATGACCAGCCCGCGCCCATCTTGTGCCACTCCACGGGTGCCCCGATACCGCGCTCTTCGTGCAGTTGCCCCAGCCGGCGAAACGCGGCCTCCTCGCCCACTTTCCATTTCGCGCTCTTGACGAACTGGAATACCGCGACCTTGAGTCCGGCGTTCCACGCCCGCAGGGCCATTCCGAACGCCGCCGTCGACTTGCCCTTGCCCGCACCGGTGTGTACCGCAAACACCGGAGTATTGCGCCGCGCCCGAGTGGTCAGGCCGTCATCGGGTACCGCAACCGGATTACCTTGTGGCATCAGCGCTTACCTTCGGGTCAGGCAACATCGCGTACCGCACGCGTCAGATGGTCGGCGTGCAACTGTTCCAGCCGGATCAGCGGCGCACCGAGTTGGCGGGCGAGCTGCCCCGCCAACCCTAGCCGCACGTACGAAGTTTCGCAGTCCACCACCACCGCCGCGGCACCTTCGGCGACCAGCCGGGCAGCCGCAATGCGGCTGCGCTGCAACGGGTCCGGTCCAGCCGTGGCCCGACCGTCGGTGAGCACCACCACCAGGGGACGACGGGCTTGGTCGCGCACTTTCTCGCGAATGATGAGCTCCCGCGCCGCCAACAGGCCTTCGGCCAGGGGGGTCTTGCCGCCGGTGTCGAACCGGGCCAGTCGCCGACTCGCGATGTGCGCCGAGGAGGTAGGCGGCAACAGGACTTTCGCCCCCTGTTGCCGGAAGGTGATCACCGCGACCTTGTCACGACGCTGGTAGGCGTCGCGCAACAGGGACATCGTGGCACCGCTTACCGCAGCCATGCGGTCCCGCGCGGCCATCGATCCGGAGGCGTCGACGACGAAGATCACCAGATTGCCTTCGCGTCCCTCCCGGATAGCGCGGCGGATGTCGTCCGGATGCAGCCGCAATTGCCCGGGGCTGGTGGTGTTTTCGGCGGCGGAGAGCACGGTGGCGAACAGGTGCAGGCCGTGCGCGGCGGGATCGCCGACTTCGGCCGCCGCGACCACGCTGCCGGATGCGTTGCGGGCCCTCGACCGTCGCCCGGGTGCGCCCTCGCCGACCCCGGGAACGGTCAGGGTCCGGGTCCGGAACACTTTCGCCGGTGGCGCACTGGGCGCGGTCTGCGGTTTGGGTGAGGAGGAATGTGAATTGCTCTGGGGTGCTGCGTTTTCGGCGGACTGGCCGCCGCCGGGCGGATCGGGTTCCGGCTCCGGGTCGCGCTGCGACTCCGCTCCCGCTTGCGCCAGCGCCTCGTCCAACTGGTCGCGGTCGATGCCGTGATCGTCGAAGGGATCGCGCCGACGCCGATGCGGCAACGCCAATTCCGCCGCCACTCGGATGTCCTGTTCTTCAACGGTATGCGCACCGCGCCAGGCGGCGTGCGCGGCAGCGGTTCGCGCCACCACCAGATCGGCACGCATGCCGTCGACGTCGAAGGCCGCGCACAATGCCGCGATGCGGCGTAGCTCGTTGTCCGGCAACACCACACGGTCGACCAAAGCCCGCGCATCGGCGATGCGGCGGGACAGCTCGGCGTCGGCCTCGGCATAACGCTGCGCGAATGCGTCCGGGTCCGCCTCGTAGGCCATCCGCTGCCGAATGACCTCGACCCGGACGTCGACATCCCGCGACGCACGCACGTCGACCGTGAGCCCGAACCGGTCCAGCAGCTGCGGGCGGAGTTCGCCCTCTTCGGGGTTCATCGTGCCGATCAGCACGAACCGGGATTCGTGCGAATGGGAAATGCCGTCGCGTTCGATGGTGACCCGGCCCATCGCCGCGGCGTCGAGCAAGATGTCGACCAGGTGGTCGTGCAGCAGGTTGACCTCGTCGACGTAGAGCACGCCGCCGTGAGCGCGCGCCAGAAGTCCGGGCGAAAAGGCGTGTTCGCCGTCGCGCAGCACCCGCTGCAGATCCAGCGAACCGACCACCCGGTCTTCGGTTGCGCCCAGTGGCATCTCGACCAGACCGGGGCCGCTTCCCTCGGTGGCGGCCGACAGCAGCGCGGCCAACCCCCGCACGGCGGTCGATTTCGCGGTGCCCTTCTCACCGCGGATCAGCGCTCCCCCAATTTCCGGGCGGACGGCGCACAGCAGCAATGCCAGCCGCAGTTGGTCGTGCCCGACGATCGCGCTGAACGGGTAAGGCTTCACCGTTGGCCCGCCTGCCCGGAGCCGCGCCGCAGCATTGGCACATGAGGAATGCCGTCGTCGAGGTAATCCTCACCGTCGCGGACGAATCCGTGCTTGGCGTACATGTCCATCAGATACTTCTGCGCGTCGATGCGGCAGGGGTAATCGCCGACCTCGGCCAGCGCGGCGCGCAGCAGCCTGGTGGCGTGGCCCTGACCGCGGGCGCTCCGCTTGGTACACACCCGACCGATGCGAAAAACCTTCTCTCCCCCTGCATGTTCCTCCATCAACCGCAACGTGCAGACCACTTCTTCGTCCGGCGTCTCGAGCCAGAAGTGCCGTGTCTCGGCCAGCAGGTCACGACCGTCGAGTTCGGGATACGCGCAGGCCTGCTCGACGACGAAGACCTCGACGCGCAACTTGAGGATCTCGTAAAGTATCCGCGCGTCAAGGTCTTTCGACCAAACCCGGCGCAATGCTTCGCTCATCGGCGCCACTCCTCCTCATCGCTGCGCTCTGCATCGTCGTCGGCGCGACTCATCGGCGCCACTCCTCCTCATACTTCATGCCGCCTCCTCCAGTCGCAGTGCCTTGCTGGTCCACGACCGCAGCTCGGCGTACAGAGCCGGCTCGTCGGAGAGCTTGAGGCCCAGTGACGGCACCATTTCTTTCAGTGTGGGCAGCCAGGACTGATACCGGTGGGTGAAACACCGCTGCAAGACGTCCAGCATGATCGGCACGGCGGTCGAGGCACCCGGTGAGCCGCCGAGCAGGCCGATGATGCTGCCGTCGGAAGCACCAACCAGAGTGGTGCTGAACTCCAGCACCCCGCCGTGGCGCCGGTCCCGCCGGATGACCTGCACCCGCTGGCCGGCCACCGTCAATTCCCAGTCCGAATCCACTGCGCTGGGCGCGAATTCGCGCAGCGCTTGTATCCGATCGGGTTCGGATTGCAGCACTTGGCCAATCAGGTAGTTGAGTAAGGTCAGCTCGGTGATCCCGACACCGACCATGGACACCACGTTGTTCGGTTTTACCGAGCGCGCCAGATCACTGAAATGCCCGTGTTTCAAGAATTTTGGCGACCAGCCGGCGTAGGGCCCGAACACCAGCCACGACTTGCCGTTGACGAACCTCAGATCCAGGTGCAAAGCACCCAGCGGCGGCGCTCCGGGGGACGGAACGCCATACACCTTAGCCCGGTGCGCAGCCGTCAGCGTCGGGTTGGCGGTGCGCAGGAACTTACCGGCTATCGGGAACCCGGCGAAGCCTTTGACCTCGCTGATCCCCGACTTCTGCAACAGCGGCAACGCTTCCCCACCGGCCCCGACAAATACGAATTTTGCTTTCAGCGCCAGATTTTCGCCGGTACGGCGGTTTCGGACGGACAGCAGCCAGCCGCCGTCGGACTGACGAGTCAGGTTGCGGACCTCATGACCAAACAGCGCGATCATGCCGTTTCGTACGCAGTAGCCGATGAGTTGTCGGGACAGCTCTCCAAAGTCCACGTCGGTGCCATCCGGCGCCCAGTTGAGGGCGACGGGCTCGGCGAAGTCGCGTTTAGCGGCCATGAACGGCAGCCGGCGGGCGAATTCCTCAGGGTCGTCGATCAATTCGGCGTCGGCGAACAGTGGGTTGCGGGCCAACGCCTCCCGGCGCCGGCGCAGATAGGAAACGTGCTCGGCGCCACGAACGAAACTCACGTGCGGAACCGGGTTGAGAAAGCCGCGCACGTCGGTCAGGATCCGGTTTTCCGCGGCGTACGCCCAGAACTGACGGGTGACCTGAAACTCTTCGTTGATCCGCACCGCTTTGCTGATATCGATCGAGCCGTCCGGTCCCTGCGGCGTGTAATTCATTTCGCACAACCCCGCGTGGCCGGTGCCGGCGTTGTTCCACGGGCTGCTGCTCTCGGCGCCGACGGCGTCCAGCCTTTCGACCAGCGTGATCGACCAACCCGGCTCCAACCGCCGCAGCAACGCGCCCAGCGTGGCGCTCATGATGCCCGCGCCCACCAGGACGACATCAGTTCTGGCTGGCTCTGACACCTGATCGTTGGCCCTTCTTTCGGTGTGCTCAGGTTATCCCGACCGGTATGGGCACAACGACATATGCCTGGTCGTATACCTAGTCCAGGGGCCGAAAACGCTGCATACGCTGCCGGGACGGGCTACGCTCCGCACAATCCCGACGCTGACTGGCCTGTGACGATCGGGTCTGCTCGAACATCAGCTGCTTCGGGAGGCAACCGATGTCATATCTCATCGCTGCGCCGGCGGTGGTCTCCGCAGCGGCCACGCAGTTGGCCGGAATAGGTTCGGCGATCAACGCCGCAAATGCGTCGGCGGCGGCCCCGACCATCAGCATCCTGACCGCCGCCGAGGACGAGGTGTCGGCCGCCGCCGCGGCGCTTTTCGGCACCTACGCTCGGCAGTATCAGGCGCTCGGCACCCAAGTGGCCGCGTTTCACGACCAGTTTGTCCGCGCTCTGGCCGCAGGTGGCGGCGCGTATGCCGCGGCCGAGGCCGCCAACGCATCCCCGTTGCAGTTCTTGGAGCAGGGTGTGCTCGGCGTGATCAACGCGCCCACCCAGGCATTGATGGGTCGCCCGCTGATCGGCAACGGCACCAACGGGTCGGCGCCAGGAGAAGCCGGCGGGGCAGGCGGGCTGCTGTACGGCAACGGCGGCGCCGGTGCAGCCGGCGGGCCCGGCCAGGCCGGTGGCAACGGCGGCAGCGCGGGGTTCCTCGGCAACGGCGGAGCCGGCGGGGCCGGGGGCGCCGGTGCAGTCGGTGGTAACGGCGGCAGCGGTGGGCTGCTTTACGGCAACGGCGGGGCCGGCGGACACGGCGGGGTCGGGGCAGCCGGCATCAACGGCGGCGCCGGCGGGCGCGGGGGCAGCGGCGGCAGCGCAAACCTGTTCGGCGCCGGCGGCAACGGCGGGCAAGGCGGCGCCGGCGCCACCGGCACCACCGGCAACCCCACCCCCGCCGGCACAGCCCCCAATGGGAACCCCGGCATGGATGCCACCGGGGGTTCGGACCCCGTCATCGCCGGTGACGGCGGCAACGGCAGCAACGGCGTCGCGTTGCAGAACGGCGGTAACGGTGGGAACGGCGGCAATGCGACGCCCTCGGGTTCTGCGGTCACCAAGGCCGGTCACGGCGGCAACGGGGGCGCCGCCGGAGCCGGCGCCAACGGAGGCTCGGGCGGTGATGGCGGGAGCGCCACTTCGAACAACAACGCCTACGGGGGTCATGGCGGTACCGGGGCTGATGGTGGGACACCCGGCGGTGCGGGCGGCGACGGGGGTAACGGGGGCAACGCCATTGCCCAGGGAGAAATCGCTCCGGGGGGCAACGGTGGCGCCGGCGGCAACGGCATGAGCAGCAACGTGTCCGGCGGCACCGGCGGCACCGGCGGCAGTGGGGGTGACGGCGGCCGTGGCGGGTTGCTGGTCGGCTCCGGTGGTGCCGGCGGGTCAGGCGGCGCCGGTGGTACCGGGGGCGCAGGCGCCCCCGGAGGGTCCGGCGGCATCGGCGGCACCGGCGGATCTGGTATCGCGTACGACCCCGAAGGGACTGCAAGGGGGGGCCATGGCGGCAATGGCGGTGACGGCGGAAACGCCGCCACCGGCGGTGCCGGCGGCACCGGGGGCCACGGCGGCAATGGAGGTGCCGGGGGGCTGTTGATCGGCGACGGCGGCAACGGTGGTGCCGCCGGCACCGCCGGCGCGGGCGGCGCGGGCGGCAACGGTGGTGCGGGCCGCTCCGGTGGCACCGGTGGCGACGCTACTGCCCCGTTTACTGGATTTGGGGTTCTCGGCGGCAACGGCGGCGACGGCGGCGACGGCGGCATCGGCGGTACCGGCGGAGACGGCGGCGCACCGGGCGCCCTCGGTGGCGTGGGCGGGAAAGGAGGGTGGCTGATCGGCCACGCAGGTGCGGGCGGTGCAGGCGGTGCGGGCGGTGCGGGTGGCGCCGGCGGCGCGGGTGGTGCGGGCGGTGCCGGCGGCGCGGGCGGCAAGGGCTTCCTCGTCGCCGGCGAGGTGGAGCCAGGCGAGGACGGCACCCCCGGCTTCAATGGCGCCCCGGGGGCCGACGGCATGCCCGGCGCGCCCGGTTAGCCACGGTCTCGCCGACACCACGTTTTAAGCTGGCCCCGTGACCGTCGGGGCGACTGGCTGGGTGCCCGATGTCCTGCCCGGCTACTGGCAACACACGATTCCGCTCGGGCACGATCCCGACGGCGAGGGCGACATCGTCGCGACCCTGATCCGCCGCGGGGACGCGACCGCTGCGGCTCGCGCGGTCCTGGCGGTACACGGCTACACCGATTACTTCTTCCACACCGAACTGGCCGACCACTTCGCCGAGCGCGGCTTCGCGTTCTACGCGCTGGATCTGCGCAAGTGCGGCAGATCCCGCCAACCGGACCAGACCCCGCACTTCACCACCAACCTGGCCAACTACGACGCCGAGTTGAATCAGGCGCTGGCCATCATCGGCGAACAGAACCCGGACGCCAAGGTCCTGATGTACGGCCATTCCGCGGGCGGGCTGATCGTGGCGTTGTGGCTGGACAGGTTGCGCCGACAGGGCTCCAGCGCAGCTGCCGACGTCGACGCCCTGGTGCTCAACAGCCCGTTCCTGGACCTGCACGGACCGGCGGTGCTGCGCTTTCGCGTGACTTCGGCGACGATCGCCGCAATATCGCGCGTGCGTTCCAAGAGCGTGGCCCGCGCACCGACACCGGGCGGCTATGGCACCACCCTGCACCGCGATTACTACGGCGAATTCGACTACAACCTGCAGTGGAAGCCGGTGGGCGGATTCCCGATCACCTTCGGCTGGCTCAATGCCGTGCGACGCGGCCATGCCCGCCTGCATCGCGGGCTCGACGTCGGCGTGCCCAACCTGATTCTGCGTTCGGACCACACCGTGCCCGAAAACGCAGACCCGGACGAACTACAACGCGGTGACGCGGTCCTCGACGTCACCCAGATCGCACGTTGGGCCGGCTGTATCGGAAACCACTCGACCATCATCCCGGTGAAAGACGCCAAACATGACGTCTTCCTGTCGCTCCCGGAGCCGCGCCAGACAGCCTTTCGCCACCTGGACCGCTGGCTGGACGATCACCTCAGCGGCGACACCTCGGCAGCCGGATCGGCGTCCGCATCAACTGCACCGCAAGAAGAAGGGTGAACGGACCTCGGATGGAAACCTACGATATCGCCATCATCGGAACAGGTTCCGGCAACAGCATTCTCGACGATCGATACGCGGACAAGCGGGTGGCGATCTGCGAACAGGGCACCTTCGGTGGCACCTGTCTCAACGTGGGGTGCATCCCGACCAAGATGTTCGTCTACGCCTCCGACGTCGCCGAGACGATCCGGCATTCGGCCCGGTACGGTATCGACGCGCATATCGACGGGATCCGCTGGGACGACATCGTCTCGCGCGTCTTCGGTCGCATCGACCCGATTGCGGTCAGTGGCGAACAGTATCGAAACGCCTCCCCGAACGTCGATGTGTACAGGGACCACACCCGGTTTGGCCCGGTGCAGCCCGACGGGCGTTATCTGTTGCGCACCGACGGAGGTGAAGAATTCACCGCGGAGCAGGTGGTGATCGCCACCGGCTCATCGCCGAGGATTCCCCCGGCCATCGCCAAATGCGGGGTCACCTACCACACCAGCGACACCATTATGCGGATCCCCGAGCTGCCCGAGCATATGGTGATCGCCGGAAGTGGTTTTGTGGCGGCGGAATTCGCGCACGTGTTCTCCTCGCTGGGGGTGCGGGTCACCATCGTGATGCGCGGCGGCACGCTGCTGCGCCAATACGACCACACCATCTGCGAACGGTTCAGCCGGATCGCGGCCACCAAGTGGGAGCTGCGCACCCAAGTCAACATCGTGGGTAGCAAGGACTGTGACTCTGGCGTCAGGTTGATCCTGGACGACGGCTCCACCATCGATGCTGATCTGCTGCTGGTGGCCACCGGACGCGACGCCAACATCGACCTGGACGCCGAGCAGGCCGGCGTCGAGATTCGCCACGGCCAAGTGGTGGTGGACGAGTATCAGCGAACCTCGGCCCGTGGGGTTTTTGCGCTGGGCGACGTGTCGTCGCCGTATCAGCTCAAACACGTGGCCAACCACGAAGCGCGGGTGGTTCAGCACAATCTGCTGCGCGACTGGGACGACACCGAGTCGATGGTGGTCACCGACCACCGCTTCGTACCGTCGGCGGTGTTCACCGACCCGCAGCTGGCGACCGTCGGTTTGACCGAAAATCAAGCGCTGGCACAGGGATTCGATATCTTGGTGAAGGTCCAGGACTATGGCGACGTGGCCTACGGCTGGGCCTTGGAAGACACCACC
The DNA here is from genome assembly GCF_002086275.1 of Mycobacterium intermedium. Lineage (GTDB taxonomy): Bacteria > Actinomycetota > Actinomycetes > Mycobacteriales > Mycobacteriaceae > Mycobacterium > Mycobacterium intermedium. The sequence continues at coordinate 2,173 of NZ_MVHT01000005.1, read as the reverse complement.
GGGATCGTCAAGCTTGTCGCGGAGCGCGGCACCGGCCGCCTGCTGGGTGCACACATCATGGGCCCCCAGGCGTCCTCGATCATCCAGCCGTTGATCCAGGCGATGAGCTTTGGGCTGACCGTCCCGGAAATGGCCCGCGGCCAGTACTGGATCCATCCGGCGCTGGCGGAAGTGGTCGAGAACGCGCTGCTGGGCTTGCGCTGAGCGTGGATGTCAGCGCCGCCGCGTAGCGCGCGGACCGGTCGAGTCAGCCAAGTCCGCCACGGTGTCTTGGCACCGCGGGCACAGGCCGCGCAGCGTTAGGCCAGCCTGCTCCGACAGTGCGAACGAGCTGCCTGCCATCGCATGTTGCAGCGCCGAGCTCAGCTGACGCGCGGGCACCTCGATGATCGCGCCACATTGGGTGCACACCGCGTGGTGATGCGGGGCGGTCGCGAGCCCGTAGGTCGTGATACCGCCGTCGAGTGTCAGTGCATGCAGCACACCCTGGTCGACCAGGGTGGTGACCGTGCGGTAGATCGTGGCGAGGTCCGGCGGCCGGGCGCCGCCGGGGAGGGAGGAGACGAGGCGATGCCGGATATCGGCAACCGACAGGTGCCCGTTGACCGGTTCGAGTACCGCCAGCACCTGGATCCGCGACGCCATGCGCCGCAGCCCGCGAGCACGCAGCAGTTCGCCCATCCGCTCGGTGACCGCCGGCTCCAGTCCCGGCAGCGCAGTCGTCACGTATCCAGTGTCGCGCCAGGAGCCCCGGATTACCAATGCCCCCGTGCCCCTTTATGCAGTTCCTGCAAGCAATTTGCATCTGGCGTGGGCCCGAACCTACAGTCGGGACTGTTGCCCCTGCCGATGCAAAGAGGACCGACGTGGCCAGTGGAGCCCTCGAGTTGCGGTCGTCCCGGTGGCTGAAGTTGCGTAGCGCGTTGATGCCAGCGGAGTGGTGGCGCCTGGGCACGATGCTCGCGATTATCGTCGCGCTGCACATCGTCGGCTGGGTCACGTTGGTCCTGTTGGTCGAGCCAGGACAATTTTTTTTGGGCGGCAAAGCCTTTGGAGTCGGGGTGGGGATGACCGCCTACACCCTGGGCATGCGCCACGCGTTCGACGCAGACCACATCGCCGCGATCGACAACACCACCCGCAAGCTGATGAGCGACGGGCAGCGCCCCCTCGCCGTGGGGTTCTTCTTTTCGCTCGGCCACGCTTCGGTGGTTTTCGGGCTCGCGGCGTTACTCGTCGCTGGGCTCAAGGCCGTCGTCGGGCCGGTCTCAGACGACTCCTCCGCGCTACACCGCTACACCGGACTCATCGGCACCGGCGTGTCCGGGGTCTTTCTGTACCTGATCGCCATTCTCAACATCACCGTGTTGGTCGGCATCCTGCGGGTCTTCGCGCGGTTGCGCCGGGGCGACTACGACGAAACGGAACTCGAGCGACAACTGGACAACCGCGGGCTGATCAACCGGTTCCTCGGCCCCATCACCAAGTCGATCACCAAGTCTTGGCACATGTACCCGGTCGGGATCCTGTTTGGGCTCGGCTTCGACACCGCAACCGAGATCGCGCTCCTGGTCCTCGCCGGCACCAGCGCGGCTGCGGGACTGCCCTGGTACGCCATCCTGTGTCTGCCCGTCTTGTTCGCGGCGGGCATGTGCCTGTTGGACACGATCGACGGCTCGTTCATGAACTTCGCTTACGGATGGGCGTTTTCGAACCCGGTCCGCAAGATCTACTACAACCTCACCATCACCGGACTGTCGGTGGCCGTCGCGCTACTGATCGGCACCGTCGAACTGCTTGGGCTCGTCGCCGAAGAGTTCGGCTGGCGCGGTCCGTTCTGGACCTGGATCAGCGGCGTCAACCTCAACCTCGTCGGCTATCTGGTTGTCGGCATGTTCGTGGCCACCTGGGTGGTCGCCGTGCTGGTCTGGCGCTACGGCCGCATCGAACAAAGGTGGGCTCCGGCCCCGAGCACCCCTGGCTGACGCCGTAACCCCGGCCGCCCGTGGCTGCACCGACGATCGACGGTGTAGAACAGTGCCCATGGGCTTCCGTCCGTTCAGGCCCAGCCATGCATGAGTTGTCCCTGTGTGAAGCGATCGCCGGTGTGGTCAAGGCACACGCCGACGGCCGTCACGTTGACGTGGTCCGGGTGCGGGTCGGCGCCCTCCGA